>JACKAT010000040.1 GCA_020634935.1 Anaerolineales bacterium
CCCCATAGCCGATCAGACCATTAACGAAAGTGAGACCCTGACCTTGACCGTTTCGGCCACCGATCCCGGCACAGCGGATGTTTTAAGCTATAGCTGGGACTTTAACTATGACGGCACGTTTAATGAGGTTGCCACCGGGCCAACGGTTAGTCAAAAGTTCGTGGATGGCCCAGCCATCTATACGGTCGCGGTGCGCGTTCGAGATGATGACTATCCCTATAATACCACGAACGGCGGTGAAATAGGCCAGGATTTGGATACCTTCCGGATTATCGTACAGAACGTTGCCCCAGTTGCCCATGTGGAACCTCCGGTTTACAATGATGCGGTTGAAGGCCAGCCCGTCACGCTGACCGGCTCAGCTACTGATACCATCAGCGATATGCCAACCCTCACTTACGATTGGGATTTGGATAACAATGGCACATTTGAAACGGCTAACCAAAACCCGGTCATCCATACCTGGACTTCCGGTGGGACTTATACGGTAACCTTACGCGTCACCGATAAGGATGGCGCCTCCGGGACAGCTACGGCCAAGGTAGTTGTTGACTCCATTCCTATCGCCAAGGCCGGTGGTCCATATACGGGTACAGAGGTACTTCCTCCCGTAACGCTTAACGGTAGTGGATCGTTTGATCCGGATGGAGACACATTAACTTATATGTGGAATTTTGGTGATGGTAACTTCTCATCGCCCAGCACCAATCCCACTGTTCAGCACGCCTATCAAGATAACGGCAGCTATACCGCCGTCTTAACCGTTATAGATGGACGGGGGGGGAGCAATACAGCCCAGGCCGTTGTCAACATCTCCAACACGCCCCCCGTTGCGGTTGTGGGTGGTCCTTATCCCGGTAATGAAGGTCAACCCGTTTCGTTCGATGGCAGCGGCTCTTACGACAATAGTCCCATTGATGATGCGAATCTCACCTACACCTGGAACTTTGGGGATAGCAGCCCAGCGCCGGCTTCGGCGGATAAGGTCAGTCATACCTATGCCGACAACGGCACCTACACTGTAACTTTAACCGTTACGGATAAAGATGGTAGCACTAGCAGCGCTAGCACCACGGCTGTTATCAACAATGTCGCCCCCACTGCCAACGCCGGCGGTCCTTATCAGACAACGATCAACATTCCTATCCCTTTGAACGGCAGCGGCCTGGATGTGGCAGCAGACACCTTAACTTATGAATGGGATCTAAATGGCGACGGCATTTTTGAAACGCCGGGAAAAAATGTAAACGCCAGTTGGCCGACGCCGGGAGTTAAAAGTATAACCTTAAGAGTCAGTGACGAGGATGGCGGCGCGACGACCAGCGCCACCACAGTTAATGTAGGCAGCCCGCCCACAGCCAACGCCGGCGGGCCGTATGGCGGGCCTGAAAATAGCGTCATTGCCTTCACCGGCAGCGGCTCTGACCCGGATAACGATCCCTTAACTTACAGTTGGACCTTCGGAGACGGCAGTTCTGGCACAGGGGCAACGCCATCGCATCGCTATGTCGATAACGGCACTTACACGGCTATTTTAACCGTTAATGATGGTCGCGGCGGGGTGGCCACGTCTCAAGCAACGGTTACGATCAATAATGTGGCCCCCACTGCTAAAATTAGCAGTCCCGCCAGCGGTAACGAAGGTCAAAATATTTCGTTTGACGGCAGCGGCTCCAGCGATCCGGGACCGAATGATACGCTGACTTACGCCTGGGACTTTGGCGATGGGAGTACCGGCACAGGAGCAACAGTTTTGCACCGCTATCGAGATAACGGTACACTTACCGTCAGGTTAACCGTTACCGACAAAGATGGCGCCTCCAACAGTACCTTGACCACGATCACTATTAATAATGTTGCGCCAACGGCTAACATCAGCGCGCCGTCCGGCGGTGATGAAGCGCCCGGTGGAACAACGATTTCTTTCGATGGCAGCGGCTCCAGCGACCCTGGCCTGGACGATACCTTAACCTACCTCTGGGATTTTGGCGACGGCACGCCTGCTGCCAACGGACCGGCGACGGTATCGCACACCTATATTGACAGCGGCAGCTACACCGTTAGGCTTACAGTAACCGACAACGATGGCGCAAGTAACACGGCTACGGTTAACGTAACGATTAACAATTTACCGCCAACGGCTAATGCCGGCGGGCCATACAGTACTACGGTGGATACACCAGTTACCCTATCAGGCAGCGGCTCGGACATTCCGGCTGATCCTCTAACGTATAACTGGGATTTAGATAATAACGGCACCTTTGAAACCCCCGGACAAAACGTAGATTTCACCCAATCGACGACCGGAACTTATACCGTTGTTCTTCAGGTTAGCGATGATGACGGCGGCTCGACAACAGCTTCGACCACCGTACAGGTTAACAGCCTACTACCTTTGGCCTGGTTGAGCCTGCCATTTATTCTGACCAGATTAGGCCGAAAAAGAAAACGTTAATGACTACCCTTTCTAGCCGGGTTATGGATCCGTTCTATAGACAACAACACATCTTAAAGATAAACATCTTGGGAGAACTTAATGGCAAGCCAATTTAATTTAGCCTTAATTCCAAAACGCGCACAAAAATACTTTGAAGCCAATCCAAATGTATTAGTTGTAGAAGATGATAAGATTATGGGGCAAATGGTGACCGATATCCTGGACGATGTGGGATTTGAAGTGACCAGAGCGCCGAATGGCGCAGTTGCCTTTGAAAAGTTGAAAGAAAAGCAAATTGATTTTATTATTCTGGATATTCTACTACCTGAGTTAGATGGCTTTCAAATTTACGCTAAATTACAAGAAGACGCCAAAACTAAAGGGATTCCGGTGATGATTGTGAGCGCCTGGGCTGACGAAAGAAACATCGAAAAAGCGTCTCGTATGGGTGTTCAACATTTCCTACCCAAGCCCTTTACAGAAGATGAATTAATGTATACAATCTTAACCCTACTTATCGATAGTTCTCATAAAGAGAAGACTTAAGATATTGACCGGTTAAACTAACAGCGTCAGCGTCAGGCCAAAATCTAACTGGGGAAATAAAAGCACAACTGTTTAGCTGCAAATTATTTTGGTGTTGTTGGAGATTTTTGTGGTTATTAATCTAGAATGGCAAGAAAGAGGCCCATTACAAGATGATGGGCAGCAGATTATCTATAAAGGGCGGGAAATTTGTACACCTAACAACTATCCGCAAAGATTGCCTTGCCATAATCCTCATTGTGATCATGGAGGGTTTGAAATAGGCGATAGAGTGGTTAAATTGATGGCTTCTCGAAAATTCAGCGAAGAAAACTCGCTTATCTGTGTCAATGCGATCAATAGTGACCGGGAAAAAAGGTGTTTGCATACCATCATCTATACCATTACCTCAGTTTCACCCTACCGCCGGGCTTCTGACAGATAGTCAGGGCCAGCCTCTACTTTTTAAAATAAAAGCCGGCTTAAAATATAAGCCGGCTTTTTGTTATCTTATCGTTAGCTTTAGTCTTGAAAAACCAGGCGGTGGTATTTTTTCTTGCCAGCCCGCAGCAGTATCCCTTCGACTGCCTCATCTGAGGCCGATAATTCGGCTGAAACATCGTCAATGCGCTGATCGTTGACGTAAATCCCACCCTGTTGCAGCATTCGCCGGGCATCGCTGCGTGATTTGGTCAGCCCCACTTCGGCAAAAATCTCTAACACCCCCAACCCGGCTTGCAGTCTGGACCGAGCGAGAGTCGTGGTGGGAATGGCTTCGACGTCGCCGCCGCTGCTGCTAAAAGCGGCTTTGGCCGCCGCTTCAGCCGCCTGGGCTTCATCTTCACTGTGGGTAATAACCGTAGCCTCATAAGCCAAAATACGTTTCGCCTCCCGGATTTCAGCCCCTTCGAGCGCACTTAGGCGGCTGATTTCCTCGATGGGGAGAAAGGTAAATATCTTGAGCAGCTTGGCCACATCCCGATCATCACAGTTAACCCAATATTGATAATAATCATAGGGGCTCAATCGCTTAGGATCAAGCCACACCGCCCCCTCAGCCGTTTTGCCCATTTTGGCCCCACTGGCGGTCGTTAGCAGCGGATAGGTCAACGCGTGAACCGTTTCGCCTTCAATCCGCCGGATCAAATCGACGCCCGCCAGCAAGTTGCCCCATTGGTCGTCGCCCCCTAACTGGAGGGTGCAACCGTAACGCCGGTAAAGTTCCAGGTAATCATAGGCTTGTAAGATTTGGTAGTTGAATTCGATAAAGCTCAGTCCTCGCTCCAGGCGCTGTTTATAAGCTTCGGCAGCCAACATTCGATTGACGCTAAAATGACGGCCAATATCCCGCAAAAAGGCAATATAATTGAGATCCAGCAACCACTCGGCATTATTGATAGCAATGGCCTGCCCCGACTCAAAATTCAAGTAATGGTCCAGTTGGGCATGAATGGCCCGGCCATTGGCTTCGATAGTCTCTTTGGAGAGCATCTGACGCATCTCCGTTTTGCCGCTGGGGTCGCCGATCATTGTCGTACCACCGCCAACCAAGCCAATAGGTCGGTGGCCGGCCCGTTGTAAATGCATCATGGCCATAATGGTTACCAGATGCCCCACGTGCAAACTATCAGCGGTGCTGTCGTAGCCATTGTAAAAAGTGACCGCTTGGCTGCCGAACTGCTGACGCAGCGCTTCCTCATCGGTAACTTGAGCAATAAAGCCCCGTTCAGTTAAAACATCAAATACATTTTCGGCCATGGTGATGAAAACTCTTTCAGTTAGACTTATGAATTTGGATTACCCTTTAGGGGGGCTTGGCCTCATTTTACTCACTTATAGGGGGAATAAGCAATTCCATGCCGACTCGAATCAAACTGGGGTTAGAAATTTTGTCGCGATTAGCTTCAAAGATGATCGGCCACAGACTGTAATCACCATACACCTTTTTAGCAATACCGCTTAAGGTATCACCGGGTTGGACCACGTATACTTCCGGTTGATCTTCCGCAGGGGGTTCCGGGGTGGGGTCGGTGGGGGGTTCTTCCTGGGGCGGGCGAGCCGTACCCAGAAACCGCTGGCCTTTGGCTGCCAGATCATCGAGGAGAAGTTTGGTCTCTTCCGGTGAATTATCAAAGACCCGCTCTACCAAAACCGCCCCCATACTGCGCATGGTCTCCAGCGCCTGATCCGAAACTTGGGACGGCGAGGCGACCACGCTCACATAAGCCCATCGACCCGCCACTTCATCCGCAGCAAACGTAAAGTCAGGTTCAAAGTGCCGGATGTATTGCAGCGCTGCCGGCAAATCGGCATCCGGGTTGCCTAAAAGCATCACATGTTCGCCAGGGTTAGGCTCAATTTGGGGCAGACCATCAGGAGGTGTTGGGCCAGGCGCCGCGGCGCCCATAACAACAGCGTACGTCGTGCCGGAGCTGACCTCGACTACTACTCGTTCACCGACATCAAACGTATGCTGGCGGGTGCGGTTAGTTTCGCTAAGAACCCGATACACATCGGTTTTTCGGGCTTTGTTCCAGCCGGCCACAAATTCCCACGGCTCGATAGCCAACTGACCACTTCCCTGAGCGTCCACCAGCAGCTCATCGCCTGAGATTTTAATAAAGCAGTGAGCCGCCTCACTCTCTGTCCGCCAACTGATGGCTTCATCCTGGTACCCGCTGCCGCCCACGGTCACATACAACGGCAGGTTAAAACGATAAGCCATGCCTGTTTTGAGATCATGAACCGCCGAAAAGGTGGCCGGCTGCTCAATCGGCAGCCAGGTTTGGCTGAAGCGCAGCACGATATCGCGAATCGGTTTAGGCTTGTCGCCCACTTTAAACAGGCCAAAGTTGGCTTCATAAGGATTGTAGGTAATATCCAGATCATTAAGCTTCCACTTGAAAGCGCCGCCAAATTTGTTGGCTCGCAAGTACGCGTGCGAAGCAGCTTCGTACAGGGCGGTCAACGACTCGGCAATCGGCTGGCTGGCAGCCGGGTTGGTGCTGGTGTGATTGCTCCAGCCAAACTCGCCAAAAACGACCGGGTGATCGGGAAAAGCTCGCCGCAGTCCTTCCAGATGAGCCGTATTAAGATTAAAACCGGCCAGAGATAAACTGGCGTAATTGTGGTACGCTTGAAAATCAAGGATACGGTTAGCCGGCAGCGAGGCAAACTGCATCCAATTCCAGCCGACAGTTAGCAACTGCTGGCCACCAGCGGCCCGCACCGGATCGATTCGGGCGCGCAGCCAGGTATCAACGGTTTGATCCATCACCTCGATGAGGGTATACCAGACCTCGGCTTCGTCAGACAGCATAAAATCAACAATCGAGTCACCCTTACCCTGATTGATAAAAGTGTTAGCGGCTTGATCATATTCGATAAAGAGCCGCAGCGCGTTGATATAATAATAGGCATGATCAGCGCTGAGATGACCGGGAATACCCCGATTGCGTTGGAGTTCCAGCGCCTCTTCGCGGCTGACGCGAGCCCCATAGTGATCAACCAACCGGCTGGTTTGGACCGCCGGCTCATAACCACTCGGATAGATGCCGGCAGCCAAATTGTAAAAGACCGGTTCGTTTTCCAGATCATAGGCCATAATGGTCGCTACGTCCTGGTATCGATCGGCAATTTTAGCATCCACTTCGGACACATAGGCTAGGTTCAATGAATGGGAATCGTTGAAAGTCAAGATCACTCTCAATTTATAATCTTGAGCCAAAGACAGGGTTTGATCGAGTTTAGCAAAGTTATTTTGCCGCAGATCTTTTTCAAGAGCCGGATGAACAAAAAGCCGAATAGCGTTGAAACCGGCAGCTTGAGCCTTGTTAAAATCACGGGCGATCAGATCAGGGTCGAATAAATTCGGTTCCCACATTTTCCAACCCCGATCAAAATAACCGGCGTAGTTAACCCCCAACGCAAAAAAAGGGGTACCTTTGGTGTCTAAAAAATAACGTTTATCTGCTGCTACTTTAATCAGGGCCATAGTGTTGAAGCGCCTCCAAATCTTTTAGGCATTGGACTACGAGGAGGATGATAACCAGTATATCATAATTGGTTATTGGGAACAATGCTTATCTTATGTTAATTTTACCCTACCTTTTTAAGATACACAAGCAAAAGCAAAATAAACCCTAAACTTGCAATTTCCTCGAACTTTATCCACAATATTAATGTTGAAAACCTATCAACTAAGTTCAAAAATTCCCTTGTAGGTTGGGTTGAACCGGAAAACTTAACCTTTAAGGAACTAAGGTTAAGTTCATTCGCCGGTTCGTCATTGATGCTAGGGCAAAACCGAATAATTGGGGTGATGGCCTCTCGAATTAATCCATTCAACCCAACTCTCTACACCTCTATCCACAACATTAGAACATTGAAAACCTATTAGGGTACACCTGTGAAGTCAGTTCTCCACAACAGTACGGTTCTTATTGTGGCTGATAATAACAGCCAGCAAAATTTATTATCTGATTATCTAATCGGGTTTGGGTTAAACCTATTGGTGGCCAATACCGGTGAAAGGGGCTTGATTCTAGCCCAAAACCGTCAGCCCGATATCATTTTGCTCGATACGGATTTACCCGGATTAGACGGGTTTGAAACCTGCCGGCAGTTAAAAGGAAATGAAGTCACCCGCCGGATTCCCATCATTTTTATGACAGCGTTAGGCAGCACCGTCGATAGAATCCGCGGCCTAACTTTGGGTGCGGTTGATTATATTACGAAACCTATTCAATCTGAAGAGGTTGTGGCACGACTAAAAACCCATCTGACGATTCAAAAACTACAAAATGAGTTAGAGGAACGCAATAATTCTTTACACGAAGAGATAAATCGGCGCGAAGAGCTAATAGGGGAGTTGGACTCATTCGCTCACACCGTAGCCCACGATCTTAAGAATCCTATTGGCGTAACCATGAACCATGCCCAGTTTCTTTGCAAATATGGCAGCCGCTTATCGCCCGATGAGTTCCAGAAGTATGCTAATGTTATTGTCCAGAACGGCCAAAAGATGAGCAATATTATCGATGAACTGCTGCTGATGGCCAGTGTTCGAACCGAAAAAATCGCGCCCAAACCCTTAAACATGACCGAGATTATCGAAGAAACTCAAGCCAGGTTGGCCCATCTTATTGAGGAAAACCAGGTCGATTTTATTGTTCCCACCAGTTGGCCAATCGCTTGGGGCCATGCGCCTTGGGTTGAGGAAGTGTGGATGAACTATTGTAGTAATGCCATCAAATATGGCGGCCGGCCGCCTAAGGTTGAATTAGGAGCATCGGTTCAACTCGACGACAGTATCAAATTCTGGGTGCGAGATAATGGGGTCGGAATTACTACCGAAGCCCAGAAAGAACTATTTGTGCCGTTCACACGACTTAACCAAATTGAAATGGATGGGCATGGATTGGGCCTATCCATTGTCCAACGAATTATCGAGAAGTTGGGCGGCCGGGTTGAAGTAGAAAGCGACGGTGTGCCTGGTCATGGCAGCACCTTCAGTTTTTACCTGCCGCTGTATGATGCGACCCCGTTTCCAACTTAAATTCACCACCCATTTCATCATCTGGAGAAGCTATCATGAATTCAATTATTTCTGTAAGCAAACATCTATCCATCGAACTGGTGACCGGAACAGATAACAGCGACCCGGCCCTGCGCTTGTTCATCCCGGATGATCCGGAACAAGCGTTTGTTGTCTTTCTATCCGAAATTCATCTCCTACGTGATGCATTGGCCGACGCCGGGGCCCGACTGGCTAAGCTGGAAAAGGAAGCTCGCAAACTCAGAGATTAAGCTATTAAAAGAGAGGACAATGACTACACGTAGATTAGGCGCGACCGATTTATTGGTTTCACCGCTGGGGCTGGGCTTGGCGGCCCTGGGCCGGCCTGGTTACATCAACTTAGGCCACGCCGCCGACCTCAACCACAATTATGACATCGAAATGATGGAACAGCACACTCACCAACTCCTCGATGCCGCCTGGGCCCAAGGGGTTCGCTATTTTGATGTGGCTCGGTCCTACGGTCGGGCCGAACCATTTTTGGGCAGTTGGTTAAAATCGCGACGCATCTCGCCCAATACGGTCACGATCGGCTCCAAATGGGGCTACACGTACACCGCTAATTGGCAGGTTGAAGCCGACAAGCATGAAATCAAGGATCACTCCTTACCGGTGTTACAACGGCAATGGCAGGAGAGCCAAGCCAATCTAAACTCCTTCTTAAACATTTATCAAATTCACTCGGCCACCTTAGACAGCGGCGTATTAGAAAACGAGCCGGTGTTGTTAGCATTGGCTCGATTAAAACAGTTTGGTATCGCCATTGGTTTGTCGTTGAGTGGGCCGCAGCAAGGCGAGGTTCTCAAACGCGCAATGGATATTGAAATCGATGGGCAGCGGCTGTTTGACACGGTTCAAGCCACCTGGAATGTGCTGGAACCCTCGGCCGGCAGCACCTTGCAGTTAGCGGCTGACCAGGGTCTGGGCGTCATTGTCAAAGAAGCCCTGGCCAACGGCCGCCTGACATCGCGCAACGATAATCCGGCCTTTGCCGCTAAACGGGCTGTTCTTGAAACACAAGCTCGCCGGCTGGAGACCACCATCGATGCCCTAGCCCTGGCCGCAGTTCTGGCCCAACCTTGGGTTGGCGTTGTACTTAGCGGCGCAGCGACGATCGACCAGCTTACCGCTAATTTGAAGGCGCTGCACGTGGCTTGGGATGACCAAGCCGCGGCTGCGTTAGCCGCGCTGGTTGAACCGCCGGAGGTGTATTGGCAAACGCGATCGGCGTTGGACTGGAATTAATCGACCGGGAAAACGCTTATGGACCTATCAGAGAAAGTAGCGCTCATTACCGGCGGCGCGGTGCGGCTGGGTCGAGCGATGGCGCTGGGACTGGCCGATCAAGGCTGTAACGTCATCATCCATTACCATCGCTCGGCCAGCGAGGCGTATCAAACAGTTAGCGAGATTGAACAGCGAGGGGTTAAAGGCTGGGCTGTACCGGCTGACTTCAACACCGATGCCGAACTGCTGAACCTTATCCCCACAGCTTTACAACACACCGGTCGATTAGATATTCTGATCAATAGCGCTTCCATTTTTCCCCGCGAGGATTTCTTCACCACTACCCCAGCGAGTTGGGACCAAAACATGCAGATCAATCTCAAAGCGCCTTTTTTATTGAGCCAGGCTTTTGCCAATGCCTTGCCGGAAAACCGGCCGGGCCTCATCATCAATCTCCTCGATGCCATCGCCATGCGCCCCAAGAATCACCACTTTGCTTATACTATTAGCAAAGTTGGCCTGGAAGGCTTAACCAAAGCGATGGCGTATGCTTTAGCTGGTAAAAATATTCGCGTCAACGGAATGGCCTTGGGGACTATCCTGTCTATCGACCAATACGATCAAGATATTTTTGATCGACTGGCCGGGAAAATCCCCTTGCGGCGAACCGGATCGCCCGACGAGGTTGTCAAAACACTCATCTATCTGGTGCAGGCCGCCGATTATGTCACGGGCGAAATTATTCGGCTGGACGGCGGCAAACATTTGGTTTAACCGAACTTTAACGGTGACGGCCACTTTTGAAGGAGCCGAGATGTTGATGGGTTCGAGCGGATGGGTATCATTGACCAAGTGACCGTCACCTTGTCGTTGTTCGCTCATGTTCAATATTTGTCAATCCCTCCCATTCTAGGTACAATACCCCTATCATCGGGTGATAACCTGAATTATCATTCTCCATCAAAGTTGAGTTTGAGAACTGAAAGTTGATACGATCTTTTCATTTGCGAGACTCACGGTTAGTGGCTCGCCTGCAAAAGGCAGGGACGCCGCTTGATATTGAAGAGCAGTTAACGCACCCCCGCTCTCCTTTGAGGTCGGTTTTTTTAGACACCATTTTATCTCCCCAAGCAGGTCCGTCAACCTTTATTCTTGATCAGCAAGACGAAAATGGCCGGCACGAGGGGCTGGCTCAGGTTAGAATCCGCCCCGGACGTCCCGAACGCGATGTTGTTTTTATGTCCCCTACGCTCAATTCCGGAAACGGCGGCCACGCCATCTGGCAGCGGTTGTTGGCTCATCTATGCGTTCAAACCGCCGAGTCAGGCACATTGCGCATCTATGCCCGGCTGCCGCTACATACCGATGAACTCCAAATTTTCAAAAATGTCGGTTTTGTTGAATATGGGCAAGAACATTTTTACCAGCTCGATCCTTCAGTCGATCGCTTGGAGCTTACGCCTACATTAGAATTGCGGCCGCAGCAGGCCGGTGATAGTTGGGGGCTGCAAAAGCTGTATGCTACCTTTACGCCCCGCGCCGTTCAAAATGCGGAAGGGTTGGCTCAAGGCCAGTGGGAACTGGCCAAACGGCGGTGGGGGGAACAAGGTCGCCGAGCCGGTTATGTGTGGGAGTTTGACGGCGACATTTTGGGCGCTTTGCACATTCGCACCGGCAAGCGAGGCTATTCCATTAGAACCCTTCTTCATCCCGATGCCTTAGACAAAGCCGAAGAATTATGCCAAGCTGCTTTGCAGCTAACCACGGCCAGACCCAAAGCGCCTGTATATTTTACATTTCGACACTATGAGCCAGGCTGGCCGCACATTTTACCGATGTTAGGATTTAAACCGTTAACCAGTCAGGTTCTAGTTACCAAACCGATGGCGGTACGAATACGTGAAAAATCAAGTAAACTTATTCCAGCGTTAGAGGCCACCCCCACTGAAGGGGCAGCGTCAACCATTATGTCGCACGCCCGTTCTGAAGTTAATGTTACTAAAAATGGTGTGCCGCGTCGCAAACATAAAACCACTATACCAGTCCTTTAACAATTTGCTAACCATTTAATCGCTAAGTTAGCCACTATCAATAGTGGACTTTCCATAGCAGACAAATTTCTATTTGCTTTGCTTGCAGAATTAGGGAGGAAAAAAATAGAAAGTTTACACGACACTCCACAGGGCAAAGTTACCGATGATTTAGACGCGTTGCTGCAAGTATTGCCACCTCATACGAGAGAGGTAATTGAAGCAGTTAATCAGTCTGAAAAACTTATCGAAATCATTATGGATTTAGGGCGTCGTCCCGAAGCCCGTTTCACTGACCACGAGATGATTTTGAGCGAGCGAGAGTGTACCCAAGAAGATATCGATTTCGTCGTTCAGCGCATCGGCAAATTTATGGGCGACAACCGGGCCGGCATCGAGCGCACCTTGCATCGAATTTCGGCTATTATTAACCGGCAGGGTAAAGTTATTGGCCTGACCTGCCGGGTTGGACGGGCCGTTTTTGGCACCGTCGATATTGTCAGAGATATTCTAGAGTCGGGCAAGAGCCTGCTGCTGTTAGGCCGGCCGGGCGTGGGTAAAACCACGCTGTTGCGAGAAGCGGCTCGCATCTTGGCCGAAAATAAACGGGTGATCATCGTTGATACATCGAACGAAATCGCCGGTGATGGGGATATTCCGCACCCGGCCATTGGCCGCGCCCGACGAATGCAGGTAGCTAAACCCAGCTTGCAGCACGAGGTCATGATCGAGGCAGTGGAAAACCACATGCCCGAAGTGATCATTATTGATGAGATCGGCCGCCAACTTGAAGCCGAAGCAGCCCGCACCATCGCCGAGCGAGGGGTGCAGTTAGTTGGTACGGCTCACGGGGTTAATCTGGAAAACTTGTTGCTCAACCCCACTTTGTCAGACTTGGTTGGCGGTATCGATACCGTTACGCTGTCCGATGAAGAAGCACGCCGGCGGGGAACTCAAAAAACCGTCTTAGAACGCCGCGCCCCGCCGACCTTTGATGTGCTGGTTGAAATTCAAGATCGCCAAACCTTTGCCGTTCATCACGATGTTGGCCGCTCAGTCGATATGCTCTTGCGTCAGCGACCGCTAGCTCCTGAAATTCGTTATCGCAATGAAACCGGAGAAATTAAAATCGAAGCGCCACCGGCCCCCCCCTCGCCGCGCCAAACCGAGCGACTAGCTCAGGGCAGTAATGGCGACTTCGCGCATCGCATTATTGTGGGCGAAACGCCCCCGATAGAGCGAACCCGGAATTTGCAGCCTAAAAAGGTTTATCCTTATGGCGTAGGCCAGAATCGGCTGCGCCAGGCGGCCAGAACGCTTCAAGTTCCTATGACCATTGTCAGTGAAGTTGACGAGGCCGATGTGGTAATGACCCTCAAAAGTTACTACCGCAAACATCCGCAGCCTATCACTACCGCCGAGCGCCTGGGTAAGCCGGTTTACGTGCTGCGCTCTAATACCACCACTCAGATGGAATCTTGTCTGGCCGATATTTTCTCGCTGGAGGCTGAGGAGATGGATCCTAACGCCGTTGCCACCCGAGAAACCCAAGAGGCTATTCGCAAGGTTTTGGGGGGAATGCGCAGTGTGGAACTCTCGCCGCAAAACGCTGGCATCCGACGCCAACAGCATGAGATGGCCCGACAGGCCAACCTTATTTCGCACAGTTCCGGCCGTGAACCCTACCGGCGGGTACGCATCTATCGCGATTTGCAGCGGGGCGGAAATTGAGCCTGTTTTTAACCTTTGAAGGCCCTGATGGCTCCGGCAAGAGTACCCAAATTCAACTGACGGCCCAGTTCTTGGCGAATTTAGGGTACGATGTGCTAACAACGAGAGAACCCGGCGGCACGCCTATCGGCGACCAGATTCGGACTGTACTGCACAATGTGGCGAATACCGCCATGTGTGCTCCGGCTGAGGTGCTGCTCTATTCCGCCAGCCGGGCCCAGTTGGTTCACGAGGTCATTTTACCTCATTTGAAAAATGGCGGGGCGGTTGTCTGCGACCGCTACGCCGACAGTACCTTTGCCTATCAGGGCTACGGCCGTGGGTTGGAAGCTGAGATGCTGCACCTGATCACCCAATTTGCGACACAGGGTCTCAAACCAGACCTGACCATTTATCTCGATCTTGATCCGGCGCAGGGTCTAAAGCGTAAACAACACGCCAACTCGGCCGGAGCCGGCGAGTGGAATCGCATGGATAGACTGGAACTGGATTTTCATCAACGGGTTAGAGCCGGTTATCTGGAGATGGCCCAAACCGAGCCTGAACGCTGGCTGGTTGTCGATGCTACGGCCTCGATTGAGACCGTTAATCAAACCATCCGCCGACGATTAGAGCAATATCTAATTGCGCCCCAATAAAATGATGACTGCCACTCAATTAGCCGGCAACGATGCTTGAGTAAGGCTAAGGCTAAGAAAAAAAAGTGAAGGTTCACTCACGAACTGGATTTGCCGTTTCTCAACCTTAGCCTCAGCTTTAGTCTTTTGATAAAAATACCCGCATTGTCATGAAAAAACCCCAAGGTAACTTTAACACCTTGGGGTCTTAACTATATCGGGCGCTGAAAACACTCAATCGCCAAACCAGTCATCGCTAGCGCCGCCTGAGCCACCTAAATCGGGCATCGACTTCTCAATCGACTCCGGGTCTTCACCCGCTTCTAACCGGTCGACCACCTCATTGAAGTCGCTGCCCAGGTCTTCGCCCATCTCACTGCTCATTTTTCGCATCCAGCGAGCAATGGATTTAGGATCATTTTCATCCAGGCCGGCCATACTGCTGGGATCGGCCAGATTTTCAAGCCGGCTCTCTTCCGAACGAAGCACAGCCACTTTAGATATAAGCCTTTTTAGATGCGTTCCCCCACAACGGGGGCAAGCAGCCTCTTTCGTTTCGACTTCAGAAAAGCTGCGAAAAA
This sequence comes from Anaerolineales bacterium, assembly GCA_020634935.1. GTDB lineage: Bacteria > Chloroflexota > Anaerolineae > 4572-78 > J111 > JAGRBY01. The sequence continues at coordinate 14,727 of JACKAT010000040.1, forward strand.
AGACGCTGACTCGTTTGCGGCAATCGTAACAGCCGTATTCGTAAATAGGCATAGGGCAATCCTCATTTGAAACTTATACATTTATTATACTCTAAACCGATAGACCAAATCAAGCTGTTAATACTTGACTCTGAGCCTCTGACGGATACCATACAAAGATAGTAATTATTTACTGGCTGACACGGTTTCCCTTGCCTTTTAACACCAGTTACCTGGTCGGCTGAATAGATATCAAAAATGGAGCAATTAATTTTGACCCGAATTAATCCGTACACTCGCGAGGAAAAGCCGCTACTGGTAGTTATCTCCGGGCCGTCCGGCGTTGGCAAGGATATGGCCCTGGTTCGGATGCAGGAGTTGGGATATCCCTTCTATTTTGTGGTTACCGCCACCACACGCCCCCAGCGACCAGGGGAAGAAGATGGGGTGGATTACTTTTTCGTATCCAAAGCCCAATTTGCCGAGATGATCGAACACGATGATCTGCTGGAGTATGCTATCGTCTATGGCGACTACAAAGGTATTCCGAAAGCCCAAGTCCGCAAAGCGCTGACCAGCGGCAAAGACGTGATCATGCGGATCGACGTGCAGGGGGCCGAAACCATTCGGCGGCTGGTACCCGAAGCCGTACTCATCTACCTCTCCGCCGAATCGGAAGAAGCCCTGGTCCGTCGCTTGAGTCAGCGCAAAACCGAACCTGAAGATCAATTAAAATTACGCATCGCCACCGCCCGCCAGGAGCAAAAACGGCTGGAACTATTCGACTATATCGTCATCAACGAAGAGGATAAACTCGACGACACCTGTCATAAAATCGCCTCAATCATTACTGCCGAGCGCTGCCGGGTTCACCAAAGAGAGATAAACTTATGAGCTATCGAGACGCAGACCCTTACTCCAACCCTCCACCCCTGGAGCCGCCGCCGACCTTGCACCTGCCGCTTAGTAAGCCTTTTTTTACTTATGCGTTGCTGGCCGCGATTGTGATCGTTTGGTTGATGATGACGCTGGCCGGTGGCACAACTAATCCACAAGTGTTGGTCACTTATGGCGCTAACTATGGACCGGGCATCCTTGACGGTCAAATCTGGCGGCTATTTACATCGATGTTTATCCATATCGGGGGGCTGCACCTACTGGTTAATGCTTATGCCCTCTTTATTTTTGGTCTGGAAATGGAGCGTCTCTATAGCCCAGACCGGTTTCTAATCATCTACATTTTATCCGGATTATTCGGCAGTTTAGCCAGCTTTGCCTCTAAAGGACCGGCTGTTTTGTCTGCCGGCGCTTCTGGCGCTATTTTTGGCATTATCGGCATGAATTTGGCTTTCTTTCTGCTCCACCGCGACGATTTGGGTCGGATCAGTCAGGCTCGAATTCAGGGGACACTGGTCATCATCGCTATCAATCTAGCCTTTGGTTTCTTAGTACCCGGCATCGATAATATGGCCCATATCGGCGGGCTGGTAGCTGGTTACCTCTTAGGTTACGGCCTGGCCCCTAAATACGAAGTAGTCAACCAATATACCTCGGATGCGCGCGTCGTTGATACGCGATCACTGTTAAATCGTTGGTGGATTCCCGCCTTGGCGGTAGTACTATTGGCGACCGGAATACCGTTAAGTATTCTTTACTGGCAGGGCTGATTCCAATATAATACTTTGATGTATGCCGAAGTTGTCGTTAATCGCCCCATTATCAAACGAAACCGGCGCAGTTTTGTCGATGCGCCGGAAGATGACCACATTCCTGCGCCTGAACTGCTCGAAGAGTCCCCTGAGCATGAGGGGCCGGAAGATGACAATCCGCTAGCCCTGACGTTTCATTATCATATCCCCCCCCATCTGGCCGATCACCTACAGGTCGGTCAGATGGTTGCTGTCCCGTTTCGAACTCAGCAGTTGATGGGCATCGTCGTCGGATTGAGTCAAATTTCGCCGGTATCCGAGACCCGTCCGATCGAAGCTATCCTCGATCCCGACCCGGTTCTAACCCCTAACCAAATCGAACTGGCCCGGTGGCTCTCCCGTGAGTACATTGCGCCGCTAGCCACCTGTACCCATTATTTCCTGCCGCCCGGATACAACCGCAAACCGGAAATGATGCTCGTTCCCCTCGACGCCGCCAGGTCCGGATCGTTGACCGCTCCAGAGCGGGTTCTGCTGGCGTACCTGCGGCAAAAAGGCGCTACGCCATTCGCCGAAGTCGATCCCGGGGCTGCGGCCGGGTTGATTGAAAAAGGGTTGGCTCGCCAAGAGAGTGTGCTAACCAAACCCCGCGTCGGCCCCAAACTCGAGCGAATGGTTGAGCTGATCATCCCGCCGGACGAGATCGAAGGGGTGCTGCCAACCTTGGGCCGCCCCTCTAAACAGGCCGACCTGCTGCTCTATCTATCGGAACTCGACGATCCGCTGCCGCCACTCGATAGCGTCCTGACGGCGGTTGACTGCTCCATCGCGCCGGTCAACGTCCTGATTGAACGGGGTTGGGTCGAACTCATTCCGCCCCAAACCCGGCTCGATATGCCGCCTGCCCTGCGCGATAACGCGGCCCCGCTGGAAACCATCACCGACTCGCCGGCGGAGCAGAAAGTGCTGGGCTATATGCGCGGGCAGGGTCGCCCTCTGGCGCTGGCCCAAATTCTGGAAGCGACAGCCGTGGATGAAAGCGCTATCGACGATCTGGTTGAGCATAAGCAACTGGCCCGTTTCGATGAGCCGGAGCGCCTCACCCTAACGCTGCCTACCAGCGACATTTTGGAGGCGGTCATCGAACTACGCTATGCGCAGAAATATGCCGATGTGCTGCGCCTGCTAGCCTTGGAAGATGGGCCGGTCTGGGTTGGCTGGGTTTACGCCCAAACCGAGGCTACGCTCAATACCCTCAAAACGCTGGAGGACGCCGGCGCCGTCAGCATGGGCGAAGCTCGCCGCTGGCGCGATCCGCTGGCCGGGCGCGGGTTCACACTCGACACGCCGCCCAAACTTACCGCCGAACAACAAGCCGTTTGGGAAGAAGTGGCCCAAACCTGGCAGTCGAAATCTGTCTACAAACTGCCGCTCCTGCTGCACGGTGTGACCGGCTCCGGCAAGACCGAAATTTACCTACGGGCCATTGCCGCCGCTCTGCAAACCGGCCAGAGCGCGATTTTCCTCGTGCCGGAGATTACGCTGGCGACCCAAACCGTGGATCGCGTCTCGGCTCGCTTTCCGGGCCGGGTGGCGCTGTGGCATTCGGCTTTATCGCCGGGGGAACGGTTCGATACCTGGGAGCGAGTGCGCGCCGGCGAACTACCTGTCGTGGTGGGGCCGCGGTCGGCTTTATTTGCACCGGTCAAAAATTTAGGCGTAATCATCGTTGATGAGGAGCATGAACCAGCCTACAAACAGCGCGACCGGTCGCCGGTCTTTCACGCTCGCGATGCCGCGCTGGAGTTGGGCCGGCTGAGCAACGCGCTGGTACTGATGGGCAGCGCCACGCCCGATGTGGTCAGCTATCGCAAAGCGGAACGCGGCGAATATCTGCTGCTGCACCTGCCGAACCGCATTTTGGCTCACACCAAACATATCGCCGTGCAGCAGGGCTTACTGAAACGCGTAAAGGATGAAGAGCGCCGCAAAAAAATCCAGGCCAGTTTAGCCAGCGGTCGAGCCAGCGAATTTGTATCGCTGCCGCTGCCGGAAGTAGAGGTGGTCGATCTGCGCGAGGAGCTGCGGGCCGGCAATCGTTCGATCTTTAGCCGGTCGCTGCAAGCGGCCATGCACACCACGCTCAGTCGAGGCGAGCAGGTTATTTTGTTTCTGAACCGGCGCGGCACCGCTAGCTTCGTCATCTGCCGCGACTGTGGCTACGTGATGACCTGCCCCCGCTGCGAAACGACGCTGACCTACCACACCAGCGGCGAGTTGATGGTCTGCCACTACTGCGGCTACCGAGCCAACATCGTCGAGGAGTGCCCCCGCTGCGGCAGCGACCGGATTCGCTTTTTTGGCCTGGGCACCCAGCGCGTTGAAGAAGCGGTCAAACAGATGTTTCCCGAAGCCCAGCCCATCCGCTGGGATTGGGACTCGACCCGGACGAAGGGCAGTCATCACATGTTTCTGGACCATTTTATGAACGGCCGGGCCAACGTGATGATCGGCACGCAGATGGTGGCCAAGGGCTTGGATTTGCCGTTGGTGACGCTGGTCGGCGTCATTTCGGCGGATACGGCCCTCTATCTCCCCGATTTCCGCGCCGGCGAGCGCACCTTTCAACTCCTAATGCAGGTCGCCGGGCGCGCCGGGCGCAGTCCCCTGGGCGGGCGGGTCATCATCCAGAGCTACACGCCGGATCAGGTGCCCATCGAAGCGGCCTCGAACCACGATTACGAAGGCTTTTACCAAACGGAACTGGCTTTCCGCCGCGAGCAGCGCTATCCCCCCTTCAAACGGCTGGCCTTGCTCCTCTACCAGGGGCCGGGGCCGGAACGCAGCGCCGAAGCCGCGCGCCAACTAGCCTACCGCTTGCGCCAACAGATCGCCCGCCAGGGTATCCCGGCCGTCGAAGTCCTCGGCCCGACCCCCAGCTACGTCCGCCGCATTCGCAACCAGTATCGCTGGCACGTGCTGCTCCGCGCCCAAGACCCGGCCTCAGTCCTGCGACCGCTGCTGCCGCTGCCCCAAGGCTGGCGGGTGGATATCGATCCGGTGACGTTATTGTAAGAAATTTAGGTTGAGATTACCGGTTAAATTCGTTATAATAAAATTGTTTTCTGTAAAAGAAATGTCTGCATAAAAGAAAATCACCTAACCTGTGTTACCATTTGAATTCACCATAGACGGGCCACCCGTCTCCCAACAAACTCGAAGACGCTCGCGATTACACGACTGGAAGAAAAGAGTTCGGCAAGAAGCTGAACAAAAGTGGTCGAGTGGAGAATTACCCCACTCTGAGCCGATTATGTTGACCATTATCTATTTCTACGATACGGCCTCAATGGATGTCGATAACATCCCCAAACCTATATCGGATGCTCTAAACGAGCTGGTCTATTTTGATGATGAACAAATTACCGATATTTTGGTGAGAAAACGCAACCTTAATGATGATTTACGACTGACAAATCCTTCTGACACCCTTACTGAAGGATTTGTTAGAGGGTCTGAGTTTCTTTATATTGTGATTAAAGCCGCCCCAAATCAGGGAGTAATTTAATGATGGAAAAAACGCTTAGTCGGGAACAAGAACGGTTACTTTTAGTAGCAAACGAATTAAGAACTCAAGGGTATCAAGTCATTGTGCAACCTACGTCTGACCAGTTACCGGATTTTCTTCGCCAGTATAATCCCGATATGATCGCCCAAAAAGGACAAGAGAAGATCGTTGTTGAAGTTAAGAGTAGGCGGTCGCTTTCCCAGACACCTGGGATACGAGATATGGCTCGTTTACTGCAAGATCGAGAGGATTGGAAATTTGAGTTAATTATGGTCGGCGGCGAGACAGAACCTATTATGACTCTAACCGCCCAATCTCTTAACGAGACTGGAATTTCAAACGAATTAGACCGAGCCAAACAATTATTAGATACTGGATTCAGTGACGCCGCCCTTCTTTTAGCTTGGTCAGCGGCAGAGGCCGCCCTCCGTTTACTCGCTGAGAGAGAGGGGTTAAATCTCCAAAATGGTTCTTCTCTGCAACTCATAAAATCTCTGGTAACCGAAGGAGTGATATCGCGAGCCGACTATGAATTACTGGTAGACGTAATGCGAATTCGAAACACGGTTGCTCATGGCTATAAAACGGAAGAACTTGACCAGAAAATTGTTAGACGTTTGGTCGATGCTGTACCTCAGTTAATACACCCTTAACCAAGGTCAGTACCCTATAATCACTGACTAAGTAACCTATGACCCAACCAACTTTATCCCAAAACCCGCCAGATATCGACATCCTTGTCCAAGAAATCGAAAAAATGATGTCCGCCTACATCCCGGACTTCGAGCAGAAATTCTCGGCCAACTTCAAAGAAGCGGCCATTAACGAAGTGCGCGAGGAAAAATCGTTTGAGATTCGTACGGCGCGAGCGCTGGTCTTTGGCGAGACCGGCGTCGGCAAAACGACCACCATCAACTACCTGCTCGACAGCCCCATCTTCCCCACCAGCGGCGAGTTGAGCTGTACCAAATCGCTGGCCTGCGGCGAGCATGAAGGCGGCCTGATCTTTTACGACTCGCCGGGCCTGGGTGACGAGGAAGGGCTGGAAAATGTGACGCGCACCGTCCTCGGCATCGAGCCGCTCGAAGACGAGCCGATCGACAGCATCACCTTGATCGACATCACCGCCAAAAATGGAGAAGGACCGGCCGACTACACGCCGCTCGCCTACGACGCCTTTGCCGATGAAATCTCGCCGGAGTTTTACGCCGCCCGCCGGGATCACATCGCCGGCAAAAAGTTTGATCTAGCCGCGTTTCAGGGTTGGGCCGCCGACCATTTCGACTTTTTTGTCTTTGTGGCCAGTTCCAACCGTGGACTGCCGACGCCCATCGCCAAAATCATTCAAGCCTTCGACCGGCGGCAAAAAAGCCTGTTCAAAGTCTTCAACGTGTTCAACGGCCAGTACCGTGACCATGTCGATAACTTACCGCCGGCCGTCCGCGCCAAATTCGAGCAGGCCATTGAGCGCTCCCACAAATACCACCTGACCGGCCCGGACGACTGGCTGATGATCGACAGCCGAACAGGCGACGGCGTAGCGGCGCTAATCAAATCGTTTGCCGAGACGCTGCCGTTAGATGTGCTGCGCAGCCTCAACCAGGTGGTCAAACAGCAGTATACCCACCTGATCGAACAGAAAATCGACTCTTACTTTTTTGATTATACGGCCCACATCGCCGCCCTGATGGCCGTCTTTCCGGTCGATCACTCGGAGCAAGGCGAGCGCTTTTTGAAATTTACGCTCGACAGCATCGTGACCATAGCCCGCTTTATGTTTGCCGGCCACGGCGATATTTTTGGAGCGCGGCTCATCGATGAGATGATCGATGAGTTAGAATTCAGCAAAAAAAGGACCAAATTCACGCCGGCCGTATCGCGCAAGAAAAAGGACAGTTTTCTGCTCAAGATCGTCGACCGCATGGGCAAAAATCTCAATCCCGAATTCGATGCCTACGATAAATTCGATGCTTATGAACCGGACGAGCAATCGGCTGAAGGAGAAGTTTATTTTGCCGTGGGCGGCGTAGACGCCATCCAGCTCATTCTGGGGCTGGGCTTGACGCTGCAACAGCTCTATCGCCAAGAAACCCGATCTGAACTATCGGTCACCGAATTGGACAGCCTGCTCGAAGCCAATCGACGCCTGGTTGAAGCCAACATGGGCTACCGCATGCGCAGCAAAATCATCGAGGTCACCCGGCTGGCCGGCAGTCGCACCGACCGAGCCGATAAATTGACGATGGCGACTGAGCTTTTTACCTACGTCAGACCGCTGACCACAATTGAGGAAGAATAAGCCGCCATTTTTCCAAAAATCCAATTCTGGCTAAAATCTCAAGCAACCATCATCAAAATAACTCCATACCAATGACCAAGGATAGCTCATTGAACGACACATATCAATTCAAACTGCCCGATCTCGGCGAGGGTATTCATGAGGCTGAAATCGTCAATTGGCGGGTCGATGTCGGCGATACGATTAGCGTCAACCAACCCTTGCTCGAAGTCCAAACCGATAAAGCCCTGGTGGAAATTCCCGCGCCGGTGGCCGGCACCATCAAAGACATCCGCATCAAATCCGGCAGTATGGCCCATCTGGGTGACGTCCTGGTCTCGATTCAGCCGAAAAACGATACCGCGCCCAGTCGATCTAACTCCTCCCCCACACCTCCCATCAGCGCGACGGCCACCGCCGGCTTGACCGGTCCTGACCAACGCGTGCTGGCTGCGCCGGCCGTGCGTAAAATGGCCCTAAAATTAGGCGTCGATTTGCATCGAGTGCCGGGCAGCGGCCCCGGCGGGCGCGTCCTCCCTTCTGATGTCCGCACCTTTGCCGAGCAGCGAGCCGTCGAACCGTCGCCCCCAAAATCAGTAGAACCAGTCCCTGACTGGCCCGATAAGCCGCAAGAACCCGTAGGGCCAGTCGCTGACTGGCCCCCATCCGGACAAATCGCTAATTTGTCCGGCGCAACCGATTCTCAAACGACTCCTACGACCGAACCCCTGACCGGCCTCCGTCGCCGCATCGCCGAGCGGATGGCCGAAGCCTGGCGCATTCCCCATGTGACCAGTTTCGCCGAAGTGGAGGTCTCGCGGCTAGTCAAGCTGCGCGATCAACTCAACGACATCGGAGCTATGGAACAAGGGCTTTCGATCACCTATTTGCCGTTCATCATCAAAGCAGTCATTCAAGCGCTCAAAACGTATCCCGACTTCAACGCCCGGCTCGATCTGGCGCAGCCGCAAATCATACGCTACCGCCATTACCACATCGGCATAGCGACGGCCATTCCCGACGGGTTGGTCGTGCCGGTCATCCGCCACGCCGACCGGCTGAGCCTGCGCCAATTAGCAGCAGAACTAACCCGGCTGGCCGATCAGGCCCGCGCGCGCCAATTGGGGCTTGACGAACTGTCCGGCAGCACCTTCTCGATTACCAACTTCGGCAGCGCCGGCGGCGAACAGGGTACGCCCATTATCAACCCGCCGGAAGTAGCCATCTTAGGCTGCGGCCGGATCGAGCTAAAGCCGGTCGTAGTCAAAGGCCAGATCAAAGCGCGGCCGGTGCTGCCGCTGTCGCTCAGTTTCGACCACCGTTTGATCGACGGCATCGCAGCCGCTCAATTTCTCAATTATCTCAAGCAGCGGCTTCACCACCCCAAGCTGCTCTTATTGGATCTGTAGATGGTTGTCGGCGATGTCGCCACCGCCGTCGAGATTATCGTGCTGGGAGCGGGACCAGCGGGCTGTAGCGCGGCGCTTCGAGCAGCGCAGTTAGGCCGGGATGTCGTTCTAGTTGATCCGAAGCCGTTAGGCGGATATTACCTCCACGAAAGCGGCCTGCCTACCAAACTGCTCCTCACCGCCGCCCGCCGAGCCTGGCAAATTCACCATTCCAAGCCGATCGGGCTGAACGTTGAAAGCTACTCGCTTGATTTTGCAGCGATGCAGCGCTGGAAAGCCGAGATGATCGCCGCCAGACGCCAGACGCTCGAGCAGCAGTTGGATCGCCACGGCGTCGCTGTCGCTCAGGGCAAAGGCTGGTTCATCAATGACGCCGAAATGCGGGTTGAAGGCGAATACGGCGCCCTCAAATTCATCTTTGAGCAGGCCGTTATCGCCACTGGCGTCCAACCCGCCCCGCTCGACGCCCTGCCGTTCGATGGCGAGCACATTCTCGCCCCGGCCCAGGCCCTCAACCTCAACCCCCTACCGCCGAGCATCGCCATCATCGGCGCGGATTACATCGCCGCCGAGTTAGCCACCCTTTTCACCAAACTCGATGTCCCCACCCACTTGATCATTCCGGCCGGTCATCGCCTGCTGGCCGAATTCGATCCGGCGGCCGGCCAATTGATCGAAGCGCAGTTGAAGCAGCAAGGAGTCGAAATTACGTTCAATGCGACTAATCTCCAAGCGTTCATCCCCAAAGCCGATAAGCTGGTCGTCTCAGCCGGTATCGAGCCGGATACAGCCGGCTTGCAGCTCGAATCCGCCGGCGTAGCCACCGATGAGCGCGGCTTCATTCCGGTCAACGACCGTATGCAAACCAACCGGCCCCACATCTACGCTGCCGGCGATGTCACCGGTGGTCCTCCGCTGGCGGCTTTGGCTCATAAGCAAGGCCGCATCGCGGCGGAGGCTATCGCCGGCCGGCCGGTGCAGTACGCCCCTCAGGCCATCCCCCGGGTGGCCTGGACCGATCCCGAGGTGGCGTCGGTCGGCCTGACCGCCGCCCAGGCTCAGGCATTGGGCTACCAGATCATCGCCGCCCAACGTTCCATCGACGCCGGCTCAAATCCGCTGATGTTCGACTCACCGGACGGATTGGCCCTCATTGTGGCCGAACAAGAGAGTCAACTCCTACTCGGAGTGACATTGGTTTGCCCGCACGCCGGAGAGCTGATCGGCGAAGCAGCCCTGGCCATCGAGATGGGCGCGACTTTGACCGATTTAGCCGAGACGATTCACCCTTATTCCCGTTTAAGCCACATTCTCCCCCAAGCAGCCGAAGCATACCTTGAATAACCTCTCCCGGCAGCCTGTCTTGAAATTAGCATAACCGCTCTTCCCCGGCTATAATAGAGGTTTGTATTATTTGCGAAACCCTTTACCAGACACAACCGGGCTAAGAGTGCGACTTGGCTCACACAGTCAAGGAGTATTTTTAGTGAATTTTGACCAATTTTCGTTCGACCGGCGCATTAAAGCCGGCATCCAAGCCGTCGGGTACACCACCCCCACCCCGATCCAGCAGCAGGCCATTCCGATGGTCCTCGCCGGGCGCGATGTGATGGGCCTGGCCCAGACCGGCACTGGCAAAACCGCCGCCTTCACCCTGCCTATTCTCCAACGGTTAACCACCGGACCACTGCGCCAGGTGCGCGCGCTGATCGTCGCGCCCACCCGCGAGCTAGCCGAGCAGATTTATCAAGTGAGTGTGGAGTTGGGCCAAAAGACCAAGGTCCGTAGCGTTGCCATCTACGGCGGCGTCGGCAAAACGCCCCAGGTGGCTGAACTGCGGCGAGGCGCTGAGATCGTCATTGCCTGCCCCGGCCGCCTGCTCGATCTGGTCCACGATGGCGATATCGACCTATCGCGCGTAGAGGTGCTGGTGCTCGATGAAGCCGACCGCATGTGCGATATGGGCTTTCTACCCGACATCCGGCGCATTCTCAAGCTGCTGCCGGCCCGCCGCCAGACCCTCTTCTTCTCGGCCACCATGCCCGATGATATTCGCGAACTGGCCGACACCATCCTCAAAGACCCGGTCACGGTCCAGGTTGGCGAGATTGCCCCGGCTCAAACCGTGTCTCACGCGCTTTATCCGGTACCCGATAAACTTAAGAAAAATCTCCTGCTGGCGATGTTGCAGCAGACCGCCACCGGGCGCGTGCTTATCTTCACCCGCACCAAATATCGCGCCCGCAACCTGGCCCGAGATTTGGAAAAGCAGGGCTATCGCGCCGCCGCCCTTCAAGGCAATATGTCGCAAAATCAACGATTGCGAGCGATCAACGGTTTTCGCGAAGGCAAATACGATATCCTGGCCGCCACCGATGTCGCCGCCAGGGGCATCGATGTTTCGGAAATTTCGCATGTCATCAACTTCGATATGCCCGATACGGTCGAGGCTTACACCCACCGCATTGGCCGCACCGGTCGAGCTCACCAGGAAGGGGAAGCCTTTACGCTGGCCGGCGAGACCGATGGCCAGATGATCTGGGATATTGAAGAACTGTTAGGGGAACGCATCGAACGACGGCGGCTGCCCGATTTCGATTACGGCGGCTTTGTGCCGGAAAGCCAATTCCAAAAGAAGACCGCCCATCCGGCTCCCAAGCCGCCGTCAAACGGCAAGCACAATCATTCTTATCGCCGAAACGGCCGTAGCCAGCCTAATCGCTCGCGGCGGGGGTAATCAAGAGGGGGCGTTACGCCCCCTCCTCCAAAATTGCCTCAGTCGAAACCTCTTTCGCCCCGACAGCCCACCGCAAAACCACCAACGCAGCCACCCCCAGAATGGCGAACCCGCCGACTAGGGGCAGAACCGTGCCGTTGTAATTTTGCCCGATGACCAGTCCCAGCATCACCGCGATAAATGTCGACAGCGAGCCGACGACCGCCGCGCCGATGCCGGCGATGTGACCTAGCGGTTCCATCGCCATCGCATTGAGGTTGCCAAATAACAGTCCGATGCAGAAAAACGCCACAACCAGATAGAACATCAGCAGCCACAAGGGCGGCTGGCCGCTCAGCAAGAACGCAAGGGGCAAGAACAGCAGCGATAGACCGGTAATGGTCTGCATCGCCCGGTTGCTTAAGGCTCGCATACCGTACCGAACCACGAGCCGGGCGTTCAAAAAAGAGGCGCTGCCAATAGCCAGAGCCAGCGTCGAAAAGTAAAGCGGAAAGAGCCGCCCCAGCCCATACTGATCTTGAAATATCTGCTGGGCCGAATTCAGATAGCCCATAAAACCGCCAAACACCAGCCCGGCGGCGACGGTGCAGCCGATCGCCATCCGGGTCGTGAGAATCTCCCGAATCGCCAGCGCAATACGATAGAGAGAGAAGGGTCGCCGCCGGTCGGGAGGCAAGGTTTCCGGCTGCCGAATAGCAAACCAGGTAACGGCAATCAACGCCATGATCAGGAAAACAGCAAAAATAGCCCGCCAGTGGGCCATCAAAAGAATAGTCTGCCCAAATAACGGCCCTACGGCCGGCACCAGGATAAATACAGCCATGACAAATGACATTACCCGGGCCATGTCCCGGCCTTGATACTGATCCCGAATCAAAGCCATGCTGACAATCCGCGGCCCGGCGGCGCCAACACCTTGCAGGAGGCGTCCGGTCAGCATCATCGAAAAATTCCCGGAAAAAAGCGCTATCAGAGCGCCGATGATATACAGCCCGAACCCGGCATAGATCGCGGGCTTGCGGCCGGTGCTGTCCGACAGCGGGCCGTAGATCACCTGGCCAATCGACAGGCCCAGCAGCAGCAGCGATATAATCAGTTGGTTATCATTGGCCCGTTGGACGCCCAGATCATGCCCAATTGTGGCCAAGGCCGGCAGCATCGTGTCAATCGACAAGGCTACCAGCGAAATCATCAACGCCATCAACACCACAAATTCGCCAAAGCGAAGGGCTGGTTGGCTAGGTTCTGTCTTCATTTTGTACTCCGTCTAATCGTAGTAGGGGGTTGATTTGAAAAATTCAAAAAACAATTATGTCACGGACTTCTGAAAATACAGACCTGGAGCGTCAAAGTTTACTTTGACCTGACGGTGAACAACAAGGCAAGCCTTGTCGCTCCGCTACCTAAATTTTCATTGTCGTTGCCGTGCCACAGAAACTATCGCGCGTCCTTACCTTTTGGCTTTACTTCTCTGCTTGTTGGGCCTGCTGCCGCGCTTTTTTAGCCTGTTTCTATGCCTTTTTAGCCTGCTTCCGTGTCTTTTTGGCTGTTTCCGTGCTTTTCTTAAGAGCTTCCGTGCTTTTCTTAAGAGCTTCCGCGCTTTTCTTAAGAGTTTCTGCGCTTAAATTTGCTTCTTCCAACACAAATATCATGTTTCTCATATTTTTCATGCACATTCCGCGCTTTTCTTACCATCTTCCGCGCTTTTTTGATCATCTTCCGCGCTTTTTTTGAATCTTTCCCAATGTAAACCTAACATTCTTGAATTTTTCATGCCCATTCCGCCAATTATTAACGGCTTTCACCGATATTTTTTAAGTTTTCCAACGCAATTTCAACAATTCCGCTCCGCTGCCGGCCTTTTCCTTAATTCCGCTGGCCTTCTCATCGGTTTTCAGCCGGACAGTAGGGCTCAAACTCACCAATGCAAATCTCATCCCAGGTACGGAAGCCGTCGGCGATGACGGTTTCCGCAATATTATCTTTGGTCACTGCAATGGGGGTCAGTTTCATAAAGGGAATGTCATTTTGGCCGTTGTTGATGGTGTCGTTGGCGATGGCCGAGACATCCTCGCCGGCCAGCATGCGGATGGCCGCGTCCGCCGCCGCGTCTGCCTCTAATTTGATCGGTTTATAAACGGTCATCGTCTGCCAGCCGGACAAGATGTTTTGTAACCCTTCAACGGTGGCATCCTGGCCGCTCAATAAGATTGGCTGATGGTCTTGATTCTTAAGCACCGTGACCACCGCGCTGGCGATGGGATCATTAGCCGCGAATACCGCATCGACATGGCCCTGCGCCGCGGTCAACATCTGCTCAAAAGTAGCATAGGCTTGCTGGGTGTCCCAGTCAAAGATCGATGCTTCATCGACTTTAATCCACGCTCCGGCTTCAAACTTAGGCTCCGCCACAGATTTGTAGCCCTCGGCAAACAGCGAGGCGATGTAATCATCGGAGGAACCGTTGAGGAGGATGACGCGCGGCGTTTCCACCGGCAGGTTATCGATCAAGGGCTGCAAGGTTTCGCCCATCAACCGCCCCACCGCCACATTATCAAAACTGACGTGGAGATCGGCGCCGGGGCCTTCAATGGTAATCCGGTCGTAATCGATGACCTTCACGCCGGCCTCATGGGCCTGAGCAATAATCGTAGCGGCGCTGCCGTTGTCGAGATTGGTCAGCAGCAGCACTTTGGCCCCGTTGGTAATGGCTTGCTCCGCTTGAAGCTGCTGGGTTCGCGCATTACCTTCGGCATTGAAGATGGTATATTCAACCCCGGCCGTTGCAAAGGCTCGCTCAAAAAACCGCCGGTCGTCCGCCTCCCAGCGCATCGACGACGCGCTGTCCGGCAGCAGGACGGCGATACTGCCCGCCAACACCGGCTGCGCTCTGTTTTGGCCAGGCCCCCCGCAAGCCGTCACTATGAAAAGCAAACTCACCAGCCAGACAGAATAATGCTTTTTGCCCATTATTTACCTCGATGATAGCCCCGGTTAAATCGTGCTTCGCCGTATCGCCAACCGCCCTCAATACGGCGAAGCCTCGCCCTGCCCTTTAACCGTACCTTTTAACTTGACGACCGTGGCTTCGGCCGCATCGCGCAATAAACCCGAGTCAGATGAAACGGTCACCAGTTGAAACCCTGTGTCGATCATCTTCTGCGCGAATTCCGGCGAACTGGTGTGAATGCCGGCCACCACATCGTGCTTTTGGGCGACGGCCAGAATAGTATCCAGCACCGCCAGCAAATCGGGCTCAGTATAATCGACCTGAACCGCGCCGGTCAGCGATAAACTGAGATCGGCCGGGCCAATGTAGATGGCATCCAGCCCGCTGACGCTAACGATTGCCTCCACGTTCTCCAGCGCCTCGGCCGTCTCAATCATGGCCATCGTGATGATCGTTTTGTTGGCCTGGGTCTGGTAATCGCCGCCGCCGTATACCCGCGCCCGGGTTGGCCCCACGCTGCGATATCCCTCTGGGGCGTAGCGGCACGCGTCGACAAAAGCTTCAGCCTCAGCGCGGTTGTTGATCATCGGGCAGATGATACCGTAGGCCCCGGCATCGAGCAGTTTCATGATAATGCCCGGCTCATTCCAGGGAACTCGCGCCAGCGGCACAACCTCGGTGGTGGAGATAGCCTGGAGTTGCAACAAGGCCGTTTCATAGCCAATCAGGCCGTGCTGCAGATCGATGGTCAGGCTATCCCACCCCTGGTGGGCCATCAACTCCGCCGACCAGGCGCTGGGAATTTGCAGCCAACCGTTGAGGGCCGTCTCCCCCCTTTGCCACATCGATTTTAATCTGTTTTCACGCATATAAACATTCCTTTACGCTTGAAAGTATGGTAAAATAATTCACAATTTCCTACCTGGTTTACTTTAGACTAAAATACAAAAATGAAAAATTTAGATTAGCGACATCGCTGCGTATGGGAGAGAGGAGACTGATGACCCCACAACTTAGTGATAGCCGCCTGGCGAACTTGGGAGCTAATACCATTCTGGAAGGCTTTGAGTTTTTTCAGACGCAGTTCAATGCCATTACTCGCCGGGCCAAAAAACGATTTGAAACCAGAGACTGGGCCGGCATGCAGGACGACGCTACGGAACGGCTGGACAGTCAAGATAAGATGGTCTACCAGATTGTCGAAGAACTCAAAGACCTGTTGGGCGACCGCTGCGAAAACAAATTAATTTGGGCCAGTATCAAGGCCGTCTACTCCGGCTTGATTGCCCACCGCGATAATTGGGAACTGGCCGAAACCTTCTACAACTCTGTTACCCGCCGCATTTTCACCACCTCGTCCGGGGTCGATCCTCAGGTTGAATTTGTCGATACCGACTTTGAAGTGCCGCCCACCAAAACCAAAACGCTGGTCTACCGCACCTACAACCGCGGCGACTCGATTTCGGCCTTGCTCAGAACCATCATTCTCGACTACCAATTTCAAACCCCCTTCAAACATCTCGATCAGGATATTCATTACATCACCGACCGGCTCAAAACCCATCTGCGCGAAATTGGCGCACTGCAAGTAGTCGAGTGGGCCGAGATGATCAAAGCCGCCTTCTTCCGCCGTAAAGCGGCTTACCTGGTTGGTCGTCTGTACAGCGGCTCTCATATCGTGCCCATTGTCATCGCCTTGCGCAACTATAAAGACGGCATTGTCGTCGATGCGCTGCTGCTGAATGAGGACGACGCCAGCATCCTCTTTAGTTTTGCCCGCTCCTACTTTCATATCGACGTGGATCGCCCCTACGACCTGGTGCGCTTTTTGCGCTCGATTATGCCCCGCAAGCGGATCGCCGAACTGTACATCTCGTTGGGCTACAACAAACACGGTAAAACCGAGCTGTATCGCGATATCTTGCACCACTTTGCCTACACCAACAACAAGTTTGAAATCGCACGCGGCCAGCGCGGCATGGTCATGGTTACGTTCACTATGCCCGACTATGATATCATTATCAAGATCATTAAAGATCGCTTCGACCCCCCCAAGAAGACCAATCACCAAGCGGTCAAAGACAAATATTATCTGGTCTTTATGCATGATCGCGCCGGCCGGCTGATCGATGCCCAAAAGTTCGAGCGCCTGAAATTTGACCGGCAATATTTTTCCAAAGACCTGTTGGACGAGTTACAGGCCGTTGCCGCCAGCTCGGTAGAGGTCACCGAAGATGCGGTTACCATCAGCCTGGCCTACATCGAGCGCCGGGTAATTCCGCTCAATATCTACGTCAACGAAGCCGATGAAGAAGCCGCCCGGGCCGCAGTCATCGACTACGGCAACGCCATCAAAGATTTAGCCGCCACCAACATCTTCCCCGGCGACTTGCTGCTGAAAAACTTTGGCGTGTCGCGGCATGGGCGGGTCTTATTCTATGATTACGATGAAATCAGCCTGATCACCGACTGTAAGTTCAGGCGCATGCCGCCGGCTCGCTCCCATGTGGACGAGTTTTCCGACGAACCGTGGTTTGCCTATGACGAGGATGATATCTTTCCGGAGCAGTTCCCCCAATTCTTAGGGCTGCGCGACGACTTACGCGATGTCTTTGTTAAACACCATTCCGATCTATTCGAGGCCGTTTACTGGAAGAAAATTCAGGAGCAACTGAACAACGGGAACATTCCCTTGATTTACCCCTACCTGAATGATAAGCGAATTGACCCTGACAGCGGCAATTCACAGGATCGATAATTATGACCAGACCTGACAGGGTTTGCCCAAAATTTTGCAGCAAACATGATTATCGAAACCCTGTCAGGTCTCTGCTCTAAAATGAGAATTGCTGTCGGCAGCCATTTTTACTTGCCATGCCGCCTCTTTCGTGTATAATTTAGATCGATCCGATTTTTTATATTATCATTAATAAATATTGTACTATTTTCCCAGCAAAATATTCCGATGGCGGGACTCCAAGATGCCTGTGAAAATATCACGTCGTTAACTTTGTAACCGATATAGAGCCCCAGTTAGTCTGCGGGCTTTTTTCATTAATGCCGTATCATTTCAACCAATAGCGGCTTTTGTCAGACAAACTCAAGTTTGTCTGACATCTCTTAAGGGGCAATTAATTTAGACAGTAAAAATCAAATTTCTGCCACGGCTCGAATAGACCAAGCCCAAAGCGACCCACCTTCATATCCTTTCCCCATCACCCCTCCCTTTTTTCATAATTCCTTATAACGGCTCAGGTGACGGGCATGTTTGTTGCATAAAGCAGGCGGCGGGGCATACCCACTATAGCTTAATCAAGTTACACCCCCCATAGCTTGTCTCGGTAACAGCTACAATTAGGTTGTAAACTCCTGAGAGGAGATGCAGTATGCAGTTAAGTGCTAACCTATCAATTTGTAAAATGTGGAGGATAATTTATGCCCGAAAGTAAACACCATGTAGAGTACCAAGACATCGAGTCGGTCATCATCCGCTTTGCCGGCGACTCCGGCGATGGCATGCAGTTGACCGGTTTGCAATTTAGCAACACCTCGGCTGTTTTTGGTAACGATATCAGCACCTTGCCCGATTTTCCGGCTGAAATTAGAGCGCCGGCCGGCACGCTGGCCGGGGTCAGCGGATTTCAGGTCAACTTCTCCAGCGAGGAGATTCTCACCCCCGGCGACGCGCCGCAAGTGTTGGTGGCCATGAACCCCGCTGCCCTCAAGGCCAACCTGATCGACCTGGAGCCGGGCGGCAAGATTATTGTCAACACCGATGCCTTTAACAATGCCAACCTCAAAAAGGCCGACTACGACAGTAATCCCCTGGAAGACGGCAGTTTGGACGGCTACGATGTCTACGAGCTGCCGATTACCACCTTAAACCGCAACGCGCTGGCCGATCTCGAGGATTTGTCCACCCGCGACAAAGATCGCTGCAAAAACTTCTTTTCACTCGGCTTGACCTTCTGGATTTACGACCGGCCGTTGGAAACAACCCTCAGCTATATTGACAAGAAATTCGCCAAAAACCCGCTGCTGGTCGATGCCAACAAACGGGCCTTGATCGCCGGCTACGATGTCGGCCACAACACCGAGGCCTTCCAAACCCGTTTCCATATTCAACCTGCCCATCTCAAAACCGGGGTCTATCGCCGCATTACCGGCAACGAAGCCATAGCCCTGGGCATGATTACCGCCGCCCAAAAAGCGGGCAAGCCGCTCTTCTACGGCTCGTATCCCATCACCCCCGCCAGTGAAATTTTGCATAACCTGGCCAACCAGAAGCAGTTCGATGTCCGCACCTTCCAGGCCGAAGATGAGATCGCGGCAATGGGATCGACCATCGGCGCGGCTTTCGGCGGGGCGATGGCCGCCACCGGCACCAGCGGTCCCGGAGTAGCCCTCAAAAGTGAGGCGATCAACCTGGCGCTGGTCCTGGAACTGCCCATGGTCATCGTTAATGTTCAGCGCGGCGGCCCCAGCACCGGGCTGCCGACCAAAACCGAACAGTCGGACCTGCTGCAAGCCATGTTCGGGCGCAACGGCGAAAGCCCGGTGCCGGTTATAGCCCCGGCCACGCCCGGCGACTGCTTCTATATGGCTATCGAAGCCTTTCGTATGGCTGTACGCGCCATGACCCCGGTCTTTGTTTTGAGTGACGGCTATCTGGGCAACAGCGCCGAACCGTGGCTCATCCCCGATCCCGACGACATCCCGCCGATTGTCGTCAAACATCCATCCGCACCCTCCAACGGCGCGGAACCCTTCGAGCCTTACAAACGCAATTCCGAAACCTTCGCCCGGCCCTGGGCCATTCCCGGCACCCCCGGCCTGGAACATCGCCTGGGCGGCCTGGGCAAACAGCCCGACACCGGCAATGTCTCCTATGTGCCGTTCGATCACGAGCAGATGGTCAAAGATCGGGCCGAGAAAATAGCCAAATTAGCCGACTACGTGCCGCCCCAAACCCTCATCGGCCCGGAAGAAGGCGACTTGCTGGTGGTCAGTTGGGGCAGTACCTTAGGCGCGGTTCGCTCGGCGGTTAAACGGGTGCAGGGCCAGGCTTACGCCGTTTCCCACGCCCACATTCGCTATCTGAACCCTTTCCCCAAAAACCTGGATAGCATTGTCCGCCGCTTTGACCGGATTTTGGTGCCGGAAATGAACCTGGGGCAGTTGATCTTCCTCCTGCGGGGACGCTACGGCTTGGAAACGCCCTTCATCCCCTATCCCAAAGTCCAAGGCCGGCCCTTCACCATTAGAGAAGTGACCGAGAAAATCCTGTCACTGGTCGAATAAGACGTTAAATACAGAGCATATACACGGAGAAAAATAATGAGCGAACCTATCAAACTTACCCGTAAAGATTTTGCGTCGGACCAGGCCGTCCGCTGGTGCCCCGGCTGCGGCGATTACGCCATCTTAGCCCAAATGCAGAAAACATTGCCGGATTTGGGCGTTCCCAAAGAAAATATCGTCTTCATCTCCGGCATCGGCTGCTCCAGTCGATTCCCCTACTATATGAACACCTACGGCATCCACTCCATTCATGGCCGCGCCCCCACCCTGGCCTCCGGCCTGAAGCTGGCCAATCCCGAACTGAGCGTCTGGATTATCACCGGCGACGGCGACAGCCTGTCCATCGGCGGCAACCACCTCATCCATATTCTGCGCCGTAATATCGATGTCAACATCGTCCTGTTCAACAACCGAATTTACGGCTTGACCAAAGGCCAATACTCGCCCACCTCGCTGCAAGGGCACAAAACCAAATCATCGCCGATGGGGTCGGTTGAGCAGCCGCTTAACCCGCTGTCGGTCGCCGTTGGCACCGAGGCCACCTTCATCGCCCGCACCATCGACACCAACGTTAAACACATGGGCGAAGTCTTCAGGCGGGCCGCGGCCCACAAAGGCACGTCGTTTGTCGAAGTCTACCAAAACTGCGTCATCTTCAACGATGGGGCTTGGGGTTACGCCACCGACAACCAAACCAAAGATGATCATATCCTTGAGTTGGAAGATGGCCAACCCCTGATTTTCGGCAAAGAGCGCGACAAGGGCATTCGCTTAAACGGCCTGATCCCGGAAGTCGTGTCGCTGGCCGACGTCTCGCCGAATGAGCTGCTGGTTCACGATGAAGACGGCCCGGCCAGCCTGGCCTTCTTTCTCAGCCGCATGCGCCAGCCCGCCTTCCCCGAACCGATCGGGGTCTTCCGCGACATCAAAAAAATCACTTACGAAGAAGGCGCCATCAGCCAGATCAGTGAAGCCGTGGCCAGCCGGGGCAAGGGCGATCTGCACAAACTCTTCCACGCATCCGATACCTGGGAAGTGACTCCCGAGCACACCAACGGGCATAACTAACCTAAAACGTAGGACGTGGGACGTGAAAATATACGTCCCACGTCCTACGTCCCTCGCTCTATGTCGCTCACCCAACGCATCAAACAAAAAGCTTACGACCTGGGCTTTGACCTGATTGGCATTGCCCCGGCCGAACGCGCCCCCCACGCCGAAGCCTACCGCCGCTGGCTAACCCACAATTATCAAGCCGATATGCAGTGGCTGGCCCGTGACCCCCAACGCCGGGAGGACCCCCGCTGCGTCGTTGACGGCGCACAGGCGGTCGTCGTGGTCGGGCTGTCTTACTTCAGGCTCGACCCTCCGGGCGACCTGTGGCGCGACCCCGCGCGCGGGCGCATCGCTCGCTACGCCTGGGGCCTCGACTACCACGACGTCATCCTGCCCCGGCTCCGCGCTCTGGGCGACTTCATCGAGCAGGAGACCGGCCGGCCGCTCCGCCAGCGATCCTACATCGATACCGGCCCCATCCTCGAGCGCGACTTCGCCGCCCAGGCCGGCCTGGGCTTCATCGGCAAAAATACGCTGCTGATCAGCCCCAAGTTAGGCTCTTACCTGTTCTTAGGGGAAATCCTGGTCGATTTGGACCTGGAGATTGACCCACCCGCCTCTGACGGCGGCGCGACCTGCCGGGTCAGTCTGCCCGGCCAGGCGAAACGGCTCGGCACTTGTGGCCGCTGCACCCGCTGTCTGGACATCTGCCCGACGCACGCCTTTCCGGCCCCGTACATCCTGGACAGCCGGCGCTGCATCGCCTACCTGACCATCGAACTGCGCGGCTTGATCCCGCCGGAACTGCGCCCGCTGCTGAAGAATTGGATTTTCGGGTGTGATGAATGTCAGGAGATTTGTCCGTGGGTGCGGCGCTATAGCCACCCCAGCGGGGCGGATTTCCTGCGCTACGACCCCGACTGGGTCGCGCCCAAGCTGCTCGATTTGCTGGCGCTGGACGAAGCGGGGTTCCGCGCCCGTTTCAAAGGGACGCCGCTACAGCGCACCAAGCGGCGCGGACTGCTGCGTAACGTCGCGGTCGCCTTGGGCAACTGGGGCAGCCCGGCGGCGCTGCCGGCCTTGGAGCCGGCGTTGCAAGACCCTGAACCGCTCATCCGCGAGCATGCGGCCTGGGCCATAGGGCGGATACGCGACCAAGTGTAACGACAATCCATCCACTAGCGCGGGCCTAAAGACCTGTGCTAAGGATTGAAAAATAAATAACGTCATCGTGTCATTTCGAGCGATTAGCGAGAAATCCCTGCAGAGTCACTTTGCCAACAGCCGCCTCAGGGATTTCTCCGCCTTCGGCTACGAAATGACATGTCTCTATATGTGGAAGTTATTTAATTTCTGTTCCTAAAAGAGCGAAATCCCTTCAGCTAAGGCTTTCTCTATCTGAGGGCGCTTCAGCGTCCTTCGCTCTCTCAGCGCGACGGCTTTAGCCTCGCGCCCACCGGCTGTCCGTTACGACGACTCCGGCAGCGTCACCCCCAACTGCACGTGCAAAAACTCCTCCGCCGCGACCAAACCGTGGGGTGCGGCGATGGTCCGGGCTCGCCAGTGGAGCCGATCCGCCATCCCGCCGGCGAACGCGCTTTGCTGGCTCTGGTGGGCCAGCAGCGCCTTAATCTTAACCTCTATGGTCGCGGCGATATCGGAAATGTAGGTCGGCTGATCCGTGCCGAACAGCAGCGCGTCGCCCGGCTGCCACGGCGACAAGCCTTCGCTCACAATCTGCTCCCGGTAGCACTGAGCCACCGTGGAGATGGGGTAAGCCGCGTCCAGCGCCAACCGGCCCACCACCCGATGATCGGCGTGCTGCCGTTTGAACCGCACAAAGGGATCGTGAGTGAGGATGACCTCCGGCCGGGTGCGGCGAATGTGGCGGACGAACTCCCCGCGCAGGGCCTTATGATCGACGAAGCTGAGTTCGCTGTCCGGGTAACGCAAAAAGGTGATATCGTCCACCCCCAGCGTCCGGCCGCTGTCGCGCTGTTCCTGCTCGCGGACGCGGATCAGGCGGTCGATATCTTCGTTGAGATCGTGGCTGCCTTTATCGCCGGAGGTGGCTACCACAAAGGAGACCGTCGCGCCGCTCTGCACCCAGCGGCTGATAGTGCCGCCGCAATAATATTCGATGTCGTCGGGATGAGCGACGATGGCCAGCGCGCGTTGAGGGGTTAGCGTATCGATTAGCATAAGTTAGTTAATTGGTTGGTTAGTTAGTTAGTAGCTCGAACAGATGTGATAGAGCTGTTCAATGGCGTCTGTGTTGGACGCGAATTGGCACGTGACTTCCTGCCGGCGGGCAAAGTATTGGCCGGTTCGCTGCTGGCCGGCCGGCTCGGCGGCCAGCCAGACCGGCGTCTTGGCCCCTTCGTCAGGCGATTCGCTGCCGCCGAAGCCCAGGTTGTTGCTCAACTTCGAGCTGACATCGCCGGGGTGGCAGGCGTTGACGGCGATACCCGGCGGCCTCAGCCGTTCGGCCCAGGCCACGGCCAGCATCCGGTTGGCCTGCTTCGATTGCCGGTAGGCTTGATTGTTGTTATAGCGCCGGCGTTTAAACTCAAGGTCGCTCAGGTCAAGGTCGCCGGCCCAGTAGCTGGCCACCAGCACCACCCGCGCCGGAGCGGCCTGTTCAAGCGCCGGGCGAAACGCCTCGACCATCCAGAAGTAGCCCAAGACATTGGTAGCGAACTGAAGCTCGATGCCCTCCGGCGTCTCTTCGCGCTGGCGGGGCGTGACAGCCGCGTTGTTAATCAAAACATCGAGCGGCCCGCGCCACCGCGCCGCCAGCGCCTCGACTGACGCCTTACGCGAGACATCGACCAGTTCATAGCGGACCTGGAGATTGCCGGTGACTTTCTTGATGGCCTCGACCGCCGCCTGAGCCTTGGGCTCGCTGCGGCAGGCCAAGACGACCTGATACTTCTTGGCCGCCAACTGCCGGGCAATCGCCTGGCCGATAGCGCCGGTGGCCCCGGTCACCAGAGCCACCGGTTTATCACGATGAACCATCAGGTTGCCTGTAACAGAATCGACACAATCTCAGTCCATTCTTCTTCAAGGGTATTGTCGGGCAGCGCCATGCCGTTGCGGTGATACCAATAGGCCGCGTTGCCGGTGTCGCCCTCCTGGCGATGGAGGTAGCCGTGGATGCGGATACTGTGACCATCGCTGAGCGGCTGGATTAAATCGTGGGCGGTATCCCATTCGTCCTTAGCCGCCCACCACATAGCTTGCAGGGGTTGGCTAAGGCCGTCCGGAGGGTTGGACTGTAAGGTAGACTCTTTGAATTGATCGAACGTCACTGTAGATCTCCTCTATCTCTCATTGATATGAGTTACGCAGTTCAAAAGGTGACAGTCACTTGGGCGTGATAAATCGAGGTCCATTTTCGGCCAAAAGCGACTGTCACCGGGTTCGTTACACCCAACTGCGTAAGTCCTCATAGATTGGCGCCATCTGCCCCATATCTTAGACAGTTCCGGCCAGAAATGCAACTTCCGACGCCTCCTAAACCCGCTTCGCCCTTCGGTCCCCTTTCCTTCGATACCACTTCACCTACTCCGGCTATAATGGTGGTTGAGTCGCAGTGGGGGATCATCTCCGGCGCCTACTCTTTCTTAACCGCGTGGCCGCCGAACTGGTTGCGCATGGCCGCCAGCAGTTTTTCGGAAAAGGGATCGTCTTCGCGCGAGCGGAAGCGGGTCTGCAAGGCCAGGGTAATAACCGGGATGGAGCAGTTCAGGTCGATGGCCTCGACCACCGTCCAGCGCCCTTCGCCCGAGTCGGGGACAAAGGCGGCGATGCCTTCCATCGTCGGGTTGTCGGCCAGAGCGCGGGCCGTCAGGTCGAGCAGCCACGAGCGGACTACGCTGCCGAAGCGCCAAATCTCGGCGATTTGGGGCAGGTCGAGGTTGAACTCCGTCTTGTGGCTCATCAGCTCGAAGCCTTCGGCGTAGGCTTGCATCAGCCCGTACTCGATGCCGTTGTGGACCATCTTGACGAAGTGACCGGACCCGCTGGGGCCGACGCGCCCCCAGCCCTGGTCCGGCCCGGGGGCCAGCGTTTCAAAGATCGGGCGCAGCGACTCGACCGGCGCGGTCTCGCCGCCGACCATCATGCTGTAGCCCTGGGTCAAGCCCCACACCCCGCCGCTGGTGCCGACATCGACGAAGTGGAAGCCCTGTTCTTTGAGCGCCGCCGCCCGGCGCAGCGAGTCTTTGTAGTTGCTGTTGCCGCCGTCGATGATGATGTCGCCGGGCGACAGGACTTCGGTCAGCTGGTTAATGGTTTGCTCGGTCGGCGCGCCGGAGGGGACCATGACCCAGACCGCGCGGGGGGCGGCCAGCGTCTCGGCCACCGCGGCCAGTGTGGCCGCGCCCTCGGCTCCCTTGGCTTCGGCGCTGCGGATGGCGTCGGCGTTCAAATCGAAGGCCACCACCCGATGCCCGCCCGCCAGCAAGCGCGTCGCCATATTGGCCCCCATCTTCCCCAGGCCGATCATTGCTATGTCCATAGTGTTTACTCCTTTGAGTTGGTTGAGTTTATAGAGTTGGTTGAGTTCATTGAGTTCGTAGAGTTTATAGAGTTCGTGGAGTGGGGGGAGGGGGTTAGTTGGTCGGTCGGTCGGTTGGTTGGTTGGCTGGCTGGCTGGCTGGTTGGTTGATGAGTGGGCTAGTTGCTTGGTTGCCCTAGTGGTTTGCCCTAATCTCCCTCTCTATCTCTATCGCCCTCTTTACCTCTATCGCGAAAGGAACGGCTCAAGCATATCATTTCGCAGCCGCAGGCGGAGAAATCCCTACAGCGTCCGGTTGCCTACATCCTGCTGGGAGATTTCTCGCGCCTTCGTCGCTCGAAATGGCATGACGGCGAGTCATTACCTCGAAAGTATACCCTAGATATTGTAAAGAGGTTGGGGGCAGGTTACAAGTAGACGGTAGGCCGTGGGACATACCATTCAATCATGTGCCACGGGCCACGGCCTGTACATTCCAGGCTGTCAGCCCGGTCTCATTCTCCACCAACTCGAAGCGGACGGATGCGCCGGGGCGGAGGGTGCGGTAGCCGTGGCCGGGGATGGCGGTGAAGTTGAAGAAAATCGCCGGCCCGCCGGCGTCGATCAGGCCGTTGCCGCTGGCCAGATCGAACTCCGCCACCACACCTTCGACGACGGGCCGGCCGCTAGCGCCGAGCGGCGGCGCGCCTTCGGCCCAGGTTTGCTGCGGGATGCGAATCTGGCGGGCGGCCGGGGTCGTGTAAGCCTCATAACTATAATTGGAGAGCGAGGCCATGATCGCCCGCAGATCGCCTCGCAGCTCCGCCAACGTGGGCCGGCCGACGTAGAACCAGCCGTTGTAAAGGCGGTGGATGGTCAAATCCGGGCGCAGCACAAAGGTGTAGGGTTGGGCCACGTAGGCGGCCTCGCCCTCGGTCTCGTCGAGGATGTTGAGCTGCTTAACCGCCGCCCGGCTCTCGTCCGACAAAAAGGGCCAGGTCGCGCCCAGCCCGGCCCGGAAGGCGGCCTGCACCGGGGACGGCTCGACGCTGATGGTCACCAGTTGGACGTAGCTTACCTTCAGTTCCGGCTGAAACTGGACCAGCTCGCGCATCTGCCGGTTATCGCGCGGGCAAAAGTAGCCCCGGTAGAAGACGACCAGCAGCGGGTAGCCGTCGTTAAACCCCAGCTTCTGATCCAGCGGCCCCGGCCGCGTCATGTCCGACAGCCGTCTCAGCTTACCATCTTGGTCCGGCAGCGCCAGGTCGGGCAAGCGGTCGCCGGGTTTTAGGTGGGTGGTCATAGGTGCCTCCTGTTAATAATCTTAGTCGGGCCAACTTAAGTTGGCCCGACCCTTTCGGTGTCATCGCCCGCCCGCGGTTCCGCTCCTCTGGGCCGTCCCCCTTGTCGCTCCGGCCGGCCCGCGACGGATGACAACGCCAGCTTTGTCGCTCCGGTTACCCTTAGCCTTCTCCCGCAGTTCCAGGCTACCACCCATCTATGTCATAACGCTTATGAAATCCTTACAAAACCATTGCCCTTACATTCGAGACGCTCTGGCCCCTCCAACCCCCAACCCCCAACCCCCGGCCCCCAACCTCCAACCCCCGGCCCCCAACCCCCAGCCCCCAACCCCCGGCCCCCGACCATTTTCCCCTTGTATCCGACCCATCACTTGGCTATAATCTTAACACCAACCCAAACGGAGAGAGCCATGGCCCTGAAGCTTTTCCTGACCGGCTACGAGGAGACGATTGTCGCCCACCGGGGCGACCCGACCGACCCCCTGACCCCACCGACCCCGCTGGCGGCGCTGACCGCCATCACCGGCGAGGCCAACCCCTACTTGTTTGATCCCTTTGGCTTAGGCGCGACCCTATTTCAAGCGATGGGCGGCCCGGCCCTGCTGGACCACCTGGACCGCGACGCGGACGAACTGCTGCTGCTCATGACCGACGACCGCAGCGCGGCCTTGCCCTGGGAGTACGCCGCCCTATCGCCAACCGAGCTGCTGATCTGGCGCTACCGCCTGCTGCGGCTGCTGCCGGAGGCCAAAGCGCCGCGCCCGGCCCCGACCGGCCCGCTCAACTTCATTGTGCTGGCCGCCGACCCGCTGGTCGATCCCAACGGCGACCCGATCCTGGCCCGCAGCCGCTTCAACCCCGCCCCCAGGGCCGATGAGGTCGCCCCCCGCCTCGATTTGACCACGGAACTCAACCACATTCACCAGACGTTGAGCCGCAGCCGCGTGGCTTTGACCGCCCAGCGCATCCCGCCGACCGAGCGCCATTTGGCCCAGGCCGTGCGGCGCACCCCGGCCCTGCTGCATCTAAGCTGCCACGGCTCGATCATCGAGCAACAGCATAACGGGCTGACCACCCGCCAGCCTATTCTCTATTTGGAAGATGACCACGGGCAGATGGCCCCCCTGCGCGGCGACCGGCTGGCTAACCTGGTGCGGGGCAAGCTGGGGCTGGTGGTTATTAGCGCCTGCCGCACCGCCCGCAGCGAGGCCGCGGACACCGACGCCGACCTGGCCCGGGCCTTGGTCCAAACGGGCAGCGTTCCGGCCGCCATTGGCATGCAGGCCGACTTCCCCGACGCCGACAGCGGCCCCTTTGCCGCGGCCCTGTACGACAGCCTGCTGCTGGGCGACGATTTGGGCGAGAGCCTGCGCCAGGCCCGGCTGGCCCTGAGCGACGCCCCCCACGCCGCCGGGCTGCCGGTGGCCTATGTCGCCCCCGAGGCCGGGCCGCCGCTGCGGTTGGCCGAGGGCTGGCCCCAAGTGGCCGGCCTGACCTCGCCCTCCCCTTTGAGCCTGCCCGCCCTGCTGACCCCGCCCAACCCGCTGGTGGGCCGCGAGCGAGAGCTGCACCAGTTGGCCCGCGCCTTGAACGACCACCCAGTGGTGACCGTGGTCGGGACCGGCGGCATCGGCAAGACGGCCCTGGCCGCCAGCCTGGCCGCCCGCTTTGGCTGGCGCTGGCCCGGCGGGGTGATGGGGGTCAGTTTGGCCGAACAGCCGGCGATTTCGGCCAAAGCGGTGCTGCTGGCCCTGCTGACCCGCCTGCTGGGCGAGACCCAGGCCCAACCGCTGGCTAACCTGACCGCCGATCAGATCTATGAACATTTGCTGCCGGCGCTCCAACACAGCCGTCCGCTGCTGCTGATCGACAACTACGAAACGGTCCAGCAGGCGCTCGACCCGCAGGCCGCGGCCGAGGACGAAGGCGACGCCGAAACTCAGCCGGCCGGCGACCCGGACCGCCGGCGGCAGGCCGCGTTGCTCAACCGTCTTCTATCCCAACTGGCCGACGCCGGGCAGCCCATGCTGCTGACCAGCCGCCGCCAACCGGTCGGGCTGCGCCACGAGGTCATCTTTCCGCCTGATGCGGCCGGGCGCGGCTTGCCCGGCCTGGCCGAACGGGCCGGGGCCGATCTCTTTCTACAGAGCAGCAGCCGGGCCAAAGCTAAGGACGCCGCCCACCAAACGCTGGCCCGGGCCGTGGCCCAGGCCACCGGGGGCCACCCGCTGGCCATTACCCTGCTGGCCGGCGAATACGATGTCAGCCGGGAGGTCGCCCCAGAGCAGTTCTTGGCCGCTTGGGACGCGGAGTTAGCCGCCGCCCAACGGCAAGGGCTGGCTCCCCATCACGTCACCTTTGCCACGGCCTTCGAACGCAGCTATCAGGCGCTGCCGCCACTCTTGCAAGCCCGGCTGACGGCCTTACGCCATTTTAGCGCCCCCTTCTTCGCCGAGGGCGCGGCCCAACTGTGGGGTCTGGAGGCGGCAGACGCGGCTAAACCGCACCTGGGTGAGTTGGTGCGGCGCAGCCTGCTGGTGGTGGACCTAACCTACGATAACGACACCCCGGCCACCTACCGCCTGGAGCCGGTCATCCTGGGTTACCTGGGCCGCGCCTACAATGACGACCCGCCCGGCCTGCCTGACCCCGGCCCGGCCTACGCCGCCTACGCCGCCTGGCTGGTGGACCGCTGCTACGAGCATCTCACAGCGACGCCGCCTGGCCCAACTGGCCTGGCCTGGCTGGATGAACTGCTGGCCCAGGCCGATCACCAGCCGCCGGACAAGGTTTCCACCTACGGCCGCCAACTGGCCTGGCTGCTGCGCCACTACGGCCGCCTGGCCGAGGCCGACCCGCTGCTGGCCGCAGCGAGGCGGCCGCTCGTGAGCAGGCACGAGGCCGCGCTGTCAAGCGTGCTGTACGAGCAGGCCGCCTTTGCTGAGTGCGGGGCGAGTTGGACGCGGCCCTGGCCCTGTATGATGAGAGCCTGGCCCCCAGAGCGGCTGGGCGACCTCCAAGGCAGGCGGCCTCGCTGCATCAGCAAGCGGCCATCTACGTGACGCGGGGCGAGTTGGACGCGGCCCTCGCCCTGTATGATGAGGCCTGGCCTCAAAGAGCGGCTGGGCGACCTCCAAGGCAAGGCGGCCTCGCTGCATCAGAAAGCACCATTACGTACGGGGCTTGCGCCTGTAGATATGCGCGACAGCCCTCTAGAAGCGGCCATCTACGTGACGCGGGCAGTTGGACGCGGCCTGCGTATGTGAGAGCCTGCCCTAAGAGCAGCTGGGCGACCTCCAAGGCAGCCTCGCTGCATCAGAAAGCGGCCATCTACGACGCGGGGCGAGTTGGACGCGGCCCCGGCCCTGTATTGAGAGCCTATCTATCGAGCGGCTGGACCTCAACAGGCGCCTCGCTGCACGAAACATCTACGTGCGGGGAGTTGGACGCGCCTGGCCCTGTATGATGAGAGCCTGGCCTCATGAGCGGCTGGCGACCTCAAAGGCAAGGCGGCCTCGCTGCATCAGAAAGCGGCCATCTACGTGACGCGGGGCGAGTTGGACGCGGCCCCGGCCCTGTATGATGAGAGCCTAGCCCTCAAAGGCGGCTGGGCGACCTCCAGACAAGGCGGCCTCGCTGCATCAGAAAGCGGCCATCTACGTGACGCGGGCGAGTTGGACGCGGCCTGGCCCTGTATGATGAGAGCCTGCATCTATCGATGAGCGGCTGGGCGACCTCAAAGGCAAGGCCTTACGCTGACGAACCGGGGTTATGTCGTTCAACACAAGGTGATAGGCCGCGCCCGGCAGCATTACGAAACCGCGCTGGCGATCTTTGCCCGGTTGGGCATGCTGGAAGCCAATCAAGTGCGTGACTATGCTGGCCGGGCTGGATCAACCTGCCGGGCCGCCGGAGCCGCCTTCAGCAGCGCAGGTGATGATCGGCCTGACCCAGGCCGCTATCGGCGCGGCGGAAGGGCAACAGCCGGTCGAGGCCGTGCAACAGGCCATCGCCCAGGCCGGGCCAGAGCCGGGCTTATCGGCCGCCGGGCGCGATTATCTCACGGCCTTAGGGCGGTCGTCGGCAATCCCACCCACGGTTTGCGAAGCGCTGGGACAGGCCGGGGCGGCTGTCCTGCCCTACCTCAGCGGGCCGGAAGCCGCCGGCCTGGGGCTGGCCCTGGCCCGGCTGCTGGATCGCCACGGGCAGCCGGCCCTGGCCTGGCCGCCCAAACGGAAGCCGTCGCCTATTTGCGGGCGGATAACAGTCAGGCCGGGCAGCAGCGCCTCAGCGTCGCCCTCTACAACCAGGCCAGTTATCTGGCCCAACTGGATCGCCTGGCCGAAGCCGTGGCCGCGATGGCGGAGGTGGTCGCCATCGATGAACGGTTGGGGTTGGACGATTTGGCGTCGGATCGGGCCGCGCTGGAGGCTATGCGGCGGCAGTTGGCCGGCGAACCGCCGCCCGCCGCCGCCGCTGATGATGACGGGCGCAGCGCTGGCCACGCTCCAAGCAGCGTTGGCCCAGGCCCCGCCGGAAGCGCAGGCCCAACTGCGCCAAATGATCGAGCAGGTGTCGGCCCTCAGCCCGGCGGAGCAGGCCGCCTACGCCCGCGAGTTACAACGCCGGGAGATTGAAGCTCAGGCCGGCGCCATCGTCGAGGCCGCCATTGAAGCCCGGCAGGCCGGTCAGGTCGCGGATTTGCTGCCCCACTTGGCCGAAGCCGCCGCTCATTATGCCGACGGCGCAGCGCCCGGTTCGCCCTACGCCGATCTGGCCCAATTCGTCCGGGCCGTCGCCGCGCTGCTGCAAGGCCAGGCCCCGGAGCCGGTCGCCCCGGCCTACGTCGAGCGGCTGGCCGAGGCTAAGCGGCGGCTGGCTGAGTAGGACCAAGCCCCTCACCCCCAACCCCTCTCCCTGAGGGCTTATCTTTACCCATAAGTCGGGTAAGTGGGCGGCGGACCGAAAGGGACGGGCTGAGGCACGTTGATTTTTTCACCGGATATCGGGGCTAACGGCGACCCAACCCCCTCCCAGCCTCC
This sequence comes from Anaerolineales bacterium, assembly GCA_020634935.1. Taxonomy (GTDB): domain Bacteria; phylum Chloroflexota; class Anaerolineae; order 4572-78; family J111; genus JAGRBY01. The sequence continues at coordinate 46,504 of JACKAT010000040.1, forward strand.
CCCTGCTAGGGGGAGGAGCTAAAACCTCCCCCCCAACGGGGGGGATTGAGGGGGGGTGAGCGGTCCGCCGGCCCCGATATCCGGGTAATACTGGCCTTTCGTCTCAATAATTAACGAACCCTCACCTCAACTCCCGTTCTTCGACGGCGCTGATTTATGGGTAAGGATAAGCCCTGAGGGAGAGGGGTTGGGGGTGAGGGCTATTCTCACAGGAGGCATCCTTATGAACAACACCATCACCGTCCGCTGCCCCACCTGCGGCCACGAATGGTGGCAAGATTTGAGCCAGGCCCAGACCCAGCGGGTCATCTATCGCGGCGATCAAAAGCAAACGCGGGTCGAGGTTTACGTCTTTACCTGCCCCCAAGACGGCACCAAGGTCGCCGTCGAGGTCGAGCGGGAGGCGTAGCATGGCCAAAGGGGATATTGTCTCCGTCGCCTCGCGCCCGCTGACGGACGAGGAGGCTGACCTGCTGGCCATCATCGAGACGATGGAGGTCAAAGCGCTCGATCACCTGGAGGCCGGGGCGCGCCAGATCATCTCGCTGGTGACGGCCTTCTACGGGGTGCTGTTCGGGGTGCTGTCGCTGGGCAGCCCGAATTTCGCGGCCTCGCTGCGGCAGCCGGGGATCGTCTGGGCCGGGGTGGCGGCGGTGCTGCTGCTGCTGGGCGCGCTCGGCGCGGCGCTGGTGGTGGTTCTGCCCCGCGCCTATCACTACGGCGACCGGCGGCTCGACCAGCAAAAGGCGGCCTACCAGGCCATGCTGGCCTACAAATCGAACTGGCTCCAGTGGGCCATCCTCGCGTTCGGGCTGGGCCTGGCCGCGTTCGCGACGCTGATCGGCCTGCTGCTGGTGGGGCGGTTGTGAGGGGCAAGACGGCCGACGGCGGACCGGGAACCGCCGGTTATCATTTAAATGCCGGCGCCTGCTGGGGGTAACGAGGGGGCGAGTCAGCGCTGTCCCCCGAGCCCGGGCCTGAAGACCCGCGCTAAAAGAGCGAAGCCCTTTCGGGCTAAGCTCTCGCCTCCGAGGGCGCTGAAGCGCCCTTCGCTCTCTCAGGGCGATGGCTTTAGCCTCGCCCCCTCTGTCGCTCCGGTCATCCGGCCGGACAAAGCAAGCTTGGTCGCTCCGGTCATTCGGCCGGACAAAGCAAGCTTGGTCGCTCCGGTCATCTGGCCGGACAAAGCAAGCTTGGTCGCTCCGGCGCGTCCGGTCATCTGGCCGGACAAAGCAAGCTTTGTCGCTCCAGCGCGTCCGGCCGGACAAAGCAAGCTTGGTCGCTCCGGTCATTCGGTCATCTGGCCGGACAAAGCAAGCTTGGTCGCTCCAGCCATTCGGCCGGACAAAGCAAGCTTTGTCGCTCCGGCGCGTCCTCAGCGCAGCGCCGGACGGGTCGGGGTCACGGGTCAGGGCGGCTGGCTGAGCGCCAGGCAGGTGGGGGGCGCTGGAGACCGGTAGGCGGCTGAGCCTCCGCGAAGCCATCCTACTCGCGCGATGCCTTGCCGGAGCGCCCGCGGAGCCATCCTCCTAGCAGGATACGTTGCTGGAGCGCCCGCGGAGCCATCCTACTAGCAGGATACGTTGCTGGAGCGCCCGCGAAGCCATCCTACTAGCAGGATACGTTGCCGGAGCGCCCGCGAAGCCATCCTACTAGCAGGATGCGTTGCCGGAGCGCCCGCGAAGCCATCCTACTAGCAGGATGCGCTGCCGGAGCGCCCGCGAAGCCATCCTGCTCGCAGGATACGCTGCCGGAGCGCTCGATCAGATAGCCGGCCAGCCGGCGGTCGAGGTGGAACGCCGCCAAAAGAGGGGGTTGGCCCGGCTGGCCGGGTGCGGGCAGCCGGACCGAAGTGACCGTCACGTTTGCTCTCAGTCTAGGTGTGGCGGCCGCCGTTGATGCTGATGATGGTGCCGGTAATATAACCGGACATCACCGGCGACAGCAGGAAGGCGGTGGCCCAGCCAATCTCCTCTTCCGAGGCAAAGCGGCGCAGGGGGATCGTCTGGAGAATCTTCTCTTTGACCGCGTCGGGGATTGATTTGACCATATCGGTTTCGGTGAAGCCGGGGGCGACGACGTTGGCCCGTACCTGGCTGCGCGCGCCTTCCAGGCCGATGGTCTTGGCCAGGCCGATCAACCCGGCTTTGGTGGCGGCATAGTTGGCCTGGCCGATGTTGCCCTGTTCGCCCACCACCGAGCTAATGAAGACCAGCGCGCCGGCCTTGCGTTCGTACATGAGGGGGATGGCCGGCCGAATGGTGTTATAGACGCCGGTCAGGTTGGTGTTGATCACATTGTCCCACATTTCATGGGTCATCCGTGACAACAGGGCGTCGTTGGTGATGCCGGCGTTGGCCACAATGCCATAGATGGGGCCTAGCTCGCGCTCGACTTGATCGACGGTGGCCGCCATCGCGTCGGGGTCGGTCACATCAGCCTGAATGGCTAAAGCGCCGTACTCGCCCTGGCCGCTGCGGTAGGTGTAAGCTACTTTCGCGCCGAGTTCCTCCAACAGCTTGACGATAGCCGCGCCAATACCTCGGTTACCGCCGGTGACTAGAACTACTTTGTCCTCAAGACCAAACATATATCTCTCCTTATACTATTAAATTGTATGGATAATATTTAACCGGACACTGCTGTGGGTCATGCCCGGGTTACGACCTTTTGAGTGGGTTAGAGTTCATAGAGTTCTTAGAGTTCATAGAGTTGGTAGAGTTCATAGGGTTGGTAAAGGTTTGGTACGTCCCTAAGTTTAGGGCTTTTAAGTCAGGTTGGCTCCCGCCGGATTTGGCCATCCACACCAAACTTACCTACGCTATACGGGAAATCGTCCAATTCACGAATGGAATGAGAATGAATTAACTTGGGCATATCATTCCGAGCGATGAGCGAGAAATCCCGACAGCGTCGCGTTGCCAACCACCGTCTCAGGGATTTCTGCGCCTGCGGCTCCGAAATGACATGGTTCAAATACACCACTTATTAAATTCCCGTGTCATTAAACTCCACAAACTCCATAAACTCCACAAACTCCATAAACTCGACGAACTCCATAAACTCTAAACCTACTGGGCGTAGAAGCGCTCGCTGTTGAGCAGCACGTAGGCTCGGGCGGAACTGCCCTGGAAGATAATGCCCTC
>JACKAT010000041.1 GCA_020634935.1 Anaerolineales bacterium
GAGCCGCCCTCGCTTGATCTTGACGCCGCTTTCGGCCCGATGCAGCTTATCGGCGCCACTTTCCCAACCACGATTGATCTCCGGCTGAACCTGCCGGTCACGCTCTACTGGCAGGCCAACCAACCGATGTCAACCGAATACGAAGTCCTGGTCCGGTTGATCACCGACGACCGCCGCGCTGTCGGTAACGGTGATGCCCGCCCCACCGATTGGATCTACCCCACCAGTTTTTGGCGGCCCAATGTCGATCAGATTGCCGCCCAGCACTGGGTCACATTGGAGCCGGATTTAGAACCGGGTCGCTACTGGCTGGCCGTCTCCGTGTTCGATCCGGCGCTGGGCCAGCGGCTGCCGCTCACCAGCGGCTTCAGCGACTCACCGGACACCTTTTTTATCGGCCCGCTCAAAATCGCCTTGCCCCAACCGCCCACCGAGGCTCCGTTGGTCAGGTCGCAGCCCCTTGATTTTGGGGAGGTCGCCCGGCTGACAGCCTACAAGGTCAAGCCCACCGCCATTATCGCTGGCGACTCGATCCAGGTCGAGCTACTGTGGGAAGCCTTAACTACACCGGCGCGCGATTTCACTGTCTTCATCCATCTTCTTGATGATCAAGACAACCTCGTGGCCGGAAACGATGCCCAACCACACGGCGGTCACTACCCGACCACGATTTGGTCTCCCGGTGAATTGATTTTAGACTCGCACACGGTTGCTACCCCCACCGATTTACCCCCAGGCCAATATCGACTGGCTATCGGCCTGTATTTTCAACCCTCAGGTGAACGCCTGCCCTTAAAATTTGAGACACAGACTATTGATCCCTCAGGCCGTTTAACTCTGCCCCCGCCTATCGAAGTTTTATCGAAATAGGACGCTTGACCGGAAGTTAAATCCAAGATATACTTAAGCAACGTACGTACACTTAAAAAATTCAAACTATTCATCGCAGTCTACTCGGTTAAAGCTGAGTCTTCTCTAAAAACTGCTCTGGAATTCAAAATTACAACATAAAAGACTCGGTTGCGCTACCAGAATTACCATTAAGCTATTTGAACTATTTCTAACAACCACCACACTTAGTAAGCGAGGCAAATATCTATGCGCAAAATAGCAATTGTTGGTTTCAAGGGAGGGATTGGGAAAACAACAACTTGTATAAGTTTAGGAGCTGCCCTGGCCCTTCGTGGTCACAAAGTTCTACTCCTTGACACCGACACCCAAGCCAATCTGACCGTTGCCTTGGGATTACCCCAACCTAAAAAGTCATTGGCCGACGTCCTGGTTAAAAAAGCGATGCCCGAAGAGGTTATTCTTTCGGCTCGAAAGAATCTTGATCTTTTACCCAGCAGTTTAAGTTTGTTCAAGGCCCAACAGCGAATGGTCTTTGAAATGGCGCGGGAAGAGATTTTTGAGGAAATTTTTAGCAATCTCACCTGCTATGACTATATGGTAATCGACTGTGCGCCGTCTCTGTCGCTGTTGACAGTCAACTCAATCGTCTACGCTGATGAAATTTTTATTCCCGTTTCGATGGAAATGCTAGCGTTAACCGGGGCCGAACAATTCATCGAATACCTCAAAGAAGTAGCCCGAGTCATGGAGCGCGGCGCCGATATTCGTCTAATCATTCCCACAATGTACGATCCGCGCCGGCGCGTCAGCGACAAAGTGATGCAACTTCTAGGAAAATTAGGACCACGGGTTACGCAGCCTATCCGAGTTGACACCATGTTATCGGAAGCACCCGGTGAGGGCCAAACCATTTACGAATATGCACCTCGCAGCCGAGGGGCAATTGATTACGCTCGATTAGCCGAAACTGTGGCGACTCTACCGCCGCTGGAAAAAACAAATAACTATCACAGTCAACTAAATCAACCTACCAATGGGGTTAAGGTTAAAGAGGGAATTAATGACACACATCATCTCAGTCGCCAATCAGAAGGGTGGGGTGGGCAAAACTACAACAACAACTAATTTAGGTGTTGCGCTGGCCCAGATGCAAAAAAAGACCCTGCTGATCGATTTGGATCCGCAAGGCGCACTGTCCGCCGGGTTGGGCATCAAAGTGACCAACGAAACGAACACCATCTATGAAGTGATGATGGATGAAGAGATCCCGGCCAATCAAGCCATCCATCCGATTCAGGCCTATCTCGACGTCATTCCGGCCGATAACGATTTAGCCGCGGCGGCTATCGAGTTAATGCCGGAATTACGTCGGGAATATGTTTTGCGCAATGTCTTGGGTATTCTGAACGGCTGGTATGATTATATCCTGATCGACTGCCCGCCCAGTTTGAATTTGCTTACCGTCAACGCGCTTTGCGTTAGCACGGGGGTCATTATTCCCGTTCAATGTGAATTTTTTGCCATTCGCGTGGTCAACCAGCTCATCGACAGCATCGAACGAACCCGCGACCGCATGAATCCTAAGCTCAGGCTGCTGGGGATCCTGCCGACAATGTACTCAACAGGGACGATTCACTCTCGCGAAGTTTTAGAGGAGATGAAATCGATCTATGGTGATAAAGTATTCGACACGATCATCCATAAAAGTATCCGCTTTGCCGAAGCCACCGTGGCCAACAAAGCGATTACCGACTATGCCAGCAAACACAAAGGCGCCGAAGCCTATGAGCAGTTAGCCCAGATTGTGCTCGATATGACCGAACCTTCAGCTTGACCGACTAAAAAACAGACCTCGGATTTTGTTATTTCCTCAAGCTTGATTACCATTCACAGCTAATGGTAATCAACAACCCGGATCACAAATTTAATAAGCTGGTCCCACCTGCGGCCATAGGGTTGATCCTACTCCTGGCCTTTTTTCTACGGACCTATCAACTTGACCACCAGGCTTTGCGCGGCGATGAAGCCGCCACCGTCCTGTATTCGGCCATGCCCATTTCCGAACTTTGGGAACTTTCCCGCGTGACCGATCCTCATCCACCGCTATATTACTTACTGCTTCACCTCTGGCAAACCCTCATCGGCGAGGAGGCTTGGGTAATGCGTTTCGCCGGAGTGATCGCCGGCACATTGACGGTCGCGGCCCTGTACGCCCTGGCCCAGCGAACAGTCCGCAACGCCGCCGTTAGCCTGCTGGCCGCAGCCCTCTTAGCGGTTAATCCGCTGCAAATTTGGCTGGCCCAAGATGTTCGCTCTTATCCTCTCTTCACCCTGCTCGGGTTACTGTCATCTTGGGCGCTGTGGGCCGCGCTGACCGGCGATCCGCCATCAGCCATCCGCCGTCAGCCATCCACTCTCAACCGCGAGTCACAATCCCTTGCTAATAGCCTACCTCAACAACCTACGTACCACGCACTACGCACTACGCGCCATGTCTCACGTCCCATCCTCTGGCTGCTCTACATCGGCCTGACCGTGGCCTGTTTGTATACGCACTACTACACCGTCTTCCTCATTGCCTTTCAAGGGCTTTTCGTACTGCTCAACGCTAAAAAGTTTTGGACCCAAAGATGGCCGTGGCTGATCTCACAAATAGCTATTGGTTTGTTAATCACACCGGGTCTACAACTCGCTTATAACTTCATCGGTCCGGCTGCCGGCGGCATCGAAAAACTCCCCACAACTAATATCCTCCGCCTGGCTTCCACCGCTTTGCTGACCGGATTCACGATTGACGATCACTGGGGTCTACTCATCAGTTTAATCTTGACGCCAATTTGGCTGTTCGGTATCGTCAGTTTGCTTCGCCGAAATTTTACGACCGGCATCTTTTGGACACTTTTCTTTGCCACGCCTGTTTTTGGCGTTATTATCTTGTCAATTGACCGCCCTTTCTTCAAAGAACGCTTTCTCATCCAGGCCCAACCCGCCTTCGAACTCCTAGTGGCCGCCGGGCTTGTCACCCTCTTTTTTTCGGCAAAAATGCCTCTGTCCCGAGCACGTTCGCCCCGTCCCGCGCCGCTTACCACGTTCTACACCTTACGGGTCACATCTCTCCTCTTGCTGGCCTTCCTCCTCTACGTCAATCTACTGGCCCTAACCCATTACTTTACCGATATTGCCTACGCGAAAGCTCCTCCCTGGCATCTGTACCATAATTACATCAGCAAAAAACTTCAACCCGGTGATGTGATGCTTACTAATTTTCCTGAGGCTTCTGTCAGTTACTACAGCCCCAACGGTCTGCCCTTTTACGTGGTACCGGTCGAGCGTGACCGTTCAACCGAATTTCGGTTGGCGGAAACCGAAAAAATCGCCAATGCCTACCAGCGTATCTGGTTTTTGCCGCTGCTCCGCCAAGGCTTCGATGAACAGGGCGACGTTCTTAACTGGCTCGATCGCCATGCCGATCGGGTTGATCAGGTCTTTTTTCCGGACTACAATCTTAATTTATACCTGGGACCGGCCGCCATCGATGCACAGCTGATTCACCAGCCGGTCACATTTACCCACGGCATCGAACTGCGCGGTTTTCAAATTCTGGATAAAACCGGCCAGTCACGCCTGGTGTCTACCGGCGAAATTGACCAGGAATACCGGCTTAATCTCGAGCCGGAAGATGAGTTTACGCTGTCTCTCTACTGGCTGGCCGGCGGTCCCACCGAAGCGCCATACACGGTCTTCACCCATCTGATCGCCGCCGACGGGTTTAATCGGGTCGGTCAGGACAATCAGCCGGTCTGGGGAACCTATCCTACCTCTAACTGGTCACCCGGCGAAAAAATCACCGACAAATACACCTTAACTATCCCGGCTGGCGCCCCGGCCGGCGATCATCGTCTGCAAATTGGCTGGTACCAAAGCGATACCCAAGAACGCGTGCCAGTCCTCGACAAGGCCGGCCAGCCCGGCCAGGAATTTATCATCCTCAACGCCATTATTCGCGTCGAGCAAAGGTCGAGTCTTGCCAAAGATTGAAGCAGTCAAACGCCACCGTCTATTCTTGCTGGTTTGGCTGCTGCACATCGCCCTAGCGGTGGCCTACACCCTACTCATCCCCCTCGGCGAAGCGCCTGACGAACCGGCCCACCTGACTTACGCCCAATTTATCGCCAACCACGGCGGCCTGCCCGCCACCCTGGCCGAGCGCCGCCAGGCCGGCTACCGCTCGACCTGGCCGCCGCTTTATCATACCCTGGTAGCAGGGCCGGTGGCGGCTGTTGGCGACGCCGCGCCAACGCGGCTTAAAGCCGTGGGCGACACCCCCCGCCGCCTCATCCCCACCAACGGTCAAACCATCGCTTCTTTCATCCACACCGAAGACGAAACCTGGCCCTGGCGCGGCGTCAGTCTAGCCTGGCATCTGGGCCGTTTTATCTCGGTTACACTGACGATTCTGGCGGTGGCGGTTACCTATTTGATCGCCCAGCGGCTAACCGGGAACCGGCTCATCTCCACCGGGGCCGCTGCCATGCACGGATTTTTACCCCAATTTCTATTTATCGGCAGCGTCATCAACGACGATAGCCTCTTGATTTTGCTTTCCAGTTTGGTATTTCTAGTAATCACTATCTATACGAAACGGAGCTTATTTCCAACCTCCGGTCAATTTTTACTCCTGGGCGGCCTCTTGGGGCTGGCGACCGTCGCCAAATACAATGCCCTGCCGCTTTGGGGCGTAGTGTTAGCCTGGTTCATCTGGCTGACCATCACAAAATGGTCTTATTCAGTCACTCAATCCGGCCGGCCGGCTCTACCATTAGCTATCATTGGCCGTTTAGTGTGGCCAGCCCTGGCCCTGTTAGTCGGCGCGGGCCTGACCGGCGGCTGGTGGTTTGTCTTCATCTGGCGCAATTTCAACCAGATCGCCACGCAGGGTCTCATCGGCGGCTCGCTGGCCGCCCTTGGCGCCGGCACGTCCGATGCCTCTCTGCGGCAAATTTCAACCGGCGGTGGCTTCTCACTGCCTTCGCTCAACACCTGGCTCGACTGGTTCGCCACGCTCTTCAAATCCTTTTGGGGGCTTTTCGGCGGCGGTGGAACCATCGAACTTCCGGGCTGGATTTACACCCTACTGGCTATCTTTTGCCTGCTTGCTTTTATTCCTCTCACGGCAGCCCTAATTACCAAACCGTTCTTAACAACATCGTCTCCCGATAATCTACGCCTATCACCCCACCGCAAACAACCTAAAATCCCAAAACCTGTGTTAACTTCAAAGACTGTACCAACTCCACAAACTCTATTAACTCCACAAACTCTACAAACTCCGCCTCTTTTCTTTCCCCTAATTCCCTTATTCTACTTCCCCCTACCCATTCTACGCTTCATTCTTTCCGGCAGCATCGTCGAAACCGCTCAAGGCCGGCATCTATTTCCGGCCCTGTCATTGATCGCTCTGAATTTAATTCTGGGATTGGCTCTGCTGCCACGCTCCGTCGGTTATGTGACTCGGCGGGGGCCAAAAAATCTATCGGTCAAGCAACCCACTTCCCCTTATTCAAAATTCGCCATTCTCATCTTCGGTATATATTTATTCGCCCTCAGTCTCTACGGTCTCTACCTGATTAATACCAGCTACCCACCGCCAATCCCGCTTCGTACGGCCCACATTCGACCGCTCGAAAATCGGCTTGACGTCAATCTGGCGGAAGGGGTCGATTTGATCGGCTACGACATCGCCCCACCGGTTGACGGTAGGCTGCCCGTCACGTTGCTCTGGCGGGCCGCCGCCGTACCACCCGAAGATTACCTGATCGATCTCACCCTCACCGGCAGCAGCAACCAGCCTATTGGCAACTGGTTAGGCCAGCCCGTCGGCGGGCGCTACCCCACCCGCGCCTGGGACAAAGGCGACACCCTTCGCGACCAAATCCACATCCCGTTTCTTACCCCCCTAACCGATACCCACCCCACGCTATCCCTCACCCTATTCACCCCCGACCTCCAATCAGCCAACCCGCCATCCATCCCACTATCCAACCATATCCCCGTCTCCCCATCTCCTAATCGCCCCATCTCCCCCCCCGATCTCCGCACCGACAACCTTCCCCCCAACGCGCCCTTCACCTACCGCAGCACCCTCAGCTTTGTCCTGCCCGGCCAGACTACCCCGCCCCAACTGGCTGCGCCCGATGGCCAAATCTTCCAGCCGATCAGCTTCATCGCCGGCCCAAATGGCAGCATCGCCCATTTTATCGTCGCCGCCAACTGGCCCAGCGGCGACTATCAACTATCAATTCCCGATCTGCCTGAAACACAGCCGCTTTTCTCCATTCTCCATTCTCCATTCTCCATTCACAACCGGCCTCGCCAATTTACCCCGCCGCCGATGGCTGTCCCGCTCGACGCCAACTTCAACGATCTCATTACGGTGCTAGGCTACGATCTGCCCCAACGCCGCGCCGAACCGGGCAAGCGTTTCCCGATCACGCTCCACATGCGGGCCGAACGCACCATAGGGCGACATCTCGCCATCTTCAATCACCTGCTCGATGCCGAGTTCGTTCAGCGCGGCGGCGTCGATCGCATTCCCCAAAATTTCTATACGACTCTTCTATGGGTTCCCGGCGAAATCGTCTCCGATGCCTACGACCTACCTATTGATGCCGACGCCCCTCCTGGCATCTACTGGCTCGATCTCGGTTTCTATCCCACCGACGAGCCCACATTCTCGCTGCCACTTATCGTCGACGGCCACCCCATCGATCGCAACAGCGTTATGATCGGCCCGATCAAAGTCGGCGGCCCCCCTTCCGGCCTGACCACGACTAACCCCCAACCCGAAACCCGACTTAACATCTCATTCGGCGATCAAATTACGCTCTTAGGCTATGATCTGACCAATGTCAGCAGCCCGCAGTCAGCGAACAGCGAACAGCCAGTCTCAAATGAAAACCAACCATCAAACACCCCATCCACTCCTCCCCAAACTCCCCAACTCTCCAACTCCACCAACTCTATAAACTCCACCAACTCCCCAACTCTCCAACTCTACTGGCACACCAACACAACTCCAACCACGGATTACACCGTCTTCGTCCACGTCATCGACGCCGGCGGAGACCTCGCCGCCCAAGCCGACGCCCCCCCCGCCGCCGGAGCCTATCCCACCAGCTTATGGGACTCCGGCGAAACCATCATCGATACCCGCCCCCTACCCGATTTGCCTCCCGGCCGGTACACGCTCCGGCTCGGTCTGTATGATCCCACCACCGGCCAGCGCCTGCCTGTGTCTAACGCCCCGGACGGCGCAGTTACACTCACCGACTTTGCGGTCGCCCCTTAGCAGCGGTTCTGAAAAATATCCGAAGCTCTAATCTCCCCATCGCCTAATCTCCTATCTCCCTCTCCCTTGCCCCACCGACCCAACTCATGGTATGATCTCCGGCAAAGGTGTGCTGAGGTGAAATATGAGCCAAAACCAACCCGTAATCATCTACATTTCCGCCGCGTCGGATTTAATGGCCGAACGTGAAGCCCTGGCCCGGATGATCGCCGACCTGCCGGTAACGCTGCCCTGGCGCATCGGGCAAAGTCCGGTCGAGGCCGAGCCGGTGGGGGCCGAGACTGTCGCCAACGCCGATCTCTATTTTGTCATCATGGGAGCCGATATCCGCGCGCCGGTGGGGTTAGAACTCCATCTCGCCCGGCGCGCCGGTCAATCGATTGTGGGGTTTGCCAAACAGGGCGTCGCCTACACCCCTGCCGGACAAATTTTTATGAAGGAAACGAAACTCAGCATCGGCTGGCGAGCCTTTAAAACGGCCCATGATCTCAGCCGGCAAGTCCAACAGATCATCATCGAATATCTTCTGCGTCAGGCGGTGCGTTATGCCTTAACGCCGGTTGAGGTCGCTCAATTACAACAGCGCCTGACCACCGCCGCCCCGGCCGACCAGCCTAACGCCGCAGCAGGCGCCGGTCACAGCGCCGTCATTCTCTCTCGTGAGCGATTTATGCCCAGTGAGGGTATTGTGATCGAGGAGTAGAGTTGCGGTTGGATAGGTTGTTGGTTGGTTGGGTAGTCGGGCTGCTCGCCCCAACTCTCAACTCTATGAACTCTATCAACACCCCAACTCCATCAACGCCCCAACTCTAATTAATCAACGTCCCAAAACTCACCATTTGCCCTTTTAATACCGCCTCGACATTACCCGCTTCCTCGGCGGACATAATCATGGCTTGCATAGGCGGCATCGCCAGCGTTAGCCGGTACATATCCCGAACTTTGGTAAACATGCCACCCGTGACATCCGTACCGTGCGAGCCGCCGAGCATCGTCTCAACCTCCTCCCAATTGGTCCGGTCGATATCCTCAATTAGCTCCGCGTCCGGATTGATGTTAGGATCGGCTTTGTACACGCCATCGACCTGCCCGGCCAGGATAATGCGGCTGGGGGTCAACTCGCGGGCCAGATTGTCAAACAGCACCTCCGTCGAGACAATACTCATGCCCTGCGCCGCATCAACGCTGACATCGCCGTAAATCACCGGCACCAAATCGTGCTTGAGCGCTTCCTTCAAGGGGAAGGTCTCAAAGTACATCAACTGCTCGCCGCGGGTGCGGGTACTGGCCGAGGGTTGGAAACGGATGGCCGGAACGCCAACCCGGCGCAGCGCGTTGACCACGATATGGTTAAGTTCGGCGGCGGCGTGGGCGACTTCGGCGAAACCCAGCCAGCTATCCGGCCCAACCGCCCCTTTATGGGTTTGATAGCGAGCGGCCACCTCATGCCCAAACGAACCTGAGCCATGCCCGATGATCAACCGCAGATCGTCGCCCCGTTCGGTGAATGCGTTTTTTATCTCCTGGGCTAACCGCTCGATCACATCCAGCCGGGCCGTAAACGGCTGGGTTTTATCGGTAATGACCGACCCGCCCAATTTTAGCAGAATTAATTCAGACAAGATATGCACTCCTGTTAGAAATTTCGATTAGCAGGCAATTTTACTGCAAACCCTCGGTTTTGGGGAATCGATCAAAAACGCAATTGGGGTTTATTAACCAGTTTGGCAACCTCTCCCAAAATTTGCTATAATTCTCACAAACTAAGGATAAGGACAAATCAATGCCCCTGACCCATTTCGATGACCAAGGCCGCGCCCACATGGTTGATGTCGGCCATAAAGCGGACACCCCGCGGGAAGCCGTGGCCAAAGGGCGAGTGCGGTTAAAGCCGGAAACTCTGGCGCTAATTCGTGAGGGGGGCATCAAAAAAGGCGATGTCCTGGCCGTCGCTCAAATCGCCGGTATCATGGCCGCCAAGCGAACGCACGAGTTGATACCGATGTGCCACCCGCTGATGCTGACCCACGTAAGCCTCCAGTTTGAAACCCAACCGGCCGATGACCCCCACGGGCTGGCTGCCATCGAGATTAGCGCCACCGTCCGCACCACCGGTAAAACCGGCGTCGAGATGGAAGCGCTAACCGCCGTCAGCGTAGCCGGCCTGACCATTTATGATATGTGTAAAGCCGTGGATCGAGCGATGCAAATCGACGCCATTCGCCTGGCGAAGAAAAGCGGCGGCAAAAGCGGCGACATCGTTCTGGAGTAGATTTATGAGAGTAACGGTTAAATTATTTGCCCGGTTACGGGAATTGACCGGCGCCGGCAGCCTGGATCGGACGCTAGCCGAAAAAGCCACCATTGCCGATTTGATCGAATCCTTACAGCAAGAGTTTCCTAAATTGGCCGAGGCCGCGCCCAAAACCATTATCTCGGTCAATCAGGAATTTGCCGATCTCAGCACCCCTCTGGCCGAAGGGGATGAGGTGGCCCTATTTCCCCCGGTCAGCGGCGGCAGCGGGACCGAGCCGGCGAAATTCGCCATCACCTTCGATCCAATTAGCCTGGACGAAATGGCCGCTCGCGTCGTTAAACCGGAGACCGGCGCGGTGGCCGTCTTTGGCGGGGTGGTGCGCAATGTCTCGGCCGGCAAGGATGTCGAGCGGCTGGAGTACGAAGCTTATGAAGAGATGGCCGTAGCCAAGTTAAAACAGGTCGCCGCCGAAGCGCGCCAGCAGTGGCCCAAGATTGTCGATATCGCCATTGTCCAGCGTATCGGCCGGCTCGAAGTGGGCGAAAACGCCGTGGTCGTGGCCGTCTCCAGCCCGCACCGGGGCGATGGCTGTTTTGAGGCTTGCGCTTACGCCATTAATCGCCTTAAGGAAATTGTCCCTATCTGGAAAAAAGAATTTGGCCCCGCTGGAGACGAGTGGATTGAGGGGGATTACTTGCCTTCAACGGCGGATGCTCAGTAAATCTGAATCAATAGAGAGAAAGTTATGCAACCCATTACCGTGGCTGAAACCGGCCTGAACCTGACCTTTAAGAACAAAGCCTTGTTACAACGCGCCCTAACCCATCGCTCTTACCTTAACGAAAACCCGGATTATCCCCTGGAAGATAATGAACGGCTGGAATTTTTAGGGGATGCCATTTTAGATTTCATTATCGGCGAGTATCTCTATCATCGCTTCCCGGAGATGGCCGAAGGCCGGCTGACCAATCTTCGTTCGGCGCTGGTGCGAACCGAGCGGCTGGCCTACTTTGCCGGGTTGATTAATTTAGGCGATTATCTGTATCTGGGCCACGGCGAAGATGAAAGCGGCGGCCGGCAGCGCGCCGCCATTCTATGCGATGCCTTTGAAGCGCTTATTGGCGCACTATACTTAGACAAAGGCACCGAACTAACCCGCGACTTTGTTTATAACCTCATTGAGCCAAGTTTGGAAGAAATCTTAAACTCTGATTCGGAGAAAGATGCCAAAAGCCAGCTTCAAGAGGTGGCCCAGAGCCATTACCAATTGACCCCCACCTACCGCACCGTTAATGAGGAAGGGCCGGACCACGCCAAAGAGTTTACCGTTGAAGCCATGATTGGCGAGCAAGTTTACGGCCGGGGCAAGGGCTACAGCAAACAGACCGCCGCTCAGGCTGCCGCCCAGCGCGCGCTCGATGCACTGCGCCAGGAGTTAGGCATTTAGGCTCCAAGGCCATCAAAATAAACTTTGACGCTCCCTTGAAAATACAGTCTTGGAGCGTCAAAGTTTACTTTGACCTGACCTCAGTATGACAAAGCCAGCTTTGTCGCTCCTATATTTTCATTCCCGGTCTCGTCTCATCTGAGACTATCGTACTCCCTTGAAAATAGCGATCCGGAGCGTCAAAGTTTACTTTGACCCTGCCTGAATGACAAAGCCAGCTTTGTCGCTCCCGTAAATTTTCATTGTCGTTGCCGTACCGCAGTTTCTGTTGCACTCCCTAAAAATTAGCTACCAAACCCGGCAAACCAATCCTTTTAAATACGCTGATTCCGGACAGGTGAGTAAAACGGGATGATCGGAGCCTTGCGACAACCGCTCGATGATCTGAACCGTCCGGCCCGCGTCGAGCGATGCCCCAAAGAGGATTTTCTGAAACAGATCCGAGCTAACTACCCCGGAGCAAGAAAACGTTATCAAAATACCACCCCGTTTGAGGAGTTTCATTGCCAGCAAATTGATATCTTTATAACCGTGAGACGCTTTCTCCACGTTGCGTTTGCTGTGGGCAAACTTAGGGGGGTCCAAGATGATCACATCGAATTTCCAGCCGGCTTCCCGATAGGCCCGCAGCACATCAAACACATCGGCGGCCGAGTAAACATCTTCACGCCCGCTGAAGCCGTTGCGCAGCATGTTATTTTCAGCAATCTGCAAAGCTCGCTCCGACGAGTCGATATTGATGACCCGGGTGGCTCCGGCGCGAGCCGCATAGACGGAAAACGCCCCGGTATAGGCAAACGCGTTCAACACCTCTTTTCCGGCAAAATATTTGCTGGCCCTCATCCGATTTTCGCGCTGATCCAGATAAAAGCCGGTCTTATGGCCCAATTTGACATCGACCTGAAAGGTCAAGCCATTTTCCACAATCTCAATCAAATCGGGTGGAACCTCGCCCCAAACCGGCCCGGTTACCGGCACCAACCCCTCCTTTTCGCGGCTGTCGCTGTCGCTGCGCTCATAGATGCCTTGCGGTTCCACCAAATCCAGCAGGGTATTGAGGATAAATTTGCGATTCTTCTCCGCCGCCAGCGACAGAAACTGCACCACTAACCAAGTACCGTATAAATCGGCAATAAACCCCGGCACCCCATCCGCCTCGGAGTAGACCAGCCGGTAGGCGTTGGTACTCTGATCTTGCTTTAAGGCCAATCGACCCACTACCGCCCGGCTGATCCGCCGCCGCCAGAACTCCTCATCAATCGGATCGTTGGGGTTCCAGGTTAGCAGCCGGACACTGATTTGCGACTTTTCATTATAAATACCACGAGCGATAAAGCGGGCTTTGCTGTTCCAGACATCAACCACATCGCCGCTCTCTGGATTACCTTCCAGCCGGCTGATGGCCCCCGAAAAAAGCCAGGGGTGCTTATTCAAAACGGATTTTTCTCGATCTTTTTTTAGAATAACTTGTTTAGTGATCATAGGCCCTCGGTGGGTGCGTGATTAGGGTGGATATCCCCAAGCTGGGTTATTCATTTATCTTAACCGACTGGCTGAAAACAGTCAATTTGTTAAATAAGGCTTCATCTGCTTCACGGTTGAGGGCAAAAACCAGGTGGCAGTTACTTTTAAATGAGCGCCTCACCCTTATCTGTTTTCATTAGAAGTTACGCTGTTGGCGATTAGCCCGCCCTAAATCCTTCCCCCAGGGAGGGACTTGCCTGGTCCTCCCCTCAAAGGGGGGCGTTAGAGGGGGCTAAACCGCTCAACGGCGCAAGTCATATTCATTAGAGTTATTAAAATATAGCTCTTATGGTTTTGGGGAACTTATTCCAGTGGGTATAGGTAAACATCTTCAGTAATGGTATCCTAAAGGCGAGACGGTTAGGTCCAGACCTGATAGAGTATTTAACATTATATGATGATGATGTTGAAGATGCCGGAAATCGGTCTCTATCAGGTCTTATTTTTTAAACATCTTATTTAGCTTAGACGTTACCCAGTTCAAAAGGTGACAGTCACTTAGGTGCGATAAATCGATCTGTTTGGGCTAAACGGGCGTTCATTCTCGGCCAAAAGTGACTGTCACCGGGTTCGTTTCACCCAACTGCGTAACTCCTATCGCTGTCTTATAGAAAGGAACAAAGCTATGTCAACAACCGTGGTCGCTCTATTTAGAACTTTGGACGACGCTAATCGAGGTCTGGACGCCCTGTACCATCATAATATCAGCAACGCTCAAATCAGCGTGATGGCTCGTGAACATACCTTAGAAGTTCTGGCTCATGAAAAAGAATTACAACAAGAAGCCTCAGAAGGGGTCATGGCCGGCGCTGTTGGCGGAGCCTCATTCGGGCTGTTTGCCGGGCTTATCGCCGGCATTGGCTCGATGTTCATTCCGGGGATTGGTCCGGTTATTGCCGGAAGTACGCTAGCTACGCTGTTGGGAACGACAGCCGCCGGAGCTGGCATCGGGGCGGTGGCCGGGGGCGCTTTACTGGGCAGCTTGGTCAAGATGGGCGTCTCTCAGGATGATGCGCCTATTTACGCCGAAGGCGTCAAACGAGGGGGTATTTTAGTCACTGTCGATGTCCCGCCTGAGCAAGTTGAGGTTGTAACCGACGCCCTGGAGGCAGCCGGAGCGATCAGTATCGACTCCTTACGCGATAAATGGCATGGTGAAGGTTGGCAGCAGTTCGATAATACCATCGAGCCAACCGCCGCTTACCCCACCTTAACCATTATGTCATTGTAAGTGCGAGGTCCTCAATGACTATTCTCGATTTTATTTTGTTAGTCATCATCGCGGCTGTCTGTGGCAGTATCGGTCAGGCGATAGCCGGTTATTCCTTGGGCGGCTGTCTGGTTTCCGCCGTCGTTGGGTTTATTGGCGCCCTGCTGGGAATGTGGGTAGCTCGGCTGTTGGGCTTACCGGTCTTTTTCTCTATCTCATTAGGCAGCCAGGATTTTCCTATCATCTGGTCGATTATCGGCTCTGCCTTATTCGCCATTATAATTGGCCTGCTAACGAGAAGGCGCGGCCGGTTGATTTAATCCGTGTAAAACGTTAGCCCCCCTACCCCCCAGAGAGCGGAATTTGACGTCTTTCTCCCCCCTTTGGGGGGGGCCAGGGGGGCTTATCTTAATGACATTGAGTAGCGAGTTGGTGAGTCAGCGTATCTTGGCCAGTTGTCCGGGCCACAACCGCTTCAACGCCACAAACGCTACTCCTGCCCGTTCAACATCTCATCAGGCATCAAGTCTAAGCTGCCATTGGATGAGCCATTGGTATAGGCGCCGTTGGTCGAGGTGGTTTCCGGGGCGGCGGCGGCGGGGGCCGGCTCCGGGGCGGCGGCGGCTTCCGCCGGGGCATCGGTCGCCGGGGCCGTTTCTGCTTCCTCTTCCTCAGCGGCGTTACGGCGAGCCACAACCTCAAAACCCCACTTTTCCAGCTTCACCGTCAGTTTATTATTAAACCTAAAATTCAACAGATAGACCACCGCCCCTTGCAGTAGATCATACATTTCCAGCGTGATAGCGTTGCTGATGGTCGCCCCGTCTTCACGCCGGGCCTGGGCCAGCGACCGCACTTTGAGCTGTCGTTGCAGTTCATCGCGGATCTCGATCACCTCGGCCAGCGGCGGGCTGGTAAACCGCTCTTCTTCCGGGCGGCTTTGTTCTTTGGCAATATATTTATCAAGCACCTTTAGATGCTCCTGGCGATTGCGGGGGAGTAAAATGTTTTTGGTTGAACTTTTGGAGGGGAAGCCCCAGGCTTTGGCCTTGGCCGGCGAATGGGGGTAGGCGGCATCGATGGTTTTGCGGATATGGCGTACGCAGCGGGTTAACGCTTGATCCAACTGCTCGACTTCCTCGGCGGCTTCGGCCCGCTGCGACTCGCCTTCGGAACGGTCCTCGTCGCTGGCGTTCCACTGATCATACAGTTCAATCAGCCGGGGGGTTTGCGGCAGCCGCTCTTCCGGCGGCCGGCTTAACTCGTAATCCAGACAAGACCGGGTTGATAAGACAATTTCAAAGGGTTTATGTTTAGGGGGCAGGTTAAGCTGAAGGTCACTGAAGGTATCAAACTTCGCAGTAAACATAGGTGTTCTCCTGGTAACTAAGTGAAAATGAATTTGGAATTGAAATTAAATGATATGGTTCGGGTATCCCGGTCCTGCCTCTTCGTTATTCAGTTGTATGTTCCAGTATAGCTAACTTATTCTAACTTGTCGAGTCGCGCTGAAAATTTTTGGAGCGGTAAATCGTTAAGCCCTAACCGCATGCGGGAAAAAGACCTTTAGGGTTTCCAGAAGGACCTTATCCCGACCTAAATTTGGATATTTAAGGCCAATTCTTGTCAAAATTAGGGCCAAAACTCTAAAGGTCTGGCAGGGCGGCCACTTGAGTTGTTTAACTCCCGTTACCACCCATCTGGCTCATACCGGGGGTAGGGGGTAGGGCGTAGGGATTAAGGGGATGAAATGCGTTACTTATGATGCCCTACGCCTTGCGCCTGGTTCTACCCTACAATAGGGGGAAAGAAGTAAGCCGTCAGGAGTAGGAAGTATTGATTTTATTCTCGCTACTTCTTACTTCTTAATCCCTACCCCCAATTTTGCCTCGGCCTTAGCCTTAGCCTCCGGCAACCCACCGTGATTCCTCGCCCTTTTTTAGTACACCCTCAGCAATCATCGTGATTCCTCGCCCTTTTTTAGTATACCCTCACGAATCACCGTGATTCCTCACCCTTTTTTAGTATACCCCCAGCAATCACCGTGATTCCTCACCCTTTTTTAGTATACCCCCAGGAATCACCGTGATTCCTCGCCCTTTTTTAGTATACCCTCACGAATCACCGTGATTCCTCGCCCTTTTTTAGTATACCCTCACGAATCACCGTGATTCCTCACCCTTTTTTAATATACCCTCAGCAATCACCGCCGGGCGGCATAACGAACATGCGCCCGGTAATAATACCCACCCGGCGTTACCTGCTGGTTAATAAGGCCCAGGTGGGTGGCAACAACGCACAACCGTTACATGCCGGGGGTTATTTGACCGGGTGCATGGTGCTGTATCAAACCGAGGTGGAAAATAAAGAAAATGAAATCAGTGCAGCCCCGCGTCTGCTCGCTGAGGTGGATGTTCGTGGCAAAGTAGTCATTGGGGATGCCATGCACACCCAACGCGCCACCTCGATGGCCGTGGTTGAGGAACAAGGTGACTATCTATGGATTGCCAAAGATAATCAGCCGGGGCTCAACGCCGACATTGCCCATTTGTTTAGGCCTCAGCACTGTCCGCCCGCTACCAGCCCCTTGCCCACCGATTTTCAGACCGTCACTCACTACAGCTATGGCCACGGCCGTTTCGAAAAAAGAGAATTGACCGCCAGTTCGATGCTCAAAGATTATCTCGATTGGCCTTTTCTGGAACAAGTCTTCAAGCTAGAGACCGAGCGTCTGTATCTGCCCACGGGCCAACGTAGCCGTGAAACCCATTATGGCTTAACCAGTTTATCTTCAACTCAAGCCTGTCCGGCGCGGTTGCTGGCCCTTAAACGGTGCTATTGGGCCATTGAAAATCGGCTCCATTATCGGCGCGATGTTTCTTTGCACGAAGACCGCTGCCGCTTACGTCTCGGCCATGCCGCTCGGTTGATGGCTATTCTCAACAATTTGGTGCTAGCCTTGATTGATCGCCTTGATTTCCAAACCGTCCCTGACGCTAGACGTCGCTTTTCGGCTAAACCCTTGGACCCTCTTTCCCTTTTCTTCCAAGTTCCTTCCCCGACTTTGCTACAGCCCTGGCCCATGTCTGATGATCACTAGCACAATAACCAAGATTGTGCTAAACTAGTTATTCAAAATTGACAATTGATGATTTGAGATCAAATTGTTAACATCCTGCATCGACACAAACTGAGGTAAAGATTCTATGTCGCAAAACGGACATCCAAAAACACTCTTTGAAAAAATTTGGAATAAACACGTGGTGGTTGCCGAAGAAGACAGCCCCTCTGTGCTTTATATCGACCTGCATTTAGTCCACGAGGTCACGTCGCCCCAGGCGTTTACCGGTCTGCGTGAAAAAAGTCTAACCGTGCGCCGTCCTGATAAGACCATCGCCACAATGGATCACGGTATTCCGACCACACCGCCGGAGATTCCCATTAGCGATATTATGGTACTCAAGCAAATTAGCCAGCTTGAGAAAAACTGCAACGATTTCGGCATCCCGCTGCACGGCCTGCACAGCCCTAACCGGGGCATTGTTCACGTGATCGGGCCGGAATTGGGGCTGACCCAACCGGGGATGACCATCGTCTGCGGCGACAGCCACACCAGCACCCACGGCGCGTTTGGGGCGCTAGCCTTCGGCATCGGCACCAGCGAGATCGAGCACGTGCTGGCCACGCAATGTTTGCTGCAAGTTAAGCCCAAAACCTACGCGGTCAAAGTTGAGGGCCAGTTACCGAAAGGCGTTTCGTCCAAAGATATTATTCTTAACCTCATCTCGCGCATTGGCATCGGCGGCGGCACCGGCTATGTGTTCGAATATATGGGCGAGGCCATTCGCGGCCTGTCGATGGAAGAGCGAATGACCATTTGCAATATGTCGATTGAGGGCGGCGCGCGGGCCGGCATGATCGCACCGGATGACATCACGTTCGAGTATATTGCCGGGCGGCCTCACGCGCCGCAGGGCGAAGCGTGGGATGCGGCCGTAGCAGCGTGGCGCACACTCCCCACCGACGCGGGCGCGACGTTTGATAAAGAAATCGTCATCGACGCCAGTAAACTAGAACCGATGATCACCTACGGCACCAACCCCGGCATGGGGATGCTCATCACCCAACCTGTACCCGATCCGATGCAGATTGGGGATGTAAGCGAGCGCCAGACGCTGGAGAAGGCATTGAAATATATGGATTTGCAGCCGGGGCAGTCTTTGCTGGGGAAAAAGGTAGATGTGGTCTTCTTGGGCAGCTGCACCAACTCCCGCCTGAGCGATTTGCGGCTGGCGGCCAGCTTGCTCAAGGGCCATAAAGTCGCCGACAATATTCAAATGATGGTGGTTCCCGGCAGCCAGCAGGTCAAACAGCAGGCCGAGGCCGAGGGCATCGATAAAATCTTCAAAGAAGCCGGCGCCGATTGGCGCGAAGCCGGTTGCTCGATGTGTATCGCCATGAACGGCGATCAGTTAGCGCCGGGGCAGTACGCGGTCAGCACCAGCAACCGCAACTTCGAAGGCCGCCAGGGCAAAGGCGGGCGCACCTTCCTGGCCAGCCCGCTCACCGCCGTGGCTACCGCCATCACCGGCCAAATCACTGATGTCCGCACGATGTTAAATTAGACATTTTTAGAACTGACTGGAACGTAATTAGACAGAATTTACAGAATTAATCAGATTAAATTTCTAAAAATCTTATCAATCATGTAAATCTTGTCGAAAACCAAAAATTGAGGATTGACGACAATGGAACAATTTACAAAATTAACCGCCAAGATGGTATCGATCCCCACCGAAAATGTCGACACCGACCAGATCATTCCTGCTCGCTTCCTGAAAGTGACCGACAAAAACGGGTTGGGCGATAATTTATTCTTCGACTGGCGCTACAATGCCGATGGCAGCCCCAAAGAAGATTTCATTCTCAATACCGAGCAAGGTCATCAGGCCAAAATTTTAGTGGCCGGCGACAACTTCGGCTGCGGGTCGAGCCGCGAGCACGCGCCCTGGGCGATTATGGGCTACGGTTTTCAGGCCGTTGTCTCGACCAGCTTTGCCGACATTTTTCGCAATAACTCTTTAAAGTTAGGACTGCTGCCGGTGATTGTCGATAAAGAGACTCACCACCAATTGATGAGTCTCATCGAAGAAGAGCCGGAGACGGAGATTTTTATCGACTTGGCTAACCAAACTTTGCAATTACCAGACGGGCGTAAAGTCAAATTTCCAATTGACAATTTTAGCAAAAATTGTATTCTCAATGGTGTCGATCAATTAGGTTATCTGCAACAGCATACATCAGCGGTAGAGTCGTATGAATCGGTTCACCCCGATCGGGTGAACACAGTGGCGGCTTAACCTTATTTCGGGCCATCAGCATCGGCTAAAAAGGGATTATTAAATCTCCTTTAGCCCCCATTTAACCATCCGGGTCGAGTGGATGATGGTCGCTTAAAATTTTAACAATTGAATAGCCTTATATTCATCTTATTCCTGGAGAGGGGGTAGATATCGAAAAATCTGGCACAAACATTGTTTCTGATGGGGTTTTTACTTAGGATAAGTCCGACCTAAAGTAATCCAAAGCGTTACAAGGCCGTGACGAAAGTTAGCATCGTAGACGATGAAAGGATGATTATAATGTCTCAAATTTTGGATTTACTAGGTGAACGAGCGGAAAGTTTATTAGGCTTTACCTGTAAAGGTATTCCCAAAGAATCATTACATTTGCCAGGTCCGGATTTTGTGGAGCGCATCTTTATGCAGTCAGATCGCGCCCCACAAGTGTTGCGCAGTTTGCAAAGTATGTATGATCATGGCCGGCTGGGCGGGACGGGTTATATGTCGATCTTGCCGGTTGACCAGGGTATCGAACATACCGGCGGGGCCTCGTTTGCGCCCAACCCGGAATATTTCGATCCCGAAAATATTGTCAAATTGGCGATTGAGGGCGGCTGCAACGCGGTCGCATCAACGTTTGGGGTGTTGGGGATTGTGGCCCGTAAATATGCTCACAAGATTCCCTTCCTGGTTAAGTTCAACCATAATGAGTTGCTGACCTACCCGGAAAAGTACGATCAAGTTTTCTTCGGCAACATCAAGCAAGCCTGGGATATGGGCGCTACGGCCGTTGGGGCCACCATCTATTTCGGTTCGGCGGAATCGAGCCGCCAGATTGTTGAGGTGGCGGAAGCGTTTGCCTACGCCCACGAATTGGGGATGGCGACCGTCTTGTGGTGCTATCTCCGTAACTCGGCTTTCAAGAAAGATGGGGTCGATCACCATACCTCAGCCGATACGACGGCGCAGGCCAACCATTTGGGGGTAACGCTACAGGCCGATATCGTGAAGCAAAAGCTGCCCACCCAAAATGGCGGCTTCAAAGCCATCGGCTTTGGCAAATCTAATCCCAAAATGTACGGCGAGTTGGTCAGCGATAACCCCATCGACTTGGTGCGCTGGCAAGTGGCCAACGATTACATGGGCCGGATCGGCTTAATCAACTCCGGCGGCGCGTCCGGTGCAAATGACTTCGCCGAAGCGGTTTACACGGCGGTGGTCAACAAGCGCGGCGGCGGCATGGGGCTAATTTCCGGCCGTAAAGCCTTCCAACGCCCGATGGCGGAAGGGGCTAAACTGCTCAACTTGATCCAGGATGTCTATCTGGATCAAAGCATTACCGTCGCCTAACATCAAGCCAGGCCGATTGGATGGGGAATGGCATCCAACTGACCTGAGCAACAAACTTTATGAAATGAGAAGGGCCAGAGCTATGGTCTCTCGGCCCTTCTTCTATGTTTAACTCAAGGAGTAGGGAATGAAGAGTAGGGAAATAAAAGATAAATCCTTACTCCTTACTCCCTACTCCTAATTTTCATTCGAGGTTTTTTCAGAAATGGTCAGTCAAAACGATTTAGCGGAAACAGGTGTCAAACGGGCGATGGCCGAACGTATAGCCGTCGCCCGTCGCATTGGGGAATTAAGTTGGTGAGTCTGTAGAATTCGTAGCGTGTTGAGAGTTTATGGAGCTTATGGAGTTGGGTCATGCTCGAATGGGCTTTGCCAACCGCTGCGAACGACAACTACGTTTTGCGCTACCTGAGTTGAGAACGTAGCCCGTTACTATTACTATTTCTAACCTAATCAACGATTTTTTTAAGGAGTTTCCCAATGACACAAATTGCCATATATGACACCACCTTGCGCGATGGTACACAGGGTGAAGGCATCTCCCTTTCCGTCCGAGACAAATTAAAAATTGCCCAGAAATTAGATAATTTTGGTGTACGCTACATTGAAGGCGGCTGGCCCGGCTCAAACCCCAAAGACGCCGAGTTTTTTGCCCGGCAGGCTGAGTTAAAATTAAAAAATGCCCAGATTGCGGCCTTTGGTTCGACTCGCTACAAAAATACCACCTGCGATGACGATGCCAATATTCGGGCTCTGGTCGAGGCCAACACATCGGTCGTGACGCTGGTTGGCAAAAGTTGGGACTTACATGTTCATCATATACTGGAAACCGATCCTGAAGAAAATTTGAATATGATTTTGGAAAGCGTCGAATACTTCAAAGCCCGTGACAAAGAAGTGATCTATGACGCCGAACATTTTTTCGACGGCTACAAAGCCAATCCGGATTACGCTATGCTCACGCTCAAAGCGGCCGCGCAAGGCGGCGCCGACTGCCTGGTGCTGTGCGATACCAACGGCGGCTCGACGCCCTGGGAGGTGGAAGAGATCACCCGCCGGGTTCTGGAACGGTTCCCGGAGACCCAGATCGGCATCCATGCTCACAACGACTGCGAATTGGGGGTTGCCAACAGCCTGGCCGCCATTCGAGCGGGGGCAACCCACGTACAAGGAACGATTAACGGTTACGGTGAACGGGTTGGCAATGCCAACCTGATGAGCATCATCCCGGATTTGCAGCTTAAAATGGGCTACAGTTGTGTGGATCAAAATCAACTGCTAAAACTAACCGAACTATCGCGTTATGTTGATGAACTGGCCAATATGACGCCCAATACCCACCAGCCCTTTGTTGGCCACAGCGCCTTTGCCCACAAAGGCGGCATCCACGTGGCGGCTATGCTTAAAGTAGAAGAAAGCTACCAGCATATGGACCCCAAGCTGGTTGGCAATGAAAAACGCGCTGTGGTCTCGGAGTTGTCCGGGCGAGGCAATATCCTCTATATGGCCCAAGAATTAGGTCTCGATGCCAGTCGCAACGAGGCCAAACAAGTGCTGGATCAGATTAAAGAATTGGAAAACGAGGGGTACACGTTTGAAGGCGCGGATGCGTCCATCGATATTATGCTGCGCCGGGCCAAAGAGGATTACCAACCTCCCTTTGAAATTGTCGATTTTATGGTGATCACCGAAAACCGGCAGGGGCGCGGGCTTTTTACTGAGGCCACCGTTAAAGTTAAAGTTGGCGATGAAGTTCGTCACACGGTGGGCGAAGGCAACGGGCCAGTCAACGCCCTCAACCTGGCTTTACGCAAAGCTCTGCATCAGGATTTTCCGCAGCTGGGTAACGTTCATCTCAGCGACTACAAAGTGCGCATTTTGGACAGCGACTCCGGCACCGCCGCTAAAACCCGGGTAATGATCGACTTCTACGAGGGTGGCACCCATCACAGTTGGACCACTGTCGGCGCGCACACCAATATCATCGAAGCCAGTTGGCGCGCCCTCGTTGATAGTATGGAGTACGCCCTGCTCAACGGCCAACGCTTCTAAGCTGTTAACATCAAACCATATCATGGTAATGGGCAATTGCCGAAACTCAATTACCCATTACCATTATCAATTATCAATTGTTCATGCATCCAACCGCCCAAAAAGTGGCCGACGCCGCTCAACAACTAGGGTTAACCATCGAAATTAAAGAATTTCAAGCCAGCACCCGCACGGCGCAAGACGCGGCCGACGCCATCGGCTGTACTGTTGGGCAGATTGTCAAGTCGCTGCTGTTTGTGGTCGATGAGCAGCCGGTGATGACCCTGGTTAGCGGAGCGAATCAACTGGACGAGAGGAAGTTGGCGGCGCTGGGCAATGTTGGCCGCAAAAAAGTTAAACGCGGCAGCGCCGATATCACCCGCGAAGCCACCGGCTTTGCCATTGGCGGCGTACCGCCGTTTGGACACCCACGCCAACTGCCCACCTACATCGACGCAGATTTCGCCCGGTATGAGGTCATCTGGGCCGCCGCCGGCACGCCTAACGCGGTCTTTGCGATTACCCTGGCCGAGCTTGCCCAGGCCACTCAAGGGATAGTGACATCCTTGAAAAAAGATGATGGGTTATAATAAAAGACATTCAGAGAGGAACTAATATGTACGCAAAAATCACGCTTCTCCCCGGTGACGGCATTGGCCCCGAAGTGGTGGCTGAGGGCGTTAAAATTCTCAACGCTATCGGGGAAAAATTTAGCCACGAGTTTGAATTCACCTCGGCGTTGGCCGGCGGGATCGCTATCGACGAGACCGGCAACCCGCTACCCGATGAGTCGTTAGAGGCGTGCCGCCAGTGCGATGCCGTGCTGCTGGGAGCGGTCGGTGGCCCTAAATGGAGCGACCCCAAAGCCAACGTACGCCCGGAGCAAGGCTTGCTTAAACTCCGCAAAGAGTTAGGCTTGTTTGCCAACATCCGGCCGGTGAAAATTTATCCGGCTTTGGTCGATGCCTCAACCCTTAAAAAAGAAGTGGTTGAGCAAGTCGATATGGTGATTGTGCGCGAACTGACCGGCGGCATTTACTTCGGCCAGCCGCAGGGCCGCCGCGATAATGATCAGGGGCGGGCAGCGGTGGATACGATGTATTACACCGAGGCGGAAATTGGCCGGCTGATGCGGGTCTCGTTTGATCTGGCCCGGCAGCGGCGCAAGAAAATCACTTCGGTGGATAAGGCCAATGTGCTGGCCTCCAGCCGCCTGTGGCGAGAGGTGGCCCATGAAGTGGCGGCGGAATATCCGGATGTGGAATATGAGGACATTTTAGTCGATGCCTGCTCGATGTACCTGATTCGCCGGCCCGGCGATTTCGATGTGATTGCGACCGGTAACATGTTTGGCGACATCCTCAGCGACGAAGCCAGCATGCTGGCCGGCTCGATGGGCATGCTGCCCTCAGCCTCGCTGGCTGAAGGAAAATTTGGCCTATACGAGCCCATTCACGGCTCGGCGCCCGATATCGCCGGCTTAGGCGTCGCCAATCCACTGGCGACTATTTTGAGCGCGGCCATGATGCTGCGGATTACCTTTGGCCTGACTCAAGAGGCGGATGTGATTGAGCAAGCGGTTGAGACAATTTTAGCCGAAGGTTACCGCACAGCTGATTTGGCTATCCCTGGTCAAGACACCGTCAGCACCACGCAAATGGGCGACCTGGTGGTTAACTTTATAAAAACTGGAAACTAATCGACCAACTCAGCCCCGGCAGCTTCGGGATCAAAGTTGTCGGGCCAGATGGTTTGACGATTGTATCGGGCTTTTATCAGATTGGTTTCTGTCAAATTAGCGCCGGCCAGGTTAGCATTTTCTAATATAGCTCCAAATAGATCGGCCTGGCTCAGGTCGGCATAGCTTAGATCAGCCTGGGATAAATCGGCGAAAGTCAGGTCAACGTGGTGGAGACAGGCGTGGCTCAAATCAACCGCCGATAAATCAACCGCCGTTAAATTGGCATCGGTCAGATTGGTTTCGGCCAGTCTGGCCTCAGTCAATTGCGCCCCCATCAAATGGGCATGCATGAGCTTGGCCTTCCTTAGATCGGCTTCGCACAAATTGACCCCATCGAAATTTATCTTGCTAAGATTTGCCCCATACAAATTAGCGTGAGCCAGGTTTGGTTTGGTAATAGGGTGTTGCTCACGCCATTGATTCCAGATTTCAATACCCCGCCGCAGCATAGTAAGGTCAACCGAGTCTGCCACAAAAACCTCCCAAAAACGTACCTTTAGCGATATACAAATCAAATGCGCTTCATTTGAATTTCGATACTTCTATATTCTAGCATACCTGGAACGTCGCGACAAAAGCACTTTTAATACGCCGGGATCGGCTTATTTTGCCAATCGTTTCGCTGTCAAGTATTATGTTTCTTACTTACCCGCCAAACAGGTAAACGTTGCCGATATATTGTAAATTTTGTTATGTTTGGTATAATGGAGCAAGAAATATCAGTGCATGGGCATCCCTCACCGACCATGATCCGAATTCAAGATAATTATCCGGAAAACCTTGACACTGTTTATCCTGCCAAAATCCAAACGATATGGGTCTACCGTGTTCGCGCATTTGACACTTTTCCGGGTCTGAAACACGCTATTTTTACACGCCGGGGTGGGGTTAGCCCGTCTCCGTTCAGATCACTCAATTTGAGCGTCTCTGTCGGCGACAATCCCCAGACAGTTCAAAAAAATTTTTTCAACGCCTGTCACGCTGTTAGCGTCCCCCCCGAAAAGACGGTTTCAAGTTATCTCGTCCACGGCGCCGATGTTTCAACAATCGACAAGTCTAACCAGCAGCTAGTGATTGGTCAGTCTGATGCCCTAATTACAGCCGAGCCGGGAATTTACCTGTTCATGCGCTTTGGCGACTGTACCCCGCTGCTCTTTTTCGACCCAATCCGGAAGGCGGTGGGGCTGACTCATGCCGGCTGGCGCGGGACGATGCAAGACGCCGCCGGGGCTACGGTCAAAGCCATGATTGATCGGTTGGGCTGTGAAGCTAAAAATATTATCGCGGTCATCGGTCCGGCCATTGGCCCTTGCTGTTATGAAGTGGGGCCGGAGGTGATGACGGCGGCTTCCCAAACGTTCGATAAGCTGGATCACCTTTTTAGCTACCCTAATGGGCCGAAAAAGCGGGCTTATTTTGATCTATGGGAGGCCAATCAGCAGCAGTTAGCTAAAGCCGGCGTAAGGCACATTATCCAATCGAAGTTGTGTACGGCCTGTCGCACTGATGACTTTTTCTCCCATCGCGCTGAAAAGGGACGAACCGGACGTTTTGGTGTGGTCATTGGTCTTGAGGAAAAAATCGAGTGAGTGAGTTAGCCTCATCGCTCCAGTCTGTTCAAACGCGGATGGCCGAAGCGGCGGAACGAGCCGGACGAAATGTGGCTGATGTAACCCTGGTGGCGGTCAGCAAAACCCATCCACTGGATGTGATTATTGATGCTTATCAGGCCGGGCTTCATCATTTTGGCGAGAACCGGAGTGATGAATTTCAGGACAAGCGAACGGGCTTTTCGAAATGGCTGGCTGTTCAGGCTCAAGCCGAGCCAGTTTACTGGCATTTTATCGGACATGTTCAAAGCCGGCAGGCCGGTTTGATTTTAGATAGCCAACCGGCCTTAATTCACTCAGTGGATAGTCTAAAACTGGCTCAGCGCCTCGATCGATTGGCTCGAAGCCAAGATGCCCCCCCGGTTAATGTCCTTTTACAATGTAATGTTTCCGGAGAGTCTTCCAAGTCAGGCTTTGCTTTGCATCAATGGGCCACCGATCAGCGCCAACTGGCCAACTTTCTGAACATCATAGAGCAGATTGCGGCTCTGGAAAAGATCACGATTGCCGGCTTGATGACGATGGCGCCGTATTCAGATGCAGCAGAAGACTCTCGCCCCGTTTTTAGGCGTCTGGCCGCCTTACGGTCGAAGCTGAGAGAAACCGCCTCTCATTTGGCCTGGCCGCATCTATCAATGGGCATGACCAACGATTTTGAAGTCGGCATCGAGGAAGGAGCGACCATTATCAGAGTCGGTCGCGCTATTTTTGGAGAACGAAATTACAATTAAACCATCAAATTATGTTTGAGAATACCAAAATCACTTTTATTGGCAGTGGAGCCATGGCTACGGCGATGATAGCTGGTTTATGTGAGCAAGGTTTAATTACCCCCCAACGTATCACCGCCAGCGACCCTTTTGCGGCTCAGTTAGAAAAAATAAAACAACGCTTTTCGATCAACACCACGTCAAGCAACGTCGACGCGGTCAAAGGAGCCGATATTATCATTTTGGCGGTTAAACCTCAAACGCTAACGGCCGTTGGCCAAGAGTTAACAAATGAGATTCCCGCCGAAACGCTAGTCTTATCAATTTTGGCCGGCTCGACGATTAAGAGCATCAGTCAAATATTACAGCATGATCGCCTGGTACGAGTAATGCCCAATACACCGGCCCAGGTTAACAAAGGTATGTCCGTCTGGACCTGCACCGAACAGGTTAATGATCTGCAAAAGCAGCAAACTCAGGCCATTTTAGGCGCATTGGGGGAAGAGATCTTTGTCGACAGCGAAAAATATCTGGATATGGCCACGGCGCTATCCGGCGGCGGGCCGGCCTATGTGTATCTGTTTATGGAGGCTCTGATTGATGCCGGTGTTCACATGGGCTTCTCCAGACCGATCGCCCAGCAGTTAGTTTACCAGACCATAGAAGGATCGGTGGCTTTTGCCCGCAGCACCAGCAGCCATCCCGCCGAACTCCGCAATATGGTCACATCACCCGGCGGCACTACCGCCGAAGCTTTATATCAATTGGAAAAGGGTGGCTTTCGGGCCGTTATTTCCAAAGCTATTTGGGCAGCTTGCAAGAAATCGCGTTATCTGGGAGGATTAGAAGATAATGGTTGAATTTTTAGCCATCGTAATTCGGCTCGTATTTCAGCTATTGTGGTGGGCCATTTTGATTAAAGTCATTTTGTCGTGGCTGCCTATGGCCGGGATTAGAATCGATCCCTACAACCCGGTGGTCCAAATGTTAAACTCAATCACTGATCCGATTTTAGAACCACTACGCCGGTACACAACCGTCGGGATGATCGATCTAAGTCCGATTGTAGCGCTTATTGGCCTGAGATTGATTGAAAATATCCTGGTTGGGCTTTTGTTGGGTGTGTAAGAATATAAGGAGAAAACTATGCGTGACATCAAGTTTAATATCACTAAAGCCGAAGAAGGAGCTGCCTTTGCCGTTCATGTCGTACCTAAAGCGCCTAAAAATGAAGTGGTCGGCAAACACGGCGATGCCCTGAAGATACGCTTGACCTCTAATACGGTGGGCGGCATTGCTAACGATATGCTGATCAATTTCATCGCTCAAAAACTAAATGTTAAACGAGAAAAAGTAGAAATTGCGGCGGGCTTAACTTCGGCTGAAAAGATGATCATCGTAGTGGGGTTATCTCCTCATGCCGTTGAAAGCACCCTATTATCATAGGGAACTCATTGACTCCAACCAACGTCTTAATATGTAGAAGTATGACGATTTACTGGTTGGAGGTAATTTTATGATGTACCTAAAAAACAATTTGAAATTGGTAATGATCGTATGTTGTTTGATTCTGATGACAGCCGCCTGTTCTGGCCCTGAACCGGCCCCGACAACCGACGAGGGCTCTGGCGATCTCCAAGCTCAGGCCGTCTCGACTGAGCAGCCGGCCGCAACCACCGAGCCGGTGACGACGTCGGAACCAACAGCCACTGATTTACCGACCGAAATTATCGAACCCGTCTCTCCCATTTCTCCAGTACCGACCTCTGCGGAGAGCGCTGTAAACAATTTGGTTAAAACTATGGATCCAATTCCCGGCAGTGAAGAGGCTCTAGCCGCCGCCCTTGACGATCTAACCCAGCAGATCAATGTATCGCCTGACCAAATATCACTTGTATCAACTGAAGCCAAAGAGTGGTCTGACTCTAGCTTGGGTTGTCCCCAGGAGGGCTTTATGTACGCCCAAGTGATTACACCCGGCTACTTGATTGTCTTGGAAGCCGATGGGGTAGAGTACGAATACCACACCAATCAATCCGATCTGGTCATTTTGTGCAAAAAGTAAATTAAGCGGATGTAACAGTCCTATTAGCCCAACGCTCAATTGAGCGAAATTGGGACATAAGTAGGTATTGACTTTCCCCCTATTATCTGAGATGATGATAGGCGTCAGGTATCATTATACCAGCCCTGTTCTTTTAACAATCCAATCTTTGCATTTTGTTTCTGTTTCCCCCAACTTACGCTTTTTCATGGGGAAACTACGGAGTTTGCGATGAAACTTGTCACAAAAGCTCAAATCACAGCACCTAGCGGCTAATGGTTTGAGCTTTTTTTGTTATTGGCGTGATAAGGGTTTAACGGGTGATCAGTTGTGTTCTTACAAATAAAAACTTATGAATTAAGGAGAGATGTCATGAAAAAGTTTATTACTCTTGCTTGTGCCGCGGTTCTGGCCGTAACCATGTTGGCCATTACCACCCAAACTAGCCAGGCCAGTGGGCCTTATGGCGGCTATAACCACTACAACAATAACTACCATTACGGTTACCAGCATTCGAACTATGGTCATCAAAATTATGGCTACAATCATTATAACTCTCGCTACTATAACTACGGCTATGGGCGAAATTATTACCCCCACTATTACAGCAACTACTATAGCAACTACTGCTACAAAAATTACTACAATCGGGCCCACTACGGTTACTCTTATCAGCCTACTTACTATCGCTATTATTAAGATATAGCCACTAAATTAGTTGTAGTAGCAATCCATTTTGCTAATCACCCCCGTTAGACCAATAAAAAAGAGACAAGGCTATAAAAACCTTGTCTCTTTTCTTGTTGTTAGAGTAACTCAATCAGTCATCATCGCCATTGGGTTTGCGATTTTTAATCCTTGACAGCGAAGCAGCCAGCCCCGATGCCGTGGCTCTGCGCTTCTCCTTTTTACCCGCCGGTTGCGGCGGTAACGACAAAGGCTTGTAAGGTTTGCCATCCGGCATCGTGGCTTTTTCCAGCTTCCTGGCCGCAGCCAACTGCACTTCGGTAACTTTGGCTGCGGTCAGATCGGCTTGGCTCAAATTAGCCTGGCTTAAATCGGCGCCTTCCAGATCAGCCTCTCGCAGGTTAGCCTGACTCAGATCGGCTCTAACCAAAATTATTTTTTTAAGGTTAGCGCCCTGTAGGTTGACCTCGGTCAAATTGGCGTCGCTAAAGTTGACCTGTCCAAAATTAAATCCACTAAAGTCATTTTTACTTAAATCAGCCCCATCGAAACTGGTCCCTTTTAATTTGACTTCAGCTAAAGTAATATTTGTTAAAACAGCGCCGTCCAAAATAGCTTGGGTCAGATCGCTGCCCTTTAAGTTCGCGCCGTTAAGGTTAGCTCGGGTCAGGTTGGCTTGTCGCAAAATAGTATTCGACAGGTCAGCCTGCTCCAAATCAGCCTCATTTAAGTCGGCTTCATCTAAATTGACACCCTTAAGCTTGGCCCCTTTGAATTTCGACCAGCGAAAACTAGTTTCATAAAAATTCGCCTCGCTTAAGTTGGCCTCATTAAAACTGACGGCTTCCATTTTTGAGCCGATCATCGATACCCCGGTGAGGTTGGCCCCATCGAGATTAGCGCCCTGCCAGCGTGTTTTGAACGCATCGATATGGGTTAAATCAGCCCCGCTCAAATTGGCCCGCAGCAGATTGGCCCCGCTCAAATTGGCCCCGCGCAAATCCGTTCCGCTCAAATTAGCCCCACGCAGATCAATTCGACGGAGATCTTGGCCGCTCAAATCTTTGTTACTTAAATCCGGCACTTCGCCTGCCAGCCGGGCTGACTTAACAATTTGAATGATATCTTCACGTTCCATGGCACCCTTGACCTTACGCCGATATTTTCAATTATGCCATAAGACGCGAGTCAAGACAACCTGAATAGCTAAACATAAAACAAACGTATTCGTCCTACACCTAAAGCCCCTTAACTTCACAAACTAAAAAGGCAAAAGCTAACGCTGAGGCTAAGATCACGCCCGTTCTCCTTATGATCCCCCCCCTAAGCGCCACTCCTCAAACTCTACCAACTCCATTAACTCTACCAACTCCACCAACTTTACTCATATCGCAAAGCTTCAATCGGCTTAAGCCGCGAGGCCCGTGTGGCCGGATACACTCCAAAAAATAAACCGATAGCCAGCGCAAAACTGGTAGCCAACAAAATTGAGTCGGGCGTAACTACTGTCTCGCCCAAATTAGGAATAAGTCGCGGCAGCAGCTGCGACACGCCATACCCCAGACCAATACCGAACATACCGCCAATCAGCGAGATAACGGTTGCTTCCACTAAAAATTGAAACATTATATCCTGCCGCTTAGCTCCTACCGCTTTACGGATACCGATCTCGCGCGTACGTTCTGTCACCGAGACCAGCATAATGTTCATAATCCCAATTCCGCCCACCAGCAGCGATACCCCGGCAATCGAGCCGAGGAACGCGGTCAGGCCAGCCGTAATCGTGTTACCGAAGGCCAACAGTTCAGCTTGGCTGGTCACTGTAAAATCATCAGCTTCTTCATCGAGCAAATTATGCCGTTCTCGCATGAGGGTTTTGATTTGCTCGGTGATAGTATCCATGCGATCTTGAGATGTCGCCTGCACGAAAATGGTGCTCACGATTAAACTACCGTGATGCGACCCCGCACTTCCCAGCCGGGTTTGGGCCGTGCTAATGGGAATAAAGATGCCGTTATCGGTTTCATTGGGACCAAAGCCGGACTGCCCTTTCTCTTCCAAGACGCCGATGACCTCAAATGGGACGCCCCCAATCCGGATCATCTCACCGATTGGGTACTCGTAGGACTCAAATAACTCCTCGGCCACGGTTGCGCCGAGCACAGCGACGCGGGTGCGCCGGTCAATATGTTGCGGTTCGATAAATTGTCCCAGCACCGGCCGCGTCGCTCGCACCGACTCGTACTCAGCGCTGACGCCGGTCACACTTACACTCAACTCCACCTGGCCGCGCACAACCCCCAAATTACCAACCCCATACTCCGGCGAAACCGCCACCACATCGGAGACCAACAGTGGATCGCCGATCGCTTGAGCATCGGCCAGGGTCAGCGGCGGCGGGGGTGTTTGTTTGGCATTACCGGAGTTACCGTTGTCCGGACCAAAGCTGAATCGGCCCGATACCACCCAAATAACATTGGTCCCCAAACTAGCGAAATTATCGTTAAGCTGCTGTCTAAAGCCGTTGCCGATGGAGATCAGCGAGATCACCGCGCCCACGCCAATGATAATACCTAACATGGTCAAAATGGTGCGCAGCTTGTTAGCCGTCAAGGCTCGTAAGGCGATAAAAATACTTTCCAGTAGAATCATGAAACTGCCTCTAATGCGCTCGCTGGGGCGCCGCCACCGGCGCGTCTTCGACAATCCGGCCATCGGCCAGCCGCACAATACGGTGGGTGAATTGAGCGATATCCGGTTCATGGGTGACAAAGATAATCGTTATGTGTTGTTCTTCATTAAGCTGTTGAAAAATGGTCATAATCTCCAGGCTCGATTTGGAATCGAGGTTGCCGGTTGGCTCATCAGCCATAATGATAGCCGGCTGGCTGACCAAGGCGCGGGCGATCGCCACCCGCTGCTGCTGGCCGCCGGAAAGTTCGTTGGGGCGGTGGTGCAGCCGGTCGCCCAATCCCACCGCTTCCAGCGCGGCAGCGGAGCGCCGCCGCCGTTCGCGGCGGCCTACCCCGGCATAGATCAGCGGCAGTTCGACATTACTCAAGGCGCTGGTCCGCGACAGCAGATTAAAACTTTGAAACACAAAGCCTATTTGCTTACCCCGGATCGCGGCCAGCCGGTTGTCATCCAGCCGACCTACTTCAACGCCGGTCAGATAATACTCACCCGAAGTCGGCTGGTCCAGGCAGCCCAAGATATTCATCAACGTCGATTTCCCGGAGCCGGACGGCCCCATAATCGCCACCAGTTCGCCTTGCTGAATTTCCAAGGAGGCATCGCTTAAGGCATGAACCTCGACCTCACCCATCTGGTAAATTTTGGTCAGATGCCGGGCATCGATAACCGGATTGGTATTCATCGTTTTATCCGCTCAAAAATTTGTATCCTCATCTATCCCATATTGATCGCCTCATACAAACCGTCTGCTCTGTTTTCGGCCGTCGGCAGTCGGCTAGCGGCGATCGAACATCTTTACAGACTCGGCCCCTGGCTCTCCGGCTGTTTTCTAATAATCACTTCATCTCCGGCTTCCAAACCCGCCACCACTTCCGTTATATCCTCATCACGCAAGCCCAATTCAACCTCAACCCGCATAGGGGCTTTATCGTCATTGACCTTTTCTACATAAATGATCGATGGGCTGGCGTTGCGATCAATCTGAATGGCCCGGTTGGGAATCACCAGCACGGCTTCAAGCCGCTGGGTCTCGATGGCCGCGGTAGCGGTCATCCCCGGCAGCGGGTTGGGTTGGTCGCTCGCCGCCGCCACCTCAACCACGACTTCGTAGGTCACAACTCCACCCGAGTCATCGTCGGTTGGACTGGGTGCGATATCAATCACTTGCCCGGTAAAAGTTTCATCAGGAAAAGCATCAAGCGTAATCATCGCTTTTTGACTATGCGCAATTCGTCCGATATCAATCTCATCGATTTCGACCTCGAGTAAGTAAGACGACGTATCGGCGATCACCATGACCGCGTCATCGGCTTCATTGAGAACGCGCTCACCCGGTTCGATGTCAATCGACAGAATAATCCCATCGATGGGCGCCACCAAAACCGCTTCTTTGAGATTATCCCGCGCTTCTTGCAGCGCCAGACGCGATTTATCGACATCGGCCTTGACCGAAGCAATCTCAGCCGGGCTGGGGCCTTCCAGCGCCTCGGCCAACTCGGCTTCATTACTAGCGACCGTCGACCGGGCCTCAGCCAGTTCCGCCTCGGTGGCGGCTTTGACGGCCAGATTATAGTCGGCCACCGCCGCTTCGTATTCAAGCGTAGCCGATTGCAGCTCATCCGCCTCCGATCTGGCCCCAATGTCACCCCGGTAGGCAACCTCGTCGTAAGCCCACTGCGCTTTTTTCAGTTCGATCTCCGTCAGGGCCAAATCACTTTCCGCTTTGGTCACTTCATCGGGATCGGGGCCGTCTTGCAGTTCAGCCAGTTTCAAGCGAGCGCTTTCAACTTTGGCCCGCGCCGAAACGATTTTGGCGGCCAATTCCGGCTCCAGCAGTTTCTCCAGTTCAGCCTCCTGCTTGGCCAAATCGATATCGGCCTTTTGGACTTCTAACTCCAGATCGTCGGTTGCCAGCCGGGCTAAAACCGCACCGGCCTTAACCGGCTGCCCCCGCTTGACAAGTACCTCCTCAACCACACCACCAATTTCAAACTTCATCTCGACTTCCGCTTTCGGCCGAATCTGCCCGGCGGCGTTGACCGTATCCACCAGCGTTTTTGTCTCGACCGGCACAATTTCAACGGACGGATCGTCGCTCAACGCCGGCGGTTCCGACATCGGCGCGGCGTAGTAGTAGCCGGCCAGGCTGATGCCGATGGTAGTGGCTAAGATCAAGGTAATGATGATGACGCGTTTCATTGAGTTTATCTCCGTAACATGGGTCAGCGACCAGTTTGTTGGTAGTCGTCGCTATAGCGGCATTGATGGCCAAGGGTCAAAACCCTCACTACGAACTTAATAGTTTGATGCGTTAGCCGCCAAAACTGCCCCCAAAAATCAACGATGGCAGAACGGTCAGGCCCACCGCGATCGCCGCATATACCAGCGTCAAGATAAGTGCCTGGCCGCGACTGATCCGGGCAGCAACTGAGACACCTAACACAACCAGCAGCAAACTCCACAGCCAAAACAGATCGATGCCGCTCAACAGCGGCACCAGCGGATTAGCTGCGTCAGCCATCGGATCGCCGTTAGCGACTAAAAACGCCAAACCGGGATAGCGAATAACGCCATGCGACATCGTAACAAACACGGCCTGAACCAACGCCCCAATCGCCATAGGGATCCGCGCCCAGGTGTTGACGGTAAACATCGCACTAAAGGTGATATCGTCGCCGCCAAAAATAAACGACCCAAAGTAAAGAAACGCACACTGCGCCAGCAGGCCAAATATCATAAACAGCAAGCCGAAGCCTAACGTCGTTGCCAGCATAAACGGCAGCGACAATGTAAATTCCATCGTAGCCCGTGCCGCATCGGCTTGATCCGGCGGCAGGGTGGCTAACTGCTGCTCCGCCTGGCTCCGGGCCAGGTCCAACACATAGGGGATTTGGGCCACACTAACTGCGGCAAACGTCACGAGCAGCACCAGTAGAGGTATACCCCACCGAATCCAGCGGCGATGGGCCAGCACCGCGGTGAAGGTCGCCACCGGCTGGTCGATGATGCCAAACAGCCATCGCCATGAAAATGCCGGGGCAATCTTGACATTATTATTTGGCAAAGTCGTTGTCATGTTTATTCCTCTCTCTCTTTCTTTAATACAGCGCGCCAGCTCAGAGCCACTCCCAAGGCCGCCCCACAGGCAACGCCCAGCCCAATTCCGATCGGAATGGCGTTTAAAGCTACCCCCAGCGCCGCCCCTAAGCCCGCGCCAATCGCGATACCGACATCCATTTTGCTATTACGTTTATTTGAGCAGGAATCATTTTCTTGAGTGTAATCCATTTTTCTCCCTCATCATTTGGCAACCATCCTCTCAATTGTAACAATTTCGGACGGCTTTTACATCGGGCTGAGGGTGGATTAGGTGTGGGTCTATAGGTGGATGGTGATGGGCGAACTTAGTGTAAGCCCAGACGGCTACAATCCAATTATTAACCGGTTAAGATTTCGTAATCAGCGTCGGTCCAACCTGAGACGGGCGCTCAAACCGCCCGCAGGCCGATGACATTGTAGGGGCAGTATGATATACTACAAAGTATACTTTCCGTACGCGTTCAGCCCATAGCTGTCGGCATTTTTCTCATGCTACAAATTTCCGGTTACCAGAGTCGGCCATGATCAATCGACGGTTCTCTTTAGCTTTAAAACTGACAATTGAAAGCTGATAGCTGACCGCTTACGCCTTTTAATCTTACAGCAGGCTTATGACCTTAACGATAGAAGAAAAACTAAAACAAGGCATCGAGGCCGCTGAGGCGGGTCATAAAACCAAAGCCCGGTCGCTGTTAACCGATGTTGTTACGGCCGATGAGGAACAACTTGAGGCCTGGGTGTGGCTGAGCCGGTTGGTCGATAGTTTGGAAGACAAAATTGTTTGTCTGGAAAACGTTTTGACGTTGGATCCGGACAATCAGTTCGCTCAAAATGAACTGGCCGCCGTCAAAGCCGAACAGGATCGATTTTTTGCCCCGGTTTATCCGCTCGGAGAAGAAGCCCCGCCGCCGAATGTAGTCACACTGCCTGAGACAGCCCATCAACCGATCATCGATACCTATCTCTACCACGATGAATTCGACAACATCTGGCTGTGTCCCTACTGTGCTCAACTCACCGAACCGGACCAACGACGCTGCCCCCACTGCCGCCAGCCGTTGATCGTCAAACGGCGCACGCGAGAAGAGCGCAGTGTGTGGCTGCGGCGCGGTATTTTTTTGCAAGTGTCGATAATGATGGTGGCGGTATCGTTGAGTTCGGCGGTTTTTGTGGTACTGGTTAGGCAGCAGGGTATTGTTAATCCTACCCGTTTTTTGCCGCTTTATCTGGGCGGAGAACTTGACAGCCAACTGGAAAGCAGCCGTCAAATCGTGTTCGACACCTTTCCGGTGTGGGCCTTTTGGGGGCTGGTGGGTTTTCTGGCGTATACTATCGTCATGATTTTTTTGTTGTATATTCGAGTACCTTATGGGAATGTTTTATATTTTATCAGCGCCGCCATTAGTTTGGTGATGGGACTATTTGGCATGATCTTTTTCTACAGTTCTGTCCCCGCCTTGGGTCTCAGCGCCTTTGCCTTTTTGTTGGGGCTGGTACAGTTTATCGTCACCTTAAATCTATGGAACGACTTTACCTTTAAAGAGCATCGTATTCAACTCCGGCTCGACCGGGATGCCAAATCGCAGGCCAGCCTGTTTCAAAGCGGGCGCAAATACAGTAAAGCGGGCATGTGGGGGTTGGCCGCCATCCATCTCCGCCGAGCCGTGGCGGCTAATCCGCGCAGCCCGACCTACCATTTGGCCCTGGCGATGGCCTATTTGAATATTAAGCGTTACGATCTGGCCGGCGAGTCCCTCCAGCAATTTGAACGGCTCGACCCGCACGCCACCGACATCGAGCCGCTGAAAAAACAGATTCGCGCCGGCCAGGCGAAGAAGCGGGCCAGGATCACCCCATGAAAGCGCCATCGCCCTATTTCGACCCGTCCGAATTTACCGAAGACAGCGACGATACCCGGCCTTACAATCTTAAGAACCGGATGGTGCGCAGCGTGAATAAGCTGCCGCTAACCCGGCGCGTCCATCGGCTGGCCCTGCGAGTCGCTTCTTACTTCCATCGGCTGCAATGGAAGCTAACCTTTGCTTACACACTGTTCACCGCCGGCACCATTCTCATTCTGGCTATTGTCGCTCTGGCGTTATTATGGTACCTTAACTTCCAATCGAACCTGTACCCCAACGCTGTCGCCGACGCTATGACCAAAGGCGTGCCGCCCTTAGTCGATTTTCTGGAGCAAGACCCACCCGATCAGGCCGGCCTCCAGCGCTGGCTCGATGACGCCATCAAAGCCAATTACCTGATTATGAACGTGCCTAAGGATAAAACTGGCCAAGACGCCGAGACCCGGATACCCGGCTTCTTTGGCGAAGTTGAACTGGCGGCCATTGTCGATCCGAACGGCAACGTTTTAGCTGTCAGCGCCGATGAAGCCATTGCCCCGAATGAAGCGCTGCAAGGCTATCTCAGTCCACAGGCTGCCACGGTCTTCGAGGCAGCCTTACGCGGCGAGTCGGATTTGGCCCAGTTGGCTACTCGCGGCGATGGTTCGTTAACCGCGGCCGTGCCTATCTTGGGGCGCGATAACCGGGTCGTGGGAGCCATGCTGTTCGCCACGCCCGCTTTTCCTATCAGCGAGAGTGAATTTTTGCAAAAGGTTTTGCAGCAGATGATTTTACCGTTTGCCGGCATTATGCTGGTCGTCGGGGTGGTGGTCGGCGCGCTGTTTGGCTTTTTGATCGCGCGCGGTTTAACCCGCCGCCTGCGCAACTTATCTGAAGCCGCCGACGCCTGGAGCGAGGGCAACTTTCAAGTTCTGGCCCAAGACAACGCTGGCGATGAGTTAAGCCGCCTGGCTGGTCACCTCAACCACATGGCTATCCAACTCCAAAACTTGCTGCAAACGCGGCAAGAGTTGGCTGGGCTGGAGGAGCGCAACCGGCTGGCGCGCGAACTGCACGACTCGGTCAAACAGCAGGTGTTCGCCACAGCGATGCAGGTCGGCGCGGCCAAGGCGCTGATCGACCGGCAGCCCGAGCAGGTCAAACCGCACCTACAAGAGGCCGAGCAGTTAGTGCGCGAAGCCCAACAGGAGCTAACCACCCTCATTCTAGAACTCCGCCCGGCGGCGCTGGAAGGCCAGGGTCTGGCCAGAGCGCTCAATCATTATGTAGCCGATTGGTCGCGTCAAACCAAGATCAAGGCCGATGTCCGCATAAGCGGCGAACGCCCCCTGCCGCTGTCGCTCGAGCAAACGCTGTTCCGGGTAGCTCAGGAGGCGCTGGCCAACATCGCCCGCCACAGTCGAGCCACCGCCGTCGAGATTTACCTGGGTTGGGAGGCGGATGAAATCAGGCTGGTGATTTCGGATAATGGCTGTGGCTTTAATGTCAGCCAGATCAACGGTAAAGGCGTTGGGCTACAAAGTATGCGCGAACGCATCGAAGTCTTAGGCGGGTACTTTTTCGTCAAAAGCCAACCCGGTATTGGCACCCAAGTGATCGCCCAAATTGTTAACCCCGAAAAAAGGAGCGCGTCGTGACCGAAGCGATTAGTGTCTTGATTGTGGATGACCATCGGGTGGTCCGCCAGGGAGTCCGGGCCTTTTTGGAAACCCAGCCCGGCATCATGGTCGTGGCCGAGGCCGACTCCGGCGAGGCCAGTATCCAGTTGGTGCAGGAGCACGCGCCCGATGTCGTGTTGATGGATCTGGTCATGCCCGGCATGGACGGCGTCGAGACCACCCGGCAAGTCAAAAAGGTCAGCCCGCGCACCCAAATTATCGTGTTGACCTCCTACCACCAGGACGAATACATCTTCCCTGCCATTCGAGCC
The DNA here is from genome assembly GCA_020634935.1 of Anaerolineales bacterium. Taxonomy (GTDB): domain Bacteria; phylum Chloroflexota; class Anaerolineae; order 4572-78; family J111; genus JAGRBY01. Next base: position 39,739 of record JACKAT010000041.1, read on the forward strand.
GGAGCGCTGTCGTATCTGCTGAAGGATGCCCAACCGGAGGAGTTAGCTAACGCCGTGCGCAAGGCCGCCAAAGGGGAAGCCGTACTTCATCCGCGCGTGGCGGCCCGCGTCGTCCAGGAGCTGCATGGCGTCCGCCAGGACAGCCCCAACCCCTTCACCGAACTCAGCGACCGCGAACTGGAAGTCCTGCGCCTGATCGCCGACGGCCTGAACAACGCCGACATTGCCGAGCAGTTGGTCATCAGCGAAAAGACAGTTAAAAGCCACGTCAGTAATATTTTGAGTAAGCTCCATCTGGGCGACCGTACTCAGGCGGCTGTTTACGCCTGGCGAGAGGGTGTAGTCCGACGGACGGATGACGGAGGATAATCTGACCACCGATCACTTTATTGACATTTATACAGCTCAAGCCGCCGCGTATCATCGCATGATCGCGCCGGAGGATGTCGATGGCAATCTCCTGCCGGCCATCGAGAAAATCACGTCGCTGTCGGGCAAGCGTATCCTCGACTTGGGTACAGGCAGCGGTCGCTTGCCGCTACTGTTTGGTTCCCAGGCCGGCCAATTAGTTGGCCTCGATCTGCACGCCGCCATGCTGGCCGAACACCAACGCCAGCGACAGCAGCGCGGTGGGCAGTGGTCGCTGCTGCAAGGCGACATGCGCTGGCTGCCGCTGCCCGACGGTTGGGCCGATGTCGTCATCGCCGGCTGGGCGATTGGCCATCTGGTTGGCTGGTACGGCGACCGCTGGCGCAGCGAAGTGCAGCAAGTGCTGGCGGAGATGCAGCGATTGGTTGCGCCGGGCGGCGCGTTAATTATTCTGGAGACGCTCTCGACCGGCAGTTTGACGCCAAAACCGCCCACCGACGGCCTGGCCCGCTATTATAGCTGGCTCGAAACCGCGCTAGGCTTCGAGCGCCAGGAAATCCGCACCGATTATCAATTTCGCAGCGTCAACGACGCGGTCGCCAAAACGGAATTTTTCTTTGGCCCGCAGTTAGCCCAATCTATTCGCGATCAGGGCTGGTTTAGAGTGCCGGAGTGGACCGGAGTGTGGGGCAAAGTTATATCGGCAGGACTTACGCAAAAACCCAGGTGACAGTCACTTATTGTCAATAAATTAGCATCGGAGTGGTCCAAACAGGTCGATTTAGCGTGTTTAAGTGACTGTCACCTTTGGAACTGCGTAAGTCCTGATCGGGCAGTTAATCCGATGAGGAGATGGGTTCCAGCCGTACTAGCGGCACCGACTCGGCTAGCAGCCGACAATCAGCATCGGTGGCCGCTAATGGCCGGCCAATCATCATTTTCGATAGATTAGCAAACGCCGTTGGATGACGCTGGGCGTAATTCGCCAATTCTTGCGCCGCCTCGGCCACCGCTAAGCGATTAGCTTCAGCCGGCCAGCGTCGCCGCCCCAAATAGAGCGTTACCTCCGGCGTTTTTTGAATATTCTGAAACCAGTCCGATTTTTCGCCCCAGCCCGACGCGATCACCACTTGATCGGTGGTCTTTGCGTGGCGCACCACTTCAACCACCGTGTAACGCGGCAAACCGCTCTTGCGTCCCCTATGTTGCAGCATCACAAACCGATCGCCTAACAACCAGCCTAATCGCAGCCGGTATAGCCAAATCGGCATGCGTAAAAACAAGCGCATCAAGCCTCGCGGCTTTTTTCCTGGCGATGTGGCGGTAGCCATCCCTATAATCCTCCAATTTCCTCATTATCCACCGAGCGAGCCGGGGACCGAACCTATCAGGCCCATAACTCCCCAAATTCAGCTTGCAGCACCGATTTCACCCCATTGACCGGATTTTCAGGTAAAATAACTCAAGTTGCCACCTTGACGTCCAAATGGGGAGTAAGAAGTAGGGGGTAGGGAGTAGAGGGCCAAAAACCGCTTACTTCCTACTCCTTACTCCTTACTCCCGGCATACTTAGGGCTGTAACGTTGGTTTTTTCATTATTCCTGAGCAAGGTAGCCACTGGGGTTATAAAATAAGTAAAAATCATATTAATCCTGCCGCAGGTTCTGTCTAAAACAACGTAACAACTTAGATATGAATTACGCAGTTCAAAAGGTGACAGTCACTTTTTGCCAAAAATAAACGTCCGGTTAGCCCAAATAAATCGATTTATCACGTTTAAGTGACTGTCACCTGGTTCGATACTCCCAACTGCGTAAGTCCTATTAGAGTTGAAAACTACTTAATCGTAAATCCTCTGATATTGCGGTGAAAACTACTAAGACGGAGCAATGAGGGCCTGGCCGAAAATTTCCATCGCAGGATAACGATCAGCGGGGAGTTCTGCCACGGCGGTCTCGATAATACGGCGTAAGTTGGCCGAAGTGACCATTACCAGCGCCGCCGTAATATGCTGCCGGATTGTTTGGCGATTTGGCCGGCGACCAACCCGAATGTGCTCCGGCAGCGGCATGGTGTCATCCATATCGTCAAAAGCGGGCAGTCCGGTCAGCATATGCAGCAAAGTTAGTCCTAACGCGTAAATATCCACCCGACCATCAACCGGCTGGCCGGTTAACAGCTCCGGCGCGGCGTAAGGAAGGCTAAAAACAATCTGCGCCGCTTCAAGTGCTTCATTAAAAAAGCGAGCCGCCCCTAAATCGATCACCAGCGGCTGGCCGGGCGCGCGCAGCACAATATTTAACGGTTTAATATCGCCGTGGACCAGATTATGGCGATGCAGCTCGGCTAAGGTTTGACTGACCTTAATTGTCGTTTCCACCGCTTCCGTTTCATCGATTAAAACTTTATCACGCAGGCGCTGGTGCAAACTACGGCCCGGCTGCCGCTCTTGCACCAAACAGACCTCGCCATCGCCTTGAATGATCTCATAGGTTTTGACTAAGCCGTTAATCGTCAGCGGCGCTAGCCGGCGAGCAATCTTGATCTCACGTTCGACAAAACGGTTAAGAAAATCGGCCTGATTTGCCGGCCGGGGCAAGCGTTTGACCACCACTGCTTCATCTTTGACCTGATCCCAGGCCAAATAAACATCGGAAAAGCCGCCGCGCCCGATAAAGCCTTCAATCGTAAACCGATACATAAATCGCGACCCATTTTTCAAAAGCGGCAGGCGATTAACCGCCTCGGCGGCGGCCAGCGGCTCGAGGGGCGGCAGGTTGACTTCATTTTGGCCGATTCCCGCCGCAAACGCCGCCGGCAGGTCGATTAGCTCCGCTTGCAAGCGATCCATCTCGATAGCCAAATCTTCAAGCTCGATGAGAACGTGGGCCGGCGTATCGATGCCCTTCAGCGCCTGCTGTTCCTTTAATTTTTGCCAGCGGCGGCTTTTATTGACGATGAGCGCTTGTAAATCGGCTTTACGGTCCATCTTTACCCCTTTTCTACCAACGCTTCGCGCACAGCCGCCCGCGTTAGCCGCTGAATATAGCCGGCCAGCCGCTCGGCGGCCAATGATTGGCGATTTGTAAACCATGCGAGGATAAGCCAGCTATAAATACCCGCAATCGACTGCGCCAGCACGCTAAACGGAATAGTGCTGTCGTTTTCCGCAAACGCGCGCTGTAAACCGGCCTCAAACTGCCCGGCCAGCGCTTCATTAATCCGGCGCACCACATAATCAACATCTTTGCCCAATTTATACGACAACGACATCAATCCGCCGTCAGCGGCTTGCGCTTGCTGCAAAAATGCCACTAACGGCGGCGGCGGCGCCTCGGCCAGCCAAGCTGCCGCCGTAGATAGGCCCAAACCCAGCGTCTCGAACATATCTTCGTGCATACTCACCAACACATCGGCTTTGCTTTGAAAATATCGATAAAAAGTGCTGCGACCGGTGTTGGCCCGCTCGGTAATATCGCCGATGGCGATTGCCGGGTAATTTTTTTCGTGAATTAGCTGCATAAACGCCTCGATCAGCGCTTTTTTGGTGCGATCGGTTTGGCGCTGCCCGCGTTGTAAGCTCATGTCGTTACGCTTTATGAGACAAATCGCTCTATTTGTTCAATCTGGAACGATTATAATGATTTGTGGCTTGATCGCCAAAGCGGGCCGGTTTATGATCCGATTTGCCGGGCGGCAGACCTATTTCTGCCGCAATTCGTCGAACGATTTGGCAAATCGTTCGACTTCTGACGCAATTTGTAAACAACTGACTATACGACTCCTCTAAAAATGGATTTGTAGGACAAACTTAAGTTTGTCCTACGGAATTTTCATTGTCGCGGCTGTACCGAGGTTCTGTCGCTCTTCCATCGAAAGGATATTTCAATGATCACCTGGTTAATTCGTTATGGACACGTTTTAGGAGCGGGCTTATGGGTAGGCGGCTACGCTTTACTGGCGCTGGTCATCATTCCGCTGTTGGACAAGGAAAACCACAGCGTTTTAATCCGTATAGCCCTAACTAGCGTCCGCGTGCTGACTTACGCCGGCACCGCGACCCTTTTATTTGGCTTGGCGCTCATTACGCGCACACGCGGCTTGGCTTCGCTGACTAGAGGCGGCGAATGGGGAGCAATTATGATCATTGGCTTCATTATGGCCGTGATTGTGCTCGGTATCGGCGATGCGGCCCTGCGGCCGGCCTTAAAACATCTATGGGCCACCGGCGACAGCCGTCGCGCCCGCCGGTGGGCCTGGATTGGCTTAATTTTGACCATTTTGGCTATCGGCTTTATGACCCGCGCCATTTACGCAGTTTCATAGCCGATAAACAGCAACACGATCAATTGACGAGGAATGATTGCCAATTAACGATTGACCCGGAGGCTTGAGCGAAATCATCTCATCAAAAAAATTATCATTTACCCATCATCACTCATCAATTATCCATTGTCAATTATCAATTATCAATTGCCCCTGGTTATTTTTAACCCCGTTTGTTATCCCTGCCGCGCTGCGGTAAAATATCCTCGCTATAACCATTTTTAGACCTACGGAGCAGAGTTATGGCCAGTAACTCAACGCCACAGCCGTTAAGAGGTAAATGGAAAGGGTTTCTCTCCCATTTAGGCGTTTATGTGATTATTATCGGCGTTTTAGGGCTAATGAACCTCTTGAGCGACCCCGGCGGCTATCCGTGGTTCATTTGGCCGGCGATGGGTTGGGGCGTGGGCCTGGCTTTTCATCTATTCGGCCTCATTCTGGGCGAAATGGACCATATTAGCAGCAAATGGCGCGGATTTTTAGGCCACGCCGGATCATACGCCATTATTATGGGGTTACTGGTGGGAATTTACATGATGTCCGATCCGGGTGGCTATCCGTGGTTTTTATGGCCCGCTTTGGGCTGGGGAGCGGCCATCGCGCTGCATCTTTTCAGCCTGATTATGGGCCACGACCGTAATCAGACGGAAACGGTGGCTCAGGCCGAGCCATCGACCCAAAAACGGCGCAAAAGAAAACGCGACCGGCTAAACGAGCAAGAAACGCCCGAATCACCCGCCGCCGTCCCCGTGGCCACCCCGATGCTCAAAGATCAGGTCAAAAAAGCCCGCACGTATCAGGCTCAGCTTAAATCTTTGCTAAAATCGCCGGCCAGGCAGAATGTTCATATCCGCCAGGCCGATTTAGCCGGCCAAATTGACCAGTGGGTGCAAGCGATTGAAACTTTAACCCAGCGCGTCGAAAGTTTCCGGCAAAACAGCGTCATTCAGACCGATTTAGCCGCTGTTCCGCAGTCGATTAGCGATTTAGAGCGGCGATTGGCCGCGGAAACGGATGAATCGACCCGCGCCGAGCTAGAGCGAACGCTAATTATTCATAAAACCCATTTTGCCGCCCTCAAACAACTGGAAGGCACCATTAAACGGGCCGAAATTAAAATTGAAAGCACCTTATCCTCATTAGGCACCCTTTATTCTCAAATATTGACCAGCCAATCCAGCAATCACGTGGCCGATTACAGCCGCCTATCTGAAGATGTTGAAGAAGAGGTGCATATGCTGCAAGATCACCTCGACGCCTTGGGCGAGGTCAAATCCGGCCGAATATAGCCTAAATTATCGCCCTCATTCTCAATTTGGACGTCATCAATATAGATCACTCCTTGACCTTGGGGCGGGCCTTCAATATATACCCCATAATATCCAATGGCTCTCAGATCAAGCTGATGGTCTCCCTTTAACGAGACACAATGCTGGCCAACGCCAATATTGGCCAGCGAGTCGATGCTTTTCCAGAATTTAAACTTCGACTCCCCAAATTGAACCACGATACTCCGATTCGAGCCGTCGCTTTCCAGCCAAAGGCATAATGCGGTGTAATTTGACCAATCTTGCGGAAAAAATTCTCGATCAAAGCCAATATAGTGATTGGGTCTTGCATTGAGAATATTAAATTCAAAGGCTAAGGCTTGCCGGCCTTGATCAAGGTGAGGCGGGCCAACCAGGAACAAATGGCCTTCGTTGCCCGCATTTTTATTGATAATGAAATCATTTAAGAGCGCGGTGTCGTTATAATTCTCAAAATCATCGATGATGGCCACAACTTGGGGCGGTATCGGCGTAAATGTGGGCGTGAAGCTGGGCGCCGGCGGCGATGTGGCCGTATCTGTGGGCAAGGGCGGGCTAGGGATGGGTGTTGGGGTATTTAGCGGCGTATGGGCGGCGGGGGGCGTGGGTGTAGCGGCATTTGGGGCGGTGGGCGGATAAGTGGGCGTTGCGCTGGCCGGGGGTGTATCCGGCGTTACAACCGCTACTTTGGCCGAGGGAGAGTCATCGGGCGGGCGCAAGAAGAAAAACACGCCGATACCAAACGCGGCTAAGACAATAACCACTAAACCGGCCTTGACCAGATCGATAGACCCACCCGACGGCGTTGATCCGGTGATGGGGTGAGTCACGTTAGCCGCTGCCGCCGCATTTACCCGGATAAGTGCCGCTTGAAGCGATTCGATTTCCGCTTCGATATCTTCTATTTCCGTTAGCACTTCAGGGGGCGTATTAAGGCCAAATGTCGCTTTTCTTTCTTTAAGTTTTTGCAAGCGACGTTGATGTTTAAGAATTAAATTCTCAAGTTCAGCGCGTTTGGGCATGGCTGTTACTCAAGCTTAAAATTTACCGAATATTATCCGGGTTAAGGGCCGATCTGACTTAGATCACTGGGTTATGGACACCGTGAAAATAATTGGCGAGGTCAAGTCGAGATAATCTATTGATTGTATTGATTTTCCGGCAAATGACAAGCGTAGCGCGGTAACGGCAGCGCCCAACCGCTAATTTTGTTGATACGCGCCGCCAAATAACCGCTGTTCCCACTTTATCATAAGCTAATAACCTGAATTCGGAAATAGATGCGTCTCAGGTCATTTCGCAGCGTAGCGGAGAAATCTCGGTGACAATACGCCTAAAAAGGGGTCCGGTTGGGAAAATTTGTAGCAACAACGCCAATTTCTCCCGGCGAAGGCTTCATATCTTGTAATGTCTGAGGGATTTCTTCGCCTCTGGCTACGAAATGACCTGAGCCACTTTAATGATCGAACTCAGGTTACTAAATCATTACATCCCCGGCCTACCCCAGAAAACCTGGTTCAATGCTTTTTGATAATCGCTTTGAGCTTGAATTTTGGTCAGCCCAAGCTATGAACCCGCCTCTGTTTTAACAAAAACAAAGTTTCCTCGGGCGCTACTGCCGTTTTTATTCACGCGCGGTTGTTTAGCCATATGCAGAGCATCGGCAGCGCGAGCAAATAATTTTTTTTGGTTATCCTGGCCCAGAACAAAATCAGTTACGCCGCAGCTAATAGTTAATTCCTCACGTTCCGTAGAATTATCTTCTACCAGAAACTTATACTCTTTAATTTCTCGTCGTAATCTTTCAGCAAACCCATAGCCACCTTTAGCGTCAGTACCCAGCTTTGAAATGATAAGAAATTCATCACCGCCAAATCGCAACAATATATCATCCTTCGACCGTGGCCTTATTACGTCTCCAAACTGGGATAGAACAAAATCACCTATGATATGGGTATGTTCATCATTAATGCGTTTAAAATGATCTATATCAATAAAAATGAGGGAGAAAGTCTTATTATTTGCTTCTGCTTCTGTAATCCGCTCGTCCAATAAGCGCGGCAACTCATCTTTTTTGTAGGCGCCGGTAAATGGGTCTCTACTGGCATTATCTTTCACTATTTTAAGCTCTTCATATAATTGTTGAATTCTTTGTTCATGCTCAACTTTTATCTGCTGGAGCTTTTGCTTATATTGTTCTTCAACTGTGGCGTAATGTCTCTTGAGACCAAAAAATGTGATTATTACGAAAAGGATGACGGCGATAGTCATTATTAATAGATTAGTTTCAAACGGTTGGACAAAAAATTGCTTTACCGGTTCGATTTGACTAATCACAATAGTGGTAACAACAGCCCCTATTACCGAAGTAATGAGCTTAAATCCTTCTGATTTAAACAATTCAATAGGGCTTTTGGTATTTTCTTGCTTATCGTTTGCCATCGGTTTCACAAGAGATTTTTTTGGCAGGTGACAGTCACTTTGCGCCAAAAATAAACGTCCGGTTAGACCAAACAAGTCGATTTATCACATCTAAGTGACTGTCACCGGGTTCGATACCCCCAACTGCGTAAGTCCTACCACTAGCGGAATTTCAGCCAGTTTTTTACGAAAACTCACGACGAATGGTTGAAGATTAACGGCGGAATGGGGCAAAAACGTGGACGAGAAGTCAAATCGATAAATATGATTTTTATTATATCCGATTTTTCCCTCAACGAAAAGTATAATCAGATGAGGATGAAAACGAAGCAGCGAGGATCAAATTGAGGTGATTACGGCCATTGTAGCCGATCTTTTGATCGAATGACCAGGATGTGAGCTTAATTTCTCGTCTCGAACCGCTGCATCCGCTGATAATGCTGATAACGCTGAACTTATAGCCGCGCGATATCGATCATTTCGGCGATAAGACTTGACAGGTTTCCGCGTGGTGTTTGCGAGAAAAAATTTCTCCGATGGGCATACTATTCAGTCAAATTGAGCGATAAAAACCGGTCAGGTCTGGTGTGGGCCAAAATCCCCAAAGGGACACAAAACAGCACCAAGAAAAACTCTTGGTGGGCCTTTGTGGACCGCTATTTGGCGTGGGTGGGGAGATATACGACGGAACAGGCGATTATTCCCCCTTGGGCAGCGGATGACCGTACTGGTCCCATACATTTCTTACACGACCGAGCAATTCGGTCATGATATAAGGATAATTCATATATTCATCGCCATTTTTCAAAAGCTGTCGTAATTTATTTGCGTTTTCTTCCGTAAACATCGGGTATCGTAAAAGCATAAGAACCCCGGTAGTGGGCAAAGCCGGATTGGATTTTAAGGCGCAATAGAATTCCCAAGCTGCGTCAAAAGAAGTTTCAGCTCTAAAGATGAACAAGGAATATTGTCCAGTTGGCAGTGTCTGAAGTGCATTTAGATGATCAGCGGCAATGACCGGGCTGTAACCTTCTCTTTCAAGACCAACTTTAAGCAATACCTGCATCTCTCTATCATTGTCCAAAATCAAAATTTTTGTCACGATTTTAGACTCCTCAACGCCTAAGAACGGTTTGATGTGCCGATGAATCACCGAAGCATTCCTGCGTGATCCTTGGTGTTGCTTTGTGGATGAAAATTTTCCATATTCGACGCAAAGACAACCCCGGATGCGGATATTAACGGATCAAAGTAAAATCCGTTGTTTTCTTAATCCGTTGTTGTCTTCTCAAGCGGTATGGCAACAAGATAAGTCAAATCGAATTGTTTGGGCTATAAATTTTAGGCAATGAGCCGGCAACTACAATAATACTCACACATTCATTGATACCCGCAATTAAGTAGTTTTCAACTCTAAGTTGTTACCTTAATTTAGACAGAATTAA
>JACKAT010000042.1 GCA_020634935.1 Anaerolineales bacterium
GCAATGATGCTAAACAGTACCCATCGCATATTAACCACCCACGCCGGCAGCCTGCCGCGACCGGCGTCCTTGATCGCGCTGCATACGGCCAAATTTGGCGGCGCGAAAGTGGCGGAGGCGGCGCTGGCCCAGGCCGTTGAGACGGCCACGCGAGCGGTCATCGCCAAGCAGATGGAGGCCGGGATCGACATTATTAACAACGGCGAGGTGGGCCGCGAAAGTTTCTTCACCTACGTCCAGCACCGCATGACCGGGTTTGGCGGCGCCGGCACGCGACCGATTATGGCCGACCTGAGCCGCTATCCGGGCAGTTTGGAGCGCCGCCGTCAAGCGATGGGTACAGATGACCGGGTCGATCTACTCAAAGCGCCCAAAGCCATCGGCCCGGTCAGCTACGTTAATGCCACGCCGATTGAGCAGGAATGTCGCCAACTGCAACACCTGCTGGCCGAAACCGGGAATGGTTACAGCCAGGTCTTTATGTCCGCGCCGTCGCCCGGCATTATCGCCGCCGGCATGCAGAATGACTACTACAATGACCTGGAGGCGTACATCGACGCCATCGCCGAGGCGCTGCGCACCGAATACACCACCATTGCCGATGCCGGCTTCGTGCTGCAGATCGACGCGCCGGATATGGCCCTGGAACGGCACACCCTGTTTCAGGACAAGCCCCTGGCCGATTTCCTGGCCTTCGTGCGGCTGGTGGTAACGGCCATCAACCGGGCGCTGACCGGCATCCCCCGCGAGCAGGTCCGGCTGCATGTCTGCTGGGGCAACTACGAAGGCCCGCACGATTGTGATGTGCCGCTGGCCGATATCTGGCCGGAGGTGTCGCAAATCAACGCCGGTGCGATCATGCTGTCGATGGCCAACCCCCGCCACGCTCACGAATACCGCCTGTTTGAAGACCCCGCCTTTCTGGGCGACCGGCTGCTCGTCACCGGCGTCATCGACACCACGACCAACTACATCGAACACCCGGAAACCGTGGCCGACCGCCTGGAACGGGTGGCCCACGCCGTTGGCGATCCCCGCCGCATCATCGCCGGCACCGACTGCGGCTTCGAAACCGCCGCCGGCTCCAAGATGGTCGTTGAGGAGGTAGTCTGGGCCAAGCTGAGATCGCTAGCCAAAGGCGCGGAGATCGCGTCGAAAAGGTTGCTCGGGTAGACAGCACGGCTAAAAATCGTAAAATAAATGACGACGATGGTCGATGAGTGGAGATAAGGAGATAGGGAGATTGTCTTTTCGGGCTTAATCTCCCAATCTCTAATCTCCATAAGGCATGTTCAAGCTAATTAACCTGAGTTCGATAATTAAAGCTGAGCATGTCATTTCGGAGGCGGAGAAATCCCTCGGACATTCCCATAAATTAAGCCTTTGCCGGAGAAAAATGGGCGTTGTCGCTTTAAATTTTTCCCGCCAGAGCCCTTTTCATTGTATTGTCACCGGGATTTCTCCGCTAGCGCTCCGAAATGACATGACGTACATCTATTTCCGAACTCAGGTTAATTAAATTTCATTCTTAAGTTACACCAATGACCACTGACAAACTGGAATGGCTGCCCCTATCCACCCCAACCCCGCCGCCAAAGAAACAACTCTCCGCGGGCGAGTTACCCTGTCCTACCTGCGGCTGGCCCATTGCCTCCAATATCGACACCTGCCCCCACTGCGGGCGCTCGCGTGACGCCGCCCCGACCGGCGATATCCTGGCGACGTTGGGTCTCGAACTGCCGCCGCCGGTGATTGAAGCCGTGACGGTTCCGGCGGATTGGTACAGACCGGACGCGCCGCTGTCGCCGCCGGGGCTGTACCAACTCCGGCTGCAAGCGGAGCGGCTGCGGGTGACGACCGGCTTCGACCGGCTGATCTGTCTGGACGACATCAGCGTCGATCACTACCAGCACCAGCTCGACGCCGCGCTGCGAGTACTGCGCGATATGCGCGGGCGGGCTTTGCTGGCCGACGAGGTGGGGCTGGGCAAAACCATCGAGGCCGGGATTGTCATGAAGGAGCTGCTCGAGCGTGGGCTGGTCAACAGCGTGCTCGTCATCACCCCGGCGTCGCTGACCTGGCAGTGGCAGGAAGAAATGACCGCTAAATTCCACGAGTCGTTTGAGGTGCTCGAAGACCTCAGCCAGTGGCCCGACGCCCCCGTCGAGAACCAACCCGCCCGTTACATCATCTCGCTAAGCCGGGCCAAATCGGCGCAATGGGCCGAGCGGCTGCTGAGCCGCAGTTACGATCTGCTGATCATCGATGAAGCCCACAAGTTGAAAAATCATCGCACCGCCGCCTACAAATTCGTCAATCAAATTCGCAAGCAGTATGTGTTGATGCTGACCGCCACCCCGGTTCACAACCATCTGCTGGAACTGTACAACCTGATTACCATCCTGCGCCCCGGCCACTTAGGCACGCGCCGGGCATTTCGAGACAACTTCATCAAACGGGCCGAACCCCGTTACACCGCCCGCATCGTGTACAGCCATACCCCGCCGCTGCCCTATTTGCGTCTCACCGGTCAGGAACGCCGCGACGCGCTGGCCCAAGGCCAAACTGACCGGATTTACCAACGCACCACCGACATCAACGACCTGCCCAACCTGCGGCTTGATCGGCGTGGGCGGCGGGCCGTGCAAACCATCGAATCGCTGCTGGCCGACGGCTACGAGGTCATTGACTTTGAAGCGATCCGGCCCACCTTCTGGCAGGGCTACAGCTTTGTCTGCGTCCTCAACCTGACCGAGGCCGCCCTGGAAGCCCGCCAAAAGCGCAAGCCGGTGACGCCGGACAACCCGGCGGCGCTGCGCCAACTGCTGCGCGAGGTGATGGTTCGCAACCGGCGCAGCAGCGTGGGCGTCAAATTTCCGCCGCGCCGGGCCGCGATTTACGCCTTCGATCTGACCCCGCCGGAGCGCCAACTGTACGATACGATGACCATCTACATCCGGCAGGAACTGCGCCAGTCGACCGACCTCTCGCGCGGGGCGCTGCAAATGAGCTTGATGAGCCTGCAAAAGCAGCTATGCTCCAGCCCGGCCGCCGCCGCTCGCTCGCTGCAAAGCCTGGTCGATCGCCGGCCCGACGACCCCCGCCTGGCCGAGGCGCTGGTGCTGGCCTGGGGCATTCGACAGAGCCGCAAGCTGGTGGCGACGCTCGATCTGCTGGCGCAGTATCCCGGCAAATTCCTCATCTTCACCGATTATCTGCCCACGCTGGAACTGCTGGTCAAAGAACTGAACCAGGCCGGGATCGAGACGGTCGCCTTTCACGGCGGCTTACCGGCGCTGGATCGCCTGGAAACGGTCCGCCGCTTCCGCGACTCGGCCCGGGTGATGGTCAGCACCCAATCCGGCAGCGAGGGCCACAACCTGCAATTTTGCCACCAACTGATCAATTACGATCTGCCCTGGAACCCGATGCGCATCGAGCAGCGCGTCGGCCGCCTGCACCGCCTGGGGCAGCAAGCCGACGTCTCGATATTCAATCTGTCGGCCAACAACACCATTGAAGCGTACATCCTGGATTTACTGGCCCGCAAAATCCGCATGTTCGAGCTGGTGATCGGCGAATTGGATCTAATTCTGGGTCAATCGGACGACGACCGCGGCTTTGAGCGCCGGATTGAAGCGGCCTGGGAAGAGAGCTTGACGGAAGCCGAACTGGCCCAACTGATCGCTCAATTGGATCAGATTCTCGGTCAGGCCCAAAGCGAGTACGACACGATCCGCTCGGCCTCCGATGAGCTGTCTGATTTGCTTGAGGCTATGGACGAGGTCAGGCCGCCGTGACCACAATCCCTCCCTCTTCGATGCGAGCCTTTGCCGAGGCTTTTTTTACCCATTTTGGCGCACCCATCGAGGCCGGGCCGGACGAACTCATCGTCGAACTGCCGGACCCCTTGGCCGCGCACTTTGGCCGACCGCGGCTGTATCTGGTCTTACCCACTGGCCACGACAAACCCCGCGATCTCTCGCCGCACGAAGATGTGCTAGTCTATGGCAGCCGCATTTTTGAGCGGATGCTGGCTCTCCTCGATGGCCAGGGCGAACTGGCCCGGCTGGCTTACCCTCGGCAGGTGGCGGTGACGCTGGCAACGGAACTGAAGCCATCGCTGCGGCGGCCTGTATTCCGGCTGGTCGAGACGGCCGTTGACCGCCGGCAGCCGTGGGTCCAGATTTTCAATTTTCGGGTGACCTATCGCTCTGATGAAAAAGAGGAGATGTTTGAAACCATCGTGTTGGACGCCAACGGCCGGCCCGATCCGGCGGCGGAAGCGCTCATTCGATCCACGGCCCCTTTAGCCGACCCGCCTGGACTATTGCCCGACCTCGAGCCACAGCCGGAACAGGCCGCCGCGCTCATGCGCCAGCGCGCCGCCGGCCACGCCGCCGAGTTGCAGCAGTCGATGCAGGCGCGGCTAGAGAAGGTGTTATTGCGGTTGACCGGCTTCTACCGGCGGCTGATGGCCGAAATCGACGCCGGCCAGCCGGACCAAGACGAACAGGCCCGAGCCGACTTGCAGCAGGAACTCGACCGTAAAATCGCCGACGAACTGGAACGACACCAACTCAACCTCACCCTGACGCCGATCAGTATGGCCGTGGCCTTACTGCCTTCCGTTCATTACCGGCTGGCGATAGACGATCCAGCCCGCCCCGATCCGGCGCACCCCCTCACCGGCTCGGAACGACGGGCCACCCCTTATGAGGGATCGCCGCCGGTCGTTAACGCCGTTGATCCGCTCTCACGGCAGTGGAGCCGGTATCGCTGGCACGTTGTGCCTCATGACGATTACACGATCTACCTTGGCCACCACTGGTTGTGGGGGACAGCCGTCCTGGTCTTGGACTACAACGGGACGGTGTTACACCGGCAGCAGGTTGGCTGGGTGGGATCGTCGCATTAACAAATGGTTCGCCGTTAGGCCCCTTTTACTCTTGTCTTTCCTATGATATACTTAAACTACTTCCAACTTTTTTCTAACCGTTCCCAAGAGGCTCTAAGGTAATTTATGCTCACAGCCATCACCCATCGACCTGCCCCTGCCTTGAATCAGTGCGAACTCACCTTTCTCTCGGCCCAAGTTATCGACATCGACCAAGCCAACCGCCAGCACGCCGCATATTGTGATCTACTGCGGCAATGTGGCGCGGAGGTCATCACCCTGGATAAAAACCTTCATATGCCCGACAGCGTCTTTGTTGAGGATACCGCCCTGGTTCTGGACGAAATCGCTATTATCACGTCGATGGGGGCCGTCTCGCGCCGGGCCGAAACCGCCGCCATCGAAACCGAACTGGCTCATTACAGACCGATCAGCCGCCTCTGCCGGCCGGCTCAGGTTGAAGGCGGCGACGTCCTCCGCATCGGTCACACGCTGTACGTGGGCCTATCGACGCGAACCAACGCCGCCGGAGTTAAAGCCCTGGCCGAGCTGGTCGCGCCGTATGGCTATGAGGTCATCGGCGTCAGCGTCACCGGCTGCTTACATCTTAAAACCGGCTGCACCGCCCTGGACGACCGGACGCTTTTGCTCAACCCCAACTGGATCGATCCTGCTCCGCTCGCCGGCTTTGAGCAGATTCCCGTCCCGGAGGCTGAACCCTTCGCGGCCAATATCTTGCGCATTGGTCAAACCATCTGTCTGCATGCCGGTTTCACTCAAACCGGGGCATTACTCGATCAACGGGGTTATCAGCTCGAAGTCGTCGATATTTCTGAATTCCTGAAAGCGGAGGCCGGGCTAACGTGTATGAGTTTAATCTTCAACAGCTAACGCCACCTGGTGACAGTCGCTTTTGAGACGACACCGACAATCAAAATTTATCGGAGCGACGAAGCTTGCTTTGTCATCCAGGCAGGGTCAAAGTAAACTTTGACGCTCCAAGACTCTATTTTCAAGGGAGTGAGACAGAACCTCGGTACAGCAACGACAATGAAAATATCCGTAGGACAAACTTAAGTTTGTCCTACAGCTCTTATTTTCAGAGGAGCGTCACCGGGTGACTAAGCGGGTCAGCAAAGACAAATTAAGGAGATAATAGTGATCGTAACCAAACAAGCCCTGGTTCAATCCCTATCAGAAGACCTTATTCTGGAATTAACCAGCCGGTTGGTCGCCATTCCCACGCCGAACCCGCCAGGCCAGGAAAAAGCCTGCGCCGACTTTATCGCCGATACCTTGCAGGGGTGGGGCGTCGAGGTGGAACGCGTGTTTGAACCCGATCGAGAGCGGCCTCAGGTGGTGGCCTGGCAGCGCGGCTCCGGCGCCGGGCCGACGGTGATCATCAACGCCCACATGGATACGGTTGGCGAAGGCCGGCGGGATGATTGGCGCTTTCCACCCTTCCAGGTCACGCGGCAAGGCAGCCGGTTGTATGGACGAGGCGCTTGTGATATGAAAGGGTCTCTAGCGATCAATATGGCGATTATGAAAACACTCCAAGAAGCGAAAACCGCCTTTCCGGGGACGCTTATGTTTCAAGCCGTCATGGGCGAGGAGATGGACGAACCAGGCACTCGCACCCTGCTTCAACAAGGCTACACCGGCGACTACGCGATCGTCCTGGAGCCGACCGATCTCCGCATCGGCCCGGCCAGCCGGGGGGTGTGCTGGTACAAAATCACGCTGACCGGCCCCGCCGTCCACTGCGGGTTGGCCGCGCCTGACGCGCCTGATGTGATGGCCCACTTTGCGACGATAGCCACTGCCTTGGCTGAGTATCATCAGCGTATCGCTCGCCAAACCCACCCGCTATCACCCAACCCAAGCTGCCGGATCACCGACGTTCAGGCTGGCGAGGCTCATAACAGCACGGTGGGTCGCTGCGAATTCATTATCGACCGGCGAATGCTGCCGGGTGAAACACCGGAACAGATCGCCGCTGAACTGCAAGAAATTTTGGTCCGGCATAGTCATCCCGAAATTGAAACCCACCTCGCCTTCATCGAGTGGAACGAACCGGTCGAAACATCACTCGATTCGCCCTTGATCGACGCCTTAAAGCACAACATCAAAACCATCGGGGGGCGTACGCCGGAAATTTGGGGGCCGCCCTATGGCAGCGATGTCCGTAACTTTATTTATGATGCCGGCATTCCATCCGTTAATTTTGGCGCTGGCGATTATCGCGTTTGTCACCAGCCCAATGAGTTCGTCGAAGTTGACGATTTGATGACTTGTGCCCGGATTGTGCTGGGGACCGTAATTGATTTGCTGCAACCCAACTCGGCGTTGGGGTAAATCTCACCTCTGGCCGGATACACTGACCTCATTCCGGAGTCGCCGTATGTTTCTACGCGTTTTCTCAGCTTAGTCTCAGCTTGGTCTCAGAAAAACGTGTTAAAGTTGTCTCAACCGTGAGTTTGAAAATCAGATATCTATTCAGCAGCGCAGGTGACTGGCCCTTTATCGCTGCGGACCCAAGCGCCAGTCACCTGAGCAGCTACAAATTTAGTTCCTCTGAGTAAACATGAGCGAATTACCGGCCTCACAATTAGACCGATGGCGGCAAGGTTTGCAGCGCGTACGCCCGCACCTATGGAGTGCGCTCTTGTTCGCGGCGGGTTTACTGGCGGCGTTTGGGGCGGTTCTACTTTACAATGTCATCTTTCCCCCACCAGCCCCGTTAACCCCCCATGATGTCGATGACTCGATTGCCCAAGCGTTTGCCTCGGCCACGCCGCCGCCGGCCTATTCCGCCAGCGTCTACCAGATCATATTACCTTCTCTGGTGTTAATTCAGGTAGAAATCCCTGATGAAGAGGACGAGACCAAATCCGGGTTGGGCAGCGGCGTTGTGATCGATGATCGCGGTCACATTCTGACCAGTTTGCACGTTGTAAAAGACGCTTCTAAAATTAAAGTCACCTTTGCCGACGGCACCGAGGCCGGCGCTCAAGCCACCATCGAGCAGCCGGAAAACGACATCGCCGTTTTAACCGCCGATCAACTGCCGGAACTTCTGGTGCCGGCCACATTGGGCAATCCCAACGCTATGCATATCGGCGACGAGGCGTTCGTCGTCGGCCATCCACTAGGTTTGTATGGCTCGATGAGCGCGGGCGTCATCTCCGGTTTCGATCGCTCGTTCAAACCACCAGACAGCAACCAGCGCTTGCACGATTTAATCCAAATCGATGCTGCCGTCAATCCCGGTAACTCCGGTGGTCCTTTGCTTAACCGTCAAGGCCACGTCATCGGCATCGTCACCGCGCTGGCTAATCCCACTGAAGAAGATGTTTTTATCGGCATTGGCTTTGCTGTGCCGATTACCCTGGCCGGTCGAGCGGCCGGCGCACCGCCGTATTAGTGGTTTGGTTGGTTGATTTTTAACCGGCTATCTATCCAACTAGCTCCTATCCAACCAACTATTCAACTACCTAATCAAAGGGGTCCGACAAAACCTAAGGTACGGCAACGACAATGAAAATTTACCGGAGCAACAAAGCTTGCTTTGTCATACTGACGGTAAGGTCAAAGTAAACTTTGACGCTCCAAACCGTTATTTTCAGGGGAGAGTCAATGGACCAATTCAAAAAACCCGAAGACAGGCGGCCAATGGAACGCGTTCTGTACGAAGTCAAAAAGATTATTGTGGGACAGGACAATCTGCTGGAACGGTTGGTTGTAGCGCTGCTGGCGCGCGGGCATATTCTGGTTGAGGGGGTACCGGGCCTGGCTAAGACGATGGCCATCAAAACCCTGGCCGAAGCGATTGGCGGCGAGTTCAAACGTATCCAATTTACGCCCGACCTGGTGCCGGCCGATCTGGTTGGGACGCGCATCTATAACCAAAAAACGGGCGAATTCAACACTTCGCTGGGTCCGGTCTTCACCAATTTGCTGCTGGCCGATGAGATCAATCGCGCCCCGGCCAAAGTGCAGAGCGCGCTGCTCGAGGTGATGCAGGAGCGGCAGGTCACCATTGGCGTCGATACCTATCAAGTGCCTAATCCATTCCTGGTGTTGGCCACCCAGAACCCCATCGAGGCTGAAGGGACGTATGCCTTACCGGAAGCTCAGGTGGACCGCTTTATGCTCAAAGTGCTGGTCGGTTATCCCAGCACAACCGAAGAGTTTGTCATTGTTGAGCGCATGACCGGCTTACTGCAAACGGTGCAGCGGATGCTAACCACCGACCAACTGCTGGAGCTGCAGCAGCAGGCCGCCAAAGTCTACGTCGATCCGGCGCTGATCGAATACGCGGTGCGAATGGTCACCGCCACCCGGCAGCCGCAGGAAGTCGGCTTAAAAGATGTGGGGGCTTATATTATGTTTGGCGCCAGTCCACGGGCCTCGATCAATCTTATTCTGGCGGCGCGGGCGCTGGCCTTTTTGCGGGGACGGCCTTACGCGCTGCCGCCGGATGTCCGGGATATCGCGCTCGATGTGATGCGCCACCGCTTGGTGCTGTCGTATGAGGCGCTTTCGGACAACGTCAGCAGCGATGAGGTATTGAATAGAATTATTAACCGGATTTCGATGCCGGAGGTGCCGTTACATGAGCCCGGGAACACCCGCTTCCACGCCTGAGCGCATTTTGCTGCGGCTCGATTGGGAAGTGATTCGCCGCCTGGATGGGCTGCTGCAAGGGGATTATCGCAGCCTGTTTTACGGCTACGGCGTCGATTTTGCCGACCTGCGCGAATACCAACCCGGTGACGATATTCGCTACATCGATTGGAATGTCACCGCTCGAATGGACAGCCCCTATGTGCGCCAGTATGCCGAAGATCGCGAAATCACGGCCTGGTTTTTACTCGACCTGAGTCCCTCGATGGACTTTGGCACGGTGCCCACTCAAAACCTGAAGCGAACCGTGCTGATCGATTTCGTGACCATTCTGGCCCGGCTGCTGACTCGCCACGGCAACCGCGTCGGCGCGATTTTCTACGGCAGCCGTATCGAGCGCACCATTCCCCCACGTGGCGGGCGCATACAGGTGCTGCGCATCATCAACGATTTGCTCAAGCAGCCCCATTTCGCCCAAACGCCGTTCACCGATCTCAGTTCGCTGCTGCACGGCGGGCTGCACACCGTTAAAAGACGCTCGTTAATTTTTATCATCTCTGACTTTATTAGCGCACCGGGCTGGGAACGACCGCTGAACCTGCTCAGCCGGCGGCACGATGTGCTGGCCATCCGTCTATGGGATCCGCGTGAAGTAGAACTGCCGGATGTCGGCCCAATTATTATCGAAGATGCCGAGACCGGCGAGCAGCTCTATGTCGATACCCGTGATCGACGGTTCCGCCAGCGTTTCCAAGAGGCCGCTCAGCGGCGCGAGAGCGCATTAACCCAGACCTTCAAACGGGCCGGGGTCGATGCCCTATCGCTCTCAACCGAGGAGGATTTAGTACGGGCCATTGTTCGCTTTGCCACGATGCGGCAGCGACGCAGGAATAAGTAACTCATGTCGTTTATCTGGCCGACCATGCTTATATCTTTGTTGTTGATACCGCTCTTAGTGGGGCTATATCTCCGCTTGCAGCGGCGGCGGCAGCAGATGGCGGCCCGTTATGGCGGCTTTGGGCTGATGCAGGCCGCCGGGCAGTCGCTTGGCTGGCGGCGACACCTGCCGCCGGCGTTGTTTTTAAGCGGTCTGACCCTACTGCTGCTGGCGACGGCCCGTCCAGAGACCGTGGTCAGCTTGCCACGTATTGAAGGGACGGTCATTCTGGCCTTTGATGTATCCGGTAGTATGGCCGCCGATGATTTGAAGCCTAACCGGATGGAAGCAGCAAAAACTGCGGCGCAAGTGTTTATCGAACATCAGCCGGCTACGGTTCAGATCGGCGTAGTAGCCTTTAGCGATGGCGGCTTCATGGTCCAGAGCCCGACCAATGATCAAGACGCCATTCTGGCCACCATCGAACGTCTGGCCCCGGAGCGAGGAACTTCGCTAGGCCAGGGTATTTTCGCATCGCTTAACACGATTGCGGCAGAGGCTGATCAGGCCCTGCCGTTTGACCCCGACGCGACGACCGAGGCCGCCGTCACGCCAACCCCCGTGCCGCCAGGCGCCTTCACCCCAGCGGTTATCGTCCTGCTCACTGATGGCGAGAATTGGGACGAACCCGACCCACTTGAAGCCGCACAAGCTGCCGCTGATCGCGGGGTGCGTATCCATACCATCGGCATCGGCAGCGCGGCCGGCGCCACACTGCAAGTCGAGGGGTTCACGGTTTTCACCCAGCTTAACGAGTCCCTGCTGCAACAAATCGCCAAGATCACGGACGGAACCTACTACAACGCCGAAAATGAGGAGGAGTTGCAAGCGATTTATGAAAATCTCGATCCGCAGTTGGTGATCAAACCGGAAAAGATGGAAGTGACCTCTGTTTTTGCCGGGGCCAGTATGCTGATTCTGCTGGTGGGCGGGGCATTTTCGCTGCTGTGGTTTGGTCGAGTGCCGTAGTAAGGAGGGATGGGAGAGCGCCATGAGTTTACTTTGGCCCGGATTCCTGCTGCTGCTTGGTTTGATTCCGCTGATCATCGGCGGTTATATTTGGATTTTGCGGCGACGGCGTCGCTTTGTGGTGCGCTACTCTAGTCTGGCCTTAATTCGTGAAGCTTTGCCACGGTCATCGTCCTGGCGGCGACATCTACCGTTCGCCTTGTTTTTGCTGGCTCTGGTCGCTTTGATTGTGGCGCTGACCCGGCCAATGGCCAGTGTCAGCGTCCCGGCCGGACGAGCGAACATTATTCTGGCATTGGACGTTTCCCGGAGTATGTGCTCGACCGATATTCCGCCTAGTCGACTGGAGGCGGCTCAGGATGCCGCTGTGTCATTTATTCAACGCCAAGCCCCCAACACCCAAATCGGCATTGTCGCCTTTGCCGGTTTCGCGGAGTTAATTACGCCGCCGACGACCGATCAAGAGGTGCTCTATAACGCCATTGAAAGTTTGACCACCGCCCGCTGGACAGCTATTGGCAGCGCCATTCTGACATCGCTAGACGCCATTGCGGAAATAAACCCCAACGTCGCTCCATCAGCCGGGCCGGCTGCTCAAATCGAGCTAACGCCGGCGCCAAACGGGGTCTATATGTCGGACATTATCGTGCTACTAACTGATGGAGCCAGTAATCAAGGGCCGCTGCCGTTGGCAGCGGCTCAACAGGCCGTTGATCGGGGTATCCGCGTTTACCCTATCGGGTTTGGCACGGCCTCCGGCTCGATTATGGATTGCAGTTCATTTGGCGGCGGCACGTCGTTTGGCGGGGGATTTGGCGGGGGGTTTCGGCGGGGGATTGATGAAGAGACGCTGAAGGAAATTGCCGATATGACCGGGGGAACCTATTTCTCGGCTGAAAGCGCCGGTGAACTCCAAGATATTTTTCAGGAGTTGCCCACTTATCTCATTACTAAACGCGAACTCAGGGAGATCAGCGTGGCCTTTACGATCATGGGCGCACTGCTGGCGGCGATGGCTATTGGCTTATCGCTGATCTGGCATCCCCTACCCTGAGAAATGGTTACAGTAATCAAGCAGCGCTCCTCCCAACATTCAATTTCTGAACTGTACGATCCCTGAAATGATATGGTAGAATTGTACGAACTTCTTTTAAGAAGCTTTTAGGAAGTTCTTACGGAAATTTCAAGAAGTACTTGATATCATAAGTGAAACGAGATCAAGTATTCGTCAGTCAAGGTATTGGGCCGGCCGCGATCAATATCAACCCGGCTTGTTAGCGTCTTATCAAATTGATTTCTTACCTGTCTCATCGGTGACTAACATATGTGAATTGTTATAAATTGTAAACGTAAGCGTCAATCATGAACTTAACCCAATTCTAAATCATCCCATTTAACCACTCCATACCCATTTCAGAAAGGACCTCTTCATCATGAACACGCCTTCAGAAACACTGCTCAACGCACTTGAAAACGAACGTCGCTACGTGGCCAAAGAACTGCACGATGGGGTCGCGCAGACCACTTTGCAGCTCGGTTTGCAGGCCGGTATCTGTGGCAAGCTGCTGGAACGAGGCAATTTAGAGCTGCTGGCGACTGAATTGGCCCAGTTGGAGCAGCGTATCCAACTGGCGTCCAGGCAAATCCGGGAAGTCATTAGCGATATGCGCCCGCCAGCGGTCGAGGAAACCGCCGGGCTGAAAGAATATATCGAAGCACTAATTGAAGATCATACTCGGCGGGGTGGTCCGCCGGTGAATTTTGAGTTCGATTGGCTGGAAACCGACTTATCTCCGGCAGCCAAACTCACGCTAACTCGAGTGGTTCAAGAAGCGCTGCTTAATATCCGTAAACATGCCAAGGCCGGGCAGGTTTGGGTAACTTTTTCAATCGACCCGCAATACGCCTGTGTCATGGTCGTCGATGACGGACAGGGGTTTGACCTTAACGCTCAAAAACGCGGGAGTGGGTTGGAAAATATGGGGGCGCGGCTTGAAGCACTGGGGGGATCGCTCAACCTTGGAAGGCCCCCGGCCGGCAGGGGAACCCAACTCATCGCCCGATTGCCAAAATAACGTCGAATAAACCGGGTCGTAACCCCATATTCTTTCAACAGAGACCAAATAAACAAAAAAATCGTCTACAACCAGGGTGGTTGTAGACGATAGATTTTCACGATAACTCTAATAAGTCCTGCTTACTTAGCGTTAAATTCTAACCCACAGATAAATTTTGTGGCCTTCTTCAACTTCTTCCCAGCGGATAGCAATAATATCAAGCTCCCCCCGCACCCCGTCGTCAGTGGGAAAATCTAGCCTGGCCGACCGGCCTTCTTGCCAGGCGTCCTGGCAGCGTTTTACTAACTGCGGGCCATTGAAAGTACGCATTTCACACAGCGCTATTTCGCTGCCTTCCATACCTTCAAAAACGCCAATTGACCACTCGCTGGAGACATCTCTAAATTCAGGCGGTGGTCCCTCTACGATTGTAATGTAAGCCGGTTTTTGATTTTCAATCATTTCGTTTTTCACCTTGATTTTGAAGTTTACATTTACGAAACTTATTGGCATGTGATATTGTACACAAAACCACCATTGTTGCCAACTAAAGTCTTGATGTTACTATTTTGGCCTGTGGTAAGAAATGAGCGCTTATAATAGTCATTGATTATATGGGAGAAAAGCCTTTTTTTTAACCTGTTAAGGTTATGGTATACTATAGACGCTCTCCACGTTTTGCAATCAAATATCTCAAAATCAGAAAGGTGTAACAATGGGAAGTTACGATACAATTGTGATCGGCGGCGGTCCAGGGGGATATGTTGCGGCTATCAAAGCCAGTCAACTCGGCCAAAAAACGGCGGTTGTCGAAAGAGTACATTTGGGTGGCATCTGTCTGAACTGGGGCTGTATTCCAACGAAATCACTTATTCGCAATGCCGAAATTGCCCACATTCTTCAGCATGAGGGAAAAACCTTTGGGTTCAGCTTCAACAATCTAAAATTCGATTACAGTGTTGCCCAAAAGCGCAGCCGCCAGGTTAGCGGACGGCTGGTCAAAGGCATCGGCTTTCTAATGAAAAAGAATAAAATAGACGTTATAGACGGAACGGCCAAGTTGAAAGGCGCCACCGAAGTCCAAGTGGGCGATGAAGTTCACACCACCAAGAATATTATTATCGCTACGGGCGCGCGAGCGCGATTGATCCCCGGCCTGGAGATCAACGGAAAAACCTTGCTAACCTATCACCAAGCGCTGGAACAGACCGAAGTTCCTAAATCGATGGTGGTTATTGGAGCCGGGGCGATTGGGATGGAATTTTCCTATGTCTTCAGTTCTTACGGCGCTGAAGTCACGGTGGTGGAACTTTTACCCCGTGTCTTGCCGTTAGAGGACGAAGAAGTCAGCGCGGAAATGGAAAAACAGTTTAATCGAGCCAAAATAAAAACGCTGACTAATACCAAGGTTGAAAAAATCGACGATCATGGCGATAGTGTGACGGTCACGGTTAGCAAAGACGGTAAACAAAGCGAAATTAAGGCTCAAATGGCGTTGATTTCAATTGGGGTTAGACCTAATACCGAAGATTTAGGGTTAGACGCGGTCGGGGTCAAACTGGATCAGCGCGGCTTCATTGAAATCGGCGATAAGATGGAAACGAATGTGCCGGGTATCTACGCTATAGGTGATGTGACCGGCAAGCTAGCCCTGGCTCACGTCGCCAGTGCGCAGGGCATCATCGCCGCTGAGGCCATTGCCGGTCATGAAACACGACCGCTCAAATACGTCAACATGCCGCGCTGTACCTACACCCATCCGGAAGTGGCCTCGGTGGGCCTAACCGAGGCGCAGGCGAAAGAGCAAGGCTACGCGGTCAAAACCGGCAAATTCGCCTTCCAGGTGAACGGCAAAGCGCTCGGGATGAACGAGACGGCCGGCTTTGTCAAGATTGTGGCTGAAGAGAAATACAACGAAGTGCTAGGGGTCCATATGATCGGGCCGGGGGTTACTGAACTGCTGGCCGGCCCGACCGGCATGATTGGCTTGGAAACCACCCTGGACGAGTTGGCCGGAACCGTCCACCCTCACCCCACCCTCAGCGAAGTAATTATGGAAGCGGCCCACGTGGCTTTAGGTGAACCCATCCATATTTAGGCTGGCCTGAAACCATTTTTAGGTCTTTAAAATCATCAGCCGGAAGATGTAGCTAAGCTACATCTTCCGGCTTAAAGCGGGAATAGATGGGAGTCGAACCCACCGACGCTTGCTGCTCGCAACCGCCCACTGATTTTGAAGACCAGGGCCGCCACCGGACGACAACTACTCCCACTAAAATTTAAGCAGATTCACTTTGAATTGGCAAGTTACTTCTTAATCAATTTGGGGCTGATTGTTTTGGTTACCCTCAATTTGATGTTTTCGCCGCTTCAGAAAAACATTTTATCTGATGCAAAATACACCCCTACAAATTGGCATGTTTGGAGATTATGTTGTACAATAAAGAAACAGTTGATAACTTCTGTATGCTAATGTAACAGAATTTTATCTTGGTCAAAATATAATAATAATAGGTGACAATCCAATTAAGCGTATTGGAAAGGAGATATAAATTGGCTGACAGTGGCTATAAAAGCATCAGTCGGATTGATGATCCCAAAAAGAAGACACACGGCTGGTATGTGAGAGTTTACTTTAAGGGAAAAATGCATTCCAAGTTTTTCAGTGACGCTCGCTTTGGTGATAAAGACCAGGGCTTGCAAGAGGCAATTAAATATCGCAATGAGTTGGAAACTAAACTGGGCAAACCCCGCAGTGAACGAACAGTGGTGCAGGTCAGCCCTCGCAACCGCTCGGGTGTAATCGGCGTTCGACGCCGCCGGAAAAGCTCAGGTAGAAAGGGCAGACCAGGCGGTTATGAGGTGTATGAAGTAACCTGGAGCCCCGGCCCGGGCAAAATGAAGCGAACTTCCGTCTCCATCGAAAAATATGGCGAGGAAGAAGCTTTCCGGCGAGCCTGCGAGATCAGACGGCAAAAAGAAGAAGAAATCTACGGCAAACCGATGCAAGCTAACGGTACCGAACCACAAGAACAAGAAGAAGCTGCGCAAACATCAGAATAAGCGTTGGCACGGCAGAAGCTTATTCTTCATCCCTAATCTCGTATCATCTCATAAAGTAAGAACCCTGACTTACATGGGTTTTATGCTGCCCCAAATTATGAGAAGATACTCTGTTACTTTAATTGACGAATTCTTGACAGATAGGTATAGTATCTGTAATGAGTTAATGGTTGTCTTAGCACTAAACGAGGTGTTATTATGGCAAAAGCAGACCATACCGGTCCCTTTAAGGAATTTGTCTTTGAAGATTGGCTGCGCGAAGGCGTAGAGGGATTATATGACGAGTTAAAAGATGCCAAGAAAGAATTCAATTCTGAAAATCTTTGCAAGCATCTGCGAGACGCCTCTAAAGAGCAACTTCTAGCCGTGCGAAATTTTATCGACAGCGCTATCGATTTCATCGATAGGCAAGAGGCCGGCGAAAAGAAAGCATAAGCCTCTACGCGTGCAATATTAAATCGTTGTTATTAGAGAGCAAGCTAAGGAAAAAGATAGAAATTAGAAAGGGCGTTTTCTAATTTCTATTTTTTTGGTTATTACCCCAATTGATTAAGATATGAGCGCCGCCGGTAGATGATCGAAGCGATTGATATACCGGATATCGGCGCCGCCGTCCGGCCGGAAATCGATACGGGTGATCGCCGTATTGTAATGATGATAAAAAATGGTCGAGCTGGGCAGGTGGCTAATGATGGCTTTCATCAGCGCGTCCATGAAGCCGCCGTGGGTGACAATGGCGATATTCTCGCGGGTGGCGGCTCGCTCACGGAGGGTGCGGTAGACCCGAATAGCCCGCCCATGACAGGCCGGCCAATCCTCTTTGCCCAAGGCCGGATTCCACCACCCCTCTTCGGTAATGGTCGGCGGCAGTTTATAGGTGGGGAACTCGGCCAAAATCTCCGAGCGGGTTTTACCGGGGTAGCCGACAACCCCCTTTTCGCTGCCGTGATCCAAAAAAATGCCGCCGTGCTCATGAATATCGAGCCACACCTCAGGCGTTAAACCCAACATCTGGCCGATAGCCTGAGCCGTTAACAGCGAACGATACATCGCACTACAATACAAGTGGTCGATCTTGTACCCCTGCCGGCTGTCAGCCTCGGTGTCTTCTTCAGACACGCCGATGACGTACTCGGGATCAACCCCCGTAGCCAAATGCTCGGCTAAAATTTGGCTTTGCTGGCGGCCTAAATCCGTTAGCGAAGGATCGTTTACGCGATCCATCTGGTTGGCCAGAGCGTTATTGGTTGACTGGGCATGCCGGATAATATACAACTTCATAGTCTTTAATTTACCTCTTTCATACTCAAGCTAATGCGACCACGGGCCGCATCAATACTGATCACTTTGACTTTAACCACGTCGCCCACACTGACCACTTCAAATGGGCTTTTAACATATCGGTCGGCCAGTTGACTGATATGAACCAGGCCATCCTGTTTGACTCCAATGTCAATAAACGCCCCAAAATCAACCACATTGCGGACGGTTCCGTTGAGAATCATGCCCGCTTTTAGGTCTTCAATCGACAGCACATCGTGCCTTAACAATGGCGGCGGTAGTTCATCTCTGGGGTCGCGGCCAGGTTTAGCCAGCGCGTCCAGAATATCCACCAGCGTTGGCTCACCGACCGCCAGCTTAGCCGCCAACTGGCTCAGATTCGCTTTCTGCCGCAACAACTCGATCTGGCCCGGTAGCTCTTTTTCATCCCCTTGCATGTCCAAATACGCAAACAACCGCTCGACCACCGCATAGCTTTCCGGATGAATAAAGGTATTATCCAGCACAGCCTGACCGCCGGGAATCTTCAAAAAGCCAATCGCCTGCTGATAGGTTTTCTCGCCTAACCCTTTCACCTTCAGCAAATCTTGGCGCTGCTTGAAAGGGCCGTTCTCCTCGCGGTGCTTGACAATCGCATTCGCCACCCGGCGGCTGATGCCCGCCACGTAGCTGAGCAGCGGCGCGCTGGCTGTGTTGGCATCGACCCCCACGTGGTTGACCGCGCTCTCAACCACCGCGTCGAGCGTTTCAGCCAACTTCTTTTGATCGACATCATGCTGGTACAACCCAACTCCAATCGATTTGGGATCGATTTTGACCAGTTCGGCCAACGGGTCTTGCAGCCGGCGGGCAATCGACACGGCCCCGCGCATGCTCACATCCAAATCCGGGAACTCCTGCCGGGCCAGCTCGCTGGCGGAATAAACCGACGCCCCGGCCTCGTTGACGATAATGTAGGCCAGCTCGCGACTCGGGCCAACCTGGGTCTGGGCCTGACCGATGACTTCAGCCGCCAGCGCCTCTGTTTCGCGGCTGGCCGTGCCGTTGCCGATGGCCATAATATCCGCGCCTTGCTCGATGAGTTTAAGCAGCGTCGCTTTGGCTTCATCCCAGCGCTTTTGCGGCGGATGAGGGTAGATGGTTATCCCCCCCAAAAATTTACCGGTGGCATCGATCAGAGCGACCTTGCAGCCGGTGCGAAAACCGGGGTCGATGCCCAGAACGGATTTACTTCGGACAGGTGGCTGAAGCAAAAGCTGGCGCAGGTTGGCTCCAAACGTCTCGATGGCGTGGCCGTCGGATTGGCCGGTTACTTCGCCGCGCAGTTCGGTTTCGATGGAAGGGGCTAATAGCCGTTTGTAACCATCGGCAATGGCCGCTCGAAGCTGATCCGTAAAGATGGATTGAGGATTTTTAATAGCGTACTTTTGAATCCGGGTGATAAAATCATCGTCGGGCGAGTCGAGTTTGACCTTAAGCAC
Source organism: Anaerolineales bacterium (assembly GCA_020634935.1). Lineage (GTDB taxonomy): Bacteria > Chloroflexota > Anaerolineae > 4572-78 > J111 > JAGRBY01. The sequence continues at coordinate 19,315 of JACKAT010000042.1, forward strand.
GCCCTCCCGCTCGCCGCGATTAAGCGCCAGGAGCCGGTGAGGGGGAATATTTTTTAGCGCCTCACGGTAATCATAGTAGGCTTCGTAGACGCCGCGCTCGTCCTTGCGCTTATCGGCTACCGTAACAACCAGTGTGGCTTCACGCCGGGTGCGGTCACGGATCGACGACCGTACGGTGGCGTCTTCCATGACCGTTTCGGCAATGATATCGCGCGCACCGGCCAGCGCCGCTTCCGGCGTGGCCACCTCGTCATTCAGGAAATGAGCCGCAATTTCTTCCAGATTACCCCGGCTCATTTCCTGACTCAACATCTGCTCGGCCAGGGGTTCCAAGCCACGCTCACGAGCGATGGTGGCCCGAGTGCGCCGCTTGGGTTTATAGGGCAGGTACAAATCCTCCACTTCTTGCAGCGTAGCGACGGCCTCGATCCGCCGGCGCAGTTCAGGCGTTAACTTGCCCTGCTCATCGATGCTGTTGAGGACGGTTTCTTTGCGGGCCTCAAGGTTTCTGAGGTAGGTCAACTGCTCTAAAACCGTCCGCAGCTGCACTTCATCCAGCCCGCCTGTCACTTCCTTGCGATAGCGAGCCACGAACGGCACGGTGTTATCGGCGTCAAACAGTTCAATCGACCGCGCAACCTGTTCTTGTCGAACGCCCAGGCCGGCGGCAATGTTTTTGGCAAAATCAGTAGTCAAAGGATTACCTCAATAGCGTAGAATTTATCAAAAGTAGGATAACATAGAAGAATTGAGGCGGCAAGAGATACAAATAAAGCCGCTGGTTTTTTGAAAGGAATATCAAATCAAAAAAGCCGGGCTGCCACGACCCGGCTTTTTTAAAAGGAGGAGAAAAGAGCGTCAAATATAAGCTTTTGACTTAGCCAAGTATACTCTTATCTCCAGCTCATAACTTGACGTATATTTGATGCCAACATGCCGGAAACCCTACGCCAACCCTACGTCATTTTTCGATCTCCATATGAGTTACGCAGTTCAAAAGGTGACAGTCACTTTTTGCCAAAAATAAACGTCCGGTTAGCCCAAACAAGTCGATTTATCACGTCTAAGTGACGGTCACCTGGTTCGATACCCCCAACTGCGTAAGTCCTACTCCAATGCGTAAAATTCGGCTTGAGAGGCGGCCTCGCTCAAGCCACGGCGAGCCGCATGATCGAGTACCACCAGGGCGTACTGCCGCTGCGCCAGCGGAATATCGCCCCAAGCGCCGCCGTTGCGCAAAAACAGATCGAGCTGCGCCGGCCCCCAATTGTAAGCGATCAACATCCACTGCGGCTCGCGATAGCCGCGGGCGTAGCAAAAATCTCGAACGTGCGCCAGATAGGCCGCGGCGACCAAAATATTACTGTACGGGTCAAATGGATCGGAGACATTGAGTTGGGGGGCCCATTCATTCCACGTTGAAGGAATGACCTGCATCAGGCCCAAATCGTTGGCCTGGCCTACGGCATAAGGGTTCATATGACTCTCCCGATAGGCAATCGCCTCCAGCACCCGCCAGTCCAGTTCGTATTGAGCCGCTATTTGTCTGAACAGCGGTTCGTAGCCGGCTTCTTCCCCTAAAGGAAGTTCGGGCGGGGGCTCAGGGGGCGTCATCGGGGTAGGAAGCAAAGGGGGTACCTCTTGCCCGGAGGCTACCGGCGTATTTGACAAGGCGGCTTGGGTCACGGCCGGCGCTGTTCGACGAATTGAGGTTAAGGCCATAGCGCCTAAGATCACCAATCCGCATATAAGCAGGGCCATCAAACCAGGGCCGGCCAGCGGTTTTTGGTCTAACTGACCCAAAACCGAACGGGATTTTGTTTCGTCCCGCAGCGAAGTCGTAAGGGTGAAATGATGAGTCCGGGCGGTCAGCCCCAGCCAGGGTTTAATAGTTGGGCTAACCCGAAGGGGAATCGATACCGTTTCCGCCGGCAGCAGCAGTAGATCGATTTGGTTGGCCAGCGCGGTTTCTCCGGGTAGTTCAAACTCAAAATGACAGAGCGACTCCCGATCTGAGCCGGTCAGGGCTAAGCGGGTACTGATGTTGCTGGTGTTGGTAACGGTCAGTTCGTACTCCGCCGCCGGCTTGAACCAGGTTAAAGCTTGCTGCCGAGGCGTGAGAGCCTCGATCAAAAAATCGAAATAGGGGCGGATGGTTAATGTGGCGCGCTGCTGGCAATAACGATTAGGATAGGCCAGGGAAGTGGCTTTGACCGCGAAATGATGGACTCCGGCTCGGCTGCCGGGTAAGCGTGGGGGTTTGATGGTAATCGGTACCACGCGCCGCTGGCCCGGTTGGAGTGTGAGTTTGAGATCAGGGATAATCAGCCAGTCAGGGTTCAAGCCTAAAACTTCCAGGTCAAAGAGAGCGGCTGTTTGACCGGCATTTGAGATAGTTATATGGATCGTAACCATCTCATCAACAGCCAGCGTGATCGATCGGGTGGAAAGTTGAATAACAATTAAGTCGTCACTTTGATCAGGGAACGGAATCGTCACCAGTGACGGCGATGGAGGTGACACTCGGCAAATTCCTTCCTTCCAACAAAATGTTAAAGCAACTTGTCATAATAACACTTTTCCCGATCTTATTATACCGTTAAAGCGCGAGCATCCAAAATGAATTGAACTTTTTTGCAAATTGCCGGAGAGACTCTACAATTCATCGTTGGTATTGAAACGTTCAAGGAGTCCTTTTTGCGCAATTTCAGATCGCTTATTATTGGCGGCCTTATCGGCGCAGCACTTTTTTTGCTGTTTAACTGCGCCGGCTATATATTGGTAGCGCTGGTGGGGTCCAGAATGGTTAATCCCGACAACCAAAATCCGGAGGTCTCGGCGGCCGATCCGCCAGTGGATGTGGTGGCCTTTAGTACGCCCACAGCGACACTGGCCGCTATTGAGCCATCGTCCGGCGCGGCGCCGCTGGACACCCCACTGCCGCTGCTGCCAACCATTACGGCCGGGCCACCCATAGAAACACCCGTTCAGGCGGCGCCGCCTCCCCCGCCCCCCAGCGATACCCCCCGTCCCCCCACCCCCAAACCAACCGCGCCCTCAATCTCTAAATCAGAAATCGCTTCCCAGTTAGAGATTATGAGCCATCAAAGTTATGTCGATGATTTAAATTGGCATCACCTGGTGGGTGAAGTGCAAAATACCGGTGATATCCCCATTGAGTATGTTCAAGTCCTGGCTAAATATTACGATGCGGCCGGTGATATCATCAGCACGAAACTGACCTTTACTGCCCCTGACACTATCTTTCCCGGCGGCAAGGCTCCCTTCGATATCGTCACGCTTAGGAAATCGCAGTGGCAGGCTATTGATACCTATACGCTAGAAGTGACCGGCGATGTAGCTACCTCTTTGCTCAATGAGAATCTGGTTCTAACTAATCAAAATAGCTGGATCGAAGACGGCTTTCTATATGTGCAAGGCCAGGTTGAAAACATTGGAGAGTTACCGGCTCTGGTCAAATTGATTGTAACCCTATACGATGCCAACGGCACGGTCATCAATACCAATTGGAGCTACGCCGACTCAGGTATTATCAAACCGGGTGACAATTCATCTTTTGTGGTCAGGATTACTCACCAAACCGACCCAAATAATTACAGCTACCGCATCCAAATTGAGGACGAAGTGGTTGAAGGGGATTTTGCAGAAGATTTTACCAGTGGGACAAAATGACACTGTGTTTGCATTTTTTTAGAAACCAGGTTTTTGAGGGCCTAATTGATAACCTTTTGAGGCCAAAAGCCCCTCTTTTTAACGCTAAAAAACCGAGTTTCTGACCATAATACTTTAAAGTGAAAATGAATCTCATAGCGACGGTAAATGGGGATCAGAGTAGCAAGGTCGGAACAATATGCTACCTTGGTTGGCCCACATTATCGGCCATATCGTATCTCAACCGGGATGGGGCTGAGGAGTTCCGTTGATTTTACTCAGTCCGGGCCAATCGCTGGTCTAAAAAGCAGAGGATGCCGGCGGCGATACCGCGAGCCACGATTTTGGGTTTGTATTGAAGCATTTGGCGATCATCCAACAGAAACCCGGTTTCGATGATCGCGCCGGGGGTGCCGCGGCTGATTTCACGGAAGGCATGGTAATCGGTCATATTATCGGTGATGCTAGATGGGTGCTGCGGCAGGCCGGTGTAAGCGCCGTATTGGTCGTAAAGGCAGCTAACCAGCAAGTCTTCGGCTTCAGGGATGGCGCTGTCGGTCACCCGGGCGACTTTGAAGCCGGTGGCGCCGGGGATGGTGCAGCTATCGGCGTGGATGCTGACCAGAGCATCGGCCTGGTACTCGGTTAAACGATCATCGAACTCATCCAGTATGTCGGCTTGAACACCCTGCCGGGCCAAAAGATGGGTCACTTCCATCGCAACTGCGTAGTTGACTTCGGCCTCAGTTAGACCATCGGGACAAACCGCGCCGGGGTCGTAGCCCTTGTGGCCGGAGACAATCCCCACCAGCGGGCTAAACGTATAGCGATTAACCGTCAAAGAAGTTATATCAACCGCCCCTACCGTGGGAGCACTCTGAACCGGCGGCGAGATCGGAACGTTTGGCATCGGCGTTACTTCTTGAGCAATAACCGGAGCCGGCTTGGCGTTAAGGCTGTAAAGATTGACGCCCATAACAATACTGGCCACGAACAGGATGAACATGGTCACGGAAAAAGCACGCTGATTACCTTGTTTGGCAGCAGTGCGTTTTACGGCTTGGTAACGTCTGGGCGTGCGACTTTTTGACATAGAACCATGATAGCACAACTCCTTGAATCCGTCTAAAATATTATGTCATGTTGAAAGATTGGCCAGGCCATAAGAATCCTTATTGAACCCTAATGAACCTAAATTTCTACCATATCAATGATGACAAATATCTTGAGGCATGTTCCGCCGACGACTATTTAAGCGCCTGCTACCAGCCGGGCCATTACTGGCTCGATATTGGCGAGGCCGAGGTTGAACAACTCTTCCAACTTTTGTACCCGCTAAAGCTTCATCCTTTAGTTTTAGAGGATTGTTTAAATCTCACCCGCAGCTCGCTGATTACTCGGTATGAAAGAACGCTCTACCTTGAATTTCCGGTCAGTTTAACCGAACAATCGATGCGCATTCCCTATCTGTCAATTATCGGCGTCCCAAATATGCTGATAACGGTTCGGCGAGGGCCTGTCCCCAGCTTAACCGATTTGGCCGCTGATCTAACCAGTGGGGAACTCAAACTGTATGCGCCAACCACCTCCTCGTTGTTATATACGTTTCTCGATCATATGGTCGATCAAAATATCCTGCTCACGCTTCAGGCTCGCAATAAAATCGATGGGTTGATGGAGGCCTTTGACGACGATCACGATGCGGTTGAAATCAACCATATTCTGGAGATGAAGCGGCACATGAGCCAATTGGCCATCATCGCCGAAGACCAGTTGTACTGTGTGACCACGCTGATCCGGATCGAATCGCGGGCCTTTACCATTAGCAACCAGCGCGAGTATTTCCGCGATCTGGTTAACAATGCCGAATACGGCCTGCGCTTCATCCAGCGCCAGGAACGACGGCTGCGGGAACTACAAGATCATTACCAATTAACGCTCCACGATAGAACTGAAGCCCGACTCAGATTTTTGACCATCATCTCGGCGATATTCCTGCCCTTGACGCTAATCAGCAGCATCTACGGCATGAATTTTATGCATATGCCGGAGTTGAACTGGCTCTACGGCTACCCGTTTACGATCACGCTGATGGTCAGTGTGGCTTTCGGGATGATCTGGCTTTTTTACCAGCGCGGCTGGTTTGAGTAGAAAGCCAATAGCTTGGGCCTTTAATCTAACGCCTTACAATTCACCCAAATAATTTGCCTGCTTATTGCATTTGTGATATTATCCGCTCGCTTTGGTAGTGATCCCCTTTAATAACCCAATTTTCTGCCACAATCGGGTCTCCAACCGTTGTCTCCATTACTTTATCCTCATCATTCTATTTCTCTGAGAAAAATAGGCTTCTTTCTGATTATCTTTAAGCTTTGAAAGGGGTATTGTCGGCTATTATTATATAACTCAAGTTGCCACCTAGCTGTCCAAACCGGGAAGTAGGGAGTAAGAAGTAGGGGATTTTCCCCTTACTCCCTACTTCCATCGTATCTGGCAGGGTATTGTTGATTTTCCTGGTGATTGGCCGGCAAGGGTAGCAATAACTTCCGCATTTGAGTTTAGGTCATTGGTAAATAGTCACTGGTAATTGGTTATCAATCTCCAGTCTCCAGTTACCAATTACCCGACAGAATTGAGTAAGTTAATTAATACTCATTCCTTAATCACAATCCTTCGAAGAAGTTTGTTACAGAAAAGCAACACATTGACTCTAACAACATCAAAAACGATTTACCAATTGATCCCTCATCCATTTGCTATTCGGCTTAGTCCCGATCACTTCACTGTTATAAGTCAAAACTACCTTAACCTCCTAGAAGGCATTAATACTTCTGCCCAGCTAGAAGAACACGGCCTCGGCCCGCTGTTCTATACCTCGATCAAAACAGGCGAGATATCTATTGCACCCGACCTTAAACGCTCTTTGCAAGCGCTCTACCTACGCCACCGCCACGCCAATACGGTGCGGGGCCGGGTGCTGGCTAACATTTTGAGCCATTTTCAAGCGGCGGGCATCCACGTGCTGGTGGTCAAAGGAGCCGCGCTGGCCCACATCATCTACCCGGAGCCGGGATTACGGCCAATGCGCGATATCGATCTGCTGGTCAAACAAGCCGATGCCCGGCGAGCGCAGCAACTGCTGGCCGAACTGGGCTTCGATGCCCCCCTTCCCGAAAACGACGCCTTGCCCGACAAACACCTGCTGGCAGCCACGCTCAAAACCGAGGGGCTGTCGATCAGCGTGGAGATTCATCACAATTTGTTTAGCGCCGCCAACACGGCCTCGCTAGCAATTGAGACCCTGACCGACGAACCGTTAGCGTTTGAAATTAACGGCGTTCTGGCCCACACCCTGAGTTATGAAGCCATGTTGTGGCATTTGTGCCGGCACGCGGTCAAGAGTATCTACCAACCCCTGCACTTGATTCGAGTCATCGACATCGTCGGCTGGGCCGAGCATTTTGTGGCCGAGATCGATTGGCGGCTGATGGCCCGGCAGTATCCGTTTGTACTCGCCTGCCTGACCCAGTTTCATTATCTAACCCCTCTATCCGAATCTTTACAACGGGCGGCCGGCCTCACCCCCGGTCCGGCCCCCGCCGGCGTCGGTCTCGATTTCCAGGGCTGGCCGCGCTACCCGCTGGCTCAATTACGGCCCAAAGGGTACCGTCGGATTTTAATCGATAGTTTTTGGCCCTCGGTCTGGTGGCTTTATCTTTTTTACGGCCTTCGCCGTTGGCCGGCCGGGGTCTGGTATCGCTGGGTCGGCCATCCGGTGCGAATAATAGGGTGGGCGGCGCAGCTTTTACAGTCCAGTCTAATCAAAAAACATTAACCTTTGTAGGGGTCAAACTGATGTTGCACCGATCAAACAACAAGGGATTGTGGCAATAAACGGATTAAGACAAGCAAAATCCGCGCCTTTTATCAATCCGTTGTTGTCGATTTTTGGCCATATGTCGTTGACTACTACAAAAAACGTTAACCTTAAGAGAGTGATTTTTGCCATGACTTTTGCCAACAAACCCGCACGAACCCCCGATTATCAGTTGGAATTAATTGACGATGAACTTCTGTTGTTTCACCCCGGCCAAACCCGCATCCTCTACTGCAATGCTACCGCCTCGCTGGTCTGGCAGTTGTGCGACGGCCAACGAACTGTACAGGATATTATCGACCTTTTAACGGACGCCTATCCTGAAGCCGAAGAGACCTTAGCCACAGACATCCAAACCAGCTTAGACCAATTCGCCCAACAGGGGGCTATCTGCCTGCTCTAAAATGGTCCAAACGCGCCTGATCAGCTTTGCCGGGAATACATTAACGCTCAATTTTGAGGGGGCTACCGCCGCCAGGGTGATCGATCTTCTTTACCGTCATGTCGAAGACGGCGACCCTGAAAGCTCTTGTTTTACCTATCATCTTGAAGAAAACGCGACCTCCGAGTGGTTCACCTTGCAGCGAGGTCAAGAACTCCTGTATGAGGGTGACGATGCGGGCCTAGCCGGCGAGGTTTTACTGAGTGATAGCTGTTACCAACTGGCCGCTCTGAGCCGAACCGGCCTGCTTTTTCACGCGGCTGTACTGCGGTGGCAAGGGCATGGCCTAATACTGCCCGGCCCCAGCGGGACAGGTAAAAGCACCTTAACAGCCTGGTTGGTCAGCCACGGGTTTGATTATCTGAGCGATGAACTGGCCTTAGTCCCCTGGCAAACTGACCTTATCAAACCTTTTACGCGCCCTATTAATCTTAAATCCCCCGCCCGAGCGGTGCTGGAAGGGGTGTTTGATTTCGAGGCCAACAAGGCTAATATTCTGACATCGCCCTATGGTTATTTTGTCCCGCCCCAACAACTGCGTTTCCATAAACCCCAGCCCGAAACGCCGTTAAAGACCATTATTTTCCCGCAGTATTGTTCCGATAGTAACTTTGAATACCAGCTACTCTCTAAAGCCCAAGCCGGGCTAGCTTTGATGCAAACTTTAATCAACGCTCGCAATTTACCCGAACATGGCTTTCAAGAAGTCACTCGCCTGGCCCGGCAGGTCCCCGCCTACACGCTGAAGTATAGCCATTTCGACCACGTGGCCGAATATATAAAAGATGTCTGTTCGTCGGGACAAGCAGTAAGGTTTTAGCAACAAAAAAAGCAGCCGATTAAGCTGCTTTTTTTATAACGTAGTGGAGATGGCGAGAGTCGAACTCGCGTCCATGAAAGCTGGCTACAAACGTCTACGAGTGTAGGTGGGCTTCAAGTGTGTCGCTTGGGCTTCGTTAGCCACCAAAGTTCACCCAAACCAGCCGGTCGTCTTAGCTGAGGCTTACCGGCGTTGCCTCAGAGCACCCTGATTTAGTTGACGCCCGAACCCCCCTCTCAGGGATAAGCGAAGCCCGGACGAGGCTCTGTATTTAGAGCCAGAGTTGCTCTTTTACTAGCTTACGCCGCGAGGGGCAAAGCGTTGAAAGAGCGACCGAAAGCAGGTACTTTTTCGGCAATTATTGTTTTGTCCCAGTTTAACGAGTTAGAACAGCTCGACTCGCAATCTGCAGCCTTCCACTTCCCTGTCGAAGCCATTTCATCCCCATAGATGTAAAGAAAGTATAACACGATTCTGTTAAAAATCAATTAGAATCGCATGACGTATTTCAAAAGGTGACAGTCACTTATCGACAAGTGATTGTCACCTGGCCTTACGTTATATTTTCGTATATACCTTGACATCCCCTTCTAAGCCGGTTATAATAATTATGTAAATCGCACAAATGAGCGAATTTTAGTGTCCGAAAGGGAAGATAATGACTGATAAGCAACCCTCTCTGTTTCCACAACGAGGCTCGAAGGGCCAATACGGGCCTCCGGTAGCGCAAATCAAATCGCTCGATTCTAACTCATCGCTGGCTATGGCCGCCAGCGCCTATCACGATCATATGAAGCGGCAAGGCTTTTCCGAACATACCGTCAAAGCCTTCTCCGGCGATTTGCGCCTGCTGCAAAAATACTTTGGGGCCAGCGTGGTGATCAGCAAACTGGGCACGAAAGACCTGAATGATTTTTTGGCCTGGCTGCTGCACTACCGGGGCGTACCATGCAGCCCCAAATCGTACGGCCGGCGGGTAACGACCCTCAAGAACTTCTTCAGTTGGCTGGCCAGCACCAAAGTCATTCCCTTCGATCCCGCGGCAGCGCTGATCCATAATCGGGCCAAAGCGCCGTTACCGACCTTCTTGAAAGATGATGAGGTCGAAAAGCTGCTCGATGCCGCCGAAGAAAAACTGAAGCCGCCCAAACCCGATCCCCGCCCGTATCTATTGGCTCACTTGGTGCTGCAAACCGGCATGAAGAAATCTGAGTGTGTGGGTATCGCCCTGCGAGACATCGACCGCTCCGGGGCGGAACCGACCGTGTTGATCCGCTACAGCAACCCCCGCATGCAGCATAAGGAGCGAAAGCTGGCTTTTGCCAAGGAACTGCTGCCCATCATCGATCAGTATATCGAAAAATATGAGCCACGAGAGTATCTGTTTGAATGTACGCCGCGCAACCTGGAGTACGTCCTAACCGATATCTCGGAGATGGCCGGGCTACCTCAGCAAGCCTCATTTGAAATGCTGCGCTGGACCTCAGCCCGGCGCGATTTCCAGGATGGCATGGAGCACGAACATCTGCGTAAAAAATTAGGGCTGTCCAAAATCACCTGGCGAGAAACCTCTGAAAAATTGGCTAAAATCGCCGGACCGGGGTTGTAATTTTCCCTCTAGAAATTAATGGGGTAATGCATCGGAGCAACAAAGCTGGCTTTGTTATTACCCGATTAATTGGTTGATTTATAACAACAACCCGATTGGGCCGTTAACCGCCAATCCTCGATCTGATAGATCGAGGATTTTTTTATTCTTTCTTCTAACAGACTCCCTGGCACCGGTTTGACTAGCCATCAAGGCGTTGGTAAACTTGAGCCTTCTATTGATCGACCTTAGGAATAGCAATTAAATAACTTCAACAATACTGAAGATGCAGATAAGGTGATTAGGCGATTAGGCGATTTCTAAGGCCAATCTCCCTATCCCTAATCTCCAATCTCCTGCCAAGCTGCTCAAGTTATTTAATGGCCGTTCCTTAATAAGGTTTATAGCGTTTTAGAGTCAAGTGAGCTTGAGGAGTCGTAATCGCCGCTGTGCTTCGTTCTTGAGTCAAATTTGCCCCAATAGTATCCAAAAATTACCAAACACCCTGAACTCATTAACGCCCCAAACGCTATGAACTCACTAACGCCATAAACTCATGAGTGAACAAAGAAAAGCGGATCATATTCGTATCAATCTGGAAGAGGATGTCAACTTCCGTACGCTGACCACCGGCCTGGAGCATTATCATTTTCTCCATCAAGCTTTGCCTGAACTAAATTTGGCTGAGGTTGATACGTCGATCAGCTTTTTAGGCAAAACGTTGCAAGCGCCCCTCTTGATTTCCTCGATGACCGGCGGCACCGAGCAAGCCGCCCAGATCAACCGGACTCTGGCGGCCGCCGCCGAGGCCACAGGCATCGCGATGGGCGTTGGCTCGCAGCGACCGGCGCTGGAGGATAGTTCGCTGGCGGCCTCGTTTCAGGTGCGGCAGCAAGCGCCAACAACCGTGCTGCTGGCCAACTTAGGCGCAGTGCAACTCAACTACGGCTACGGCCTCGATCACTGTGGCCGGGCCGTCGATATGATCGAAGCGGATGCGCTGATCTTGCATTTCAATGTGCTGCAAGAAGCAGTTCAGCCGGAAGGGGACACCAATTTTAGAGGGCTGCTGGCCAAGGTCGAGCAGGTTTGCCGGACATTGCCCGTGCCGGTCATTGCCAAAGAGGTCGGTTGGGGTTTTGCCGAAGATACGGCCCGGCGGCTGATCGAGGCCGGGGTGACGGCCATTGATGTGGCGGGTGCGGGCGGGACCAGTTGGAGCCAGGTGGAGATGTACCGGGCCAAAACCGAAGTGCAGCGTCGGGTGGCGGCTACTTTTGTGGATTGGGGCATCCCCACCAGCGAAGCGATCCAGGCTGCCAGGCAGGCCGGCGGGGCTAATTTTCCGGTCATCGCCAGCGGCGGGCTGCGTGATGGCTTAGATGTGGCTAAGTGTATTGCCCTGGGTGCAAACATGGGGGGGATGGCTGGCCCATTTTTAAAGGCTGCTGTAAAATCGCTGGATGCTGTGTTAGAGCAAATCCAAATTACTCAAACCGAACTCCGCGTGGCCATGTTTGGCGTTGGGGCAGCCACCATCGAGGCTCTACAAAACACCGATCGACTGAAGAAGAGGAGATAATTCAATACGTGTATGTCAACTCTAAAAGACGCTTTGCCAACTCACCTGTGGAAGCTGGCAGTGGCTTTAGGCTTGATTTCTATTGCCATTGTCACTCTCGGCCAAAATTTTCAAACGGTCCCGTCACAGTCAGAGGCGTTAAGTAACACTGAAACACCTCGGCCAACCGCCACCGCAACCTTTACCCCCCATCCTACCGAAGCTAATGTGGGCTTAATACCAACCATCACCGCCACGCCTCGACCGCCAACCGCCAGCCCTACACCCAAACCGTTCTTTTACGAAATTGCAGAAGGCGACGTTGCGGTCTCCATCGCGGCTCAGTATAATATAAATGTTGATACCCTGCTCCGGGTTAACAACGTTGCTGATCCAACGTTGCTGCAAATTGGACAAACGCTAATGATACCGGTGACGATCACTCCCGCTCCCAGCACATCGCCAACGCCTAAATATTCGCCCACGCCCACGCCTGAACCGGTTTACCATACGGTTGAGGCGGGTGATACGCTGTTGGGCATCGCCATTAAGTACAAGACCACGACCGAAGCGCTCATGGTGACCAATGCCTTAGCTAATGACCATGATCTGAGCATTGGACAAGAACTGCTGATCGTTCCGAGCAATGTCGAGCCCGGTGTCCCGGCGGTTGTCCATGAAATTAAAGAAGGCGACACGTTTGCCCATCTCTCCTTTTTCTACGGCTCGAGCATTGAAGATATTCTGGCGGCTAATCCTGGTTTAGACCCCGATTTGCTGCAAATCGGCCAGCAGGTGGTTATTCCGGTTAAATCGTCGCCGGTCAACCCTAACGCCAATCCCGGCCTGCCGCGTATTATTACCGCCGACCCGGTCACCGGCGAAAAACTAACTCTCCAACAAGCGCTGTTTCAATCGATCAACGCGCAGCGAACCGCCAATGGCCTGGCGCCGTATGTATTAGACAGCGACCTGGTTGATCTGGCGCAAGCCCACGCTCAAGATATGCTATCGCGGGGTTACTTTGCCCATACCACGCCTGAAGGGGTAACCTTGGATGATCGGTTCGCCCAAAAAGGTCTCAATATTAACTGGACGGGCGAAAACATTCAGCGCAACAACAAAGGTAAAGAAGGGGCCGTGCCTTACGCCCTTAATTGGTGGATGAATAGTTATGTTCATCGCAACAACCTGCTGCATCACCGGTTCAACCATATAGGTATTGGGATTGTAGAAGGCCCGCCGGATTGGTACAGCTTTGTTTTAGTTTTTGCAGAGAGGTAGTCTCAATTTGAATTTTCGCAAACTCATCAAAGACCTCAACTTCCGCAAACTGAGAGAGGACTTAGATTTCCGCGAAATCGTCGATAACCTACCACGACGGGCTTGGGCCAGTCTCATCCTGATCGTCATTCTCACCGGCGTTGTTTTTTACATTCAGGCTAAGATCCAATCGGTCGCGCAAACGACCACTCAGGTTGAGTACGTTAGAGGCTTAAGAGATGCCCCGGCTCCACCTACCCCTGATTCATTTATTCGAGCCTGGCTGTCCCGAAAATTTTCTTTTGGGCGCAACCGCACCCCAACCGCTACCGTAACCGTTGAGCCGCAAATTACAGCCACACCTTTTTTTGTTTTTCATACCGTTGGCGTTAGCGAAACCTTAATCTCCATTGCCGCTCAGTATAATGTAACCACGGAAGAGCTGTTGGCTACCAATCAAATCCGTGATCCCAACAGCCTGGAAGAAGGCCAGCAGTTGCTCATCCCTCCCGACGACTCGGTCTACCAAGGTGAACTCATCCCTTATACCATTAAAGAAGGCGACTCTTTAATCGGGATTGCCTCTAAATATGGTTCCAGTGTCAAAGCCCTTCAAGTCGCTAATCCTATTTTAAAGAACGATGAGCTAACGCCTGACGAACATATTGTTGTGCCGGTTTTATTTAGCTCGGCTCATCCGATCAATACGTTTGCCGGAGGCGCTGACCCCGTCATGTATACCGTTGAATGGGGCGACACGCCGCTGGCGATTGCCCTTAAATACAATGTTCCCCTTGAAATTTTGCTAACCGTTAACGACATTCAGGACCCAACTTCGCTTCAGATTGGGCAGGAACTGCTGATCCCGGTCAATGACGAATTGGACTACAGCTTCCCGGTCATTTTATACGAACTTCAGGAAAATGACACCCTGGTGGGCATTGCCTCCCGGTTTGGGTCGAGCGTCAAAGATATTCTGGCGGTCAACCCCGACCTTGACCCCGGTTCATTAGAGGCGGGACAATTGGTCGCCATTCCGGTTATCTTCGCCCCGGTCAAACCCACGCCGGTTCCGATCCCCAACCGGCCCACCGGTCCCCCCCCCACCCCTCTGCCCCCTCCGCCGATGCTCGTCGACTTGCAGCAGCAGATGATCAACGCGATCAATGTCCAGCGAGCTAACTTCGGGCTGTCCCCGTACCAAATCGATAAAGGGCTAACCGACGTGGCCTTAGCCCACGCCCAGGATATGGTGGTGCGTGATTTTCTGGCCCACACCAACCCCGACGGCCAGTCGCCCCGTGATCGATTGATCAACTACGGTTTTACCGACATGTACAAAGTTGGTGAAAATATCCAACGTAATACCCGCCCCCGAGACAGTACGGTTGATGAAGCGGTCAACTGGTTTATGAACAGTCCTGTTCACCGCGCCGGTTTATTAAACACCGAATACAACCGCATCGGCGTTGGGGCGGTCGAAGGGCCGCCGGGCTGGTTTACCTTCGTCATCGTATTTATCGAGCAGTAGTCTCAGTAGATCTAATTTTGGACCGATCAGGAGCGTCAAAGTTTACTTTGACCGACAAAGCAAAGCTTTGTTGCTCCTGAATTTGGATCCACTGAGACTCTAACCCGAATGGCTTTATCACCATCAAAGCTGGTCATTCCGGTAATTCACCTCCCTTACTCCCTACTCCCTGTAACCGACTTAACCGAAGTTAAATAAATTTGATGTTTGGCGAATAAAGCCATTTAGAGGTAAAATAATCGCCAGACCCCGAAGCATGATCAACCAAATAAATATTGACGGTAAACGACAATTGTGACAATGAAGCAAATCTGTAAGGAGACAAGCAATGACCAAAAACTCACTGGGCGCACGCGCCACATTTGACACCGGTAGCGGCGAAGCGTTTATCTATCGCCTGGACAAGCTGGAAAAGGATGGCCTCGGCCCTATTTCCAGTTTGCCGTTTTCAATCAAAATCTTGCTGGAAGCCGTGCTGCGAGAAGTAGACGGCTATGTCGTTAATGAAGAAGACGTTACCAAACTCGCCAAATGGAACGCCGCCGCTCCGGCTGACGACGAGATTCCATTTAAACCGGCCCGGGTCATTTTGCAGGACTTCACCGGCGTCCCGGCAGTCGTCGATCTGGCGGCGATGCGCTCGGCGATGGCCCGCATGGGCGGCGATCCGCAAAAGATCAATCCGACGGTGCCGGTCAACCTGGTCATCGACCACTCGGTGCAGGTGGATGTCTTCGGCCAGTCGTTGGCGTTGGAGCGCAACGCCGAAATCGAATTCGAGCGCAACCGCGAGCGCTACGAGTTTCTGCGCTGGGGCCAAAAAGCCTTCGATAACTTCAGCGTGGTGCCGCCCTCCAGCGGGATTGTCCACCAGGTCAACCTGGAATACATTGCCCGCGGCGTCTGGACCCGCCCCGAGGATGGCGGTATCGTCGCCTACCCCGATACGCTGGTCGGCACCGACAGCCACACCACCATGATCAACGGGTTGGGCATTGTCGGTTGGGGCGTGGGTGGCATCGAAGCCGAGGCGGTGATGCTCAGCCAGCCGATTTATATGCTGGTGCCGGAAGTGGTCGGCTTCAAGCTGACTGGCCAGCTCAAAGAGGGCGTAACCGCCACCGATTTGACCTTGACCGTGGTGCAGATGCTGCGCCAAAAAGGCGTCGTCGGTAAGTTCGTCGAGTTCTACGGCTCCGGTCTGAGCCAGATGACCTTGCCCGACCGGGCCACGATTGCCAATATGGGCCCCGAATACGGCGCGACGATGGGCTTCTTCCCCACCGACGCCGAGTCGCTCAACTATCTGCGCCGCACCGGCCGCTCGCCGGAATTGGTGCAATTAGTCGAGCGCTACACCAAAGAACAGGGGCTGTTCCGCACCGACGCCACCCCCGATCCGGTCTTTACCGATACCCTGGCGCTCGATCTGGGCGAGGTCGAACCCAGTTTGGCCGGGCCGAAACGACCGCAAGATCGTATTGCGCTGGGTGATATGAAAAAGGTCTTCCAAATGTCGCTGACCAAGCCGGTTGGCCCGCAAGGGTTTGGCCTGGCCGAAGATGCGCTGAGCCGCAAAGGCATTATCAAACCCAACGGCATACCGGGCGCGGAGCTATCCCACGGCGCGGTTGTGCTGGCGGCGATCACCTCCTGCACCAACACCAGCAACCCCTCGGTGATGCTGGGCGCGGGTATTTTGGCCAAAAAAGCGGTTGAAAAAGGGTTGAAAGTGCCGGCTTACGTTAAAACCAGTATGGCCCCCGGCTCTAGAGTGGTAACCGATTATCTCGATGAAGCCGGCCTGACTCCCTACCTGGAGCAGTTAGGCTTCTTCACCGTGGGCTACGGCTGTACCACCTGCATCGGCAACAGCGGGCCGCTGCCCGATCCCGTTGTCGATGCCATCACCACCGGCGATCTGATTGTCTCCGGCGTGCTCAGCGGCAACCGCAACTTTGAGGGGCGCATCCATCCCTACATCAAAGCCAACTTCCTGGCCTCGCCGCCGCTGGTGGTGGCCTATGCCCTGGCCGGCACCACCGATATCGATCTGGTCAACGAGCCGCTCGGGACCGGGGCTGACGGTAATCCGGTCTACCTGAAAGATATCTGGCCGACCCAGGCTGAAGTAGCCGCCGAGTATGACAACGCCCTCAATCCTGCTACGTTCAACAAAGAGTACACCGGCATTGAGCAGAGCAACCCCAAATGGAACGAAATTCCCGTAGCCGAAGGGGCGCTCTACCAATGGGACGAGTGGTCCACCTATATTCAGGAGCCGCCCTTCTTTATCGATATGAGCGATGACCCCGAACCCATCGCGCCGATTGTTGACGCCAAAGTGCTGGTCAAAGTGGGCGACTCGGTTACGACCGACCATATCTCGCCCGCCGGTTCTATTCCGGCCGAAATGCCCGCCGGCAAATACCTGCAAGATCACGATGTGGCCCCGTACGAGTTCAACTCCTTCGGCTCGCGGCGCGGCAACGACCGGGTGATGACGCGCGGCACGTTCGGCAACATTCGCCTGCGCAACCAGATGGCCCCCGGCACCGAGGGCGGCTGGACCAACTACCTGCCCGATGACGCGGTGATGCCCATCTACGACGCCAGCGAAAAGTACAAAGCCGACGGCACCCCGCTGCTGGTTATCGCCGGCAAAGAGTACGGCACCGGCTCCAGCCGCGACTGGGCGGCCAAAGGCACGCTGCTGCTGGGCGTTGAGGCGGTGCTGGCCGAAAGCTTCGAGCGGATTCACCGCAGCAACCTGGTCGGTATGGGTGTGCTGCCGCTGCAATTCAAAGCCGGCGAAAATGCCCAAAGCCTGGGCCTGACCGGCAGCGAAACTTATACCATCCACGTCGATGACAACCTCAAACCTCGCCAGGATGTCCAGGTCGATGTCACCGACGCCGCCGGCAGCACCCGCACCATCACCTTGGTCTGCCGGGTCGATACGCCGGTTGAGGTCGATTACTACCGCAACGGCGGCATCTTGCAGACGGTGCTGCGCAACTTCTTGAAAGAGTAATCATTCCCCTTTGTAAATGTAAAACGCAATTTTGCATTGCACTGACCTGCTATAGTCAAAACTGGGGCTTGTAAACCAAATTACAAGCCCCAGTGTAAGTTTTCATTTTTTCCCCAAAATGATGGCTATTCTCCGTTTTAGCATTTTCCCATAATTGACGACCGGATCGGATCAACGCCCTAACAAGCCGGTCGCTGAACCTTTGTCCTCACCACCCATCGCTATTCTCCACGTGGTCTGCGATGATTTCCAGCCCTTTGAGTGAATTTCTATTGAATCAAAGATATCGTTAAACACTTTCTCAAACCGCGTTTTATAATATTTTGGATGATTGAAAATTCGGACTTGACAAGTCTTAAATTTTATGGTATTGTTAATGTGCAATCGTTTGCACAATCTTAAATAGACCCTCTTATAAATCTTTCGATAAGGATTAGTTATCAAAAACGGTTTACTTTTTGGACATATTCTTATCGTATTTTTTTACTCAGTTGTGCAAACGTTTGCGCAATTGTGAAAAACAATTACTCAGGATGAATACAATGTCCGTGTCGCTTCATGATATTGCCAAAGCCGCCAATGTTTCCCCTTCTACGGTCTCACGCGCCCTTAACGATCATCCCCGCATTGGCACCCAAACCAAAGCACACATCAAATCATTAGCTAAAGAAATGGGCTACATCCCCAGTGCCGTGGCGCAAAGCCTCATCACCAACAAGACCTGGACCATTGGCATGGTCATTACTACCGTGGCGGATCCGGTGGTGGCCGATTTTGTGGATGGTGTGGATGAAGTCGCTCAGACAGCCGGGTACAGCCTCTTTTTGAGTAACTCTCGCAATGACCCCCAACGAGAAGTGGCCGTTGTTGAAACCTTTCAGAGCCGGCGCGTCGATGCGATTATCGTGGTTGCCTCGCGGATAGGCAGTACCTACAGTTCCAAGCTAGACCAACTCAAGGTGCCGATTGTGCTAATTGAAAATCAGAAACACGGCGATTTTTACCACTCGATATTCATTGAGAATACAATCGGGGCCAAAGCGGCCGTTGACCATTTGATTGAGTTAGGCCACCGCCGCATCGGGTTTATCGGGGCGGTTGATCGGCCTAAATCGAACGATGAGCGGTTACTTGGATACAAGATGGCGCTCCAACAGGCCAATATCCCGGTGGAGCCGGAGCTTATCTCCCTGCCCGACAGTAACGACGATTTTGAGCGGGGGCAGAGAGGGTTGGCGGAGATGGTAGCCGCTCAAGCTACGGCAGTGTTTTGCTATAACGACCGGACTGCGATCGGGTTAATAAAAGGCTGCGAGCAACAAGGCATTCTTATTCCCCAACATCTTAGTGTTGTCGGCTTTGATGATATTCAGATCGCCTCCTATTTGAGACCGGCTTTAACCACCGTCCGCCAACCTCGGGTCCAGATGGGGCGCCTCGCCATGCAAATGATACTGGGACTGCTCGATGGTCAGGCTGTCCAAAATCAGACTCTGTCGTGTGAATTGGTGGTCAGGCAGACCACGGCCCGGAAATGACAATGTAAATAGTAACTTTTTTTTTGAAATTGCGCAAACGTTTGCGCAAACTGCACCAGGAATGAAGTGACCGTTAGGATCGCTGAACTTGGACAATGAAGCCGTCCTTGGGGAGGATAAATAATGGATTTAGTCGTGAATGGACGTCAAATAAAGGCAAAAATGAATGAACATCACCTAACTGATCCGGCCGATTGGGGCAGCGAAGGGATGACCCAACCGGTTATGATTTGCTTGTTGGGTAATTTTCGCCTAATGCAGAGGGGTGAGTTGGTGCCGATCAGAGCCGGTGGCAAAAGTGAAGCCCTCTTAGCCTATCTCGGCCTCCATCACGGACGGCGGGTTCCACGCGAGCGGCTCGTCCAGGCGCTTTGGCCCACCAGCGATCTGACCCTGGGACTCAACTCGCTCAACAATGTGGTCTACAACCTGCATAAACTCCTGGGTCCGGCGCTGCATGGTGCCGCACCGGTGTTGCACGAAGAGGGCTATTACCAACTCAATGTCGCCGCCGGCATTGGCGTTGATGTGGCCTGCTTCGACGCGCGGGTGGAAACCGGCGACCGGCGGAGTCGAGCCGGTAATCTGACCGCCGCCGTGGCAGCCTACCATCGTGCGGTTGACCTCTATCGGGACGATCTCTACCTGTCGCCAGACCCGCAGAGCATCGTCGAGCGCGAGCGCCTGCGGGCCCGCTATTTAAGGGTGCTGGCTCAATTAGCCGACCATTACTATCAGGCCAACGACTACACCGCTGCTTTGAAGTATATCTGGCAGTTGTTAGGACGGGACTCCTGTCGTGAGGACGCCCATCGCCTGGTCATGCGCTGCTATGTGCGGCGCGGCGAACGGGCGGCCGCCCTGCGCCATTATCAGGTCTGTGTGGACCTGCTGCGCGACCAGCTCGATGTCGCGCCGGAACCGGCTACGGTGGCCCTGGTAGAACAGATCCGGCTGAACCCGGACCGTATTTGATGGCAACTTGACGACAACTTGACGGTAATATGACGCCGATATGACGGCCATCTAACTCTGAAATGAGGGCAGGTCGCTAAAGTATAAAGACCCAATGAAATTTACAAAGTAATACAGGGTCAGCCTATGTCGGACTTAGCAAGCGAAATCACCTTGCAGAATCGCCAGTATATTTCCCTGATCGTGCGCCTGACGCTGGACCGGGGGGGGCATCTTATAAGGGGTGAGTTGGTGGATACAACCGATACCCTTCGGCAGCGGTTTACCACGCTATCGGAATTGAATGCGGCAGTGGCGGCTTGGCTCAAACAGCAGGAACATGCCGGCGGCCAATAAGACAAGAACACCTTAACCTCCAATCTCTAAAATCACGAACTTATCAACAAAAAAATAAAATCCAAGCGTTCTCCTGATAATAAACAAAGCAGTTTAATTAATGGGGATTATCAATGACAGTACAAACAACAGCAACGACCATGGCCATGATTTCCGGCGAGTTTGACTTGTCGGTTGGCTCTACGTTGGCGGTAGAATGAGACGAACTCACGTCCTGATATTATTATCTGTCATATCACTCCTGCCTATTATCGGGTATTTTGGATTTTACCCCAGGCATCAGCCCACGCCGCACCTGATCATTGACGCTTCTGTAGACGATAATTTCGCTGAAGTCATTACGGAGACGTGGATACAATTTCTGTTCGCTTTTGCGGCCAGAAGCAATTGTTTTGGCGATGTTTTGGTGAAAGCAGATTACGATTTGGTTGATCGGGCGATGTATGATCCGCGGACCGCCACCGTATCTGTGCGAGTCCCGGAAAGAGCGTCCATTCTCAAGGGGGCCTTAGTCCATGAATGGGCTCATCATGTTGAGTTTCAATGTGCAGCGCAGACCGAGATGCGAGCAGCATTTATTGAGGCGCAGGGCATACCGGCAGACACACTGTGGCGGTTAAAAGACGGAACCACCCATATTTTCTCATCCGATTGGGCGAACATCCCCTCCGAACAATATGCCGAAACTGTCATTGTTGTTGTGCTGGGTGAGCGCCCCGTTCCGACCAATAATGCTCCAATTACAACGGAGGGGGTGGAGGTCATAAGAAGGTGGGCGCAAAAAGAAAATCTATCCTGCTCACCCGGTAGTTGGGCGTGTCCCGTTGTTGAATTTATCCGCCAATTTACGCCTGGCTACCTTGACCAACAGGAGGTGTCGATGGAATAAAGGCGACATCAATTTTGATGTGCTTATCAGCAAAACTTGTAAAAACTATTAGCAAATAACATTAAAGAAGGAGAATACATGTTTTTCAAAAGAGTATCAGGGTTAGTGTTGGTTGTATTGTCGATAGGGCTGTTGGCGGCTTGTTCCTCTGCCCCCACCCCGGCCGAGCAAAAAGCGGCTCCGGCTCAAGAAGAAGCAGCTCCGGCCCCGGCTGAAGAAGCGGCTCCGGCCGAAGAAGCAGCTCCGGCCCCGGCTGAAGAAGCAGCTCCGGCTGAAGAAGAAGTTGCTAAAGAGGAATCGCAAGTCGTGGAAGAACCGGTTGCCCAAAACGGTGAAGCCCCCGGCGCTGGCGCCAGGCACGTCTGCGCCATCGGTGGCGCCGACGCATTCTTCGCTGTTGTAAAGAACGGCGCGGACCTCGCAGGTTCGTTGGTCACGGCTGCGGGCAG
The DNA here is from genome assembly GCA_020634935.1 of Anaerolineales bacterium. Taxonomy (GTDB): domain Bacteria; phylum Chloroflexota; class Anaerolineae; order 4572-78; family J111; genus JAGRBY01. The sequence goes on from JACKAT010000042.1 coordinate 41,290, forward strand.
CGAGTACACCTGGATCCCGCTGCCGAACTACGACAACATCGGCCCGGACATGGTCAAGCTGATCGAACAGGCGGTGGCCCAGGGGTGCACGTCGCTCGCAGTTCCCGTCTGGGATGGTGCTGCCCAGGCCCCGGCGCTGGCGGCAGCGACCGCAGCCGGCGTCAAGGTCTTCATGTACAACTCCGGCCTGCCTCTTCTCGAGGATGGGACGATTGAGGCCTACGGCTACTACGGTACCGACGAGTGGAAGGCCGGCGTTGCGGCCGGCGAATACTTCGCCACACACGGCTCCAAGAACGTGAGGTGTGTCAATACCCAGCCCGGTGCAGTGAACTGGCAGCAGCGGTGCGGCGGTCTCATCGAAGGCGCCACCGCAAACGGTGCGCAGGCCGACGAGATCATCATGCCGGCCGAGACCTTTGGTGATGCTGCCGCTATCTCTGCGGCGGTTCAGGCCGCCCTGGCAAAGGACCCGACCATCGACGGCTTCGCCACCGGCTCGGCGGCCGACGCCGATGCTGTCGGAGAGGCCCTCGGGGTAATGGGCGCCACCGCTCAGCAGGGCGGGTGGGACGTTTCGGTGAACATCATCAACCGGATCATCGACGGTGAGGCGCTGTTCGCCGTCGACCAGCAGGGCTGGTACCAGGGATGGTTGGCCGTGTCGCAGACATGGCTGTACGACCAGTTCGCCATCCTGCCGGCGGACCCGGTCATCCTGACCGGTCCGGCTCTGATCACCGCTGACAACGCCGAGGTCGTTCTGGCCGGCGTCGAAGACGGTTATCGCTAAAATTATCTGTATTGCGTGGAGGGATGGGGCCTGGCATGCCATGCCCCACCTCTCTGGCGTTCATAAAGGAGATCGAAAATGCTTGATCTGAAAAGCATGACCCGACGACCAGAGTTTGCAGCCTTCGTTGGGACACTGTTTGTCTTCATATTCTTCGCTTACTTCGGCTGGCCAACCTTTGTCACATCCCTGGTGATCGCTGGCTGGCTTAACGTGGCCGCCGAACTCGGGCTGATTGCCCTGCCTGTTGCCCTGGTGATGATCGCCGGGCACCTCGACCTCTCGGTCGGGTCGCTCCTGGCCGCCGGCGCCATGACCTATGCCATCATCACCGGGTACTTTGGACTCCCTGACATCATCGGACTACCGGCAGGCCTGGCTGTGGGAACCTTCTTCGGATTCCTCAATGGCCTGATTGTCACCAAGACCAAGCTGTCGTCGTTCATCGTGACGCTGTCCATGCTGTTTGGTCTCCGGGGGCTGGTCTTCGGTGTCACGCGTCTGACGACCAGCACGGTGCTCGTCTCCGTTGAAGTCAGCGAGATGGTGCGAAGCACCTTTGGTGGCCGCATCTACAAGACCTTTGAAAATGCCATCGTGCTCTGGGTGATTATGGCTATCGTCGTGTCGTGGATCCTTTACAAGACGATTTACGGCAACTGGATCTTCGCCCTCGGCGGCGACGAAACTGCCGCCCGAGCGGCCGGTGTTCCGACCGATCGGGTAACTATCTGGCTTTTCATGGGTTCCGGCTTCGGCGCGGCACTCCTCGGCGTCACTCAGGTGGCGCTCTTCGGTAGCGCCCAGGTCTCGGCCGGTCAGTCCTACGTGTTTTACTCAATCATCGCGGTGGTGGTCGGCGGGGTGTTGCTCACCGGCGGCTATGGCTCACCCGTCGGTGTCATCTTCGGAACGATGACCTTTGCCATCGTCTCCCAGGGTATCTACTCCACGGGATGGGACTCCGACTGGGCGTCGTTGATCCTCGGCCTGTTGCTGCTGGTCGCCGTGCTCTCCAACAACACCTTCCGACGACTCGCCCTTTCCGCCACGGACAAGGCCGAAACCCCGAAAGCAAAGCCAAAGCCAAACCAAGCACCCTCTGAATTCACGGTCACCAAGGAGGCCACCAATGAATGAGAAGCGAACCCCCTACATCAGCGTCGAGAACGTATCCAAGGTATTCGGCGGGTACGCCGCCCTGAACGACGTTTCCTTGGAAATCCACCAGGGTGAGGTGCTGTGCCTCCTGGGCGATAATGGCGCCGGCAAGTCCACCCTGATCAAGGTACTCGCCGGCTTCCACCAGCCCACCTCCGGCATCATTCGGATCGAGGGTCGAGAGCAGCCGATCAGCAGTCCGCGTGACGCCGCCGCCCTGGGGATCTCCACGGTACACCAGTTCGGCGGGACGTTCCCGCTTATGGCTCTGGAGCGCTCGTTCTTCGTCGGCATGGAGCCGACCAAGAGATGGGGCCCGTTCAAGGTCTTTGATCGCAAGAAGGCCGGCGAGATCGTGGTCAGGGAGATGCAAGCTATGGGCATCACCCGTATCACCGACGGCGGCCGCCTGGTCGGGAGCCTGTCGGGTGGTGAGCGGCAGGTGTCGGCCATCGCCCGGGCGGTCTTCTTCGGCGCCAAGGTGTTGGTCCTCGACGAGCCGACCGCCGCCCTCGGCGTGAAGGAATCAGCCCACGTGTTGCGGATCATCATGCAGGCCAAGAACCGAGGCCTGGCCGTGGTCCTGGTGACCCACAACGTCACCCACGCCATGACCGTGGGTGACCATTTCGCTGTTCTTATTCATGGAATGAAGGCCGATGACTTCGCCAAGGGTGAGCGCACCCGGGCAGAAATCACCGATCTGATGGCCGGCGGCGAGGCCATGGCCGAGCTGGAAGCCGAGCTGGCTGAGCTTTCCGGCGCCGGTAAACCCAGCACCAGCGATTGATAGTTGACACTGAGAGCCCGCACCCGGCCGAGTGCCACCTATTGAACAAGCACAGTAGGAAATATGGCGCGGTTACAGATGTTTTTGACAGTTGCCTACTTTGTGCTTGTTTTGGTGGGGCGTCAAATAAAGAAAAGGAGATAGTATACTATGAAAGAAGTTCGGATTGGTCTTATAGGCACCGGTTTTATGGGCAAAGCCCATGCCTCGGCTTTCAAAAATGTGCCGCTGATTTTTGGCAACGAGCCGGGCCGGCCGGTACTGGAAATCGTAGCCGATATCGATGCCGATGCCGTGCAAAAATGGGCCGCCGAGTTTGGGTTTGCCCGCTCGACGACCAATTGGCGGGAGGTGGTTGAAGATCCCAACGTCGACATCGTGGATATTACCACGCCTAATTACATGCACGCTGAAATGGCTATCGCCGCGGCCGAGGCCGGGAAACACATTTATTGTGAAAAGCCGCTGGCGCTCACCTCGGCCGATGCGGCGCGCATTGTGGCGGCTGCGGAAAAAAGCGGGGTGACCACCATTGTGGGTTTCAACTATCTCAAAAACCCGGCCCAAGCGTTCGCCCAGCAGCTGATCGCCGAGGGCGAATTAGGCGAAATCACGCTATTCCGGGGCATGTTCGATCAAGATTTTCTGGCCGATGCGGATGTTCCCTTTAGCTGGCGGCTGGATCGTAAACTGGCCGGGACCGGTGCGCTCGGCGATCTCGGTTCGCATACCATTGGCCTGGCCCAGTTTCTGGTCGGTAACATCGTTGAGGTGTGTGGCATGAACTCAACTATCATCAAAGAGCGGGCGGTTCCGGCCGGCGGCTCGGGCTATGCGGCGACTGTTCAAGAAGGCGCTGCGATGCGGGCCGTCGAAAATGAAGACATCACCGAGTGCCTCATCCGTTTTGAGAACGGCGCCATCGGTACGGTTGGGACAAGCCGCGTCGGTATGGGCCGTAAACTGGGGTTAGGCTATGAGATTCAGGGGACAAAGGGCGGCCTGTTTTATACCCAAGAGCGAATGAACGAACTCAAGCTGTATCGCGATACCGATCCCGATCGAGAGAAAGGGTACAAAACGGTCTACATCGGCCCGGAACATCGCGGCTATAAGGCTTTCTTTGGCCTGGCCGGTATTGGCTTAGGCTACAACGATCAAAAAATCATCGAAGCCCATGATCTCATTACGGCCGTGGCGCTAGGCCAGCCGGTTCAACCCGATGTTCGCTTTGCCTACGAGGTCGACAAAGTCATCGATGCCATCGACCTGTCTTGTGAAGAGCGGCGTTGGGTGAAGGTAAGTGAGTTTGATACCGAGGTTGATTGAATTATGAGGTAACTACTCAGCCAACATGTCATTTCGAGCGACGAAGGAGCGAGAAATCCCCCAAAACCTCGGTTTGCCACAACCGTCTCGGGGATTTCTCGGCAAAAAACGCCTTGAAATGACATGAACGGCGTAACTTCTGAATAAAAACAGTTCCAATTTAGAGAAGAAAGGAATTTACAATGGCAGAAACCATGTTAGCCGGTACCTTTGGCGGAGTCGGCATCCTCGAAATCAAAGAGCGTCCGATTCCACAAATCACGAAAGATGACTGGGTTCTTATCGAGAACGAAGGGTGTGGCGTCTGCGGCAGCGATTTGCACATCTTGGCCGATCCGCCCGGCTTTGAGGCAACGCCGGGCGCGATTTTGGGACATGAATTTTTGGGCCATGTGGTTGAAATCGGCTCAGCCGTGCAGCAGATCAAGGTGGGCGACCGGGTAGCCGTCAACCCCAATATGACCTGTGGCATTTGCCGTTACTGCAAGGCAGGGCTGCGCAATCACTGCGAAAATTGGACGACGTTGGGCTTGAACATCGATGGCGGGTTTGCTCGCTATACCACCGCGCCCGAAGCATACTTGCACAAAGTAGCTGAGTCGCTACCGTTTGAGACGGCCGTCTGGATCGAGCCGTTGTCCTGCGTGGTCAATGGCACCGACCGATTGGCCATTCAGCCCGGCCAAACCGCCGTCATCATTGGGGCGGGTCCTATTGGCCTACTACACGGCATGATGTTTAAGGCTGCCGGAGCCAAAGTCATCGTTTCGGATTTGGCCCCCTTCCGGTTGGAGGCAGCGAAAAACATTGGCATGGATGTGGTCATCAACGGCAAAGATAACGACCTAACAACGGTGGTAATGGATCATACCAACGGCCTCGGAGCCGAAGTGGTCGCCGATGCTGTGGGTAACCAAGTTGGCAGCGCTGTCAAAATGGCGGCTCGGGGAGGTCAAATTGCGGTGTTCGGGATGATTGAGCACGCTATGCCCACCATTAAACAATTTGCTGTAACCCGTAATGAATTGACCATTTTCGGCGTATTTGTTAGCCCGTATACTTTTCCGCGCGCTATTCAGATTTTGGAAAGCGGCGTCATCGAACCATCCATCCTCAATTCGATGACCTTGCCGGTGGCAGAGATGCAAAAAGGAATCGATGCCGCCCGCGCCGGCGAAGCGGTTAAAGTTGTAGTTACCCCCAATTAGGAGGCGAAGCATGTATCAATTATCAGTTTGCGCGGACACCGTTTTTCTGGATGTCCCATTTGAAGAACGGGTTAAGAAGATCACCGATGCCGGCTTTCGGGTAGAATTTGCCGGCTGGAAGGGTCGCAATATGGAGATATTCCACGAGTACCCCAACGTCCGACTCGGCAGTATCGTCGCGACAGGGGCCGGTAGTATTCTCCATCCGGAAGAGGTCGATGCCCTGGTAGAGAGCGTCGCCGAAAGCGTCAAAACGGCCAACTACATCGGCTCGAAAGAACTCATTCTGCTGGCCGGTGTCCTCGGCCCCAAAGGCGAGATCATCCATCGCACCCACCCCGACGAAATTACCCGCTGGATTACCGCCTACAAAGCCCTGTGCCGGGTCGCCGAAATCGCGGAAGCGCACAACGTGACGCTGTGTTTGGAACATCTCAACACGGTCATCGATCACGTGGGCTATGGCATCGGCCGGGTGGAGCAGGCGGTGCAACTGGTGCGCGAAGTCAACAGCCCCCATATCAAAATCGTACTGGATATTTATCACGCCCAGGTTGAACAAGGCAACGTCATCGAACTCATTCAGAACTATATCGATGACGTGGGCTATGTCCACGTGGCGGATGTACCGGGCCGGCACGAACCGGGAACCGGCGAGATTCACTATCGCCATGTGGCCCAGGCCTTACACGAGGCCGGCTATGAAGGCATCGTCGGGCTAGAGGCTTTCCCGGCCGGCGACCCGTACAAGGCTTTGGACAGCTTTCGTGAGATTTTTACACTGAGCGAATAGTAACCAGACCTGACAGGTTTTCAAATGCTGGCTTTAATCTGAATCGCCGTCCAACCGGATAGGGTTATTCTTTCAAACATAAGTCGGAAACCTGTCAGGTCTGGCCTGAGTCAACAGGCTAAGGCTGAGGCTAAGAAATAACAAATCCAGCTTGAGCGGCCTTAAGTGGATAAAATCAATCTTTTCTTAGCCTTCACCTTAGCCTTGTTTGCCCTAAAAGGGCCTACTTACTGAATAACTATTTTTAAAACAAAGGAAGAACTCATGAGAATAGGTTTAGTCACCGATAGTTTAGGTCACCTCTCTTTTGACGAACTGCTCGAGACCGCTGCTTCGTTAGGTGTTCATACGCTTGAATTTGGCTGTGGGGGCTGGTCATCAGCGCCTCACATTAATCTGGATGCCCTGCTGGAAAGCGATGCGGAACGACAAAATTTCACCGCCAAAATTCGCGACCACGGCCTGGAGATTAGCGCACTCAACTGCTCCGGCAATCAGTTAGCCCCCGGCGAGCGAGGGCGAGACAACGATCAAGTTGTCCGTAAAACATTCAAACTGGCCAATTTGATGGGTATCCGGCGGATTGTGATGATGTCGGGGTTGCCGGGGGCGGGGCCTGACGCCAAGCATGCCAACTGGTTTATCACCGCTTGGCCGCCGGAAGTTCATGAAAGTTTACGCTATCAGTGGGAAGATGTCGCCATCCCCTACTGGCGCGAGCTGGTGAAAGAGGCCCAAGCTAATGGCATCGAAAAGCTTTGCATTGAGCAGCACGCCAGTCAACTGGTTTACAACACCGCAACGCTGCTCAAGCTGCGGGATGCCGTCGGCGAGACGGTGGGCGTCAATTTCGATCCCAGTCACGCGCTGTGGATGGGGGGCGACCCGCTGCGGGCCATCCGTCAACTGCGCGGCGCGATTTACCACGTCCACGCCAAAGATACGCGCGTCGATCCCCATAACCGTGAGATCAACACCCGGCTAGAGACCCAACCCAATGACCAAGTCGCCGATCGATCTTGGAACTATGTGACGCTGGGCTATGGTCACTCTGAAATCTGGTGGCGCGATTTTGTCATCCAGCTCAATCAAAACGGCTATGACGATGTCTTGAGCATCGAGCATGAAGATTACAGTTTACCGCCCCTGGTCGGCGTGCAAAAAGCCGTTGAGCTGTTGAGAACTGTGACATGAGCGACAAAAAACCCATATCCGTCGGGGTCGTCGGTCCGGGCTTCTGGGCAGAAACGATGTATCTCCCCGCTCTGAATAATCATCCGCAGGCGGTTGTTACGGCCATTTGCGGGCGTAATGCTGCACGAACCAAAGCCTTTGCCGAGGAGCATACTATTCCTCACACCTTTACTGATTATCAAACGATGTTCGCCAGCGGATTAATTGATGCGGTGGTGATTGTGACCGGCAATAAAACCCACTACGATATAACGATGAAGGCGCTGGATGCCGGGCTACATGTCCTGTGTGAAAAACCATTGGCCATGACCATCGGCGAAGCCCATGAAATGACGGCCAAAGCGAAAGAAACTGGCTTGAAATGTCTGGTGCCCTTTACCTACCGCTTTATGCCCACGGCCCGCTACGTTAAACGCTTGATCGACGAAGGTTATATCGGCCGGCCCTATCATTTGAATATGCGCTACTATACCGGCTACGCTCGTGACGGCGAATATATGTGGCGCTTTGATCTGGGTGAGGCCGGCGCTGGGGCCGTTGGTGATCTGGGTTCACACTGGATTTATCTGG
>JACKAT010000043.1 GCA_020634935.1 Anaerolineales bacterium
CGTCGAAACGGTGTTACCGGTGTCGTTAATGCCGTTTTGACATCTTGTTGACCTGTTGCCGGCTGAGGCAGACCCTACTTATCACGTCGAAACGGTGTTACCGCTGTCGTTAATGCCGTTTTGACATCTTGTTGACCTGTTGCCGTCCCGAACAATCCTTTCTCACCTGTTGAAACAGGGTGGTAGCACAACATTAAACCGTGGAGACGTGAGAACGACGGCAGATCGACCCCATAATCGACAGAATTGACATGATTATCACGATTTTATCAATCATAATTCGGTAAATCGGGTTAATCCTGTCTAAATTTTTCTTCACCACGGTTTAGTGCAGAGCTATCAACAGGGTTGCCGCCGTCATTAATACTGTTTTGACATCTAAAGGATGTGTTTCTCGCCATTCAACTCCCTCTTACGCCCAACGGATCAGACCTGACAGGTTTCACCAGGCATCAATGGGCCTCGATCAAGGTCATACGGACCGGACCTTACGCCAATGGGCCAGAGCTGACAGGTTTTACCAGGTATCAATGGGCCTCGATCAAGGTCAGATGGGCCGAATTTTACGCCAAACGGCCTCTTCGAAAACCTGTCAGCTCTTCACCGCGCTGAAACCACTGATGGTTCAACCCAAATCCATCGACTCTGGCGCTGGCGGGTGACTTTCGCTCCCGGATGATCGGTCAGCGTCCTCATTTTTCTCAGCGCCGTCAGCGATGCGAGCTTGCCCCCACTCATAGAACCACTGAAGGATTGAATGGGATGATTTCACAGAATGTCGTATTCAGTACCTTAAACCTTTTTCCCCCTTGTCACGCCCCGCTCCTTCGTGTTAAAATGCTTAAAGCAAACTCAATGAAGCCACGGAGCGACTAAACTCTAGGAGCGACAAAGCTTGCTTTGTCATCTACGGTGGGACAAAGCAAGCTTTGTCGCTCCAGACTCTTATTCACCCTCACCCCGTCGCTGACGCGACTCCCCTCTCCCTCAGGGAGAGGGGTTGGGGGTGAGGGCCATTGCCCGAGGAGACGATGAACCAACAATACCATCTCCACCACATCCGCGCCCTGCTGACCACAGGCTTTACCCCCGAACAACTGCGCCGCTTCTGTCACGACACGCCTGCCTTCCGACCGGTTTATCACCAGTTAGCGCAAGAGACCGGCCAAGACACCATTATCGACCGGCTCATGGAACACGCCGAGCGCCACATCCTGTTTGTGCCTCTCCTTGAGTGGGCCAAGCGCCAAAATCCGGCCCAGTATGAACAGCACCGACCTTACGGGGACAGGACCATCGACGATCAACCTGCCGGTCACTCGCCCGGCGGCGCTCAAAGCCGGGGGCCAACCATTCCCCTCCAACGCCCCCGCCGCGCCGAGCATTTCATTGGTCGCGAGGCAGAATTAGCTAAACTCCTAACCGATCTCCAACCCGGCCAAGTTGTGACCCTGACCGGCCCCGGCGGCATTGGCAAGAGCGCCCTGGCCGCCGAAGCCATCTGGACGCTGGCCCCCGACACTGCCCCGCCGGACCGCTTTTCCGATGGGATGGTCTTTCACAACTTCTACGACCAACCGCAAGTTGAGTTAGCGATGGAAAGCATTGCCCGCGCGTTTGGGGAAGAACCCAAGCCGACTCCCCGTGACGCTGCCCAACGCGTCCTGGCCGGGCGGCAGGCGCTGCTCATCTTCGACGGCGCGGAGGATGCCGACAACCTACCGGCCCTGCTCAAGCTGACCGGCCCCTGCGGCGTCCTCATCACCAGCCGCACCAGCGACGATGCCCCCGGTGATTGGCAAGATGTGCCGCGCTTAACCACGGCCGAAGCAGTGACCCTACTGCAAACCCTGGCCGGGACGTGGGCCAACGATCAGCAAGCCGTCCAGAGTATTTGTGAATTAGTGGGCGGGTTGCCCCTGGCGGTGAGTTTGGTGGGTCGCTATTTGGCTCACCGTAAACACCGAGCCACAACTTATCTCCAAGGATTGAAAGCCTCGCCGCTCAAGGCGCTGGACCAGGGCCAGCGGCGGGCCAAAAGTGTGCCGGTCTTGCTTGAACGCAGTCTAACTCAGGTCAGTCCGGCCGCGCAGCAGGCGCTGGCCGTGATCGGGCTGTTAGCCCTCAATCCGTTTCAGATTGATGGGCTAGCGGCCGCCCTGGCTGTACCGGACTATGAAGCCGAGCACATCCTGGGCGAACTGGTCAGCTACGGCCTGCTGCTGCGACCCACCGCACGGTACGAAACCGGCCACGCCCTGATCCATACCTACGCCCGGCGGCGGCTGACCGCGCCGGATGAGGTCCTTATCCGGCTGGCTGAGTATTACACCAAGCTGGCTGAAGAACAAAGCCAATTAGGGCCGCCCGGCTACGCCATCCTTGATGGCGAGCGCAGCCATCTGGTGACTGTGCTGGAGCGCTGTATAGAGCGCGAAGCCTGGGAAGCCGCGCGGAGTCTGGTGTGGGGGGTGGATAGTTATCTGGACATTACGGGCCACTGGACCGAACGGGTAGCGGTTCTGGAGATGGGCGTTACAACAGCCCAGGCATTGGGGCATCGTCGCGATGAGGGGGCTTTTTCAGGCAACCTGGGGCTGGCCTACAGCGACCTCGGCCAGGTCGAGCGGGCCATTGACTTTCATACCCAGGCCCTCGCCATCACCCGCGAGATTGGCGATAGACGCGGTGAAGCGTTCCAAAGTTGGAATTTAGGGTTGCTTTATGAAGAGAGCGACCCGGCTCAGGCGGTGGCTTTGATGTCGGTTTGTGTTGATTATGAACGGGAGATTGGTCATCCTGATGCGGAAGCTGATGCGGAGCGGGTGGAGCGGATTAAGGCGCGGATGTAGAGTTGGGGAGTTTATGGAGTTTGTGGAGTTTTTAGAGTTAATGGAGTTGGTGGAGTTGAGGTGTGGGTGGGGTTAGAACAGCGGATGCGCGGGATGGGCGGATGGGGGCGTTGAGGCGGTGCGGGCGGGTGGACAACAACGGATGGGGAAAGGAACGGATTTTTGGGCCGGAGCTTAAGACCTTATAGGTTTCCGCACGCTAACATGGACCTGACGCCTGTTCCAACCGGAAAGGGATGTTATCGTTACTGACATTCGGAAACCTATAAGGTCTCGTGGTGGCCGGCGGTTCTTCGTCGGCCAAAGCCGCCCCCCTCGATACGGTCTCGCGCTGCCCTTCGTCAAGCTCAGGATGCACTCGCCCCACTCGGGATGCGACTTACCTGAGTTTGGAAATTCATGTCCTTCGTGTCATTTCGTAGCGTTAGCGGAGAAATCCCGGTGACAATACAATGAAAAGTGATTCGGCCGGAAAAATTTAAAGCGACAACGTCAAATTTTCCCGGCGAACAGTTCGCTATGGCTGTGCCTGAGGGATTTCTTCGCCTCCGGCTGCGAAATGACACGCTCGGCTCTAATTATCGGCCTCAGGTTACTACTCCACCATAAACTCCACAAACTCTACCAACTTCATAAACTCTACGAACTCTCCCGCTCCAACTGCCACTCGACCAAGCCCTTGAGCGCCCCGGTCGGGCAGACGCCGACGCAGTTGCCGCAGAAGACGCAGGTGGTGTCGGGCATGTCTTCGTCGAAGAAGGTGGCGACGTGGCTGTGGATGCCGCGCTCGCCCCAGGTCAGGGCGAAGGTGTGCTGGACATCCTCGGCGCAAACCTGGATGCAGCGCCAGCACATGACGCATTGGGAGTAGTCGCGGATGTAGAAGGGGTTGTCCTCGAAGACGTCGAACTCGCGTTTGACGCCGCCGGCGAAGCGCTGCGGATTGGCCTGGACGTCGGCCATGTAGTGCTGGATGTGGGGCGCTTCGCCCAAATCCACGGTCGAGGCCAGCAGTTCCAGAATGACCCGGCGGCCGGTTTGAACCCGCTGGCTGGTGGTGTTGACGACCATATCGGCCTTGACCGGCATCACACAGGCCGGCTGCAAACCCCGCTGCCCCTCGACCTCCACCGTGCAGACCCGGCAAATCGCCGGCGGCGTCAGCGAGGGGTGGTAGCAAATCGCCGGGATGGTAATCCCCACCGTCGCCGCCGCATCGAGGATGGTCGTTCCTTCCGGCACGGTGACGGATTGGTTGTCGATGGTTAGGGTAATGTGGGCCATAGGAATATCCTAAATAATTGATAATTGATAATTGATATGGGACTTACGCAGTTGAAAGATATTGATGTCATTTCGAGCGACGAAGGAGCGAGAAATCCCTCAGAAGGTTGTTTACAACCGAACGTCGTAGGGATTTCTCCGCCTACGGCTACGAAATGACATAAAAGGCGTAAGTCCTATGATAATTGAAGGCTGGAGATTGGAAGAATTCATCATTCATCCCTCATCATTCATAATTTATTTGTTCCTCATCATTCATCGTTCATCATTCATACTTCCCAATAGTTCCGGCCAGCGCTTAATCGCATCCGTCACCGCCCAGCCGGCGGCTTGGCCGAGGCCGCAGATGCTGGTGTCGGTCATGACTTGGGCCAGTTCCAGCAGGGTGGCGATGTCGTCGGGCCGGCCGTGGCCGTGTTGGATGCGGTGGAGGATTTCGGCCTGGCGTTGGGTGCCGATTTGGCAGGGGTAGCATTTGCCGCAGCTTTCGTGGGCAAAGAACTCGCCGACGCGGGTCAGCATCTCGCGCATGTTGACGGTGTCGTCAAAGACCATCATCGTACCCGCGCCGATGGTGCCGCCGACCTTTTTGAAATCCTCAAAGGTGATCGGCGTATCGAGGTGGTCGGCGGTCAGGAAGGTGCCGGCCGCCCCGCCGGTTAAGATGCCCTGGACGCGCCGGTCGTTGAGGATGCCGCCGGCCAGGTCGTAAATCAGTTGGCGCAGGGTCACGCCAAAGGGAATCTCGTAGACGCCGGGTCGCCGCACCGAGCCGCTAACGGCAAACAGTTTGGTTCCGGCCGAGTCGGCCGTGCCGAGGGTGCTGTACCAGGCTCCGCCGTGGAAGATAATCGACGGCACTTTGGCCAGCGTCTCGACGTTGTTGATGACGGTCGGCTGACCCCACAGGCCGTGGGTGGTCGGGTAGGGCGGGCGCAGGCGGGGGAAGCCGCGTTTGCCTTCGATGGCTTCCATCAGGGCTGTCTCCTCGCCGCAGACGTAGGCTCCGGCTCCGCGCCGCACGGCCAGCCGGCAGGTGAAGCCGCTGCCCTTGATGTTGTGGCCCAGCCAGCCGGCTCGCTGCAACTGGCCGACGGCGTGGACAAAGCGCTCGTAGCTGAGGCGGTGTTCGCCGCGCACGTAGACAAAGCCCTGTTCCGCGCCGACGGCGTAGCAGGCGATCAGCAACCCTTCCAACACGCGGAAGGGATCGGCGTCCATCAGCGTCCGGTCCTTGAACGCGCCGACCTCGCTCTCGTCGGCGTTGCAGATGATGTAGCGCGGGCCGGGCGGGTTAGCGGCGGTGAACTGCCATTTCAAGCCGGTCGGAAAGGCCGCGCCGCCGCGCCCCACCAGCTTGCTGGCTTTAACCGCCTCGATGACCTGCTCCGGCGTCATATCGAACAGCGCCTTGCGCAGCGCGGCCAGCCCGCCCTGAGCTTGATACTCCGGCAGGCGGTAGGGATCGATGACGTTGATGTTGGCCATGGCCACCTTGACCAGCCCACCGATCTTGTTACTGTGCTGATCGTGATGGGGCTGGTTAGTCAACAGCGGCTGGATGTAGTCGGCGGCCAGGTCGAAATGGCGGGTGTCGTTGACCAGGGCGGCGGGCGCGTGGTCGCACAACCCCAGGCAGCGAATCGGCTCGATGGTGAACTCGCCGTCCTCGGTGGTCTGGCCGGGGTCGAGGCCCAAATGCCAGCAGACCATGTCCTGGACTTTTTGCGAACCACGCATGGCGCAAGGCGCGTCCTCGCAGATGCGGATGATCTTCCGGCCGACCGGCTTAGTGTAGTACATCGTAAAAAATTCGGTCACGCCGTAGACATCGGACAGCGGCAGGTCGAGCGCTTGGGCGATACGGGTTAGCACCGGGCGTGGCAGCCAGCCGCCGTAGATGGCCTGGGCTTCGTGCAAAATTTCCGGCAGCAGCGAGCGCTTGGGCAGGTTGTGGCCCCAGATTGCATGGTCGGCCGCCAGCAGCTTCTCCAGCGCCGCCGCCTGGGGCGACACGCCCGCTTCGGCCCACAGCGTCTCTACCCAGGCCATCAGGGCCGAGTCGTTGTCCGTCACCCGCAGCGACAGGTTGTACTTGCGGTTCCAATCGAGCGTGGCCAGGTCCGGGCCGGTAAACTGGTGCTGGTCTTTCAAGCGCTCAGCTTGAAAGAGATCGTAGTCGCTCAGCAGCGTTAGCCGGGCGGCGGAGTCGGTCGCATCCAGGCCAGGCACAGTCGCGCCTTCGGTCAGCCCCAACTCGACCCACTCGTCGGAGCGGAGCACGCCGTTGCGCACGTTTTTAATGAAGGTACGCAGCCAAAATAGCGCGGCCGGGCTGATTTCCTCGGCGCGTAGATCGGCGGCAAATTGTTCTAATCGTGAATCCATGTCACCATCTCTTAATCTCTGTTATGAGTTACGCAGTTCAAAAGGTGACAGTCACTTAGCGGCGATAAATCGACCTGTTTGGACTAAGCGGACATTCATTTTCAGCAAAAAGTGACTGTCACCTGGGTTCGATACACTCAACTGCGTAAGTCCTATCTGTATTAGGGTCCGAATTCAGCGATGACTCGGCCGGGCGTAATTAAAGAGAGGCCCTGCGTGCCGGCGGCGCTGATCAAGACCGCTTCCACGACCGGCGGCGTTACTTCGGCGTCGGCCACCCACTCGACCACAAAGTTCGCGCCGATGCCGCCGCGATTGTCGCTGCGCCCGACCAGGTAGCCGCGCGTGACCAGTTGGTCCAGCCGGATCGGTTCGGGCAGGAAATCTTTCACAAGCTGACCGTTGGTATCGTAATATTTGACCGATTTGACGATAATCGACTGATCGAGATTGGTGTTGTGAATGGCCAGGGTAACGGCAAAATCCCAGGTGCGCTCCGTATCCTCAAAGTAGATCTCTGAGTAGGCCGGCACGTAGATGGTTTGGCCCATCACCACATTGATATCATCCAGTGAAACGACTTCGTCATCGACGACCACCGATCCGCTAACGAATGAGTCCGATGACTCCGTTTCGCTGCTTTGGCTGTTGCAGGCGACCAGCAGCAGCAGTGAGATGATTAAACTAAGCCAGAAAAGGCGATGGTTTGGCAAGTTAAGTACTCCCTCTAAGAACATAGATGCGCAGGATTGACGGATTTGGACTTTGAATAATTCAAGCAACGGTCACCTAATAACCCGAGTTCGACAATTAGACAGAATTTACACGATTGAAAAGATTTTTACCTATTTTTTATCTTTCAAATCCCGTTAATTGTGTCCATTTTGACAACTTCCGAACTGAGGTCAATCACAAAAAACCTAGGCTGACACCATATCTTTAATCGCGCCGCGATCCTCTAAGGGGATGTCGGCGCCGGCTCGGTCGAGCGGAATTTCGGCGGCCCGTTCGATTTTGACGCCGCAGACTTTGTAATCGGGAATCTTGGCCCGTTGGTCGATGCGGTTGTCGGTCAGGATGTTGGCGGCGGCTTCGGCGAAGTGGAACGGAATGAAGACCGTTCCTTCCGGCGAGCGGCCGGTGACCAGCAGCCGGGCGGTGATCGTGCCGCGCCGCGAGGAGAGATCGACCCAATCGCCGGTTTTTAGTCCCAGCCGGGCAGCGTCGTTGGGATGCAGTTCGACCGTGGCTTCCGGCCAGATGGCGTTAAGCGCCGACGGGCGAGTCATCGTGCCGCCGTGCCAATGGTAGAGCACCCGGCCGGTGCTGAGAATGAACGGATAGTCGGCGTCGGGTAGTTCGCTGTCGGTGCCGTAATCGACGGTGTAAAATTTGCCGCGACCGCTGGGAAACTCCTCTTCAAATAGATAGGGCGTACCGGGATGATCGAAACTGGGACAGGGCCAGTGAACGCCGCCCTCGCGTTCTAAGCGGGCGTAGTCGATGCCGCCGAAATCGGGGGTGAGTTGGCGCATCTCCTCCCAAATTTCGGAGGGATGGCGATAATCCCAGCCGGCGGTGGTCAGGCCCAACTCTTTTTCGAGACGTTTGGCCAGATCGCAGATGATCTCCCAATCGGCGCGGGCCTGGCCGGTGGGCGAGACGGCCCGGCGGATGCGCTGAACGCGGCGGTCGGAGTTGGTGAAGGTGCCGTCTTTCTCGGCAAAGGCGGCGGCGGGCAGGAGGACATCGGCGTAGACGTTGGTTTCGTTGAAAAAGATATCCTGGGCCACAAAGAATTCCAACTGCTCGATGGCTTCCTGGGCGTGGCGCAAATTCGGTTCGCTCATCATCGGGTTTTCGCCCATGACCCACCAGCCCTTGACCTGGCCGGTCAGAATGCCGTCGACCATCTCGGTGACGGTCAGGCCGGGCGTGTCGGGCAGGCGGCGCGAGGCGTCTTGGCTGTAGTAATAGTGCTCGAAGCGATGGCGGGTGTCGGGGTCGGTCACTTTTTGGTAGGCAGTGTAGACGTTGGGCAAGCCGCCGGAGTCGGAGCAGCCCTGAACGTTGTTTTGGCCGCGCAGGGGGTTGAGGCCCGTACCCGGCTTGCCGACGTGGCCAGTCATCAGGGCCAGGTTGGTCAAGCTCAGGGCGTTGTCGGTGCCGTGAGTGCTCTGGCTGATGCCCATGCCCCAGTAAAAGGCGGCGCGATGGGCCTGGCCGTACAAACGGGCGGCCTGGCGAATGTCGTCGGCCGGCACGCCGCTGATCTGCTCGGCCCATTCGGGCGTTTTGTCTTCCAGGCTCTCGACATAGTCGCTGAAGCCTTCGGTGCGCTGGCCGATAAAGTCGTCATTGACCAATTTCTCTTTGACGATGACGTGGGCCATCGCGTTGAGGACGGCCACATCGGTACCCGGCTTTTGGCGCAGCCAGAGGGTGGCGAAGCCGGCCATTTCGGTATGGCGCGGATCGATAACGATCAGTTTAGCGCCGTTGCGGGTTACCGCCTGTTTGAGGAAAGTGCTGATCACGGGATGGGTCTCGGTGGTGTTGCTGCCGGTCACGACGAAGCACTCCAAATCCTTCATCTCGGCGATGGAGTTGCTCATGGCGCTGGAGCCGATGGCCAACTGCAAGCCGGTCACGCTGCCGGCGTGACACAGCCGGGCGCAGTGATCGACGTTGTTGGTGCCGATGACGGCCCGCATTAGTTTTTGGTGTAGATAGTTGTCCTCGTTGGTGGCTTTGGCGCAGGCGTTGGCGGTGATGGCGTCGGGGCCATAGGTTTGGCGGATGCGGCCCAGCCCTGTGGCGGCCACATCGAGCGCCTCGGCCCAGGTGGCCTCGCGCCAATCATCGGGATAGCGGGACGGGGTGCGGTGGCCCGGCGCGGGCGGCGTTTTGCGAATGAGCGGCACCTGCAACCGGTCGGCGTGGTGGACGTAGTCGGCGCCAAAGCGGCCCTTAACGCACAAGCGCCCGTAGTTGGGCGCGGCGTCGAAGGGAGCCTCGATGCGGAAGATAGTGTCATCTCGAACGTTTAGCAGTACCTGGCAGCCTACGCCGCAGTACGGGCACGTTGAGCGGACGACCTTGTCAGCTTTCATACGCTGCTCCTTTTAGATATACCTGTAATATATCAGAGAGTATTGATAGTAGGGACTGTAACAAATAATCGGTCAGAGGTCAAATTCCACGTAGAACTCGCTTAATTTTTTTCCGCTGGCTCACGATCAATTTTGATCTAGAACTGAACCCTCCTACAATATCGATTTGATTTGACGACCGGTTATTTGCCTCAGGTTTAATATGAGATTGAAAGCATCCCATTTATCGACCTTCGCTCAAAGTGACGTTTGCCGGAAAGGGTCAATCCTCGTTACGGTGGGCGCGCTTTTATTGATTGGCTACACCACGCTGTTTCCTTTTGATTTCACTATGATCGACGATCTGTCGCCGAGCGGTATCGTGCGCCAATTCGACTGGCGGCTAGTTAAGCCTGACGTTATCTGGGATTTCGGGCGGAATGTGTTGCTGTTTCTGCCGTGGGGTTTCGGGCTAACCGGCTTGCTCGGGCGAACAAATCTGTCCCGAAAATCGATAATTTTACTCGTCACCATCGTTAGCTTCTTTTTATCAAGCAGCATCGAAATTTCACAATTATTTCTAACCGCCCGGACCTCCTATGGGCTGGATATTATTTCTAACGGGCTGGGCGGATGTATAGGTTGCTACTGTTTCTACCGATGGGGAGAGGAGAGTATAAATGCGGCCTTGAGGCTGATCAAGCATATCCAAAAGCGGCTGTCCCCCGGCCTTCTGATCGCTGGTTTGATCCTCTATCTTCTTGGCGTGGGGTTAGTTACAACTTATCTGCACTATGGAAACACGCTCAAAAATTGGAATACGACCTACTCGCTGGTATTAGGTAATGAAAAAACCGGCGAACGCCCCTGGCAAGGCTACATCGCCTACCTCTCTATGGCCGATACAACCGTCTCGCCGGATCAAGTCGAGCCGATCTTTGCGCAAGGCGATCAACCCAGCCCCTTGGCGGATCATGTCGTGGTGTCGTATCAATTTGTCGGCCAGCCAGAAGATTTAGAGCAAACCGGGTCTACATTTCCACTCACGCCGGCGATCGTCAGGCCGAAAATCAATCCGGAACACGGGCTGCACCTGACCGCGAAGCAGTGGTTGCAAACGACATCACCCGTCACATCGCTGATCGAAAAACTGGCCGATAGTTCTCAATTTACGCTGGATATGGTGATCGCCACCACCGATTTGCAGCAGACGGGTCCGGCTCAAATCGTATCGATCTCCCCCAATATCTATAATCGCAACCTAACCGTGAGCCAGGAAGACAGCAATTTATTGATCCGGCTGCGCACGCCCTTGACCGGCAAGAATGGGCGGCGGCCGGAGTTGAGCATCCCCAATGTCTTTCAAGATACCAACCCTCATCATGTGCTGGTGACTTATGATGGGTTTAATTTAACCGTTTATGTCGATACCCCCCAGCAGCCCTACACCTTTACCTACAGGCCGGAGGTAATGTTGTTTCGCTTTTTACTGCCGATTCACGTCTGGCAAATTCGGCTTACCGCTCAGAATCTGATCGTTTTTAAGGTTATGTTTTACTGTCTGATCGGCGGCCCGGTGTTGCTGATTGTCGCTTTAATGGTTCGGCTCAGGAAGGCGAAACCTATCTTGACAAAGCCCCAGAGTCGAGTTACATTATAATGAGAAGTTAGGATGTAAAAGAAGAGAGCGGCTCCAGCATGGCCGAGCCTCTGCAGCATAACCCATTTCACCCGGTTGGAATGGGTTTTTTGTTACCTCACTAAAATTTCTGCTTTCATTTCTGCTTTCAAGGAGGGAGAACTTATGAGCATGCAAGCTATTCAGGATCGACTCACTATTGTACGGGGTCAAGACCTTAGCGATGAGGCGCTGGCCCAGGAAACTGTGGCCCTGGCTGAAGACATGCTGCGGGTCGCCCAGCTCAACCAGAAAAGTAAGGAGAAGGCTCAGGCCGAGAAAATCGCGGGGATGATTGAGGACCCCATTGGTAAGGCGTTGACTATTGCCCTGTGCGACCAGGCGTTTCGCAGCCACAAGCCGGCCCGCATCGCCGACCAGATTCAATATCTGGTTAAAAGTTACGGTATGCCGCGTTATATGAAACAGTGGGAGCAGGTGGCGCTGGCCTTGGCCGGGGTCATCGGCCAGGTGATCCCGCAGGTAGTAGTGCCGCCGTTTGTGCAGCGGCTGCGCCACGAAACCGAAGCCGTGATTCTGCCCGGCGAAGAGGAGCCGCTGCAAGCTTATCTCAAAAAGCGGCGCGACGCCGGCATTAGTCTTATTCTCAACCAACTGGGCGAGGCTATTTTGGGCGAAGGTGAGGCCGAGCGGCGGCGGCAAGCTTATCTCGACCTGCTGGCCCGTGACGACGTCGAGTCAATTTCGATCAAAATCTCGTCGATATTCAGCCAGATCAATCTGATCAGCTTTGACCACACGGTCGAACTCATTAAAAGGGAGCTGCGTGATCTTTATCGGATGGCGATGGCTCACCCCTATCATCATCCCGACGGCCGCCAGACGGATAAGTTCATCAACCTTGATATGGAGGAGTATCGCGATCTCCATCTGACAGTCGATGCCTTTTGCCAAGTATTAGATGAACCGGAGTTTTTGTTCTACTACGGCGGCCTGGTGCTGCAAGCCTACCTGTCCGACTCATATGAGATTCAGAAAAAACTGACCGAGTGGTCGCTAAAGCGGGTAGGGCGCGGCGGCGCGCCGATTAAAATCCGGCTGGTTAAAGGGGCTAACCTGGCGATGGAAAAGGCCGAAGCATCGCTGCATGGCTGGCCGCAAGCGCCATACGATAGTAAGCCGCAAGTAGACGCTAATTTTAAGCGGATGATCAGCTACGCCTGCCATCCGGGTCGCGCCAAGGCGGTCCATTTAGGCATCGCCAGCCACAACCTGTTTGAGATTGCTTATGGGCTGCTGCTGCGCTCGGTGCATCAGATCGAGCCGTACATCTCTTTCGAGATGTTGGAAGGCATGGCTAATCACCAAGCTCGGACGGTGCATCAGGTCGCCGGCGGGTTGACCCTATACGCGCCCATTGTCAAGGAAAACGATTTTCACAGCGCCATCGCCTACCTGGTACGCCGCCTGGACGAGAATACCGCCGAGGAAAATTTTTTACACGATCTCTTCGCCCTGGAGCCAGGCAGCGATCTGTGGCGCAAGCAGCGCGATTTCTTTTTGGCGGCAGTGCGCAGTAAAGATAAAGTTAGCACGCAGCCGCAGCGCCGCCAGGATCGAGCCACTGAAGTTCGCCAGTTCGATGCGGAGGCGCCGTTCCGTAACGAACCCGATACCGACTGGTCACTGCTGGCCAACCGGGTTTGGGTAGAAGGCTGGCTCAAAAAATGGCGCGAGGCCGATCCGATATCGATCCCGCTGCAGGTCGATGGTGAATTTATCAGCGATGACTTTCCGGGCGAAGGGAGCGATCCCTCTCGACCCGGCACGATCCCCTATCGCTATGCTTTAGCCGATGAAACGTGGGTCGAGCGGGCGCTGACAGTGGCGGCTGCCGCCGCTCAAGAATGGGCAGCTAAGCCAGTTGAAGCCCGCAAAAAGCTGCTGGTGAACGTGGCTGAAGCGTTTGCCCAACAGCGCGGTAATTTCCTGGGCGCGATGATGGTGGATGGGGGCAAGGCCATGCCTGAGGCCGACCCCGAAATCTCCGAGGCCATCGACTTTGCCAACTACTATGCTCGGTCGCTGGATTTGGGCGACGAGGTCGCTGACTGCTATATGGAACCGCTGGGGGTGGTGGTCGTTACGCCGCCGTGGAACTTCCCACTGGCTATTCCAGCCGGCGGCGTACTGGCGGCGTTGATGGCCGGCAACGCGGTCATCCTCAAACCCGCGCCTGAAGCGACGCTGGTCGGCTGGGAATTGGCCCAAGCATTTTGGCAAGCCGGTATCCCTAAAAACGTGCTGCAATTCCTACCCTGCCCCGATAACGAAGTCGGCCAAAAGTTGGTAACCGACAGCCGGGTCGGCGGCGTCATCCTGACCGGCTCGCTGGCCACGGCCAGGCTGTTTCAGGGCTGGCAGCCGGATATGTGCCTTATGGCCGAAACCAGCGGCAAAAACAGCCTCATCATCACCGCTATGGCCGACCACGATAAGGCCATCAAAGACCTGGTACGATCGGCTTTTGGGCATAACGGGCAGAAATGTTCGGCAGCCAGTTTGGCTATTCTCGAGGCCGAAGTTTACGACAGTGAAGCCTTTCGCCGGCAGTTGCGCGACGCCGCCGCCAGTCTCACCGTGGGGCCGGCCTGGGATACGGCCAGCGTGGTCACACCGCTAACCCAACCACCCAACCCTGATCTGCAACGGGCGTTCACGACATTAGAAGAGGGCGAGTCGTGGCTGTTGAAGCCAAAGATGATTGGCGGCAACCTCCGGCTATGGTCGCCCGGGATTAAGCTGGGGGTCAAGCCCAACAGCTTCTTCCACCTGACCGAGTGCTTTGGGCCGGTATTGGGACTAATGCGAGCCGACAATCTGGATCAGGCCATCGAGCTGGCCAACGCGCCCCAATTTGGGCTGACCAGCGGCCTGCACAGCCTCGACCGGCGGGAAATCAAACGCTGGCGTGATAAAATTCAGGCCGGCAACCTGTACATCAACCGCCACATCACCGGCGCGATTGTGCAGCGACAGCCGTTTGGCGGCTGGAAAGCGTCGAGTGTGGGGCCGGGGGCTAAAGCCGGCGGGGCCAACTATGTGCTGCAACTGGGGCGCTGGTCGCAGGTGGGCATGCCCAAAAACCAGGCCGATGTATCGAATGAGGTCAATGTTGTTTTACAGCGCTGTCTGGCAATGGTCAAAGACGAAGCTTTATTAGAGCAGCTTAATGCTGCCGCCGGCAGCTACGCCTGGGCCTGGCAAACGCACTATGGCCAGGAATTCGATCCCAGCCAAATTCTAGGCGAGGCCAATGACTTCCGCTATCGGCCCTGCCCGATGGTCTTAGTTCGGGCCGAAGGGGAAGCGGATACGCTGGATATTTGTAAAATCGCGCTGGCTGCTCGTACCTGCGGCGCTCCCCTCACGATCAGTTTACCACCGGCGGCGACGCAGTGGGCTTGGTGGGGATCGGCCGACGATATTCAAGTCATCTTGGAGGACGAGGCGGCTTTCATCGAGCGACTGCAAAAGGCGAAGGTCGATACTCGACTTCGAGCGCCCCAACCTATCCCCGCTGCTATGCGCCGGACCGCCCATGAGGTCGATGTGGCGGTCATCGATGAGCCGGTATTGAGCAACGGCCGGTTAGAGCTGCGTTACTATCTACGCGAACAAGTTATTTCCTACACCTATCATCGCTACGGCAATATCATCACGCCGCCGAAGGGCGAGATCAGGTAAGGGGTAGATAGTTGGTTGGGCAGTTGGCTAAGTAATTTTCATAACTAACTTGTGAGTTTGAGACCAGGATGAATAGACAGGATTTACAGGATTTCCAAGATTAAAATAAGGAAAAATCATATTAATCCTGTTAATTCTGTCTAAATTAATGTAACAACTTAGAGTTGAAAACTACTTAGATAATTGGTTAATAAATTAACTCCCTTTGAGATAATAGGGTATTAGGAGGTGGGGGTTATGGACTGTTTTCTTCGCCTTAGCCCCAGCCTTAGCCTTTACTATAAGTAATTCTAATTTAGGTAAGGAGATAACATGGATATCAACAAGTTAATAGACATCGAATATCGACATGGAGCGCACAATTACACGGCTTTGGATGTAGTCATCGAACGCGGCGAGGGGGTCTGGCTGTATGATGTGACCGGTAAAAAGTATCTGGACTGCCTGAGCGCCTATTCGGCGGTAAGCCAGGGACACTGTCATCCGCGGCTGGTCAAGGTGCTTACGGAGCAGGCTCAACAATTAACGTTGACGTCGCGGGCGTTTCGGAATAATCGCTATCCTTATTTTCTCCAAAAGCTGCATGAGGTGACCGGTTATGATATGGCCCTGCCGATGAACTCCGGAGCCGAAGCGGTCGAGACGGCGATTAAGGTTGTCCGCAAATGGGCCTACGTTAAGAAAGGTGTGCCGCGCAACCAGGCTGAGATTATCGTAGCCGGGGGGAATTTCCATGGGCGAACTATTACTATCATTTCGTTTTCATCGGAGCCGCAGTATAAAGACTTGTTTGGGCCGCATACCCCTGGATTCAAGATTGTCCCCTATGGGGATGTTCAGGCGATAAAAGAGGCCATTACGCCCCATACCGCCGGCGTGATGATCGAGCCGATTCAGGGCGAGGGCGGGGTGATTATGCCGCCGAACGGATATCTGCGCCAGGTACGAGAGGTTTGTACCCAGCACAACGTGCTCTTTATAGCTGACGAGATTCAGGTGGGGTTGGGTCGAACCGGCAAGCTGTTCGCCTGCGATCATGAAGGCGTACGGCCCGACGTGATGATTTTGGGTAAGGCGCTCAGCGGCGGCTTCTATCCGGTCAGCGCGGCGCTAGCCGATGAGGCAATTATGGGCGTGATCGAGCCGGGTGATCATGGCTCGACCTTTGGCGGCAATCCGTTGGGCAGCGCTGTCGCTACTGAGGCGTTGAATATTATTATGGAAGAAGGGTTGGTAGAAAATGCGGCGGTGATGGGCCAATATTTTCAAGAGCGGTTGGCCGAAATTCCCAGTCCGCATTTGAAAGAGGTTCGCGGACGGGGATTGTTAATTGGCGTCGAGGTCAATGACCAGGCCGGTGGCGCGCGCCGGTTCTGCGAAGCCCTGCGCGATGAAGGTATTCTGTGTAAGGACACCCACGAAACGGTCATTCGGTTTGCCCCCCCGTTGACGATCGATCAGGAAACGATCGATTGGGCCATTCCGCGCATTACCCAAGTATTAAATCTAAACTAAAAAGGTGTTGATGGAGATGGGGAGATGAGGCGATTGGAGATGGGCTTCACTTCATCTCCTTATCGCCCCATCTCTAGCGTCGTGGTCCCTAACCTCTCCGGCTGGTGCCGGTCATCCGGGGTGGAAGCTGCATTTTTTGAGTAGTTGCCCGATTAACCTCAGGCACATTGGTTTCATGAAACAAAACGAGCGCAAAGGTAGCAAACTTAATCGTATTTCCTTCTTGATAATTAACAACTTGATACTTCGTATCAATCACAGTAACGTGGGGATATTGCTGTAACCATTGATCGATTTGGTAGCCGACGCCGCCGTCATCGCCAAAGCTATGGAATTCAACAATACCGGTAACCTCTTTCTGGCTCATTAGGTATCTCCTGATAGATGGGTTGATTGTAATTTAGAGAGTATAGCACGGTTAAGATTGAGTGACAATCTTAAGGATGAGCAGCCGAGTTTTTAACTTGTGGGCGTAAGCTTGTTTGCTAAATAGAGTTATGGTATCGTGGAAGAACGGGATTTTTAACACCTGAACTAAATTCAACCCAAAGCCGAATCTTTTTAACTGAAAGCAAGACTCAATGAGTAAGGTGGATCACCCCGAAAGGAGATAGCCGGACTGTGGCAGATGAACCTTCACTGCTGGAGCGGATCAAACGACACGATCAACAAGCTCTGGCTGAAGTTCATGATCGTTACTTCAACCAGATCTATCACTATATCAACTACCGCCTGGGCGACTCTGACACCGCCGCTGACCTAGCGGGAGAAGTATTTTTAGCGTTGATCAATGCTCTAAAAAATGGAAAACCCCCTAAAACATCGCTAAGTGGTTGGCTTTACGCTGTGGCTCGAAATTTAACGGCAGATCATATTCGACAAAAAGTAATTACCGTGCCGCTAATTGAGGATTTAGAAGCTGAGACGCCATCGTTGACCGATCAAATCTACATTGCCCAATTGACGCCTACCCTCAAGCAGGCCATTTTGGAACTCACGGACGAGCAACAGCATGTCATCGCGCTGCGATTTGGGCAAGGGTTGAGTTTGACCGATACGGCTGAAATCATGGAGAAATCGGTGGGAGCGGTGAAAGCGCTGCAACATCGCGCCCTGGCCTCGCTGGCTCGCTTGATGCCGCTGGAGGTCCACCAAGATGGATAGATTCGAGTCGATCTTAGACGAGAGTATCTCCGCCTTGCAAGCCGGTGTTCCCATCGAGGAGATTTTGGCCGAAGCACCTGACTATGCGCAAGAATTGCGCCCACTCCTGTACGCGGCCATGGTCTTGGCCGACCCCAATCCGGTCTTAGTACCCGAGGAAAGAAAAGAAGCTCTTAGAACTCAATACCTGACCCAAGCGGCAGCCTTACCGCCGGTAACTCCCACCTTTAGCGATAAAATGCAAGCTGTAGTTCATATTGTTCAAAGACGGTTGACCAGAGGGGCGCTGCTCAATGATCTGGTAACCGTCAGTCTGACAGTGGCGTTGACGTTAGTGATGACGGCTTTAATTGTTAGTTTCGCCGCCAGAGATAGTCTTCCCGGTGATCTGCTCTATAGTGCTAAACGCATTTCAGAAAATATCCGCTTATCACTGACCTTTGACAACCAGCAGCAAGCAGCGTTAGAAAATGCGTTCAATCACGAGCGCATATCCGAGATCGAACAGTTAATTCAATTAGACAGAACGGCTATAGTTCAATTTAAGGGTGTATTAGATACTAAAGGTGAAAACCTGTGGGTCATCGAAGGGCTAACCGTTTTTCTGCCGGAAGATGGCCTGGTTATCCAAGGCGATCCGCAAGAGGGCGATATGGTGGATGTTATCGGCTTCCTTGAAACCAACAATGTCTTAATTGCCGATACGATTATAAGAGAACCGAATAGCCCATAAGGGCTATATACACATCCTCATGATGGAATAAACTAAAGAGGGACAATTTATTTTTAACAAGACATTATTATTTTTTTATGCTACAATGGGAGTAACAGCCCGAGTCTGGCGGACTTATTGCCGACACTCGGGCTGTAAAATCTATTAGAAAGGAGGCCAAAAATCTAGATGTTATATTTACCTCAAGAAGAGGGACAAGGGTTAGTTGAATATGCACTCATTTTAGTTTTAATTGCTGTCGTTGTTATCGCTATTCTCCTCGTTCTTGGCCCGGTTGTTGGCAATGTTTTCAGCAACATCGTTTTTGTTATGTCCAACCCTCGTGGGGCCGGCGGCGTGTGGGGTAACTAAACCCTCTAGCCGCCTGTGGTGAGGTAAAATAAGAGCCAACCTAATAACTTGTAAAGCTAGTTTAATCCTCTTAAAATCTTTTTTATCTTTAACGGTATCATTAATACCTGATCTATTAAGAAAATATCTTCTACTCTAGCTCACCACTAAAAAGTCTTATGCTCAATTACTGGCATAAGACTTTTTATTTGGTCAGGTTGGAAACAATTAATTAACTATTTTGTTATTAAAATTTAATAAATCCATTGTATACTCAAGCTAATGAGCATTTTGTCTTATATTATAAAAACACAAACCTATCGAGGTGTTATATGTCTGACAAGTTAGAGAAAGCTACGTTGGGTGGAGGCTGCTTTTGGTGTACCGAGGCCGTATTTCAAGATTTGAAGGGTGTACATAAAGTGGTATCTGGCTATGCCGGCGGTCGAGTTGACAATCCAACGTACCATCAAGTTTGTACCGGCAGGACCGGCCACGCCGAAGTTATTCAAATTACATTTGATCCGGAAATTATTTCCTTTGAGGATTTACTGTACGTATTCTGGCGAACCCATGATCCCACTACGCTAAATCAACAAGGAGCCGATGTGGGGACCCAGTATCGATCGGTGATCTTCTACCATACGGAGGAACAGAAAGCTATAGCCGAAAAATCAAAGGCTGAAACCGACGCCTCCAACTTGTGGTACAATCGCATCGTGACCGAGATTTCACCACTAACCAACTTTTATGCGGCTGAAGGTTATCACCAAAATTACTTTAATCAAAATGGGAACCAGCCTTATTGCCGGATGGTGATCGATCCGAAAGTTCGAAAATTCAGGAAAATGTTTCAGGGTAAGCTTAAGGACGCTATACCCGGCTAGACGGCTTAGTCTTGATGAGCCGAAGGCAAGGTTAGCAACGGCGCGCCTCGCAAGGCCGCCCGCATTGCGTCGCGATCATCCCAAGGGTATTCGGTTTGACCAAAACACATGCTCTGTTCGTGGCCCTTGCCGAGAGCAATAACAATATCGTTTGGTTGGGCCAACTGAGAGGCAAAAAAGAGGGCTCGACCGCGATCAGGGACTCGGTGGAAGGTGTGACCTTCCACCGCTCCCTTAGCCATCATCGCTTGGGCGGTTTCGTCGATAATGGCGTCCAGGTGTTCCGTACGCGGGTCTTCAGCCGTAATGACAGTAATGTCGGCTAATTCGGCGGCAATCTCCCCCATCAGCACCCGTTTTTCCACATCACGTAAACCGGCACAGCCAAAAACAGCGATCACCCGTCCGGGGGTGATCCGGCGCACGGCCGATAACGCTCGTCTGAGCGAGTTGGGTGTGTGAGCAAAATCGACAATAGCGGTGAACGGTTGACCCTCGTTGATCCGTTCCATTCGACCGGGAACACCCGATAAAGCGGCAATCCCCTGCCGGGCTGCCTCAACAGAGACCCCTAACACCTCAATAGCTGCCGCAGTCGCGGCTAAACAGTTGCTAAGGTTATAATCGCCGATCAGCTGGGTCTCAACGTCAAAGGTGTAGTCTGGGCCGCAAATGGTAAAGGTGGTTTTATCCGGTTCGGCAGCTATATTACGAACGGTCAGCAAGGCATCAGGATGATTAGCGGCGCTGTAGCCCAGCCAAGCCACGCCAAGAGGAACCAATCGATCTTTGAGATAGTCGTAAGACCAGTCATCGCAGTTGAGAATGGCCGTTTTAGGAATAGCTTTAGGGGCCGCCGTAGCCAGCGACTCAAACAGCGCGGCCTTGGCCGCCCGATAACCGGCCAGTGAACCATGAATATCGAGATGCTCGTGGGTGATGTTGGTCACAACGGCCACATCAAATTCACAAGCCGTGACACGATGCTGAGCCAGGCCGTGCGAGGTGGTTTCCAGCAGACAGACTTCTGTTCCGGCCTCGACCATTTGAGCCAGGTAGCGCTGTACATCCGGCGCGTCGGGAGTGGTAGTATGCAGTCCGGTTTCCAAAATTGTGTCGCCGATGACGGCATTGACGGTATTGATCATGCTGACTTTTTTACCGGCGGCGCGGAGGATATGGTACAAAAAATTAATCGTCGTGGTCTTACCATCGGTACCGGTAATACCGATCGTGGCAATATGTCGCGCCGGGAAATCGTACCAGGCGGCAGCCAGATAGGCCAGCGCCTCACGCCCATTGGGAACGACCACCACCGGAATTGAAACAGACACAGGGACGAATTGGGTATCCTCACAAACAATAGCCGCTGCCTCTTTAGACACAACCTCAGGAATAAAGCGATGGCCGTCGATAGTGACCCCTTGATAAGCCACAAACAGCGTCCCGGCGGCAACCTGACGAGAGTCAGCGGTTAGATGGGTGATATCGACCTGAGGGACAACTCCACTTTCAGGATGGAACAGTTGAAAATGGGGTAAAGCAGTTAACAATTGGGTAAGTTTAATAGGCATCTTCAGTAGCTAGCACTTCAACCGGTTTGGTGTTAGGTTTTTCCAAAATATTGGGTAACCATAAGGTAAAGGTGGAGCCTTTACCCAACTCACTGACCACCGTAATTTGCCCACTGTGGGCTTTAGCAATCCACTGGGCAATGGATAATCCCAAACCGCTGCCCGATTGATTTTCAGAGTTTTGGGCTTGATAGAAGCGTTCAAAAATGTGAGGGAGGGCTGTCGGCGCAATGCCACGACCGGTATCCGTGACGGTAACCCGCACCCAATCTTTATCGCGATAAAGAGAGAGCGTGATCGAGCCGTCATAGGGGGTGTGTTTGATAGCATTGGTCATCAAGTTAATCAAAAGTTGTTTCAGCCGGTCGGGGTCGCCCCGCACAATGGCCTGGTCCTCGTGACCCAGATGCATAGGAATCCCGTTGGCTATAACCCGGGCTTGCCGGTAGACCTCCAGAATAACCGTATCTAATTCGACCGGCTCCAGCCGCAAACTCAAGCCGGCATCAGCTTGCGACAGCAGCAGCAGGTCGGCCACAATACGCGACATGCGGTCGAGTTCACCGTCGATAATGCCCAAGGCCTCGCTTAATTCAGCCGGATCATTGGCGGCGCCCCGTCTAAGTAAATCGACATTGCCGCGAATGGCGGTTAAAGGGGTACGCAGTTCGTGAGAAACATCGGCGCTTAAGCGAATCTGAGCTTGAAAGAATTTATCAAGCCGCTCCAACATGCTGTTAATCGTCCGGGTCAACCGGCTTATTTCGTCATTCGTTTTGGGAATGGGCAGGCGTTGTTTCAAATCTTGCGCACCCACAATTCGAGCCGCGGTTTGGGTAACCTTATCGATGGGGCGCAACGCCGTCCAGGCTAAAAATGCCCCCACGAGGGCCGCAATGACCAGCGTAATAACAATCCCACTAATCAGGAATAAAAGCATCATCTGAAGGGTCGTCTCAATAGTTTTCATCGACTGGCCCACTTGAACCGCGCCGACAACTTGTGAAGGCGGGCCGGCAATAATCGGCGCACTGTAGACTCGGATGGGCGTATTATCGATCATCACCGTTTTATAGACCGCCTGACCGTTATGATTGGTGGCATTAATCTCACTGTTGTCAGGAAAACGTCGCTTCTCGACATTCTCGGTCGCGGATACGATCTTGCCTTTCGTATTGATGACCTGAATAAAAATAGCGGGAGAGGAGAAAACATTAAGGTCCGGCAGTACCACCTTGCCGGTTTCCAAAAAACGAGACTCATTAGTAATTTGATTACCGACTTGTTGGGCGCGATCCTTTAAATTGCGATCTACTTGATCACGCAGGGTATATGACAGCACGGCATACAGCAGCGTTCCAAAAGCGATTAGGATCGCACCAAGAAGAAATGTATACCATAGAGTTAAACGAATACGTATGGGCATAAGTCGGCCGAAAGTTTATCTAAAAGTTACGCCGTTAATTTTCGCGTAAGGCATAGCCTACGCCGCGAACCGTATGCAGCAGGCGAGACTCATTATTTTCCTCAAGTTTAGAGCGCAAATAGCGCACATATACTTCAATAATATTCGACTCACCGCCGAAATCATACCCCCAAATGCGATCGTAAATTTGGTCGCGAGTCAAAACCTGGTTGGGGTGGCGCATAAACAGTTCCAACAGGTCGTACTCTTTCGCGGTCAATTCAATATTGCGATCACCCCGCTTGGCCATGCGAGTGGTTGGATCGAGCGTTAAATCGGCAAAGTGCAGCGGCGCATCCGATTCAATAGGCGCTCGCCGCCGGCCTAAAGCTCGAACCCGAGCCAGCAGTTCTTCGAACGCAAACGGTTTGACCAGATAATCGTCAGCCCCGGCTTCCAGACCGGCCACCCGATCAGGCACGGCATCTTTGGCGGTCAACATCAAAACAGGAGTCTGTAATTCGCCCTCTCGGATTTGCCGGCAGACGGTCAGACCGTCGATACCGGGCAGCATAATGTCAAGAATAATTACATCAGGCAGCTCGCCGAAAGCCATATCCAGCCCGGTTTCCCCGTCGGCTGCAACAATAACGTTATAGCCTTCGTGCCGTAAACCTCGCTTGATAAAGTTAGCAATTTGAGGTTCATCTTCAACAACTAATATTTTATTGTTCATGGGCAGGTGCTCTCTCCTTAGCCTGGTCGGCAAAGCCATTATAGCAGCCAAGTATTAGACCAAAATAAAAATTTGTGCATTGCAGCATTAGCACTTAATCGATGTCATTGCCGCATTATATTCCCCTCGTTGTTCTGTATTTGAGCCAAGCGCCAGTCACCTGAATAGATAAACTTGCGATGATTAATCCGGTTGAACCAACTCCAAACGGCCCATAGCCACTGAGAAGAGACGGGCTCGCTGCCGGAAATCCAGGCTGAAGTCTTCCCAATCGGTAGTCGTCAGCAGGGCTTGCCCGGCCTGATCAACGATGTTGATGACCTGTTCCCGACGTTTAGCATCCAGTTCGCTCATCACGTCATCCAGCAGCAGCACCGGCGTTTCACCGGTGAACTGTTTCATAAGAATCACCTCGGCTAGTTTCGTGCTGAGGGCGGCGGTACGCTGCTGGCCGCGCGAGCCGTACATGGTCATGTCGATGCCATCGACCAAAAAATGGAAATCGTCCCGATGCGGACCGACCAGGGTTACCCCCCGGCTGATCTCTTCCGATCGGGCGTTGATCAAATAGCTCCGGAAGGTTTCGCGGACTTCTTGCAGCGGCGGCGCGGCCGTGCTGTACGGCACCAGTTCTTCCATTATAAGGGGTAGTTGGTAGTTAGGCTGAGGTCGTCGGTACAGGTCGAAGCTGGGGGCGTAGTGTAAACGCAGCCCTTCGCGCCCGCCGCTTAATTCGCGATGGCGCTGGCGGGCTACAGCATCGAGATCCAAAATAGTGTTGTGGCGATTAACCATCAGGGCGGCGCCATCACGAGCCAACTGTTCATCCCAGTAGAAAAGTTGGTCGGGATTGCCGTTGCGTTTGAACAGCTCTTTAAGGAGAGCATTGCGTTGGGTCAAGACCTTATTATAGCGACTCAAGGCCGCGCAGTAATCAGGGTTGATCTGGCACAAGGTGCTGTCGAGGTAGCGCCGGCGGATACCGGGTGAACCGGTCACTAACTCGATGTCTTCAGGCAAAAACATGACGGTGTTGAGTTTGCCGATGATATCCATAGCCCGTTTCTTGGCGCCGTTGAAGCGGATATCCTTGCGGAAGTTATTCCCCTCACGCACCACCGTAATGGCAATTTTGAAGGTATCGGATCGGGTTTTGACAGTGGCTTCAACGCGAGCGAACGGCAGCGTTTCCTGCCTGAGGATAATCCAATTGATCAACTGCTGATCGGTTCGCGTATGAACACTGCGGGTCGTGGATAGGAAATAGATGGCCTCCAGCAAATTGGTTTTGCCGTTGGCATTGTCACCGCGCAGCAAGACAGGACCGGATGGCAAATCGAGGGTCAGGCGGCTATAGTTTCGGTAGTTGGTTAGGGATAATTGGCTGATGTACACAGTGGAGGGATTATAGCATGACCCCGCCCATTTTGCAGAACTAATGGGAATGAGGAACGTCTTTAATTTTTATGCCTCGGTTTGGGGGACGCTCAGCCGATTGATCTGGTAGAGCGTTTGTAAGCGCTGCTCGGCGTGGTGACGCGTTTTTTGGAGCCCGTGCAGACCACCAAAGCCCTCGATGATGAATGAGGCCGAGACTGTGCCGTAAAGCGCCGCTTGCAGGGGATCGTGCGTCTCGCAGTAACCGATGGAGAAGCCCCCGCAGAAGGAGTCGCCTGCGCCGGTCAAGTCATCAACATCGGCTGGGTAGGGGAGGACCTGATGAAAACAATCCCGCAGGCGATCATAGATGGCAACCCCGTGATCCCCTTGCTTAACCGCTACAATTTTCGGTCCCCGCGCCGCAATTTCTCGGCAGAAGCGTTCGGCGGTGTGGTTGGGCATCATGCTATCAGCCTCGACTTCACTGGGCATAAACGCATCAACCCGGCTGAGAATCTTAAGCAGGCCGGGGTCATCAAACGTATCGACCGGATAGGGTAAAATATCCATCGATACAAAAATGTGGGGTTTATCTCTCAGGAAATCGATCCAGGCAAACATCGTTTCCATGCGCATAGGGGATAAATGGATCGAGTCGATCTGCCGTAAATCGAGGGATAGTTCATGGGGCAGAGGGGAGCTACGCAAATGCACTAGGCGAGCCGCTTCACTGAAGCGGGCGGCCTCTTCCGCACTAAGGGGGCGGCTGCTGTAGGGACTGGGGGTTAACAAAACGACTTCGGTATTGCGGGAGAAGTAACGCCGGTAGCCACTAACTTCATAAATCGTCCAGGCACGCAGGGTTTCCTCGTCTTTTTGGACCAGGCTGGTAATATTAATATCGCTTTGGGCCAAAGTAGCCGTATATTCAGCCGGCCAATCATAGCCAACCACAGCCACAATACCAACCTGGTTTGACCAGATATTGGCTCCAACAGCAGCATATAAGGCATTACCACCGGGGTCGGCCATGCTGGTTCGACCGTCGGCATACACGGTGTCATTCAGCGCCAGCGACCCTACGCACAGATGTTTGGTACTCAATATTTCCTCCCCAAATAGCGTTGCCAGAATATCATGAGTCTTGGCTGCTGTCAATGAGACTATTGGTGTATTTGACCGCAGTTTTTGCAGTTCAAACAATTTTCTTACAATTGATGCTACTTTAACCTCAATAGATTACAATAGGATTGCACCAAAAAGTTAAGTGCTAAATAAAGGATAACGGTATGACCAAATTAATTATTGTCGAGTCGGCGAAAAAGGCGGGGACGATCAAAGGTATGTTGGGGGCGGAGTTTGTTGTCAAAGCGACTAGCGGCCACATTTTGGAAATGCCCGCCGATGAGATGCACGTCAACCTACAAGATTTCACCCCCACCCTCCATCTTATTCGCGGCAAAGGCAAAAAATTAGAGGAACTGCGCAAAGCCGCCGCTCAAGCTGAGACCGTCTATCTGGGCACCGATATGGACCGCGAAGGCGAGGCGATTGCTCAGCACGTGGCCGAGCGTCTAGGCCAGCCGATAGCTAATAAAATCCGGCGCATCACCTTTACCGCCATTACCCGCACCGATCTGCAAGCGGCTTTGGCTTCACCCCGCTCAATCAATCTCAAGTTGGTCGAAGCTCAAACCGCGCGGCGCGTCATCGACCGGCTGGTAGGGTATATGGTCAGCCCGGTGCTGTGGAAAGGCCTGTCCGGACTGCGCCGCCTGTCGGCGGGGCGGGTGCAGTCGCCCGCGCTGTGGCTGGTGGTGGAACGAGAGCGGGCCATCCGGGTCTTTGTGCCGGAAGAGTGGTGGAGCATCGAGGCCGAACTGTCCAAAACTAGCGATCCCACCCATCAAAAATTTTGGGCGACCCTGTTCAAAATTAAAGGCCGCAAGCCAGAGCTAAAAACCGAGGCCGACGCCCAAAAAGTCCTGGCCGACTTGACAAGCGCTACCTGGCGTGTGTTGAATGTGGACAAAGGCACCCGCGTCCGTAAACCGTACCCGCCCTTCACCACCGACTCGCTGCAACAGGCTGCCTCGAGCCAGTTGGGCTTTAATCCCCGGCTAACGATGAAACTCGCCCAAGAACTATACGAAGGAGTAAAACTGGGCGAAGGCAAAGCGGTCGGCTTGATCACCTACATCCGGACTGATAGTGTGGCCGTAGCCCCTGAAGCCCAGCAAGCGGCCCGCGACGTGATTACCAAATATTTCGGAGAGGCTTACCTGCCGGCCAAGCCGCCCATTTATCAGACCCGCGACAAGACCGCTCAAGAAGCCCACGAAGCCATCCGGCCGGTCGATCCCTGGAAAACGCCGAAGGGCATCGAAACCTATCTAACGCCGCCGCAGTACCAGCTTTACCGGCTCATCTGGCGGCGCTTCATTGCCAGCCAGATGAAACCGGCTATCTACGATACCGTCACGGTCGATATTGAAACGATCATCGCCGGCAGCGCGACGCAGTATCTATTTCGAGCCACCGGCAGCACCCTTCGCTTTGCCGGTTTTCTCAAAGTTTATGGCGTCGATGCCGATGCCGAGGAGTCGCGCCAGAAGAAAACCAAAGGCAGCGCCGCTTCAGAAAACGAACGCGAAGAGGGTACCATCGAAAACGAGTCGATGCCCGACCTGGTCAAAGGCGATGACCTGACCTTGCACCAACTGCTGCCTAAACAGCATTTCACCCAACCTCCTAAACGCTACACCGAGGCTCAATTGATCGGCGCCTTGAAAAAGTTGGGGTTGGGCCGGCCCAGTACGTATGCCACCATCGTCGAGACCTTGAAAGACCGGAATTATGTTGCCGTGGAGAAAAAACGGCTGTACCCTACCCCACTGGGGTTTCAAGTTTGCGAACTGCTGGAACGGCACGTGCAACTGGTTATTGATGTGGGCTTTACCGCGCAGATGGAGGAGAACCTGGACCGGATTGCCCACGGCCAGGCTAACCGGCTGACCGTTATGGGCGAATTCTACGGGCCGTTCAAAGATGTGGTCGATCAAGCGCTGGCTGGCGCCGCGGCCGAGCGCCAACCCGCAGCCCGCCCCCCTAAGACAAATAAGACTAAACGCCCCGCCGGCCGATCCAAATCGCTACCGACCTCTGATAAAGTTGGCCAGGTCTGCCCGGAGTGTAAAGAGGGTACCTTAGTAGCCAAACAGGGCAAGTACGGGCCCTTTTTAGGCTGTTCGCGCTACGCGGCGGGTTGTCGCTTTACCGAAAAACTGGGGTCAGGGGGTCGAACCAAACGCCAATCGACCCGGCGCAAAAAGCGCCGGACACCTTCGAACTGACTTAGTAGGTCCCTTAAATTTATGATATAATATTGAAGACAAATGCTGATTACTGGACGGAAAAATTAATTATGACTCAATCTCATCCAAAAAGAGCGCTGTTTGCTAACCTGGTCTATGATGAAGGGGGTAACCCCGTGGAAACCACCTTTATCGGCCAGGACCCATATTATGTTATTTTAGATGGCGACTTTCGACGGCACGTGGCGGCCGAAGAGATCGACAGTCAAGTGGTTCACTGGCTGACCGAGCAGATCTCGGCCAACAAAGAAATGGTTTCTGAAGGGGTTATGAACTTTATCGGGAAAGATGATCTATTCACCAAAGCGATGGTTGACTCGTCGATTAATCGCATGGATGAACTGATGAACCAGGGTATGCCTGATGACGCCCGGATGATGTTAGGGATGATGGGCTTCAAAGTCATTGTCAACTACCACGGCGAACTGGTTAAGCTGGATATGCCGGCTCAAGAATATCCGGACGACGAATAATCGGCTATATCCCATTTTAATAGTTATAAAAAGAGCCTAATCTTGAAGATTAGGCTCTTTTAATTTGCAATCAAATGGACACCTTACAGATTGTACGGCAATGTTGTTGCCCCTGTTAACCGGTCATGCTAAAATGTGGGCTTGGAATGCTAACACTCACGGGATAATGCTATCCGATGAGCTATTGTTTAGGAGGACATTGTGAAAAACTTCTTTAAGGGTATGGTCACCAACACCGGCGTATTAGGTGAGGTGATGCTATTTCTATGGCAGCGCAAGCTGTGGTGGATGATTCCGATGATCACGGTTTTGTTATTGTTCGGGCTGCTGCTCATATTTGCCAACACCTCCGGGATTGCACCGTTTATTTACACATTGTTCTAAGAGACGATGATGACAACTTTGAAAAAACTGTGGGCCGGATGGAAAAGATTTGGCGAGATGATCGGCAACTTTTTGGCCCGAATTGTGCTCACCCTGTTCTATTTTACGGTTTTTGTGCCATTTGCCATTGGGGTGCGGTTGTTCAGTGATCCCTTAAAAATAAAAGAGCTTCCGGCCGAACTATGGCGGCCCCGCACAACGGGCGATCAGAAGTTGGAAGAAGTATTGAGGCAGTTTTAATGAATATTTTAGGTATCTCTTGCTATTACCACGATGCGGCTGCGGCTCTGCTGGTCGATGGCCGGTTGGCGGCGGCGGCGGAAGAAGAGCGCTTTACTCGCAAAAAACACGACCACAACTTCCCCACCCAGGCCATCGATTTCTGTCTGAAGCAAGCCAATATTAGCGCCGCCGACCTCGATTATGTGGTCTTCTATGAAAAACCATTGGTTAAATTCGAGCGGATTATGCAGACCGCGCTCTATACGTTTCCCAAATCATGGGGAACGTTTCGCGAGTCGATGGTAGCCTGGTTTAATGAAAAGTTATGGATCAAAGGCCAACTGCAAACGCGGATCGGCGTGCCGACCAACAAAATTCTGTTTGTTGAGCATCACCTCTCACACGCGGCCAGCGCTATGTTCTGCTCACCTTACCAGGATGCCGCCGTGCTCACCATCGACGGAGTAGGCGAGTGGACAACGGCCGCTATCGGCCAGGCTACAGCCGTCTGGAACGGCAGCGGCGCGAACACCATCTCGCTAAATCACGAACTGCGGTTTCCCCATTCGCTGGGGCTGCTCTACTCCGCCTTTACCGCCTTTTTGGGTTTCCGGGTCAACAACGGCGAGTATAAAGTGATGGGCATGGCTCCTTACGGCCAGCCCAAATATATGGACGATGTCTATAAAGTGGTCAATGTTGATACCGACGGCGGCTTGACCCTTAACATGGATTACTTTAGTTTCCACTACTCGACCAGTAAAACCTTTAACCAAAAGTTTGTTGATTTGTTTGGCCCGCCTCGGCCGCCGGAGGCCGAATTCTTTACGGAGACAACCCACCCGGCCAAAGATCACCCGGACTGGAACGATGCCGCCGCCGCGCAAAACCAAAAATATGCCGACATCGCCGCCAGTATTCAGCGCGTAACCGAAGAGATCATTTTGAAGATGGCCGACTATGCTCACCGCCAGAGCGGCCGCTCGAAAAATTTGGTGATGGCCGGCGGCGTGGCCCTAAACAGTGTAGCCAACGGGCGCGTTATGCGCGAGGGGCCGTTTGAGAACGTCTTCATCCAACCGGCCGCCGGCGACGCGGGCGGCGCGCTCGGGGCGGCGCTCTACGCTTACCACGTTATCTTCGGCCAGCCGCGCCGATTTACCATGGAACACGCCTACTGGGGCGCCGAATTTCCGGCAAGCGCCATGATTGAGGCCATCAAAAGCAGCGGCTTTACCTATGAAGAATTCGATGACGATGATAAGCTGCTCGACCAGGCGGTCGATACGCTGCTGCAAAACAAGGTCATCGGCTGGTATCGCGGTCGCTTTGAGTGGGGGCCGCGCGCGCTGGGCCACCGGTCGATTATTGCCGACCCGCGCCGCGAAGAGATGAAAGAGATTGTCAACACTAAAATCAAATTCCGCGAGCCGTTCCGCCCCTTTGCCCCGGTGGTGATGGAAGATCGCGCTCAGGAATATTTCTCCACGCCCAACCTCGATAAGCAGTACCCCCCACGCTATATGCTGATGGTCTCCGATATTCCGCAAGATAAATGGGATAAAATTCAGGCGGTCTGCCACAACGGCACCGGCCGCTTGCAGAGCGTCCGCGAGGAGTGGAACTCGGGCTACTACAACCTCATCAAGAAGTTTGACCAGGCGACCGGCGTGCCGGTACTGCTCAACACCTCCTACAACCTGCGCGGCGAGCCCATTGTAACCACCCCCCAGGAAGCGATTAACACCTTCGCCGCCTCCGA
The DNA here is from genome assembly GCA_020634935.1 of Anaerolineales bacterium. Taxonomy (GTDB): domain Bacteria; phylum Chloroflexota; class Anaerolineae; order 4572-78; family J111; genus JAGRBY01. The sequence goes on from JACKAT010000043.1 coordinate 30,942, forward strand.
TATCGACCAGTTGGTTATGGGGCCGTTTTTGGTGAAAAAGCCGGACGACTATCAAGCCACGGGCTCTCATTTGAGTCCCGATCAGGTCGATTAGACCACCGGCCGCCAACCGCCGCGAAGGTGCTTCTATGCGGCGGTCGGTGGCGTTTGTCACCGCAACTTCTTAAGGACCAAGAATTAATTTAGGTCCAGGCGTGGCGTAGGGACCAAGCAACTCGGCGAGACGTGGGTTGGCCAAAATCGCCTCAATCTGAGTTGCCTCGCCCCTCCCAGTCTTGAATTGCCAGTTATATGTTCTCAATTACCCATGTTTTGGTAGTGATACCGACGACAATGGGTACGCCATTTCTGCTCATACTTACGACCGCCTCCAGGGGCTATTCTTCTCGCCGTTTCACAGCGGACCTTCGCCTGCATTGATCTGGTGAGCCGGTTTTGTCTTAGGGAGTCACTTTAAAAACAATTCCTTCACGATTTCTCATCGGGATGTTTTTCCTCCCACGGGGCAATCCAATTGCCTGCCACTCTGAGGTCAATCCCTGCATCCTCTTCGATTAACTTGCACACTGTCATTTCACCCGCGTCTTCACCATATCGCTCTGCCGCTTCACGGAAACGGGCATAAGTGGCTTGCGTTAATTCTGAACGAACCCCCATCTCCTGTACCAGTTCATCGATTAGACCCAGGTCTTTCAAACATAGCGCCAACCGAAACGAGGGGTCGTAATGTCCTGCAAAAATTGAGGGAACATCATGTTCCATCACAAAACTGTCAGCCGCACCGCCCTTCATCGCCGCCCACCACACCTCTGGCTCCAGCCCCGCTTTTTTGGCCGTCACCATCGCTTCACCAATGGCCGCAGCGTGTATTTTCCAAAGTTGATTGTTCACCAACTTGGCCACATAACCATTCCCATATTGTCCAACCCGACGGATTTCACCCATCGCTTTGAGAACCGGTTCGACCTTGGTCACAGCCGTATCGGTTCCACCTACAAACATAATCATATCCCCACGGATGGCCGCATCAACTGAACCGGTGACCGGCGCATCAACGGCTAATCCTCCGGCTTGTTCAAATTCTGTGGCCAGTTCTCGCATTAACATTGGGCTACTGGTGGTTAAATCAATCCACACTTTACCCTGACAGTTGCCCGAAAGGAAACCGTTTTCGCCCCGCACGACTTGCTCGATTTCTTTTGGCCCAAAAACCATCGTAACGACGATGTCAACTTGATTGATGGTTTCAGCGGGGGTATCTGCCCAATTTGCTCCATATGCAATCAACTTTTGCGCCGCAATTTTTTTAATATCGTGAACAACCAGATTGAAACCGGCCCGTTGGATATTTCGGGCTACGGCCCCACCCATATTGCCCAGTCCTATGACGCCAACTTTCATAATGAAGCCTCCAAATAATTAGAACCATTAACCCCACCCAGCTTATTGATGAATGACCCAACGCCGCCAATAACGCGCCGCAAGCCAACTTCATAAGAAACCAAGCCTTGCGATAAAAAACTGGCTTGAACGGTCGCGTTAATTGGCATTGGTAGCTGGCACTTACGTGTAAAAACAGGTTACGATTACACTACAAACTTCCAAACATCACAAAACACAAAATGATCAAAGGTCTTGATATGATCTTTCAAAATATCTTCACTCAACATATTTGGTCTGATGTCACAATAATAAACGCCATCCAGGGGATTCAACCTGACGGTATAACCTTTAAAATGGCCGGGGAGGAAAGTTGCACTGATGCCGTATTTTCCTTCACGTCCCTTTCTCTGCACATCGTTAAGGAAAATTGCAAAATGGGGCGTTTCTACACCTGTTAATCTGTTGTATAAAAACTTATCAATAAACACTTTGTCCAGTCTATCTTTGCTGGATGTCTTTACCGAACCGATAGCTTGCGGAGAAGAGGCCACCCCAATAATCAAGTCGTGTTGATATTTCATATGAAAGACAACTTCACCATCAATTTTTACCGGTATGTCAATGACACCCTGTGTGACATCTACCCCTATCTCCAAGATGATGAGGCGGATGAACCTTTCAAACAGATCACCGTTTATTTTTCTGGCCGTATTTGATTTGTTGGCTGGTAATGCGTCTAGCGCAGCCCCAATACACTGTTGAGCCGTGTAAATGAAATTGTTGAGTAGCGCACGGTTTTCCTCGTTATCAAGGCTTTTGTCCTTGATATTTTTTAACAGCAGATCAAGATCTTTTCTGCCTTCTTCGAATTCTTCCAGCCCAAGCATAAGATTCGAGTTGATAGGTCTGGTTACATTGAACGTTTCATCCTCTTTGTACTGAAAAAATCTGTAATGATGCTCATTGCGGGAAACGATGACAGCTTGAAGATTTGCTTTGATGAAATCCAAGTACTTTAACGCAAAATCAGCATAATCAGAAATTTTCAGAAATCGCTCTTTGTCGCTTACGATTTCAACTAATTCGGATAATTTCACCGAATAGAGTTCCTTCTTGTTTCAGTTGCCTTGTCAAATTCAATCCATTCATCTTTCGTTTTTCTGACAACATTTTCTAGTCGTTCTACAGCCCATTCATTATATTCTGTCTCAACCTCGCACCCCAACCATTTTCTATTTAATTGTTCTGACACAACCAAAGTAGTTCCAGAACCAGAAAAAGGGTCTAACACTACCTCATTTTCATTGGAAGAAGCTAGAACCAGCCTTCTTATAAGGGCTTCTGGTTTTTGGGTAGGGTGTGGCGTTTTTTCACCCATTCCATTACAAGTGGTTGGTATTTCAATTACATCTCTGGGTTTTGCGCCGCGAGGGTGAGGCGTCCAAACATGGCCTTTTCTTTTGCCATTGCCATATTGGCTCGTCTCTGCTTGAGGGTGTTCCGGGTATTTGAGCGTATGGTTACTATAGGGGACTCGAACATCGTCGATATTAAAAGCGAAGTTTTTGCTCTTACGTAAATGTAAAATACTTTCATGAGACCGCCCCCAATCGTTTCCCAAGTTGGCTTTATTTTTGTAATACCAAACCAGCCACCGGCAAGCCTTAAAATATTGCATCGAGGGGTGTTTTAAGTCGGCCAGAATTTCGGAGAAGCCACAAATATATAATGTTCCTGTGTTACGTAACACACGAGCGGCTTCTTTGATCCATTTCAAAGACCACTGAATATATTCTTCCTGGCTTTCAAATTTATCCCAATCAGCTTTGTTTATATTATAAGGAGGGTCAGCCACGATTAAATCAACCGTTTCGGTGTCTAGAGATTTTAGCCATTCAAGGCTATTACCTTGATATAGTTCTCCATTTTTGTGGCGGTAAACTATTTCAAAGGAATTCTCGCCTTTAACTTCAATCAATTCACCTTGTGGGGGTATTTCAAAAAGGGGTTTCTGTTCAACCTTAAAGTCCATTGCGTTATCCTAACATAATCTATAATCAACTCCTCCATATTATACGACAAGATAACGATTAGAGAAAGAACAAATTTTCCAAAGGCCTCACTCAAAGATTACTGGCTGTCAAAATCAGCCACCCACTATTCTTAGCTAGAAAAGTATCATAAGATTTTATACCAGCATTTTCATCAGAAATGATTACCCACCAAACCTAATTCTTCCAACAGTTCGATAAGCCTATTATGACATAAACGGAAGCTCATATCAATAGGGCGCCAACGGCGCAAGCCGAAATCCGGGGGTGGGGGATCGGGAGTAGAAATTAGGGGAACAATCGATTCGTCTGGCCTCCAAGCGAAGTTGATCCTGAGCCGGCCGCAGGGGCATCAAAATGGCCTGAACGGCGAAAGTTACCCGTTACGAATCACCGTGATTCCTCGGCCTGTACTAAAAACGGGTCGCGAATCACCGTGATTCCTCGGCCTGTACTAAAAACGGGTGATGAATCACCGTGATTCCTCGGCCTGTACTAAAAACGGGTCGCGAATCACCGTGATTCCTCGGCCTGTACTAAAAACGGGTGATGAATCACCGTGATTCCTCGGCCTGTACTAAAAACGGGTCACGAATCACCGTGATTCCTCGGCCTGTACTAAAAACGGGTCACGAATCACCGTGATTCCTCGGCCTGTACTAAAAACGGGTGATGAATCACCGTGATTCCTTAGCCTGTACTAAAACCTGATAAAAGAAACGTGTTAGAAACACGTTAAAGGGAACCTCATAACCTGTTTCAACCGGTTTTCTTTAGCAGCGACCGAATTCATTCGGTTGGAGGTGTTCATCGACATTACCCCCAAAGCGATCACCTTTCGGACGCCCAACCACCTTAGCCCCGGCCTCTACAAGCGGGAAGTGCGGGCCAAATACGGCCAAAGCGGTCTGCGCACCGGCATTAACGGTCGTGAGCTGAGTTTGAGGGGGCAGCTACACAGCCTGATATCGGCGGAGAAGCTGCTGTAAGAGGGGGGTAACCAGCTCTTGGCCGCGCAGGTGCGCTCGCCAGCGCGGGGGGATGGCCTGAACGCCATCCCGAAGCCCGGCAATACCGCCCGCGACACAGGCCGTGGTATCGGTATCGCGGCCCAAGGCGATAGCGCTTTTGACAACCTGCTCATAAGAGCCGGCTTGCAGCGCCCACCGGGCGGAATGGAGACAGTCGACCACATAGCCGGTTCCTTTACCGGCGGCAGGGCTATCAGGCCGGATGTGCGCTTCGAGTTCCTGATATTCGGGCGAGTGATGCTCATAGATGGTGCGCAGGGTGGTTACGGCTGCCGGCCAGGGCTGGTCCGCTTCTTGGAGTAGCCGCCGCGCCCACAGGCAGTACAGGGCGCAGCAGACCTGAGCGCGAGGATGGCCGTGGGTGGGCAATGATTGCTGATGGGCCTGCTCCACCAAATCACGGTCTGACCCCTGATGCCACAGCGCCAGCGGCAAAACACGCATCAATGAGCCATTGCCATTGGCGCGTTCAGCCGTGGAACCGGCTTGGGCCGGTGGGACGCCGTTTATCATCGCCTGAATAGCCTGGCGGGTTTGAATACCCACATCAAAGACAATATTATCCACGGCCATTGTTCCCACTTGGTACCAGGCGCTCAACTGCTGCCCAAAATCCGCCAAGTCAAGGCGGTTTTGGGCCAAGAGTGACCTTAATAAGGCCAGCGCCTGAGCGCCATCGTCTGACCATGTCCCGGGCGGTACGCCGGCGTGAGCCCGTCGAAAGCCGGGGGGTGGTGTAAATTCAATTTTATCAAGCGGGGGCAAATCTTGGGGTTCATGGAATTCATACGGCACCCCTAAAGCATCGCCGATCAACAGGCCCAGTAGGCCGCCTTCAATTCGTTCAAATAAAGTTGGCACGCGTCAAACCTCACCACGGGTTTTGTTAAACTGTGCCTCTATTTTAATCGGTGTTCCGCCAACAAGTCAACCCGGCCCGCCGCCACGGCTACGGCGTCCAGATGAGCCACATATCACTGGCATACACGACGCCGGCATAGACATCGCGGTATTTGACCAGGACGGTCTGGCCGGCCATTTGCTCCATCGTCGCTCGCGGCACTTCAACAATAGCCGGTTGAACCGGTTGCCCGCCGGGGGAGAAGTGATAGATAAAGCGGTTGAGGCCATTTTGCTGCACGACCAGATCGTCATCCACAACGACCGGGCTAACCTGATTAGGGCTAGCTGAAAAATAGAAGTTGCCGCCGGGCGGCAGCGCACTCGGGATTTGAACTGAGATGGTGTAAAAGACCTCGCCTTGAAAAGCGATAGGGCGCGATGGAATGGCCGAACCAATAAATAAAGGGAAGCCAATGGGTCGGCTAGAACCGCCCAAGATCAAGGGCAGGTATAAGGTCGAACTCACCGGGGCCAGGGGAGAACAACCGTTAAGCCAGGCGATCATCTGGCCGGCCACTTGGGCATTATCGCGCTTAGCGTAGCCGCCAACGCCATTATCCGTGGCATACCAGTTGCTATCGGTGGTGAGCAGCACACAGCCAGCGCCATTATCAAAAGCGGCCATGACCGGGGCAAACGCCGGGTTAGCGTCGGCATCAGTGGTGACGATGGCCTTAGTGGCCGGGGTTAGCCAGGAGCTGGCTTGAAGCTGCAAAGCGGTAACGCCGGCCAGGCCAGGGTGATTGGTAAAATTATCCGGTTGATAAATCACCCAGATGGTGGGGTCGATGACAGGGGCAGTTGGATCGAAGTCAGTAGGATCCCGCACCGTGCCGCCCAACTGACTGTAACCAAACGCCGCGAACAGGGCCTGTGTCTCCGCTTTGAAAGCGCCCCAATCACCGTTTAGCATTAAGCCGTGGCCGTTGGCGGTCCAATCCTTGAGCAGATCACCTTCAACCTGGTTGTAGGCGGCCAAAAGATGGGTGTTATGGGCCAAGCCATGCACAATGAGACTATCGACACAAGGCGGAATTGGCCCCAGGTTCAGATCCACCGTACCCAGGCTAAAGCCAGCAGCCGTTAACTCCGTCATGAAAGCGGCCACATCGTTAGGGTCTTGCCCTTTGGAAATCTCGTAACCCACTACCGGCGAACTCATGACATTGCAATCGACCGGATCGAGCACCACGGCGGCGGCCGCCGGCTCTGACCGGGGCGCGCCGCCGTCAAGCCAGCCCGCCCCAGTCAATTCAAGCGACGGGTTAGAAAATTGACCATCATCGTGGCCGGGCTCCTGGGCAGCAACGGGGTAAAGCGCAAAAAGCCAGCAGATTGTTAATAGGATAAGAAATAGTCGTTTACTAAACATTTCTCTGTCTCCGTACATATCGAACGGCCTCGGTATTGCCCTAAATTGTCAATCCCTTGATCAGTTAATCCTCGAACCGGCCAATGGTAGCCCCTCCGTTGAATGTGGTTGAGCTACCTGAGCGTAAAGAACCGCCGATGAGCCGAAAAACGCGGATAAAGCTGAGAGAAAATCCGCAGATTTCGGTCAATCCGTAGTTTTCAGCCCGCACCAACCCGCTAACGGGAGGCTATCTGTTTAATACTTCCGGCGAAACTTGATAAAGTACCATTGCTTATCATTAGCATTGACATCGAACGGGAGATCGGCCGACAGCCGCCGGCCCTGCGCGTCGGCTAAGTACAGGACCCAAGCGGTGGTCTCGATACCGCCGGGCGGCTCGAATTTGACGTTACCGGATTTGATCACCTCACCCGGCGCATTGTAGCCCTCGTAATACCAGGTTGAGAGCGGGCTTTCATAGGTCAGATTGTGATCCAACCGGGTACCGATCACTTTCAGGTCGCCGATGGGGATATCGTTGGGGTCTACAATGGCCACATAGGCTTGTAGGAAGCCATTCGTGGTGGGGCTGTTGAAAAATTCGGCCAGCAGGAAATCATATTCCGGCAAGGGCGTTGCTGTTGGTGCGGGGGTAGCGGTTGGCGACGGTAAAGGGGTCGGCGGCGGCGTAGAGGTTGGCCGCGGTGTCTCGGTCGGGGTGGCGGTGTGGGTTGGGGTCGATGTTTGGGTGGGCCTGGGCGTTTCGGTCGGCGTGGCGGTGCTGGTCGGGGTAATGGTGGGCGTCGCGGTGGCGGCGCCGGTTGGCGTGGGGGTTAAGGTTGGCAGCGGCCTGAATAGTCGGGTAGGGCTGGGATTGGCCTCGCTGAGGGTGCTGATGAAACTTTTAACCAGACCGGTTACCCCTTCATCCGGCGTCGGCGTCGATTGCCGAGAGGCAGAGTCGCTGGAGTCTGGGCCGGAGAAAACGCTAAAATCAAGATCAAGGGTAGGCGACGCCGTCGGCAGGGGAGGGGGGGCGATAGGGTGAGGCGCATCCGCAGCGACGGCCTCAGCGCCGGGCAGGTCCGGGGGTGGCGCTAAGGCAGCATCGCCATAGGCCTGAGCCGGGTGATCGAGCGGCGGCGATACAACGTTATCGACACTGGCCGCCCCGGAAACCGGATTAGCCACAATGACCGGCGCAGAAGAAGCAATAACGGCCGCCGTTTGTTCTTGACCTGGGGGAGGACCGGCGTTTTGAGCGGCGGAGACAGCCTGGGTTGCCCCTGGTACCGCGGCCGGGGGGACCGTCGGGAAGATAACGCGTCGATAATTGGACGCTACCGCCCCAGGCCGGCCGGAACTGTCCGAAGCAGGCCGCAGCCAATTATGCAGCCCAACCATCCCCAATGTGGTTGCCAGCACGACACAAATCAGCAGCGGGTAGATCGCCACAAAGATGACCAGATCGATTAAAACTGATGGTCGGCGCTTCATCGCTTAACCTCCTTAACGGTTTCGCGGTCAGCTCATGCTCTGCTTATAGCCCAATGGCGCGGAGTTCGTGGCGGGCAATCGGGTGATTGTACGAGTCAGTGCAGACTTCGAAGTTCATGGCGTCGTCGTTCAGGACTTCTTCGGGAGCATTACCTTGAAAGGTGCCAAAGTTGACCACTTTATTTTGATCGTCGTATAGAATGACAACAACCAGTAAGTAGTCCAACAAGGGATCGCCCCGGTTCCACAACTGGCCCGTTACGCAATAGCTGTCCTCTTCAATCAATGGGTCCAGGTCAGCCAGCTCGAAATCCTGGCGGGGGTTTTCTCGGCTCGGTTGAGCAACCACATCCAAATCGAAATCGGTGATATCTTGAACCTGGTAGACCGTCATCTCAAAGGGAACCTGCCCCCCGGGAGGCACGGTTTCCAACGGCCAATAGGCCGCCGCATCGTCGACATTAGCCACACCCTGGCCCTGGCTGTTGTAGAGGGTGCCGGCCAGTTTGACGATATCCTGTGAAGCGCCGGTGTTGTTGATAATATCGCCGTCGATGACGACTCCCTCTTCGTCTTGGTACGAAATCTGAACGCCCGTAAACGTCCAGCCCGAGGCATTCGGTTCCGGGTGGTTGGGTTCCGGATTGAGCGAGGGCAGGGTGGGGGCGGCCGCGACCACAGGCTCAGTTGGCGCCGGAGCGGGAGGCGAGCTGGGGGGAGGGTTGGCCGGGACAGCGGCAGGAACACTGGCCGGTTTCGTGGCGGGTCTAAAGTTCGCTACGGTTACTGCGGTGGGGGCAAAGGTAGGTCTGGCGGCGATAGCGGGCGCTTGAGCGTTCACCGCAGGCTCAAACTGGGCTGGGGGAGGCGCAGTGGCCACAGCCGCTGCAATGGCTAGGGGCGATGTCGGAGTCAGGGTTGGTAACGTTTTGCTGATCCAAATCGCTTTCTTTGAGGCTGTCGCGCCGGCCCCGCCCAGTGAGCACGCCATAGAGGTCAGCCCTAAAAATAGGCCCAGCCATACGCAGAAGGTGGTATGGGAGCGTTTACGTCGATAAAACTGGGGTTGATTTAGCATTTTAGCCCTCCAGATGACCAGACCTGACCGGGTTAAATGTTGCGATATAAAAACCCGGTCAAGTCGTTGTCTTAAAATGAGAATGGCTACGATTCAACAAATTTTTGTTTTGTGTTAGCCCTTTAATCCGGTAGATCGATGGCATCCAGGTTGCCGCCGGTTAGCCCCCAGGCGCTGCCGTCGAAGAACAGCGCCGAGGCGTAGGTGCAGGCGGTAACGCTTCCCAAGGCGGTGGGGGTACAGATGAAAACATCTTCACCGCCGCCGGCCAGGCTGCTCACAGCAAAGTTACTCAAGGTCGTCAAGTAGATATCGCCGTTGGCCCCAACGGCTGCGCCGGTAATGTTTTCCTCCTGCGAGGTGGCCAGGTCAACGTCGGAGCCATCGAAGTACAACTGCCAACTACCGCTGGTATTGTCGCCGAGTGAGGTGGCATTAAAGACCAGCAAATCCTCATCTTGCTGTTTGCCGTTGAGGCCCGGAACCGAGGTGCTGCCAGCTGTTGAAACCACTAACCGGCCGTCGGGCAGAAGGTTAACCGCATCTACATCCTCAGTGTTTGTGGTCAACCCGACATCGGAGCCATCGAAGTACAAACTAAAGGTTCCGGCCGTATTATCGCCGAGCGAGGTGGCGTTAAATTGCACGATGTCGGAGTCGTCAACCGCACCTAAGCTTCCAATCGAGGTATCATTATCAAAGGAGAGCAGAAGGGTGTTTGTATAAACGTAGTCGAAGGCATCCACGTTCAATCCACTGACACCGACATCAGATCCATCAAAAAGCATGGCAAAGTTCGTACCATCAAAACTGAGCACATCTTCGTCGCTAACATCGGCTACCGCGCCGACGGCATACGACCCTCCATTATTGAGAGACAGATAAAGGCCACTGCCGGTAGGAGGCGCTGAGGTAGGCGTTGCGGTAGGCGTTGAGGTGGGCGTTGAGGTGGGCGTAGAGGTCGGGGTTGGGGTGGGCGTCGGCGTATTGGCCGGCGTCGGCGTTGGGGCTGGACCACCGGCGTCGGCGTAGATTTCAAATTCTCTCAGCCAGTTTCGTTGGCTGGAGTTACTCCAGCCGGTGGCGTCCAGCTTCATGTAGCGGACCGTGGTCGGGTCAAAGGTAATCGTATCGTTTCCGCCGTCGCCGGTTGTGGTGCTGAATAGGGTCGCCCAGGTGCTGTTGTTGTTTGAAATCTGAAGGGTGTAACTGGTGGCAAAGTTGGCCTCCCATTCCAGCACCACCCGGCTAACAGAGACGCTGCTGCCTAAATCGATGGCGATCCATTCCGAGGGCAGCTTATTCTTGCCGGTAGCTTTGGTCGTTTGCCAAAAGCTAGCCAAATCACCATCGACGGCCATACTTCCTTCGTGTCCGGCATCCTGAGACGATGAGACCGTAACCGGTTTGTCTAAGGCCAGGTTTTGCCCGGGAACGGGCGTGGGCGTGGGGACGTTATTGGTCGTGAGCCATTGATACGCCGCCAGCAAATCAAGACGACCCTGCCCAAAATTATTATCCGGTCCGGAAGCGCCCAGATCGACCGTGCTGTTGAGCAAGGCCGTTTCCTGTTGGTTGGCGGTTAGATTGGGATTGAGGCCCAATAAGAGGGCCAGCCCGCCCGCCACATGAGGCGCGGCCAGGGAGGTGCCGGTCGCGTTGACGTATGAGTTATACAGATCGGTTGTACGGATAGTGACGCCGGGGGCCACTATTTCAGGGAAAGTGGTTGAGCCCTCGCCGCAAGCCGAGGGACCGCGACTGCTGTACGTGTAAATTTGGTCATTGTTGTCTGTACCCCCTACGGCAAATGCTTCCGGGTAATTGGCCGGGCTGGCGCTGGTGCCGTCGCCCGGACCGAAATTCCCGGCGGCAAAGACCGGTAAAATACCCACGGCTCGCAAGGAGATGATATCGAGCTGAAATTCAAGATTGCAGCCTGGGGTTTGATACGTCCACGAGTTATTGACAACGTGAGGGCTGTCATCCGTGGCCGGGTTGCCGTCCGGATCGAGCAGCCATTGATAGCCGGCGTGAATGCCGGCCACCGTTGCTGAACCTTGATCGTTAAAGATTTTGACGGCAATCCACTGCGCTTGCGGGGCAACCCCGACAGCCGTGCCGCCGGCGTCGCGCCCGACCATCGTTCCCATTGTCCAGGTCCCGTGTCCATTGATATCCACCGGGGTCGTGTGCTGGCCATAAGGATCGAACCAACTGTTGTTCCCCCCCCGCCATTGAGCTGAGAGATCAGGATGGGTAACATCGACGCCGGTATCCATATTAGCCACCACAATGCCTTGCCCCTGCAAGCCCAAATTCCATAAAGCGGGGGCCTTGATCAACAATAGGTTCGGTTCGGGCGGGCCACTGGCAGTCTGCGGAGCCGGTTCTTGTAAAGTGGAATTGGGCGTGATCGTATCCACCTCAGGCAGCGCCGCTAATTCGGCCACAACATCCGCCGTCGCGGTAACGGCCAATCCGTTAAATACCCAATAAGACGTAAACTGATCGACTTTGCCCTCGCCCGATCTAGCCTGAAGTAAAGCGATGATCCGCTTTTGGGTTGCATCGGCCATATTTTGCAAAGCGTTGATGACGTGTTCGTTACGCTGCCCCCGATCCTGGCCGTTAATGGCCGACACATTAGCCTGTGCCTTGAGTGTGACGATGACCGTGGTCATTTCGCCGGCTGGCAGCTTCAATACGGCTTGTTGAACCTCGGGCGCTATCTTGTCGATTTTAGCTAATTTTCCGCCTGATATGAGGGCATCCGGCGCGCTAGCTTGCACCGCCCCGCTCAACAGGGTCAGCAACCCGAAGAGAATCACGGCTACTACAGCCACTTTCTGACCGATACGCTGTTTCTGTTCCATTTAACTCCTCCTTGTCCCAGATAACGACAGTCTCATTTTGAAATCTCCTTCTTCGATTAGCGCCCCTGTTGGCGGGGGCCAGTAAAAGGGTGAGCGAGCGGCTGCGCCCTAACCCCACACCCGCTACAACGAAAAGAAGCAGCAGAATAGTCGCCGCCGCCGCGACAGTCAGCCGGGGTTCAAGCCGCGCTTTGGAGACGAGCACCGAACGAACCTCGCCTGGCGGCGCAACAAGCCAATTAAAGTGAGCCACACTATCTTCGACGCCTTTGCGCCGAACAATCACGTCGATTTGCCAAGGTCCGGCCAGACTGAGGTAATTCCCACCGACCATATAACGGCCTGGCTCGATCTCCTCGGCAGTGGCCGACACGCGCCCCATATCTTGGCCCAGAAAGGTAAAGCGTACGATGACCCGCATAATTTCAGCCGGCGCGGGACGACGGCGATCGGCGGCGAAGACAGTGAAAACATTCTGGCCCGGCCGGTTGGGCTTAACCAACATCGTGACCACCACATTATCGACGGTCTGACTCAGCGCCGTAGGCACTTGCTCGGGGACGATGCTGTATTCCGGACCTCGGGGGGGCGGGGTAGCGGTGACCAGGCCGGCGGTCAGAAAAACCATTAGCCCCAGGCCAGCCTCGGCCAGAACTACGGTTGGCAGCCGTTGCAAGGGCAGCGGCGTCCAGCCGGTTGGACGCCGTAACAGCCAGGCCAGTGGGGCCGCTACCTGGGGATGGATCAACATCGAATTAAGCAGCCCCAAAGCGCCGACCAGCAGCATAAGGGTAATTTTCCCCACCAAAGCCTGTCCGTATAGAGTGGTGATCAGGGCATCGATCGAGGCAATCTGCCGGCCGGTACTGTACAACCCGGTGGCTATTAGCAGGCCCACACTCAATGCAGCGACCCGGCTGAAGGGTCGCCAGCCAATTTTGACTAAAGTGGTCAACTCGGCCCGTCCGGCCCGGCGGTGGAGCAACGGTAATAAGCCCACAGCAAGGGCCAGCAAGCCGCCCACCCACAGGCTGGCGGCCAACAGATGGACCGCATCAACGACCAGAGCCAGGGCCGTGTTGGGCGTCAGCGCCGAAGCGTGGCTGGTAAGCGCCTGCGCCGTTACCAACGCCAACAATAATAGTCCGACTAAGAGCGCCGAGACGCGGGGGAGCGCAGGAGATACTATCTCTTGGCGCTCTTGCGTCACAGACGGCCGAGGCTCGGTCGATCCAATTTTGGATAGGTAAGCGTCAAAGTTTACTTTGACAGGCAAAGCCGAGTTTTGTTGCTCCAGAATTTGAATGTATTGCGTCTGGCGGCGGGCGGCGCGATACAGCCAGAACACGAGGCTGCTGAGGACCAGCAGGAGGCTCTGGCGCACCAGCCACAAGATACCCCAACGCGTCTCGCTGAGGATTTGCCAGCCCACACCCCAGAACGATACCCCTGCCGGCAGCGTTTCTTGCAAGGCCACTGTCTGCCAGATGAGTAGTTCCAGGCCCACCATTAACGCCAACCCGGCGCACCAACCGGCCCAACCGAGGATGCGCTGCTGCGCTGCGCGTCGAAGCATCGTCCCGGTTGGCTCGCTGCCGGCTCGATAGCCAGCCGGAGCCAAGACCAGATAAACCATAGCCATAGCGCCCACTAATCCGGCCAGCAGGCTGAAATTGAACCAGCGCAGCATAACTTCAGGCAGGGGGGGAAGCGCGGTCTTGGTTATGGCGACACCGGTCGCCTCCAAATCCACCGCCTTGCCCACACCGAAGACCAATAAGCCCTGGCTGAAATGCCCATCCGTCTCAGACAGCACCTTCCAGAGCACGCTGTATACGCCTGGCCGCAGTTCGGGCAGCGTCAAAATCAGGAGCTGGGGATCGGCCGGATCGGCGTTGAGGCGAATGGACTCAACGGGTTGGCTGTTGACATCGAACAGTTGGGCCGAGCTAAACTGCGCGGAGATAGCCTCATCGAACCACAGACGGATTTCTGGGGGCGACTCGGTCAAATTAGCGCCGTCCGCCGGATCCGATCGGACCAAGTTGGCGTGAGCTTGGGCCGCCGGCGTAAGTTTAACGATCATCAAGATAGCCAGGGTCACGGCCATAAACCATTGAACCCCCGCTTTTATTGACCGGAATCTTATCATCATATTTTGACCACCCCATTTATACATCAACGGTTTAACGACGCCGGGCCAGCCGAGGATAAAGCAATAGGCCGGTCAGAATTGCCAGAAGAAATCCAATGGCAACGACCAATTCGACCACAGGAAAATCGGCTTCATTGCCGGCAGGTGATGGGCTGCTCTCCAAAGCCGGGCCTGTCGTCGCTTCGCTGCTGGTCACATCAAAAAAGAACTCACCTTCGGTGGCGTCGCCGTCATCAGCACTGACAGCCCGCCACCGAACCGTATAGGTTCCATTCGAAAGCGACTCCGGCAGGCTGACCAGCATGGAGGCATGGTCCGGATCGGTTAGGTCCACGCGGCCATCGCCACTATCGATTTGTTTTTCCTGGGCATTAAAAACCTGCATTTGGCTCAATTGGGTCTCTAACTCTTCGCCAAACCAGGCGCTGACTTGCTCCGGAGCTTGATTCAGCACCGCCTTGTGTTCAGGATCTGATTTGAGCAGCAGCGCGTGGGCGCTGGCGGTGGTCATCAGCCACGCCACGGTTAAAACGGCCAGCCCTACGGCTGCCAAACCTTTTTGCCCGTAAGATCTGACCCATACGGTTATTAATCGTTTCATATCATCACCTATCTCATTCAGGCACGTTATCCGTACCCGTCATGGCCGTGTAACTTTAGATACGTCTTATTTTGATAAATCGGTAGCCTAAAGGGAGACCGATCATGACCAGTAGTAAAATCCCGACGCCGGCGGCCATCTGGTCGAGGGGCCAATCAAAGTTATCGCCGGAAGTGAGTGGATCAGCGGCTGAAGTCTCACCTAGCACCACGAGATTGTCACCCAAGTCGGCGGCGAACTCCACGGCAGCCAGTTCGTCAACGGCAGCCCCATTTGCGACCGGAGCCATGCTGAGGAAAGCGGCGGCGAACAGGGTGGGAGCCAACAACATGATGCCTAACACCGTCACCCCCCTACGTCTGCCTTCATTGCTCGGTAATGAGAGTTTTTTCATTAGATCCTCTCCTTTGAAGATCATCGATTAAGAATGATCCCTGCTCATTGTACTCGCACGTGCGCCAGCCGCGCCTCTCCAACGGTTAGAGTCACGGTGCTGCCACGGTTCAGTAGACCATCGCCGTTGGTGATCAGTTCGTGGTAGGTAACGGCCGTATGGAGTTCGCGGAAGGCGTGGTCGTGAAACGGCGTAGCGAACAGCCACTTGGTAGACTCTTCGATCAAGGCCGGCGGGTTGTCATCATCATGCACAATCAAGGCTTTATCCGGATCGACGACCTGGTATTGCAGGTCGAGCATGCCGCCGCCAGCGGTCATAGCCACGCGAATGATCCGGATGCCCGTTTCTTCTTCAAAAGCGGCCTGAGCCAGCGCCTGCCGGTTTTGCTCCCAGCCGCTATCCGGCCTGAATTGCGAACTGATCATCCACACCGCCAGAACAATCAAAACGGCGGCCAGGCTTACCAGCAAAATCACGCCCCACAAATCCGAAAAGGTATTAGATTTTTTGGTCAAACTGTTTTCCATCGGTTTTGCCCTTCTTTAAGCGTTCATAGAGTTTTTGAGTTAGTGGAGTTTAATGAGTTGCTGATAGCTGATTAAAACTCTTTTTGAGCCAATTCGCTCACTTCTTGATCTGAAACCCTTCTAAACTCATTAAACTCTATAAACTCTTTTATAGTAGTGAGTAGGGACAGGTCTTGGACCTGTCCCTACTCCAGCCGGGTGAGAGCCCAACTGGGATGCAGAACACTAATTCAGTAGCGGCTTATTAGCCTGGGTTCGCAACGACAATGGTAATGCCGTCACTGTCGCCATCCGGGTCGTGATTAAACCCGGAGTCGTAAGGCGTCGGACTGGCTACATTGGTCACATTGAAGGTGACGTCATTTTCGAACTGGTTCGAGTTGACCGATTGGCTTACGCTGCACTGACCGCTGGCGTTAGTGGTACAGGTTAGTGCTGACACGGCCTGGGAGCCGTTTGACTTACGGATTCGAATTGCGTTCACCGTAACCGTGGCCCCGTTGACAAGGTCAGGATTAACGGCACCGTCAACATGCCACTTATGCACCGTGACAACTACCTGCGCATTCCAATTCGGACCACCTGCCGGTGTGGAGGTGTTATCCAGGTCGCCGACGTGGATGGTGTTGACAGCGTGGGTAGTCAAGTTGGATGAGGCGGATTTGGTATTGTCGGCCTGGGAGGTGACGGTTATCGTGGCCACATCACTATCACCATCATTAGCGCCGGCTGGGATGGTCACATCTACAGTGATTTGAGCCGTAGCGCCCGCTGCCAGCGGTCCAACCGTTGCCGGAGCTGAGGTCGACCAAGTATTTCCAGTGACATTTACATCGAAGGTATCTGGCCCATTACCGTCATTGGTCACATCTAGCGTGTAGGAGACCAAAGTTCCTGGAGTATCGGTCTGAGAGTCGGTAGCCGGAGCGATTGATACCCCATAAACTGA
>JACKAT010000044.1 GCA_020634935.1 Anaerolineales bacterium
TGTGGCCGGCGGCTGCTTGATGCTCGTCTGTCTCGGTGGCTGTCTGGCGTTGGCCGGGTTTCTGTGGATCTTGGACCCTGGCGCGTCGACATCCGCTTCGACCGAAGGCAGCGACATTGGCCTGACGTTTGACCAGCCGGCCTTTCCCGGCGAGGCCGTGGTTAATGATCAGAGCCTGCAGGTTAAGGTTCTGGAAACTAATCGAAACGCCTCCCTTGAAGATTTGCCGGCCATCCAGGGGCAAGAAACGATTATCGTCACGATCGAGATCGTCAATTTAGGCGATGAGGACGCCACCTTCAATGAGCGAGACTTCAAACTCGTGAACAGTTTTGAAGAAGCTTATGATCCGGCTCTGGGTGCGGTCACCGGCGCTTTAGGCCGCGGCACGCTCCCCCCCAATGAGGGCCTGGAAGGTCGGCTGGTCTACCAAATTATCGAAAATGAAGTCGATCTACGGCTTCTGTGGGATGTTGGCCGTGACAGTTCCCCCCGCTATCTGTTTATCGAGTAGAGCGAAGCTGGTCTAATGAAGAAATTATTAATCGCCACCAACAATCCGCACAAGTTAGAAGAGTATCGGGAAATCTTGGCCGATTTGCCTTTGACCATTACCAGCCTGGCCGAGGAAGGCATCGACCTCGATCCCGAAGAAACGGGCGCGACCTTTGTGGCCAATGCCATTCTCAAGGCCGAAGCGTTTGCCCAAGCCAGCCACCTGCTAACCCTGGCCGATGACTCCGGCCTGGAGGTCGATGCCCTTAACGGCGAACCGGGCGTCTACTCCGCTCGCTACGAAGATACGGCCAAAGACGACCACACCGGCCGCTACCAGTTAGTGCTGGACAAGCTCATCGCCAAAAACGTGCCGTGGGCCGAGCGCACCGGTCGCTTTCGCTGTGTGGTAGCGCTGGCGACGCAAGCAGGGCTGATCGGGACGGCTGAAGGCGCTGTCGAAGGCTACATCGCTTACGAGCCGAAGGGCCAAAACGGCTTCGGCTACGATCCGATCTTCTATTTCCCGGAGTTCGATCAAACGCTGGCCGAAGTTCCGGCGACCCAAAAACACACCGTCAGCCATCGCGGTCGCGCCGCCCGCACGGCTATCCCGCTGATTGAGGCTTATTTGCGGGAGTGATATCGATAACCGACCTCGACAGCCTACGGCGAGAGTCGGATCGAATATAGTACCGCTTTTGGTTACATGAGATGAGAACAAGATGGGTATGCTCTGGCAGATGGCGCTAACGCTTAATCGATCAATCCTGCCCATCTTGTTCTCAGATTATAACCCCAAGTTTATGAAGTACCGATAATCTCAAAAAAATCCTTCAATTAGGGTCAAACCATTATTCCCCTGAACCCCATATTTACATCAACTCTACAAACTCTTCAACTCCATAAACTCTCTAACTCTACCAGCTCCCCTACGCCCGCTCACCCAATGTCAACTGCGTTTGGAACACTTGCCCATTCCGCAGCACATCGAGCGTGACCGTATCGCCGGCTACATGTTCCAACAACAGACTCACCAGGGGGTGTCGATCATCTACCGATTGGCCGTTGAGCGCCACAATCACGTCACCGGCTTGAAGTTGAGCCCGGTCGGCGGGAGTGTTATCCAGCACGCTTTCCAGCATGGCCCCTTCAGTGATATTTAATCCGGTTTCAGTAGCGAGTTGAGGATTTAAGGCTTGATACTGAATCCCCAAGAACGGCTGTCGAGCTTGGCCCGTTTCAACCAAATTCTTAACCACATTGCGAGCGGTGTTGCTCGGAATAGCGAACCCCATCCCTTCGACATCGCCTTGCCCACGCGCGACCAGCGTATTGATGCCGATGACTTGTCCGGCTAAATTCAGCAGCGGCCCGCCGCTGTTGCCCTGATTGATAGCTGCGTCCGTCTGTAACAGCCCGCTCATCCCGGCCAGTTGGCGATTGTAGCCGCTTAAAACACCGGAGGTGACGCTGTTCTGATACTGCCCCAACGCCGAACCGATGGCGATCACCGTCCCCCCGAGCGGCAGTTCGCTGGAGTCGCCCCAGGTTAGAACGGCCGGAACCGGCCCATCGACCTTTAACACCGCCAGATCAAATTCCGGCGTAGCCCCCACGACTTTGGCTGTCGCCGTGCCACCCTTCGCATAGACAATAGCGATATCTGTCGCGCCTTCAACTACGTGATTGTTAGTCACAACATAGCCGTCTTGGCTAATGAAAAAGCCCGACCCACTACTGCCCCCGCCAAATCCGAGTTGGGCTAAGACCGTAACCACAGCCGGTAAGGTGCTGCTAACGGTCTCGACACTGGCCGACTGTTCGGTTATCGATAGCGTTTGTTGAGTAGCGCCGCCATCTACATTATTGACCGGTTCGATAGTGAGCGCCGGTATGCCGGCCGCCGCGCTATTAGCAGCCGAACCGCCCCACCTGCGCGCCATCGAAAAACCGACCACCCCGCCAACCACCGAACTGGTGAACATAACAAAGATAAGAACCACGACGATCCCTAACCATAGATAAGACCCCTTGCGTTGACTTTGCATAATATTCCTCCTATTTTAAGTGTACATTGATTATGTCTAATTAAAAAATGAGATCATCCCATTTATAGGGCTGGTTACGATAGCTTTTTTTGACCAAATTTTGTTCTAAACGCATACTGCGGGCGAAGGAGAACACAATGAATACCCAGCACGAATTCATGGCCTATCAAATTACCATCTTAGTCCGAACCCATTTAGGGGGGAGTGAGTCGGTTAAAGCGTTTTTCGATTCTGTGCCGTTTCAGTACAAAATGCAGGATACTTTGGGCAGTTCGCTCAAAGAGCAGCTTAAAGCCGCCGATGTTGAATTTGAAGAAGTCATCATCACGATGGATGCTCCCGCCGCAAAAGCGAAGAAAGTAGAGAAGAAAAACTCATTGATGGGGCGGCTTTTTGGAGGTGAGTGATGCCGTCTTTTGGGTTTGACTAAAAATCTAGCCACGAATCATCCGAATTGTTCCTGAAAGATGGTCTCTTTTCGGTCATCTGGGATAACGTAGGACACAGTTAAGGTTGTCTACAAAAACCCTGCTTTTTGAGCAGAAAGATGGTTTCGTATGAATTCGGGTAATTCGTGGCTTATGTTTCACTGTCCGATTTTACTTGTCGATTTCAGGTACTATGCTCAGCGAAGGTCGAACGCCTAGAGTGACCTTAATTGATTCTTGGCTGCCGTCATCGTGAATAATGTCCAAAGTGACGACATCGCCGGGTTGGGTTTCCTCAACCAAATAGGTGATCAGGTCGTTCATATCGTTGATCGGCTCACCATTAATGGACGTGATAATATCGCCGCTGAACAGGAAGTCCTCACTACTGGCATTGAGCGCCTCGTCACGTCCCTGCAAGCCGGCTTGGGCCGCCGGACCATCTTCCGTTACTTCGGCTACCAACGCGCCTCTAAAATCGGCGTCCAAGTGGCGGAACTCGGCGGCTTCGCTGGTGAGGCTATTGCCGCTAATGCCCAACCAGGCGTATTCATACTCGTCGCCTTGAATAATGACCGGCACAATCCGTTTAGCGATGTTAATCGGTACGGCAAAACCGACCCCGGAGTTAGAGCCGGTCATGCTGATGATTTGGGTATTAATGCCAATGACCTCGCCTTGGCGATTGAGCAGCGGCCCGCCGGAGTTACCCGGATTGATCGCGGCGTCGGTTTGAATGACTTCCGGAATGGAAAATTGCGTGTTGCCACTGCGAATCGTCCGGCCGACGCCGCTGACGATGCCAGTAGTCAACGTAAAGTCTTGCCCAAAGGGGTTGCCGATGGCAATAGCCAACTGGCCCACTTCCAACGCCTCGCTGTCGCCAATAGCAATCGGTTTTAGCGACACGGCTGACGGATCGACCTTGATAACGGCCACGTCGCCATCGGGATCGCTGCCGACTAACTCTGCCGGCACGCGCGTGTCATCGGAGAAGATGACTTCGATCGTCGTTGCGCCGTCTACTACATGGTGGTTGGTAACGATATGACCTTCGTTATCCCAAACAAAGCCGGAGCCGCTGCCTTCGTTAAAAAATTCCTCGGGAGTATCTTCATTATTGTCTTCCGAACCCGGCGTATCTTTGTTGTCGGGATTTTCTTCACCGTGAGGATTAGGCAGAGGGAAGCCAAAGCGCTGTAAATCCGTGGCGTCAATTCGTTTGGTCACGCGGATATTGACCACCGACGGAACCGTATCCCGATACAGATTGGTAAAGGCATCCTCAAACGCGGCCAGCACATCGGTGCTGCTCGAAGTTTGCAGCGCCGGCCGGGCTGCCTCGACCGGTTGGGCCGGGGGCATCTCCGCCGCCTTGGCCTCGCCATTAACCGTCGGCGCCAGCAGCCGCCCGCCGACAAACGCCCCGCCGATTACAAAAAGCATCGCGACCACACTAATGCTCATCGCGATGTAGGTTGAATGATTTTTATTTGTCACTATTCACTCCTTATTGCGTAGGACATGGGACGTAGTCCGTAACTGTTTACGTTGCACGTCCTAGGTTCCACATTGGGTTTTGATTTGTAATCGTTAGATTAAAGGGGTTAGATGAGAAATATTTTAAATTCAGCTTAGAGGAAGGTTAAAACGGGGTTGTTGAAGATGTATTTGAGGAAAATTGAAGAATAAAAAACCACAGAGAACCCAGAGAAGCTCACAATATAACTAAAGAAGATCTTTTGTGACCTTTGGGCCTACTCTGCGCCCTCTGTGGTAAAAAACCGCATCGAAAAATGTCGTCGTATTTACTCCGACTCAGACGTCGGCGCTGCCGCTGGCGCTTCGAGGAAATCAGATCGCGTCTTATTGACCAGGTTATCGCCGATGAACGACGAGATACGAACATAGTAAGGCGAGTTCGATGCCTTGAAGATGTAATTGTCGCTGTCCTCAGGGTTTTTGGCTCCGACCGATAGAGTGTAAGTCTCATCCGCCGTATCCAGCGTCACCGTCGCCTGAGGAGTATCAAGGCCGAAATCGGCTTGGGCTTCTGTGCCGATAGGTTCGGTCATGCGCACCGAGATAATCTGATTGAGCATATTGGTGAAGGCGGTTTGGTTGAAGGTTTCGCCTTCGGCCAGATCGCTCAAGGTCCATGTTTCACCGTCTTTGACAAACTCGAAGGTCCCGTTGCCGTTTTTCAGCGTCAGTTTGGTAGTCGCCGTTTGAGGCACAGTAAAGTAGAGGGTGTCGATCCAACTACTAGCCTGCGGGTTGATGTCGAACGCGTTGAGATCACCGGTTAGATATACCTCCGGCTGGTTGTCGACGCGCACGTGGGTTGCTCCGGCCCCGGCAGAACTGCCGACGTAGAGATCGTGGGTGGCGCCGTCGCTCATGGTGAGCTCAAGGCGGCGATTGAAGTCGTCGGGCGCGACTTGGAGACGACGGTGGCTAGTATCGGTTTGGGTGACCAGGCGGTTGGTCTGGACCTTCTCGATATTGTCCAGCAGGGTTGTCACATTGGCCTCGGTAACCGGAAAATCGCCGGCGTCGGGCAGCACCCACTGGCCATCTTGTTTAGTCAGCGTGAGCGTTTTATCGCTGTCGCTGATGGCCAGTGACGAAACATTATCGGTTGAGAAATCGCTTAGCAGCGGGCCGCTGGTTTGCGACGCCGCCGTCTGGGGCCAGAATACCCAGGCCGCCAGGGCAATTTGGACTACCAGCACAATCAATAGAATTTGTTGCAATCGGTTAGTTTGACTCAAGTTCATTTTGTTTGCTCCTGATATTTAGGGAAGATAGAGATTGGAGATTGGATAATTAGAGATTGCACGTTTTAGAGCTAAATCGTAACTACTCAACCATCATGTCATTTCGAGCAACGAAGGAGCGAGAAATCCTCCAGAAAGGTATTTGTAACCGAACGTTGTAGGGATTTCTTCGCCTTTGGCTACGAAATGACATGCCTGAGCCGTTACGCTAAATCAATCTCCTAATCTCCCAATCTCTTATCTCTAATCTCTATCTCCAGTCTCTATCTTCTACACCGTTCCTGCTACTTTTTTCTGTTCATCACCGCTGCTGGATGGCGACGATTGCGGCAGCAGTTCCATAGGCGCTTCGCTTTGGCGGCGGCTGCGCCAGATCAAGGCGATAGCGACCAGGGCCGCCAAGGCCAGGCCGTAGTTAACATATTCCCAGAAAGATTGATTGGCTTCGTCCATTGGCGCTAGCACCCGGGCCGCAGTACCGCCGGAGCGGATGCTGAGCAGATCCAAATCCTCCACCGACCAATCGACCATGTTTTGGGTAAGTTGCAGGCTGTTCAGGTAGCGGTCGCGGGTCAGGTTAGACGACAGCTCAAAAATGACATCATTGAGAAATTCGCCGCTGCCGATGACCACCAGACGGGCGCTATCGGGAGAGGTATCGATGGTGCCGATTTGGGTGGGCGGCGGCGCGGGGTTGCCCTCTTGAGGCGCTGCCTGCGGGATTTCTTTGTCTTTGAAGAAGCTGTCGAAAACCCCCTGAACCGATACCGCCAGTACGTGAGATTGCTGCTCGCCCTCAACGGGGAAGCCAAACTGCGGGTAGGCTTGCGGATCGGGTTGGATGTTGGTATCGGTACGCAGCCAGGAGGCAGCGCTGGATTTGAGCAGTGTGTCGACCTGCCGATCGGCGTTTTTCGTTTCATCGACCGTGATCGGCGACGCGAAATTCATCGTCACGGCCGGCAGCCCGGACAGAATCGGGCTGGTTTGATCCATGCCGTCAGATCGAACATCGACAAAGAAAGGATAGTCGATGGCTTGAATCTCACGCACTTGCATGCCGCCGACATTGCGGGCGACCTGGACAGGGAACGGCTCATTTTGCGGGTCGAGCACCAATGACTGCTCAACATCGATGCCGTAGCTTTGCAGCATTTCACGCAGGCCGCCGTCAATCGGCTCGACGGTTAAGTTGCCGGCAAACTGATCGACCCCCAGCGCGTAGTTGCCGGCAGCCACAATAACTGAGCCGCCGCGCATCAGGTATTGGTCGATGGCGTATCGCTCCTGATCGGTCATGTTTTGCGGGGCAACCACCAGCAGCACATCGATATCCGTTGGTACTTGGCCGGTAGACAGATCGACATTGCGGACGGTGTACTCCTGGCGCAGCCGGTCGGCAACAGTGGTGTACCGTTTAAGGGAAGGCTGCTGCTGGCCGAAGGCGTTCGGGGTGGGCGTATCGGGCGGGGTCCACAAGCCGACTACTTGCAGGAAGTCGGATGTAGAGCGTTTCAGGGCCGACTCGATGCTGGTCTGCACCGTAGCTTCGCTAAAATCGCCGGAGGGGTAGAGCAGTTGGGCCTGATCGCCCACTTGCAACACCATATGGAGATAGTAGCTTTGATCCGAGAATAAAGCAGTCGCAATCGGCTGGAGGCCAAACTGTTCAGCCAGAGTTTTGCGAGTAACCTTACTGTTTGGATCATCGACATTGACCATCTCAAATTGGAACTTACCGTTGGACTCGTCGGCGATTTTTTGGGCTACTTTGTTGATGGTGTCCGGCGCTTCAGCCAGCCAATCCGGCAGCGAGTCAGGAGTGACGTATAAGGTCAGCGACGCGGGCTGATCCAGTGAGGCCAGGATCGCATCAGTACTTTGGAAACCGAAGACCACTTTTTTGATGGCGCTGGTCAGATCGTACTCCAAGTTGCGCAGCCGGACCTCAACCTCGCCGTTGGGGTAGGGCTGAACCTCGATCAAATCGCTAAAGTTGAGCACCTCGTTCTGGTCGCCGTAGCGTACTAAAATATCGAAATAAGCATTGACAATTGACGCCCCGTAGCGGTCGGAGGCTTGCAGCGGGGTCGGTTGGATGCCGTAGGTCTGGTTGGCTTCGGCCTCTTTGTCCGGGTCTTGCAGCGGATCGACAATCTCTACTTTCAAATTTCCGTTGGAGGCGATTTGATACTCGCGCAGGGTGTCGCGAATGGTCGGCACCAGCGGCGCGAGCAGCGGGTGCGTTTTCTCACTAAAATAGCCGCGAATGAGCAGCGGCTCCTGCAAATGGCTGATCAAATCGCGCGTTACGGGCGATAGGCTGTACTCGTGCTGCTCGGTCAGGTCGAGCCGAACCGCGCTGACTTTGAACAGCCAGACGTTGAGCGCGATCAGGTTGAGGACGATCAGCGCCGCCGACAGGATCAAGCCGCGCCGGTAAGCGGCGGTTTTTTCGCCCTGGCTCCAGCGTTTGCTGTCCAACGAAATCACGTTAAGGGTCAGAAAGGCGGCGGTCAGCGACAGGTAGTAGACCAGGTCGCGCAGATCGATGACCCCGCGCTCGATGCTTTCAAAGCGGCTGCCCGTGCCGAGCGCCCGCAGAATTTCGGACAGACTGTCGCCGACGAAGGCGGTTACCCCTTGCGAGCCGACCAGATAAAAGAGACCGCCCAGAAGGCCGGTCAAAATCAGCGAGACGATCTGGTTATCGGTGCGGGATGAGATAAACAGGCCGATGGCGGTGTAAGCCGCCGCCAGCAAAATTGCCGCCAGATAACCGCCGATGACCGGCCCCCAATCCAGATTGCCCAGGATCGAGACGGTGATCGGTAGGAACAAGGTCAGAGCCAGAGCGACCAGCACCAGCGCCATGACGCCCAAAAATTTGCCCAGCACGAGTTGGGTAATTTGGGTGGGCAGCGTCAAGAGCATTTCCAGCGTGCCGCTGCGTTCTTCCTCGCTCCATTGGCGCATGGTTAGAGCGGCTACAAGAAAGATGAGCAGCAACGGCATCCAACGGAACATCGGCCGTACATCGGCGATGCCTCGGCTGAAAAAGGCATCGACCCAGAAAAACGTAAAAAGTGTGGCCGCCAGAAAGACGCCGACAAAGATCAAGGCCATCGGCGAGCTAAAATAGCCATTGATCTCTTTTTTGGCTATTGATAGAATTTGTTTCATGAGGTTCTCCTTACTTCCGATTTATTGCGCCGTCGCTAGCTGGTTAAAGACGGTTTCTAACGTTCTGACATCGCGGCGAAGCTCGCGAACCGGCCAGTCCGACCGGCGAGCCAGATCGTAAATGGACGGGCATAGATCGACATCCGGCTGAGCCGTCACCCGATAGCCGGGATGGCCGTCGGGTGAGCGCAGCGGCTCGATAGCGGAAACGCCGTTGAGCGCTTGCAGGGCCTGATTTACGCCGGCTGTTTCTTTTTGCAAAATGAGAATCGCGTCTGATGAAGTAGATAGGTCAGCCAATTTGGCGTCGGCCTTGAGTTCGCCGTTCATAATGATGACCACCCGGTCGCAGACGGCCTCTACCTCGGACAGAATATGGGATGAGAACAAAATGGTGCTGTTACGGGCTAAACGGCGAATTAGGTGCCGAATTTCGACAATCTGGGTGGGGTCTAGCCCGATGGTCGGCTCGTCTAAAATCAACAGCTTGGGCTGGTGCAGAATCGCCTGGGCCAGGCCGACGCGCTGCCGGAAGCCCTTACTGAGTTGGGCAATCGGTTGGGTCAGGCGGTCGGCTAGGCCGGTGGCATAGATCGCCTCGGACAAGCGTGCCTGCTGGGTCTCGCGAGGTATCTCGCGCAGGTCGGCGATCATTCTGAGGTAAGTTTGAACGGTTAATTCGGGATAGAGGGGGGCATTTTCCGGCAGATAGCCGATACGGGCCTGAATTTCTCGGGTATGGGTCAGCACATCGAGGTCATCAACTTTGACGACCCCATCGTCCGGCTGGAGATAGCCGGTCAAAATCTTGATGGTCGTAGATTTGCCCGCGCCGTTCGGCCCCAACAAGCCGACCACCTCGCCGGCGTTGACGTTGAAACTCAAATCGCTGAGCGCCTTGATGTCCCCATAAAATTTGGTTAGGTTGGAAACTTCGATCATTGCTCTAAAGACCTCCTTAGTTTGAGTGGATTGCGGTAGGTTCGAAGTGCCCTATCAGTTGTAACATGATTTAGGCCAATTAACCTTAAGTGACTTTAAAGATTATCTTAAATTCAGCTTAAATTTACAAACCGCTGACAAAAAAATACCCCATCAGTTAGCGGATCGATGGGGTTGAAGATGATGACATAGACCATCTGGCTGCTTTTCAGACTTGAAAGTGGGCTTATCCGGTCAAAATTATAAGGGCTATAAGAGCGCAAGCTGCGCTATTGGTTAAATTACGGGCAAAATTATAGATGATTTAGGTTAGATTCATGTTAGAGCAACCTCCCAAAAATAGGAAGTTTAAAGCTTGTTAAATAAAAATAGGGCGCATATCGCGCCCTAAAAAAGGTTTACCGTTTAGGCTGGCTAGCTTCAGTGAGAAGATATCTTCATTCTCATTCGTCGCGCCACGAACAAGACCGCAATGAAGCTAACGGCAATAAGCACAGCATCCATCGCCCCCAATCCCGTATTGGGTACCTCGTTGGGCGTAGCCGCGTGGGATGCGTCATTGGCCGGTGTTTTAGAGTTGGCGGGTTTGGGTAGCGTAATATCGATGGCGTCCGTCCCGTTTTCCTTTTTGTCGCCAGAGGTAACGGCCGCCGCCTTCGCGCCGTCGCTGCCGGGTTCGACTACCGGGGTGTTCGTCGGCGTTGGTAGCACCGGCGTATTGGTGGGCCGGGCCGCAGCAGCGGTCGAAACGGGCGTTGGTTTGGGCAAGTTGATGACCAATGTTGGCGTTGGTTGGGCGAGCGCGGCCTGCTCTCGCAGATTTTGGCGAATGACGAAAACCCCTCCAATCCCCAGCAAGCCCAATACTAACAGCCCAATGAGAGCCACGGCCAGGATGACAAAGAGTTTGCTTTGACCAGTGGTTTCTTCTTCCATTTCGCGCTCCTTCCACGTTTGACTTGAGGAAAGAGGCTATGACTCTTTCCCAATATAGTGATCTTATGTTGATATTTTATGTCAAAAGTGAAAAAATGGCAAATTAAAATTCTATATTTAGGGCTTCGTAAGCAAGGACCCTACTATATGTGGGGGGTAAACCGAAAATGAAGCGATTATTTCTTATTAAGATAGGCCACGGCATTGCCGTGGCCTATCTTGCTTTCAAATCTGATTTACCTTTAGGATCAAGCGCAAAGCTAAGCCACCTGCTCCAGATTGGCCCAGGGGACAAAGATAACTTCATTTTGAAATTTAACATTGGCGCCAAGCGCTAAAATACCGGTAGTTAAAACCTGAGGTTCGGCGGGAATATTGACGATACTTCCACTGGCCCCCAGATGTTGCCCCTGGATAATGCGCACCCGGCTGCCTTCGGTTACGGGGGTAGGTTTCTCCGGCTGGCTGGATCCAGAGTAAGTTCCCTTTTTGGAGCCGTCGGTTGCTAAGATGATGGGAGGCTCAAACGTTTGAGCCGCGGCGGCCAGGTGCAGCGACCGACCCCGGATCGAAACTTCTCGGCGGCTCAACGACGTCAGAATCCCAAAGGTGTAGGCCGACATCGGCAAGTCGCCGAAGCCTTCCGTGGCCACCACCCGCACTTTAGGGGGCGGGTCAAGCTCTAACAGCGAGGCATTGATACTGCCGACGATAATCCCCCGTACTTTCCATTTTTCCGCCTCACGCAGCACGTCTTCGTCAACAGTTTGGCCGCCCAGAATGATCGAGTCGCTGGCTTCTTCATTGAGCGCGCTCGACGACAGGGGCTCGAAGGGCGAGTTGACCAGCCGTTTGAGGCGACCGACTGCTTCACCACCAAAGCCACAAGCCGCCTCGATGATAGCCCCGTTGGCTTCCACCACAACGCCGCGATTGCCCAGTACGCGGGCTACAACCCCGCTAATAAAAGCTTGCACCTCGGTCGGCGTGCGTTCAGTTTCCAGCAGAACCCAGGTGGGTCCAATGGCTGCGACGTGGCCGGCTACAGGGGTTCGTACCGACCGTTTTAACAGAGCGCCACCGGCGGTTGAGGCGATAACCTGATTGGCCGCCACCGCTTCCCCTTCCGAGACCTGGAGAATTTCATCCAAATCCACATCCGGCCGGCTAAGCTGCCGGGCGATGTCGATAACCCGAAAGCGG
This sequence comes from Anaerolineales bacterium, assembly GCA_020634935.1. Taxonomy (GTDB): domain Bacteria; phylum Chloroflexota; class Anaerolineae; order 4572-78; family J111; genus JAGRBY01. The sequence continues at coordinate 12,019 of JACKAT010000044.1, forward strand.
CTGGGTATCTCCGTGCGCCCAATGACGGTTAGGGCCTCCACTTTTTGGCCCGGCTCGACTAAAATTTCGCCGGAGGCCGGCAGCATGCGTTGAAGCGATATTTTGCGATTAATATTTACCGTTGTCGCGGGAAGCTGCATAAGCGTCTCGATTTAAGAAGAATAAAGTTGTAGGGTTTCTAGCCAGTGCTGAAGCTGCTCCTGGCGTTGCTCCTCATCAGCCGGGAAGCGAAGCGGGCGGCCGCGGGCATCGACAATAATGCCCAACAGCCCGCCTTCGACCTCTGTTTTAGCTGCGCGGCCGGACTGACCGCCAATGTTAAACTGCCGAGTGGGCCGAATTTCAAGCTGGGCTTTTTGACCGGGCGGCAGGCTAATGATTTCTAGCGTGTTGTAAGCTACTTCTGTTTCGTAGGTCTCTTCACTATCATATACAACCTTGACTTTAACAGCCGTTTGGCCGTTCCGGGCATGGCCTCGCGGCGCGACGACGGTGCCCAGATTAAGAAACGCGTCGTGAGTAGCCGCTTTGACGGCAGCCGTCGGATCGAGTACGGCGATGGCCCCCAGCATATCGACCAGCCCATTCCGATCAAGGACAAGGCTGGTCACCCCCCACGGCTCCAGCCCATCGATAAGCAGCAAAGCCGCCTGAGCCGCGTGGGGGCTGCCGGTCAGGGTGCGGCCCGCACCAATGATCAGATTCCATTGGGTGTCAGGCTGCTGGCTGCGGGTCTGATGGGCCACTAGCCGCATGGCTTCGCGGGCAACGGCATGCTCAATCATCAGATCCTCGAGACTGGTAGGCAGGCTGGTGGGATAAAGACTTTTGTTAAGAAGGCGATTATATAGCTCGTCCAACGTCATCTCAAACGGCAGCCAACGATGAAATTTTTCGATCGGGACGGCTTTAAGTAGATCGGCTAAGCTGTGGCCAACGCCGGCATCGCTGCGTATGTACAACCGGGATGAGTTATCTGGGGTTTTGGTGGCGATTGTGGTGGAGCGACTGCCGACATTAACGCCGACGGCGTTGAGTTGATGGTACTGGCCGAGGAAGGAGATAAGCTTTTCAAACGATTTGCTGGCCGGAATAACCGGGTATTGGGTGGACCAATTGTTGAGTTTATCGAAACCTGGCAGTTGCATCATCTTCTTTTGAATGTACAACTTTTCTAGCTCGGCCTGAGTTGCGGCCGGATCGTCCACATCCAACAGGGGGTGGACGTTGGGGACAGAGGTCAAAGCGGTTATATGGCCCAGAATATCGGCCATATCCGGGCGCAGGTCCTGGTTACCGGCATACACCACCGCCGGGATAGGATTACTGCCCAAAATGTACAACCCCATCGAAATAACGCGCGCCATCTCCAGCACAGGCTGGGTGGCTCCGCCGTCGGTGCCGCCGACCAGCAAAATAATGTCGGGCCGGCCCTCTTTAATGGCTTGAATGCGCGCTTCGGGGGTATGGTGGCCGCCGTCGGAGGCATCAAGCGAAATGAGGTTGGTCACATGGCTGTAGGTGGTGGCTGCAGCCCGCTGAGCACTGGTCAGCGAAATATCCTTCATCAACCCGGCGATGACTACTCGCAGGGGTGAGCCGGCGCTGCACACCACCGTAAATCCATCGACGCCTTGATTAGCTTGATTTTGGGGGGTAATGGGCCAGCCGGCCGATGTTAGCAGTGTGCGTCCCACATTTTTTTCGATGTGCCGGATGGCCTGCCGGACGCCAATAGTAATATCGTGCCAGGGCGGGCCATAGGTGCTGGGAGTTTGGCCGGTGGCTTGCAGACGATACTCATCGCCCACCTGCTCAATCAGAGCCGCAATGGTGGTAGTACTGCCGCATTCGGCGGCTAGAATACTTTTCATGGATTAACCGCCAAATCCGCCAAAAAATCCGGCCAGAAATTCCAGGCGCGAGACCAGCAGCGCCACTCGAGCACTAACCGTGTTGGCAAACAGTGCGCCTAAGGTGATGATAATCATTACCCGGCCCATTCCAGCCCAAAAGCGGACAATGATTTCGCGGACGCCTCCCAGTGGACCGGAGGCGCGAACGGCGAAGGTAAAATAGGCGAATGTCCCTACCGTGCCGATAATCATAATAAAGTTGCTCAGCCATTGGAGGGCGCCGGCTAGACTATCGCCGTTTTCATAATGAGCCGGATTGAGCGAAAGCGCTGTAGTGGCTGAAATTTGGGGCATTAGGGTGCCTAATAAAGCACCGCCAACCGCCAGCGCCGCGCCCACACCTAAAATAAACGCCAGAGCAATACTCCCTAACATATTAGACAGCGCGCCTTGATCCGGGAGGATTTTGAAGATCAGCAGCAAACAAAGCCCTAAGGCTGGCGCGGTTACCAATAAATTGCCGGCCGTCAAGGTAGGGGCTAACACCTGGTACCAAATGATAACAATGGCATAACCCACCGCCACCCCTACAAAGATATGTCCGGCCAATTTAAAGAGAACGTTATCGCCCAAAATATAGCTAAAGACCATGAGGGTCAGAACAGCGGCGATCAATAAACCGATGGCTTCCACAAAGGTTACTCCTGAAATTCAAGCTCATCTTCGTCTTCGGGCAGCGGCTCATTCTGGGCCGGTGGTGGTTCAGGGCTGGACGAAGCGTCTGGTTTTAGTTTCTCTTCTTTTCTGGGGGCCGGCGCGTCTTGTGGCATCCAGCCCACCATAGTACCAACAGCAATCAGGATAATGATAATCAAATGAGCCAGGCTCTGGCTGTCGAGCATTCGTCTGGCGGGGCCGAAGTTGTTGCGAACCGCCTCGACGGCAGCGGCGCCCTCAACGCCGGAAATTAGGCCATCGAGCTGTTCACTTTGCCGGTAAGGGCGTAAGAAAGGGTTGGCTACGGCGCTGGTAGCGGCCAGCAGCGAGCGTTGATTGCCTTGAGGGGTGGTGGCCAGTTGCTCGATCCACCAGCGGGCCGAGGTGGGATTGTCGGCCAAAGTCACTACCAGATCGATTTGTTCGATGGTTTCAATCTGGCGCCAATCGGCCTGAGTCTGACCGCCGAACGGTTCTCCGCTGGTATAGTCGGTTAAGGTCGAGAAGGCCCGCCCGTTGGCTATGGCGCGAACCGCCGCTACTTGACCAGGCAGATACCCTAAATTGATCATATCTTGGCCGTACTGATCACTCTGATGGCGATCGGCCAGGATGGTTTCGATAGTTTGTTGCGCGATGGGCGCTCCTTCCGGTTCCAGGCTAACCGCGATGATGCGCATCCCCTGCCCAGCCAGCCGGCCCAGTACGGCTTGAGCCAGTGGCTGCATTTCGCCTTGGGTGGCCAGGCTATAATCAAAGGAGACCAGGGCCACCGAGCCGGGCTGCTGCACATCGACAATGCCGAGCTGCTCGCTGATCATTTGATGGCGCTGTTCATCTAAAACGGCGCTAAAGTTATCAGTCGGTTCAGTCCAGGGAACGGTAGAGCCGTTAACCACCTTGTGAGTGGCCGGTAGGAGGGGCAGGGCAATGAGACCAATGAAAATTAATAGTAAGACCGCTCGCAGAGTCCGTCCGGCGAACTGCGCCCGGCGGGATAACGGCGCGGGCAAGGCGGCCGGTTGCGGCGGCTGAGTCGCAATTTCGTAAAATTTTTGAGCGGCCAGATCGAGATCATCATCCGGTTTTTTAGTGGTTGGCGTGAAGAGGCTTTCCGCCGGCATTAAGCCGCCCAGTCCGGCCAGCATGCCGGTCGTTTCGGCGATTTGGTAGTCGTCGTCTTCAAGCGCGGTTTTTTCGCCCGTTCGTAGTGCATCGAGCCAGCCGGAGAGATTACCGGCCGATTCCGTCGGCGCGCCGGATAAGGCGACCGGCTCTTCCGGCGGCGTTTCCGGCAGCGGCTCGCTTTTTTCCGGCGGTGGCGGAGCCGGTTCTTGATCCGGAACGACGAGACCCAATCGCTCAGAAGCGGTCGTATAACTGCCGCTAACCGCCGACTCCGCGTCGTCTTCGTCGGCCAATTCGGGTAGATCGGTCATCCAGACGGATGACGTCTCCTCCGCCGGCTGGTCGATGTCGGGCAGGTCCTGTAACCATTCCGGGGTGTCTAGCTCTTCCAGCGACCCTTTGAAGAGCCAGTCGGGCATAACCAGATCTTCGCCGCTGTCTTCCGAGATTGTATCGACTGCTTCAGGTTTCTCGGTTTCGGGTAGGACAATGGTTGCTTCGTCAGCTTCGGGCGCCTCTGTTTCGATTTCACTAATTTCAGGTTGGCCAGTGGCTATTTCATCAGCCTCAAGGGCTTCTGTTTCGATTTCGCCGGCGAGCCAGTTAGGCGCTTCAGAATCGTCGTCAAGCGATGAGGGTATTAGTTCGTCAGCTTCGGGCTCAACCGTATCATCAGCTTGGTCGGCCAGCCAGGCGGGCATGGGCAAATCGTCAGCGCTGTCGGTATCAGGCTCAGAAGAGGCCTCACTGGCGGATAAGTCGGCGAGCCAGTCCGGTGCATCAAGATCGGTATCGTCGTCAGCTTCGTCAGTTGGGGCTTGGTCGGCCAGCCAGGTGGGTATAGGCAAATCGGCGTTGCCGGTATCAGGCTCAGGAGCGTCTTCCCTATCGGATAAGTCGGTCAGCCAGGCCGGCGCGTCAAGATCGGTATTGTCGTCAGCTTCGTCAGTAGAGGGCTGATCGGCCAGCCAGGCGGGCATAGGCAAATCGTCATCGGTGGCGGCTGCGGCGGTGTCCTCACTGGCGGATAAGTCGGTCAGCCAGGCCGGCGCGTCAAGATCGGTATTGTCGTCAGCTTCGTCAGTAGAGGGCTGATCGGCCAGCCAAAAGGGCATGTCTAAGTCAGCGCTGTCGGTATCAGGCTCAGAAGAGGCCTCACTGGCGGATAAGTCGGTCAGCCAGGCCGGCATATCAAGGTCAGTGTCGGCGGCGAAGGTATGGCGTGGAGGTTCCGGTGGCTCTGGTTCAACACTATCATCAATCGACTCCGACAGCCAGTCCGGGGGAGCGAGGTCATCAGGGGTGTCGAGGGCTGGAGCTTCGAGTAGCGTATCGGGGTCGGCCGTAAGCGCGGACTGAGCCGTCGGCGAGGGGATTGTGGAGCGACTCTCGTCAGCTTCCTCATCGAAAGCGGTTGGGATTTCCACATCTGAGCTTTCGTAGTTATATCTTAATTCATTAGGATTAACGTTTCGGCCTTTTGTTTCGCGCAGAACCGCTAACCAGACCGGCACATCGTCATCAGCCGTTTCTGATGGGGTTTGCGGGGGAGTTTCTAGTTCTTGAGCCGATAGGGATTCTTTGGCTTCATCAGCCGCATATAGTGGACTAGATAGCCAGGTGGGCGGGGCCAGTTCGTCGATTGGCTGTCGTTGGGCGGCTGCTTGTTCAACTTCAGGGGGTTCAGGCAGGTCCATTAACCAATCGGGCATAGTCAGATCATCGTCGGAGGCATCGCTTGCGCGCTGGGACGTTTCGGATTGAGGGGTATCAAGGACGGGGTGGTCGGCCAGCCAAGCGGGCATAACGAGGTCGTCGTCACCGTCGGCGGTATCAAGTTCGGGCTGCGGCGTTTCGGATTCTTCAGCCGGCCAATCGGTTAGGTTGGGTTCGATAGCGGTTTCAGGCGTTTGAGTTTCAGCGGCGCCGCGGAGACCGGTGAGCCAGTCAGGTAAATCTTCGTCATCATCGGTGAGTGAAGTCTCGATTGGGCCGGCCTCAGGCAGATCGTCTAACCATGTTGGGCTTTCGGCTTCATCTGTTTTTGTAACTAACGGTTCGGTATCGGCTATTTCGACCAAGTCGGCAAACCAGTCAGGCATATCAAGATTTGGCTCAGTATCTGAGGTAGTCGGTGTAGAAGGGGCAGATAGACCGGAGAACCAAGCCGATAAATCGGCTTCATCGTCTTCGTCGGCGAGTTCATTGATAGGTTGAATGGGTTTGGGATCAGAAATTTCAGACAAAGAATAGTCGGCCAGCCCCCCGAGCAGATCAAGTTCCATATCCGCTTCGGCTGTTTCGATTTCAGCCGCCGTGGGTAGCTCGGTGAGCCAGTCAGGCAGGTCTTCATCCTCGTCGGTGTGTTCGTCAGTAGGGACAAGGGTTTCGGCGACGGGTTGGTCAGAGAGCCAGTCGGGTAGGTCGGGTTCGATATCGTCTTCTATCGTTTCGATTTCGGCGGCGGCAGGTTGGTCAACTAACCAATCAGGCAGGTCTTCCTCTTCATCAGCGTGCTCGGTGGAAGGTTCAACCTCTGTTTCGGCAGGTTCGATTTCAGTGGCGGTGCGCAACCCAGAGAGCCAGTCGGGCAGACCGGGTTCAACCTCCGTTTCGGTTGTTTCGATTTCGGCGGCGGTAGGTTGGTCAACTAACCAATCGGGCAGGTCTTCCTCTTCATCGGCGAGTTCGGGAGAGGGTTCGAGGGTATCAGGCGTGGGGTGATCGGCGAGCCAGTCAGGCAGACCGGGTTCAACCTCCGTTTCGGCTGTTTCGATTTCGGCAGCGGTGGGTTGGTCAACTAACCAATCAGGCAAGTCTTCATCCTCGTCGGCGTGTTCGGCAGCGGGTTCGAGGGTATCAGGCGTGGGGTGGTCGGCGAGCCAGTCGGGCAGGTCGGGTTCAATCTCCGTTTCGGCTATTTCGATTTCGGCAGCGGTGGGTTGGTCAACTAACCAATCAGGCAAGTCTTCATCTTCATCGATGTGTTCGGCAGCGGGTTCAAGGGTATCAGGCGTGGGTTGGTCGGTTAGCCAATCGGGCAAGTCTTCATCTTCATCGATGTGTTCGGCAGCCGGTTCGAGGGTATCAGGCGTGGGGTGGTCGGCGAGCCAGTCGGGCAGGTCGGGTAGGTCAGATTTCGTGTCCATTTCAGAGGGTTCAATTTCAGCGGAGGTACGCAGCCCAGCTAGCCAATCAGGCATGTCTCCTTCAGCGGCGGATTCGACGCCAGGTTCAGAGATATCGGCAGTGGTTTGATCGGCCAACCAGTCAGGCAGATCGGGTTCGACATCGATGTCAGACGTTTCAATTTCGGCAGTGGATTGATCAGAAAGCCAATCAGGTAGGTCTTCCTCTTCATCGATATGATCGGCAGTAGGTTCAAGGGTATCGGGCGCAGGTTGAGCGGCCAGCCAGCCAGGCAAGTCGGGTTCAACCTCCGTTTCGTCAGTTCCGATTTTAATCGCGGTGGGCAGTTCAGAAAGCCAGTCGGGTAAGTCTTCCTCTTCATCGGTATGATCATCGGCAGATTCAAGGGTATCGGGCGCGGGTTGGTCGGCTAACCAGTCAGGCAGGTCAGGTTCGACCTCCATTTCGGCGGTTTCAATTTCGGCGGCGGTGGGTAACTCAGAGAGCCAGTCGGGTAGGTCGTCCTCTTCATCAGTATGGTCATCGACAGGTTCAAGCGTATCGGGCGCGGGTTGGTCGGCGAGCCAGTCAGGCAGGTCGGGTTCGGCTGTTTCGATTTCAGCCGCGGGGGAGTGGTCGGCCAACTGGTCGGTTGGGTCAAGGTCCTCGTCGGAAGAATCGGTTGGAAAGGGAGGTGTGCCTCGGAGTCTGGATAACCAGTCGGGCATGCCCGCATCAGCGTCCAACTCGCCCATTTCGGGGCTGGTGATCTCTGAACGGTTGTAATCCCAGTCAGTGGTTTCGGCGTCTTCCTCAGCTTCAGCGATGTCTATGTCTGAGGCCTGTTCAGCGACCTGGCGCAGGCCGGTTAGCCAGTCATGGGCTGGGGGCTCCGTGGGGGGTGTGGGTACGTCCACCGAACTACTCCGGTCGACCGCCGGGATGTCTGGGAAATCTTCTGCCGTTGGGTAGGTGTCGTCATCGGCTAGCATCTCAGTTAACCAAGCTGGTTTCGGCTGGTCATCGGATGACATTTCAGGTAGGTCAGCTTCTGTTTCTAAGTCGAGCGCAGCTAATCGATCTTCAAAGTCTAAATCTTCAAATTCATCCGAGGGCTCGATGGGTTTGGTAGAGATCGCTGTTGGTGCGGATGGCATCTCTTCAACCGGGGTCAGGCTAGACAGCCAATCCGGGGCTTCTGAGACAATATTTTCAGCGGCCTCCGGAGAACTTTCTTGGGGCAGATCGACCAGCCAGGCCGGAAGGTCTTGATCCTCCAAAGCGGTACTTGTCGTTGTCTGGAGGGGGTCGGGTAAATCCATGAGCCAGTCGGAAGGTTCCAGTTCAGCTTCCTGTGTTCCAGCCGGGGAAACGCCGGACTCAGGTGCGTCAGACTCAGCCAGCCAATCAGGTATGTCTGAGACATCGTCACTGAGCCAATCAGGCACCTCACCAGGATCACTCCCCAACCAATCCGGGATGGCGGAGGTATCAGCACCGGTCAGGGATGGCTCAGCCTCGTCGTCTTGAGTAAAGTAGACAGAGGCATCGTCATCTGCTTCCTCTATACCAGGGGTTTCTCGAAGCCAGTCGGGAATGAGTGTTTCCGCCGGTTCGTCATCGAGTGAGTCAGGTGAATCGTCTGGCGCCTCTTTGAGCCAATCGGGCAGTTCATCTTCATCAACTTCAACAGGCGGGAAGGAGGTAGCTCTGACATTGGTCAACCAGTCGGGCGTCTCAGGTTCCTCATCCGGGTCCTGATCTTCATCCATATCCTCCCAATCTTCTTCCCATGCCGCTTCCGGATCGGTATTGCCTTCGTCGGTATTGCCTTCAGCGGAAACAGCCAGCAGCCAGTCTGGAATTTCGCCTTCCGCCTCTTGTCCGGAGGTCACCAATTCGGCAGCGGCTTCATCTGTTTCATCACTAAAGAGAAAACTAAGGGCATCGACATCTGAAGCCTGTTCCGCCGGCTCATCAGGTTCGATGGTTTCAGAAAAATTATCAAGGTCATCCTCTTCAGTCATTGTCCAGGGCAATTCTGCCTCAGGGGATGATGATTCTGAGAGGGCAGCTAACCAATCGTCATCGTCCTCGGTCTCCAAACCGGTTTCGCCAATTGTTTCCGATGCTCTGGTCTCGCTGTCGGGCGGCGGCTCCAGGTCTTGCAGCCAGCCGGTACCGGCTGGGACGGAGCGTTCGGCTGAACTCTCTATTTCGGTTTCAGCTTGGCTGCCTGGCGGCGGCTCTAAGTCTCGGAGCCAGCCGGTACCAGGGGGAGTGGAGCGCTCGGTTTCAGTCTCAGCTTTAGTCTCGGGGGTGGAGGGGGCTTCCAATTCGTCTAGCCAGTCGGTGTCGGCCGCCTCAGCCGTTTCGAACGACGGGGCGCTGTCCGGCTCCTGTTCAAGTCCAGACGGTGGCTCTAAATCTCGGAGCCAGCCGGTACCGAGAGGAACAGAGTGTTCCATTGACGGCTCAGCCGGAGTTGCGGCGGCGGCCGGCTTATCCATTTCAGCCAGCCAGTCGAGGCGGTTGTCGATAGCGGCAGCCGCCATATCGTCATCAGGTTCTTCGTCCGGCCATTCTTCTAAGTCGGTATCGGATAAAAATGCGTCACTCTCCGGGCTATCCTCGTCAACCGAGTCGCGCAGGTCTGACAACCAGTCGAAGGCAGCGGCTTGGGTAATCGTCGTCTGCTCGCTGACCTCCGATTCGATGTCAGAAGCTAGCCAATCGGGGATGTCATCCGTCGCTGCCGCCTGAGGTTTGGGTGAGGGCGGGGTCGCTGAGGTGTCGTCGCTGGTTAACCAATCGGGGATATCGGTCCCGGGAGCGGCCTCATCTCTTAGGTCCCGCATCCAGTCGGGCGTATCTGTATCCGCCTCTAACTGTTGGCTGGCAGCGGAGGGGGTATCCGGCGTGGTATTTTCCGCAAGCCAGTCAGGAACGTTGTCAGGGGACGGTTCGATCGGAGGTATCTTACTGGCTTCCGCCGCAACTGACTGTTCAGCCGATTGGCTTAGCCAATCGGGGATATCGTCGTCATCGACTGAGTCGGTGTCCTGCAATGGTTCTGGAGGAACCGCTGGTTCGTCGAGTACACCTGTCAACCAATCGGGTACTTCGACTTCGTCGTCGGCCACGCTGGACGGTGGGGGTGGTTGCGTCGGAGCGCCCGGAGGTTCGGTTGGGTGATCAAGGGCGTCGGTCAGCCAATCCGGAATTTGATAATCAGCAGCCGTCTCGGTGGGAAATTCAGCGGCCGAGACAGTTTCTTCTGCGTCGAACGTGGCGGGCGCCTCCAAGGCATCATTAAGCCAATCGGGGATAGAGTCTTCTGAGTCAGAGAAAGTGGCTTGTAGCGCAGGTTTGGCCTCGTCAGCCGGCAGGAGGTCATTTAACCAGTCGGGTTGCTCCGCCTCGGTTTGAGATAAAAAGGTCTCGTCCTGATCGCCTTCAGGTTCTAAAGGCTGGATAACAGAGCCGGTCAGCCAGTCATCATCGTCTTGGTCGGCCGTTTCTTGAAAATAATCGTCCTCATCGTGTCCTAAACTGTCGAGTAGATCGTCGAGGGGACCGGGCGGCAGTTCGGGTTCATCATCGTATTGACCCCATTCAACTGAGGTAGAAGCCCGTTGGTTGATGTCTTCAGGCAGCCCTTCTTCTTCCATTTGCTCTAATAAAGCCGAAATTTGGGCGGCTTCTTCGTCTAAATCATCGGAAGAAATGTTATGAGTAAACGACGGATCTTCCAGACCAATGAGCGGTCCTGGGGCTTCACCATATTTACTTAGAAGTTGCACCAGCCAGTTGGGGACTTGCTCAATGACACGCTTGGGCGCGTCAGCCGGTTTGCGGCTGCCTAGTTTGCTCAGTTTTCTTAGCGATTTACGCTGAGGTGATTTATCGTTCTTATCTGTGCTCATTTTTGATCCGTATAGGGCCGATCGGTCCCGACTAGCACCCTTAATCCGGTGGCGATGGTGCCCAGCGCAACGCCCAATAAAATACCACGCACACCCGCCAGGGCCGGGACATTGAGAATCCAATCTTTAATGACCGGAAGCTCAGCCCATAGGTAAATTCCAATGGGGACTTGGCCCAATAAAACAATCACTGTGAATAATACAAAAATCAGGGTTTCTAAATTACGCACCCTGAAGGCCCGAAAAGCAGCCGTGGCAATAAAAATAGCCAGTAGAGCAAAAAAGGTTGATTCGAGCGGCTGCAATATAAAATCAAAGATGAATTGGCTTGGGTTAGAATTGGGCCCGCCACTAAGAAAGCCAACGGCTAGAGTGGCGGCTAAAGCGATTAATAAAACAATACTATAAAGTGCTCCCGGCTTTCGTGTCTGAATGCGGTTCCAATGCACGGAGATCACATTGGCAAACCCTAGAAACAGAGCAAAGGCCGCTACAATAGTAACCCAACTGATAAATAGCAAGCTCACTTGATTGATAAGCCCGCTGAGACCAAATATCTCTCCCGGCCATTCGGCCACAAAGGTGCTGGCCAGGATAAACAGACCAACGACTATGGCTACGGTCGTAGCTAGGATCCGTCCAAATCTGAGATTCATCCGTTTATTATTCCTAATGAGGTGGCCGCCACCCCCCCCAAAATGACAATACCGATGATCCAGCGCATGGTGTCTTGCGCCAGCAGACTGGCAATATGAACCGGACGTTTTTGTAAATAAGCCCCGCCGGCATAAATTTCTTCCCCTAGCAGCGTTTCTTGAGCCGTAGCGTAGATGAAAGGTAAGGTGTTCGGGTCGCTGGCGCCTCCGACGTGGGACGTGCCTCGGCGAGCGGCTGTTTCCCCCATCAGCAGGTACTCATCGCCAAATTTGCCGATCATAATATTTGTCTCGACCTCATCCAGGCTGAGTAAGTTCATTACGCCGGCGGCGTAGGCGGCCGGCTGAGGCGCAATCCAGCGAATATCGCGATAGGCTTCGGCCGCTTTAACTTTATCACTGCCGTAGGCTGAGCGAACGGTATTTTGAGCCATCAACATCACGGTGGGATCGGCCATAGAAACAATAGGGGGGATACCGGTTGTGGCTGATTGGTCGGCCAAGTAATCGAGCGTATAAAGCCCGGCCAAACTATCGGCGGTGGTTATATCAGCCATCGATCCGGTGCCAAGTGATAGATGCAGAGCCCGACCCGCTTCAATGGCTCGGCCGGTAAAGCCTTTGATAGCCTCGAAAGCTTGGATGCGGCGCAGGCTGGGCTTTTGCCCTCTATTTACTCTAGCAGAGAAGAAAAGGAGTAAGCCTAAAAAGAGCAGTAAGAATAGGAACGCCAGCAGAACAGATGATGCCATTAGGTATTAGGTCTCCTCGGTGAGGTTGGGCAGTTGCACTGCCTTTGTTTCAAGCTCAACCATAAGCGTTTCTAATTGTTGCGGACTTTCAAGAAGGGAAATTATATTTCCGGCCAGTTCACCGGGGACGAAAATTTCTAGAATAGGTTGGGCAACCAGCAGTAATTGGCTGCCTAAAAAAGCTAGCGGTTTGTGACCTTCCAATAACAAAATAGCCGGTGTAGTTAGCCCTAAGCTGAAAATTTTATCGGCAGCCTTATTTATAAATGTGTTTGTTTCCATAATACCACATATTGTTGTAGGATACACTGGGAAAATCTACCGGCGCCAGCGTCCTTTAACACCTAGTAGGGTTTGGAGCCAACCCGGTTTGGTGATCGCTTCAATAGCTTGACCGGCTGTGGCTTTAATTTCAGCATCGGCGCTTGGGTCATTGCGGACTTTGGTTAAATCCGGCACCGTTTCGGGTAGCCCCAACCGGCCGATAGCCCAGACCGCGTTGCGTCGGGTAACCTGGTCCTGGTCGGTGAGCGATATTTTCAACTGAGGTAAAGCTGATGCAGCTCGTAATGCGCCTAAAGCATAGACCGCGCTGCGGCGTACAATAACGTGCTTGTCTTGTAAGCGGGTGATCACGGCCGGTATGGCTTGAGTATCACCGATATGTCCCAGGGCATAAGCCGCAGCCCGGCGAACCCACGGATCAGCGTCATCCAAAGCCTTAATTAGAGCCGGGACAGCCGCCGGTGTTCTGAGATGAGCCAGGGCCTCGGCTGCACTCTGTCGCAGCAAGGCGTCATCAGCCCCAAGCATGGCCAGCAGAGATGGGGACGTATCAGGTAGTTGGCTGGCGCCAAGAGCATCAATAGCGGCACTATAACCGCGTGTAGTCTGGGGCGAGTTTTTGACTGAGCTGTTGTTTAAAAAATCGGCTAATTTACGGGTACCTTCGGCATGACGTACGACAGCTAACCCGGCTTGCCAGCGGACAAAAGGATGTTGATCAGCCAATGCCTTGATCAGCAGCGCAAGTGTTTCGTCAGTTAGCCATAGGTGTTCGGCACGATTAAGGTGTTCAATAGCCCGCCAGCGTATCGCTGCTGACTCAGCTTGCAGAGCTGCTACCAGTTCTGTCATTTAGAGCGCCCGCTGTAGTTTGGTCAATAGAGTTTATGATGGTTTAGAGTTAAGGAAGCCGGTAGCTGATGAGCCCATTTGGAGCAAAATCAGCGTGATCTGCTTTGAAAACTCACCGCACTCTATAGTTGATTAGACTCTTATAAACTCTGATAATTAACTCAAGTTGTCACCTTGACGTCCAAACCGAGGAGTAGGGAGTAGGAAGTAGGGATTAAGGGGTCAAAATCGATTACTTCCTACTCCCTACTTCCCGCATGGTTAGGACTGAAACATGGGTTTTTTAGTATTTCCTAGGCATGGTAGCAACTTGGGTTAATTATGACAATTTGCCCATTATGTCATGCGGACAGTATACCATAGGTGCGAGCAACTGTAAAGTTGACATAATATCAAAATTAAATGGGGATTATAATCGCTCCAAACGCTAAAAAGGGAGATATCATGAAAATTAATCGGATTCTAGAAACATGCCTTTACGTTGATGATCTGACTGCGGCTGAAAAATTTTACCGGCAGATTTTAGAAATCGAACCGTTCTCGCGGGTTCACCGTCGCCATGTTTTTTTTCGCTGCGGCGAAAGTATGCTGCTGCTGTTTAACCCTGTGGAAACGGCCAAATCGGGTGGTGAGGTGCCGGCTCACGGCGCCCAGGGGCCAGGTCACGTGGCTTTTGCTATCGTTCCGGACCAAATAGACCTGTGCCGCCGGCAACTGCAAGAAAACGGTATCGCCATTGAGGCGGAAATTACCTGGCCGTCCGGCGGCCAGTCCATCTATTTTCGCGATCCGGCCGGAAACAGCGTTGAGTTTGCAACGGTGCAGGTGTGGGGATAGGGGTGGGTGGCTTGTTGGATGGTTGAGGCCTGGCCTTAATCTGATCGTCCGCTGGCTAGCGCTTTCAGCTTTGATTATTCCATTTAGGTAAGGTAAATTTGAACGTTGATCCCTGACCAACTTTACTTTCAACCCAGATTTCGCCGCCATTTTTCTCAATCAATTCTTTGCAAAGGATCAACCCCAGACCGGTGCCTCGTTCGTTGGCCGTGCCGATCTGTTTGACTTTGGTATCGATTCTGAATAATTTGGCTTGAATGTCGGGATCGATGCCAATGCCGGAGTCGGTGATGGCGGTCTCAACAAAATCATCCCGGCCTTGAGCGGAGATAGTCACACATCCAGCCCGGTGGGTGAATTTTAAGGCGTTGGCAACAAGATTTCGGATCACGGTGTTGACCATATTAGAGTCGCCGTAAATAAAAGAGTGACTTGGCTCGACCTGGTTGGTCAGGGTAATCTCTTTTTGTTTAGCTGAGCTCATATAAAGATTTATGGCAGTTTGGGCTGAGTCGTAGAGATTAAATGGCTTGGGCTCAAACTCCATGATGCCTTTTTGCAGTCTGGCCCATTCCAATAGATTTTCCAAAAGCTTATAGGTGTTTGTAACCGCCCCGTGCATCTTATAAGCTATTTGTGAAATTTGCTCTTGATCAAAGTCATCCGTGGTCGTAGCCAACAAATCTGAAAGCCCAAGCAACCCCCCAAACGTTCCTCTTAAATCATGAGCAATAATCGAGAAAAATTTGTCTTTGGTGGCATTGAGCGCATGGAGTTCTTGTTTTTGGCGCTGAATGGTTAAATGAGCGTTAACTCGGGCCAGGACTTCTTCTTGATGAAATGGCTTGGTAATATAGTCGATCCCGCCAGCCTCAAAGCCTTTAACCTTGTCGGTTGTATCACTGAGAGCCGTAATAAAAATAATCGGGATATTCTTGGTTCTTTCATCGGCCTTCAAACGGCGGCAGGTTTCAAAGCCGTCGATCCCAGGCATCATTATGTCGAGTAATATCAAATCGGGCGGCAACCGGTGGATTTGTTCGATGGCGTCCACCCCGCTTTTAGCAATAAAGGTGCGGAATCCAAACTGTTTTAGGTAGCTAAATAAAACTTTAAGATTAGTGGGATTGTCGTCGACGATCAAAATATTGGATTCTGAAGGTGTATTTGTGGTCACGATAGGTCCTTTAAGTGGGGGGTAATTAACTCTTTTATTTCATTTAAAGCGAAATCGTTAGCCAGATCGATGAGCTTCGAGCCAAATGGTTTGAAGGCGGGCTCGGTGATAATGAGTTCTTTGACACAGGTTTGAATCCCATCGATATCACCGATGAGGGCTAAGTCGCGTATCGTTTCCAGATCGGCCAAGGCCGGCACAGTTAGAGGTAATTCTGGCCTAATGGTTTCGGGGCGAGGGGCGTCAGCCTTATTGTAAATCCATTCCAGAGCCAGATGTTTTTGTATCTTTTCAAATAGTTCAGCAGCTAGAATGGGTTTGCTGATGTAATCATGACATCCCGCTATTTGGCTGCGCTGTTTGCTCCTTTGGAATGCGCCGGTCGAGGCGGCAATAATGACTACTTCTTTGTTAACGCTGCTTTTTTTGATACGTCGGGCAGCTTCAAACCCGTTCAGAACCGGCATGAGCAGGTCCATAATAATGAGAGCAGGCTGTACCTTTTCGGCTTGCTGAAGGGCTTCCTGGCCATCACTGGCTTCCGTAATGACAAACCCCAGCGGCGTCAATAGTTCTTTAAGGACAAGTCGATTTTCCGGTTTGTCGTCTACAATGAGAATTTTGATCCGAGCGTGAGCTTTGGTTTTAAGAGATTTATAGCCGATAATCTTTTGGTCTTTTATGGGGGTAGGCGCCTTGATCATATCCGCAATCGGAACCATTATGTCAAACCAAAATAGCGTTCCCTGATTAATAGCACTTTCAACCTGTAACTCGCCGCCCATCATCTGAACCAGACGGCGGGAGATAGCTAACCCCAGCCCTGTACCTTCAGAGTGAATTCGTTTGTCTTTGACCTGGTGGAAAGGGGCAAAAATTTCTTCTAACTTGTCAGGCGGAATACCCACGCCCGTGTCCCGTACCTCAAAATAAATGCGTCTGGTGAGTTCGGTTGGCTGTTCTGTCGGGTAAACATTAATCGTTAAGGTTACTTGCCCTGTTAGGGTGAATTTAATGGCATTAGTGATGAGATTGAGCAAAATTTGGCGCAGTCGTTTTTCGTCGGCAATAATACCTTGGGGGAGATAAGAGGAGGTTTCAACTTTAAGCTGCAGCCCTTTTTGTTCAGCTCGAATACTCAGCATTTCGGTAATGTTTTTTATGAAACTGGCTAGATAAAATTCTTCCGGCTCAAGGTCCAATTTACCGGCTTCAATTTTTGAAATATCCAGAATGTCATTAATCAGGGTGAGCAAATGTTCGCCGCTAGTGTGAATAATATCAATCGCCTCTGATTGCTGGTTTGATAGGCCACTATCACGTTTAAGAATTTGGGTAAAGCCTAAAATACCATTAAGCGGGGTTCGCAACTCGTGGCTCATGTTGGCCAAAAATTGGCTTTTAGCCTGGTTGGCGGCTTCGGCCTGTTCTTTGGCTTGATGTAAATTGTCATTGGCGGTTCTTAGCTCATCAATGGCTTGGTTGAGATGAGTGTATAAGCGGGCATTTTCAATGGCAATGGCAGCCTGGCCGGCCAGCATATTGAGTAATTTCAGATCTTGTTCATCGAAGGCATTCCAATGTATTTGGCTGTGCGCATCCAGAGTCCCGATAATCTTTTGCCCCACTGTCAGGGGAGCGCTGATAATAGCCAGAAACTTATCAGTAACTGCCGCCGGATTATCAAAACGAGGATCATTGGGGATGTCGTTGGCTATAATGGGCTGGCCGATTTGGGCGACCCGGCCGGCAATGCTGTACCCAATTCGCTCATGCGTGTTTTCCACAATATCTTCATGTAGACCGTAGGATCCCTCAATTGTTAGATATGCGCCGGTGTCGTCGAGTAGTAAAATGCAGCTAGAACTGGCTTTGAGCAGTTTGGCCGTCCTTTTGGCAATTGAATTTAACAGCTTATCCAACTGGTGCTGCGTCGTAATTTCCTTGCCTACCTGATAAAGTGTTTCCAACTTCTCGTTGAGAATAGTTAACTCACCTGTGCGGGCGACTACCCGAATTTCCAGCTCATCGTGGGCTTTTTGTAGCAACTCCTCCGTGCGTTTCCGTTCGGCAATTTCAATTTGCAACGTCTCATTGACTTTAAGTAAGTCGGCGGTTCGCTCTTGAACCCGCTGTTCGAGTTGCTGATTGGTGTCGGCCAGGGCTTTTTTGGTTATTCGTTGCTCTTTAGCCAGAGATATGGCGGCAGCAGCAGCTTCCAGCAGCGCCATTTCGGATAGACCCCAGATATGGGTTTCATCTGTATTCCCAAAAGTAATGAGGCCAAATAAGCTGTTAGTGACTCTGATAGGAACGAGCAAGATGGTGCGGATACCATATTGTGAAAAATAGGTAGGTTCAACTGCGGTTATATTTTCTATTACATCAAAGATGATTTGGCCCTGACTTAATTTATTAATTAAATCGGGTTGGATTTCGATTATTGGCAGATCTAAGTTTTTTGAAGAGTCAGACGGGGGGTGAGTTGTTGGCCGGGACCAGCCAGCCCGCGATTTAAAAGAAAGAACATTATCATGATCTAGCGCTTCGAGCAGGCAAACGCGATCAGCGTGCGAGATAGGTCCCAACAGGCGGATGATATCATCATAAAAGGCCTCCACTTCAGTATCCAGGAGTAACCGTCGTTGCAGCTCGACTAACGCACTCAAATAGGCTTCCCGCTTGGCTAGAAATTGGCGGGCTTGCTCGCGCTCGGTTACATCGGATGAAATGCCGATGAGCCCTATTATTTGATGCTCATCATCCCAAAGTTGAGTGTATTGTGTTTCAAGAATTCTATCGCTTATTTTGGAGATTGAGTGCGTAATCTCCCCGGCCAGAGCGCGGCGAATATTTTCATTTCCTTGATTAGTAACTTTTAATACGTCAAATACCGATTTTCCAACGAGTTCTCCCGATTTTAGCCCCAGTTGAGTTAACCCTTGACCTTCTGATAAGGTGATGGTGCCGTCTTGGTCAATACTCCATAAGATAATCGGCAGTTTGGTTATAATCGATTCTAGCCAGCTCTTACTTTCTAATAGCGCCTGGTTGGCCTCTTTGCGCTCGGTGATGTCGCGCACAAAAACGCAGGCATAGGTGATGTTATCAAAATCCAGATTGTGAATAATAACTTCCACCGGTAAGACCTTGCCCGCTCTGGTCTGGTGGATCGACTCGAAAGCCATAACCCGACGGTGCTGGGCTTCCTGCCATAGATCGTCCCAGGCTTGGCCAGCAAAGTTTGGATCGATATCACTGAACTTCATCTCAAGTAGTTCTTCGCGCTCAAAGCCCAGTTTCCAGGTAGCTGTTTCATTGGCATCGATAAAGCTGCCATCGCTGGTAATCCAAAAAACCGAGTCGACCACCCAATCGATTGAGAAGCGTACCCGTTGCAGCGACTCTTCGATCTGTTTTTGCCGGGTCACATCTTGCCCGGTGGCTATACACTCAAGGCACTGGCCTTGCTCTCCTAAGATAGCCCGGTAAGTCCACTGCTGCCAGCGAACTTTATTGGGCGGCAAAATGATGCGATGTTCAGTGGTTATGACCGGATTTTGCGCATCGAGTAAGGCGATGGCCTCCTTAACATATTGGCGATCTTCACTTGCGATAAATGTTAGAAAGGACTGACCGATTAATTTTCCCGGAGATTTTTTAACATCGCGGCAGTAGGCCTGATTGACAAAAGTCAGGCGGCCGTCGGCCCGAAAGCGACAGATAAGCGCCGTTCGACTTTCCGTTACAGCCGAATAAAAAGTGTTGTTTTCGGCCAGGTGGGTTATATCGATGATAGTTAGCAAGAGTTGGGGGTTGCATTCGTTAAACGGTTCGGCTGTGAGGTGAAGGGTTTGAATTGCCCCGGAGGCGCTTGGCCGCTGAATAGGGGGAAAAGTCAAATCGGTATGCTGATTTTTGGCAACTAATGCCAGAGTGGCTTCGTACCCCACCAATTCCTCAAATAGCGCCGTTAAGGGGAGGCCAATTAATTGGCTCGGACTAATATCGGTCCAGCAGGCTATAACTGAGTTGTGGGCCTGGATCGTCAGGGTTTCATCTGCCACCACATAACCAAGATTATGCTTGGCGGCAATTTTATTGAATATTTTGGCCTGTAGAGACTCGTTGTCAGTAGAAGGCATGAATGGGATGTCCTCAAGTTGGTGTAAGTGCCGATGATAATTCAGTTGGATAGGCTAAATGGCCGTTGTTTTGTTTTAGTTACTCAAGATATCCTAATTCTATAAGAAAACGCTTGACTTGGGCAACATGCTTGGCTGGAATTAGAATGGTGGTGGCGTTTAGGGCCTCGCCCAATAAGGGGCCAAGCCCCGGGTGCTGGCGCAGTTCTGCGGCTAAATCTTCGTGCTTTAGATGAAGTAACGTTGCGGGTTCAAGCGCCACGGTCGCATACCGGGTCCCCCAATTCCGAATCGCTTCGACGACCTTCAACGGTGTTTGATTGTTGGTGACGCGGGTCAGAAAGGCCGTGATTTGATCGGGAGTAACCCCATTTTTGAGCGCCCGTTTGATGCTGGCTTGTGTAATTTGATATCCAACTCGGTGTTGATCGTAGCTGGCCAACCAGGCAAAGCGAGCCACTTGAAAGCGGTCATACAGATTAGCCTGGGCCGGAACCCGAACCATATAGTTGTGATCTACCCTTAGCCAGGGCGTTTTTGGCGGCCCATCATCAACCACCCGGCGACCGGTTAGAAACGATTGGCCCGCCGGCGTCAAACAAAAGCGGGTCGGCGCCGTGGCTGGGCCAGAACTGCCCAAATCAACGACCCCTAAAATAGGTAGGATAAAGGTTAGCAAGTAACGGATCAAAGCCCCTTCTACCTCATCCCAGTGGGCAAACCCCATCAAAAAGTTACCCTGTCGATCTTGAATATACCAGGTATCATAGTCGCCGCTGGGCCGTTGAAAATCGGGATCAATCTGCTTGACCAGGGTCACGAAATGATCGATCGATAGCCACTGGCCGGGCGAGATATCAAGCCCAGCCAAATAGTCCAGTATTTTAGAGCGGGCCAGCAGCGGGCTATTTTCCCAGCCCGTTGGCTGCGGCGCCAACTCTGGAACGTGCCATAGATCGTTCCAGGTGGGATCGGCGCGCCAGGTATTTTGGAGTTCGGTGGTTTGGCGAGTTGAGGTAGCTTGCAGCCAACTACGGGTGGGTTCGCGCTCCGGTCGAAGCCGGCTATGGGCTAGAGTGAGCAGTTTGGCTCGCCGGCAGAGATGCAGCAGAAATTCCAATTCAGTCTCCAGCGCCGCGTATCGATGGAGCGGCGGCAGCATCGCCTGAGTTAGGGCCTGTTTGTCGGAGGCGGTTAGTGTCTCGTCCTGTTGGATGCGTATCGGGGTGGTTTGCAGATAGACCAAAATTCTAAAAACATTTTCACGCAGGCGGTTGAAGCTGCTGAGGATGAGCGCCGGCGGGGCTACTGCCTCGATTTGAACATCAGGCTGGCTTGGCTGAGACGGAGGCATTTTAGGCGTGAGTAACGGCAGCAGATCGTCCGGTATGTAAACAATTTCCTGACTCCCTTGCCGCGTCACCTGAAACGATTTGAAAATAAGCCCGCGATACCACAACCCTTCGGCCGGGTTAGCCGGATTTTGCCAGGGCTGCTCTCGCTCCAATCGGGCCGGCCCCATCGAGCGGATCTCGCCAAACTGGCGGCTGAAGCGGGGGCCTTCAACCTGGCCGCCGTTCTGCAGCAGAAACTCAAGGGCCTGGCTTTCCGGCGGCGCGAGGTCATCCAAGATAATGGCTGTAGCCACTGGCGAGAGTAATGTATCGACCAGTTGGTTAATGATCGATGTGTGATCGCCGGCGGTTAATAAAACGGCGCGGTGATCGGCAATGGCTTTCAGCAGCGGTAATTCATAATCGATCAGCGACTGGCGCAGGCTTTTCATAACCTAATTATAGTGGTAAGCGAAAGCACATACAAGCATTCCGGTGGATAAGGGTGCGTTTCTATGTGGGGGCAAGTTTGCGTCGCTGAATACGGTGAGAAAAATGAGGGCGCTGAAAGGTTAGCTGATGACGGAAGTCGCCCGATTGAGCCGGCGGCCCCGTTGAAACATCAGCAATGTCAGTCTCTTCAGCGGCCTCAGCGATGCGAGGCGTCGGGTTCGCCCCAAAGGTGAAATGCACCTGGTGGATAACTTTGCGCTTGATGCCGATATTTGCACTCTCGATTTGACCAGATTACATTGTCCGCTGAGTATTTACATACAGTGAAAAATTCTCATTAAGAACTAACAAAAATATGGCATACCAGGAGGTATGATTCGGGCTGAACTAGAAAAGCTGACAAAAGAAGAGTTGATTGAATTGGTCTTGGAACAAGCCCAACGCCTGACGGAAATTGAACAGGTAATGGTCAGCATCAGGGCTGAACTAGACCAGTTGCGCCAGGAGCACAACGGGCCCCGGAAACCGCCCCCCACCTCCAAGAACTCCTCCCAACCCCCTTCACGAGACCAGAAAGCCAACAAACCGCAGGGTAGCCCCAAGCGTAAACACGGTCGCGGTTATGGACATGATAAAGCCCAACGGCAGTGGGTGGCTGAACCGGATGAGGTAGTTGAACTCAAGGCCGAGCAGTGTCCCAGGTGCCAGGGCGATTTGAGGCCTGCGGCCGCCAAGGTCGTGGCGGTGAACCAGATCACGGAGTTGCCTGAACCCAAAGCCAAAGTGATTGAGGTTCGGCAGTACGAAGTCCAATGTCCTGACTGTGGTCACAGCCAGCGGGCTGAACCGCCCCAAGGTTTAGAGATGGAGCGGGTCTTTGGAAGCCGGTTGGAAGCCACCACGGTCTACTATCGACACCAGCAACATATGAGTTATGAACGAACCCAAAAAGCCTTACAAGACTTACACGGGGTTGAGTTGAGCCAGGGGGCCATCAACCGCATGATGGGTCGCGTCGGACGGGCCGCTACCCAAGAGCTTGAGGCTATTGCAGCCGTCGTGCGGCAAAGTGCGGTGGTCAACAGTGACGAAACTGGGGCGCGGGTGGCCGGTCGCACCTGGTGGCATTGGGTCTTTTGGACACTCACAGCAGTGTTGCATGTCATTAAACCTTCGCGGGCCGCAGCCGTCATTGACAAGGTGATGGCCGATAGCAACGTTGAAGTCTGGGGCAGTGATTGTTTACCGGCTCAACTCAAGGCTGACCGACTCCACCGCCAACTGTGTCTGGCTCACCAGAACCGTGATCTGCAACGGGTCATTGACCACTATCCGCAAGGCTGGTGGCCCCGCGCCGTGCAAACCTTGTTCCGAGCCGCTATCGCCCTGCATCATCGTCGTGACCAACTCTCGCCTGAACATTTCCAAGCTTATCGACATCGTCTGGAACGTCTAGGTGATTGGTTGTTAACTCGCTCACCTCCTCAGTTCGAAGCTGTTAAGTTACACAAACGTTATCTCAAGCACCGCCAACATCTGTTTGTCTTTCTGTACCGGACTGATGTTGAACCCACCAACAATGTGGCTGAACGGGCTTTGCGACCGGCGGTCATCCATCGCAAAGTCACCGGTGGCTTTCGCTCTCAATGGGGCGCTGAAGCTTATGTTGCTTTGGCTTCTGTCATTGACACAGCCAAGTTGCATGGTCGCTCTCCCTTTGAGGCTATTCAACAACTCTTCCCTCAACCTGCTTTTCCTATCCCTCTTTACCTGTCCTGTATGTAGTTACTCCGCTGACGATACAGCGCCGACCTGACCACCTAACTTCGCTGAGCGCACCTATCGGTTAGCGAGGGGGGCTACTGAAAATCGCTCAGAGGCGGCTGGCCTTATTATCGCTCACGCTAGTTGGTCGTTTGCGTGAATAAACCCCTGCAAATTGACCATGTCCTTAAAAAATTGGGTGGATGAGCGATTTTTTTGTTGCTTGAATCACAACTCGACGCTATAATTTCGGGCAAGTAATTTCTTTAATGGATTGATTTTGTAGCTTTTAGCCGAATTAAATATCGTAGGAGGTATTTATGACTAAGAAGCCATCGTTAAATGATAAAGATATTTCTTTTGTGTCTAATTTGCTGAAGCAGTTAAGATTAGTCTGGCTGCTCTTTACCGACAGCCGTATTAATTTGTTGATCAAATCAGTGATACCGTTGTCGCTGCTATATACTATCTCCCCTGTTGATTTCATTCCTGATGTTATTTTGGGGTTGGGTCAACTGGACGATTTTGGGGTTATTTTATTGGGGATGACGCTGTTTATTAAGTTGTGTCCACCCCATATTGTTGAGCAGTACACCCGCCTGCTAGATTATGGCAGCGACACACCCCCCGATTTTGACAATGACGAAACCGTTGATGCGTCGTATCGAGTGGTAAACGAAGATTAAAAGGAGTGGAGTAACGTTAACCTATGGATTCGGAGATGTTTCAGCCGCCTCAGACTGTGGCTAGGGAGTTAGATATCTCTGCGGCGTCGCTGCGGCGCTGGTCAGATGAATTTACTGAATTTTTGTCTAAGGATGCCGGCAGCAGCAAAAATCGCAGTCACCGCCGTTATTCCGATGATGATGTCGGTACCTTGTTGGAAATTAAAGAGCTGATGAACAGTGGCATGACTTACGAGCAGGTGCGACAGCAACTGAGAGATAAATTGGCTCCTACCATCGAACCCGATGGCATCTCAGATGGCGATGAAGATTTTGTCGATGATTTTTCGACGTTTGATCTTGCCGACGATGATGATGGGCCTAATTTCGAAGAGAATCTGGCGGTTGTCGCGGCCAATGGCAGCGAGTCGCCGGCAATGGCGTTTCTCAATAACACCTTAACCACCCTGTCTGACAGCCAAAAAAGTATTCTCAACAGCCAGGCGGCCAATCGAGAGTTGATGGGCGTTCTGCTTCAAGACAATTTCAATTTAAAAGAAGAAAACAATCGTCTCCGAGAGCGTATTTTAGAGGTTGAGCGCGATATCGCCAGAAACCGTCAGGAAGATGAATGGCGCCGTGAGGCCCTGCGCCAGGAATTGGAAGCCAAAATTTCAGCGACTAACCAGTTGGCCTCCGAAGCTATCGTTACGGCCCGGTCGGTCGAGGCTCCTCAAATTAAAGCGGTTGAGACCAAACCTGGCTGTCTGGGTATGCTGTTCGGTCGAGGGGGAACGCAAATTATCACCGCCCAGCCGCGTAAAACTCAGTCAAAAACCTCGGCTGCTTCGCCCGCTGCGCTCCAACAACCCCAATCACAGACGGGCCAGTTGACCGCGGCCAACCCAGCCCATCCCAAACCCTTATTTCCGCCTGAGTAAATTTTTAGTCACCTGCTAGGACGCTGATATAAAAGTAACATTCTCGTTTGTAGTAAGGGCTTTAGCCGGCCCGTAACGACTCAGGTGACTGGCACTTCTGCGCAAATTGAGACTATTTAGTGGAATACAACGCGGCTATTATGGCGATTAAGTGCCAGTCACCTGGGTTGCTGAATAAATCCCCCTCTTTTACGGATAGATCGCCACGGTTTCTTAATGATCCCGATTTTTTATCAATAGATCAGCGCTGTTACGGATATTTTCCAACGGTCAGTTAAATTTTCCAATTTTTCATAAATATTTCCCAACGGTTACTTAATGATCGCCCGTATTTATCAATAGATCAGCGCTGTTACGGATATTTTCCAACGGTCAGTTAAATTTTCCAATTTTTCATGAATATTTCCCAACGGTTACTTAATGATCGCCCGTATTTATCAATAGATCAGCGCTGTTACGGATATTTTCCAACGGTCAGTTAAATTTTCCAATTTTTCATGAATATTTTCCAACGGCCACTTAATGATCACCCGTATTTATCCATAGATCGCCGCTGTTACAGATATTTTCCAACGGTCAGTTAAATTTTCCAATTTTTCATGAATATTTTCCAACGGTTATTTAATGATCACCCGTATTTATCCATAGATCGCCGCGATTTCTAATAGATCTTTATTTTTTCGGACAGATGCGTGACGGTCACCAGTTAAACGATTAGGGCTTACACAGTTGGCGCGAAATCGGGGGATTTGTAGCACAAATTGCCAATTTGTGCCTTTCGTTCACCCCAAAATGGGAAGGTACAATTTAGCCAATTGTTCTACAACCCAATGTGCAACTCTTTTATAGAGAATCAGGCCAGTAACCCATCCAAATCAAGGGGTTTACGGCCCAATTGGAGGTTGAGAAAAACGCCAATAGTGTGAGCCAAGACTTTACGAATGATCCGATGTTGAAAATGCCAGATATCTCGGACACGGATGTGATCAACGGCAAAGCGTTGGGTTAATTGGGAGCCACCCGTTTCAACCCGTTTGCGCCACCGAGAGCACAGGCGACGCAACTGGAGGGGATGGCTCTCGGTCATATTCTTGCGAGCCGGGGTAATGACAGTGACCCCTTGCCGCTCATCGAGTAAGGCTTGACGAATGGCGTCAATAAAGCCCTTATCAGCGGGTACGATACCGGCGAAATTCTCAACCAACTCTTCCAGAAACTGAATGTCGTGGGGGCGAGCTGGCAATAACGGAAAATAGGTGATCATGCCTGACCGGGCAATCCGTAGCCCCAATTTGAAGCCATAATAGTCCATTTTCTTGGCCGCACAGTGGCTATAATCAGCCAAAGGCTTAAAGCACCGGTCTCGGGGCGCACGGGTGTAGACACAAACCGGTAACGGTAAGGTATCAATCGCTTGGACCGGGTCAGCCGCTTGACCACTGTGGATGACCAATAGGTGCTGGATAGCGGCTTTGACCTGCCATAGATTAGCCGCTTGGCGTACAAACAATGACCGGTCTCGCAATTGCGGAAAGTCTGTTTGGTAATGCGCTTGAAAATAATCGAATATATCCTGGTCTGTATTCATTTTGAAGTATTCGCCGCAGATTTCGATGGTGATCACTTCTTCATCGGTTAAGGCGGGGGCAAATCCCCCGCGCCGAATTGGATATTGGTCTTTGATGATCCCGTAATACTTACATACCAAACAATACACAGTTATGATAAAATCGTAGCGATCCATTGGGTGGCTCCTTTTGTAATTAGATTGGTGTTGGAACCGCTATTTTACAAACGTTGCCCTCAATGGATCAATTCTAAAAAGAGTTGCACATTAGGTTTCTACACTATGCTTCGGTTGTTGAAGCATAATAATCAAGAATAAATACAATCACAAAGCCGATCAGGGCCAGCCCTAACGCCAACGTTACCTGGCCGGTCCAAGCCTCGGGCAGAATATTGTTTTGAACCACCGGAATGGCTTCACCGTGGCGATCAATCACCGTTTGCAGCGTTTCTTTCCAGGGCCATATCTTGCGCAGTGAGCCGATCATAAACCCGATCAAAAGCGCCACGGTCAGATCGTGGTATTGCTTGAAAAGCCAGCCCAAAACCTGAGCAAACGTCACTAATCCCACCGCCGCCCCGGCGGCTACCAGGATGAGCGTGACAAAATCGCGATCGTTGACGGCGGCGAGAATATATTGATACTTGCCCATCAAAACCAGAATAAACGAGCCGGAGATGCCCGGTAAAATCATGGCGCAAATGGCAATGAAGCCACTTAGGAATAGAAACCAGGCTGCATCAGGGGTTTGAACTGGCACCATCCCCACGATGTAATAAGCCATAAGCGTTCCGCTAATCATAGCCATAATGTTTGATGACTCCCACTCCTTCACCCGTTTGGTCACGGTGATAATGGAGGCGATGACCAGACCCAAGAAAAATGACCAGACTAAAGCCGGATAATGAGTTAGGGCTGACTCTAAAAAATGAGCCAAAGAGAATATCGCCAGCAAAATCCCCAATCCCAAAGCTCCCAAAAATTGCCAAGACACCAAGGCCAGCACTTCTTTAATGTTGAAGTTGAAAAGATTTCTGAAAATTTGGGGATTAACCAAATTTTTGATCGAGTTGATTAATTCCTCATAGATACCCAGAATGAAAGCCATTGTCCCGCCGGACACACCGGGTACAACATCGGCGGCTCCCATAGCAAAACCTTTAGCGGCTAAAATGAGGTAATCCTTCGTTGTTCGAGATGTAACCTGTTTGTCTTGCACTTTCTCAATAATCATTATTTTATCTTGTCCTAAATTCAAAGTATTTACTCAGCAGATGAGGTGACTGGCACTTTATCACCATAATTGCAGCGTTGTATTCCACACAGCGCTCTCGATTTGAGCCAAAGTGCCAGTCACCTGAATAGATACAATTCAAAATAGTTTTAGTTATCCACCATCCGGCGCTGGTATGGTTAGCTTCATTACCTTTGCACTTTAAAGTATTATGACCAGAACCCCGGTTTTTAGCGTTAAAAGGTTATCAATTAGGCCTCAAAAACCTGGTTTCTAAAAAAACTGCACCCATAGTGTTAGCTTATCAAGGTACAATCAATCCCTCACAATCTAACATCTTACCGATCAGCGGTCAAGAATGAGGGCTAATAAAAAATGGCGGGGTCCAACAAGGTTTGACTCCGCCTATGGCGCGTGGTATATTTGATTTTTACACAATTACGTTAATCCTCCACAGGAAAAATATATATATTTGGTAAGGAAAGCAATTATGAAATGGTCGCGTGCGCTTTATGCAGTTTTAATCTTTGTGGTACTCGCTTTTCTTTATGGCGTATTCGTGCTTCGCACCGAGGCGATTGAATCTAAAGACTTGTCCGAAGTGGCTCAACTGGCTAATGAGGGTCGGGTTGAATCGATCTTGGTCGATCAGAACGAATTAACGATTGAACTCAAGAACGGTGAAAAAATTGCCTCCAATAAGGAACCGGGTATCGGGGTGATCGAAACGCTGGGCTTGATGGGGGTCGATCAGCAGCAGTTGCTCAATATCAAGGTAACTATCGCCCCGCGCAGCGCCTGGGATGGCTGGTTGGCCATTTTGGGGACGCTGCTGCCGTTGATTCTCATTGGCGGGTTTTTCTTCTTTATTTTGCGTCAGGCTCAAGGCGCGGGCAACCAAGCCCTCAGCTTTGGTAAAAGTCGAGCCAGAATGTTTGCCGGCGACAAACCGACCGTCACCTTTGATGATGTGGCCGGGGTGGATGAAGCCAAACAGGAACTGGCCGAAATTGTTGAGTTTCTGCGCGAACCGGAAAAGTTTATCTCGCTGGGAGCGCGTATTCCTAAAGGGGTGCTCATGGTTGGCCCTCCCGGCTGCGGTAAAACGCTAACCGCTAAAGCCATTGCCGGCGAGGCCGGTGTGCCGTTTTTTAGCATCTCCGGCTCTGAGTTTGTGGAGATGTTTGTGGGGGTCGGGGCCAGCCGCGTGCGCGACTTGTTTGATCAAGCCAAACGTAACAGCCCCTGTATCATCTTTATGGATGAGATTGATGCTGTTGGGCGGCATCGCGGCGCCGGCCTGGGCGGCAGTCACGACGAGCGCGAGCAAACCCTTAACCAAATTTTGGTCGAGATGGACGGGTTTGACACCGATACCAACGTTATCGTGGTGGCCGCCACTAACCGGCCCGATATTCTGGACCCGGCTTTACTGCGTCCCGGCCGCTTCGACCGCCGCGTCATCTTGGATCGACCTGACCGCCGTGGCCGCGAGCAAATTCTGCGGATTCACATCAAAGGCAAACCGGTCGCTGATGATATTAATTTAGAGGTGATCGCCAAACAGACGCCCGGTTTTGTCGGCGCTGATATTGAAAATATGGTCAACGAGGCCGCTATTTTGGCCGCGCGTCGCAATTCAAAGCAGATCCATATGGAAGACATGCAGCGGGCTATCGAGAAGGTCATTGCCGGCCCCGAGCGTAAGAGCCGCATCGTTCCCGAACCAGAACGGAGAATTATCGCCCATCACGAAGCCGGCCATGCGCTCATTAGAAAGTTGATCCCCGATTGTAATCCGGTTCATAAAGTCAGTATTGTGGCCCGAGGCGTGGCCGGCGGGTATGTGATTTCGCTGCCGGACGAAGATCGCTATTTGGAAAACCAGCGACGTTTTGAAGCCGAGTTGGCCGCCATTTTGGGCGGGCGCGCCGCCGAAGAAGTGATCTTTGAGGAGGTCACCACCGGCGCCAGCGATGATCTTAACAAAGCCACTAAACTGGCCCGAGCGATGGTGACTCAGTACGGTATGAGTAAAAAACTGGGGCCGTTGATGTTTGGCGAAAAGGATGAACTGGTTTTCCTGGGCAAAGAAATCGGCGAACAGCGTAACTACAGCGAGGAAATTGCCCGCCAGATTGATCGGGAGGTCCGCCGTATTGTAGACAGCGCTCATACCCGAGCTGTTGCTCTGATTCAAGAAAATCGAGCCAAACTGGTGGAAATCGCCGAGCGCCTGCTTAAAGAAGAAACGCTCGACTCCAAAACATTCGAGGCTATGTTTGCTTAATTTGAGTATAAATGCCGGTTGACATTTTAGGAGAGGATAGGGTATACTTAACTTGAACGTTAAATTTTTATCGTTATTCGCCAAAATCCTCTTCACGACCAATTGGTAGACTACAAAAAACTTTCAAACTGGTATTGAACCATTAGAAACAACGCCCATGAAACATACCCTGTTAATTGTTGAAGACGATCTGGATACCTCCGATATGCTCCGGGTCTACTTTGAAGCACAGGGGTATCGGGTTGTTACTGCCGGGACAGGGCAAGACGCTCTGGACAAATGCCGAACCGAGGCGCCCAATTTGGTCCTTTTAGACGTGCGTCTGCCTGATATAGACGGCTTTGAAGTAGGGCAAGCGCTTCAGGAGGATGTGCGCACCAGCCGGCTGCCGGTTATCTTTGTGACCGAACGCCGTGATCGCGACGACCGCATTGCCGGTCTCAAATTGGGCGCAATCGACTACATCACCAAACCGTTCGATGTGCAAGAACTGCGGCTCAGGGTCCGTAACGCCCTCCGCCGCGCCGGCAGCCAAAACAATCCGGTTACCGGCTTGCCCGGCGAAAAGTTTACGCTTGATCGGTTGAGCCTGATGATGGAGCGGGACGGCTGGTCGGCGATTGGCATCAACATCACCGGCCTCGACACCTTCAATGAAATTTACGGATTTGTCGCTAGAGATGATGTGCTGCGAGCCATCGCCTTGACCTTGACCAGCGCTGTGGATGAGTTGGGCAGTATCGATGATTTTATCGGCCATCCAGCCGAAAATCAGTTCATCATCATCACGGTTCCCAGTAAAGTTGACCAGTTGAACCACCACGTGAAAGAACGCCTAAAACAGGCGATGACCTACTTTTACCCCATCCATGATCGCGAAGCCGGTTATGTAAAACGAGGCGAAGGGGAAGACGCACCTAAAGAGAAGGTCCCATTTATGAATTTGGATATGGCCACTCTTTCTCAACAGGGAACCGCTTTCTCTTCGGTAGAAGCCTTGTGGCAAGCTCTGAGCCAACCGGTAAGGGCCTAGTTAACCCAACAGCTATATGGCGACGATCTTGTAAGGCCCGCTTTTCGGGTAAAAGATGATATGTCTTTTGAGCAGTGTTGCCTCCGGTAACGCTGCTTTTTTATCTACATTTAGGGACGGGATGGTTGACAAATGGATTTACCGCTTGAAAATATTCAGCTAGCTGCTCGTGATTCTCAACCGGCCCTGGTTGATTTTACCCAGCATATTGTCGCTACCCCCAGCCTGCCGGGTGAGGAAGGCGATGTGGCTGACATTATCCATAATGAAATGGTAAATTTAGGCTTTGACGAGGTCTGGCGTGATCAGGTTGGTAATATTATCGGCAAAGTCGAAGGGGGCGATGGACCGACTATTCTTTTGAATGGCCACATGGACCACGTCGATACCGGCCCCCCGGATGGTTGGCCATACCCGCCGTTTAGCGGTCAAATTGTGGATGGCGAACTGTGGGGTCGGGCCTCGGTCGATATGAAAGGACCCGTCGCCTGTATGATTTATGCCACCTCCCTCTTTCACCGGCTCGGTTTAAGGCCCCACGGCGACATTTATATGACTGTGCCGGTTATGGAAGAAATCGGCGGGTTAGGTACCCAACACTTAATCACCCACTTGAGCGCTCATGCCGCCATTTGTGGCGAACCGAGCAGCAACACCCTTCGGCGAGGCCACCGGGGCCGGGTGGAACTCCGGGTAACATTTGAAGGTCATTCGGCTCACGCCAGCGCGCCTCATTTGGGGGTCAATCCGCACTATGGGGCGGCCGCCTTTCTGACTCACCTGCCCGATTTGACGATGGCTTACGATGCGACCCTGGGGCTCTCGACCGTGGTGCCGACCCTCTACGCCACCGACCAGCTCAGCCCGAACGTGATCCCCGGTCGGGTCTACTTGACGTTGGATTGGCGCAATATTGCCGGAGAAACGCCTGAAGATATCGTCGCTAAGGTGGAAAACCTGGCCGCCTCAATTGAAAGTCTCAATCAAAAGGTGACTGTAGTTATCAAAAGCCAGGAATTTACTACCTACACCGGCATCACTCAAGAAATCCCGGCTCTGTTTCCGTCTTACCTGCTGCCGCAAGATGATCGGTTTGTTCAGGCGGCACACCAGGCCCTGGTCACCGCTTTAGGTCGAGACGATGGCCTCGACATCTGGCGCTTCGCGACCGACGGGGGGCATCTAATGACCGCCGATATCCCGACGGTCGGTTTTGGGCCGGGCGATGAAAAGCTGGCTCACACCAATCAGGAACGGATCAGTCTGGCTCAGATGGAGGAAGCGGTGGTCGGCTATTTTGCGCTCATAACCGCCCTGGCTGAGGCCGTGTAAATTTTAGTTCGAATAAGGAGTTATCTTGCCTGACCAAAACAGTGTGATCGATTACAAATTGGAAAACGGCCTGCGCGTCCTGCTTAAACCCATTCACACGACCCCGGTGGTGAGCAATTGGATTTGGTATCGAGTTGGAGCGCGTAATGAGCAGGCCGGCAAAACCGGCATCTCTCATTGGGTTGAGCATATGATGTTCAAAGGGACGCCCACATTCCCCAAGGGCCGGATTATGCTGGAGGTCAATCGCAACGGCGGCGTGTTAAATGGCTTCACCAGCCAGGATTATACCGCCTACTTTGAAACCCTCCCCGCCGACCGGCTGGATCTGGGCCTGCGCATCGAGAGCGACCGCATGGCCAACGCCCTAATCGATCCCGAGGAAGTGACCAGCGAACGGACCGTCATCATCTCTGAGCGCGAAGGCCACGAAAATAATCCGGCCTGGGCGCTGCACGAAGAAGTTAAGGCGACTGCGTTTCACGTTCATCCCTACGGCACTATGGTCATTGGCTGGAAGGATGACCTGCATCAAATCACGCGCGATGACCTCTACCAGCACTATAAGATGTATTATGGGCCGCATAATGCGGTTTTGGTTATTATTGGCGATATTGAAGTTGATCGCCTGCGTGACCGGATTGACGAACTGTTTGGTCCGATCCCTGCCGGGCCGGTCCCTCCGCCGGTTATCATTCGAGAGCCAACTCAGCAAAGCGAGCGGCGAGTGGTCATCCGCCGGCCCGGTAAAACAGCCTATTTTCAAGCGGTTTACCACGTGTGTGAAGGGACTCACTCCGACGCATTTACCCTGTTGATGCTGGAGGCAGTCCTCTCCGGAGCGGGTTTTGGCGGCCCGGCTACTCACCGGAGCGCCCGCCTTTACCGGGCGCTGGTAGAAACCGATATCGCCGTGGATGCCAGCGCCGGCTATCACCCCAGCATTGATCCGGGTACGGTCAGTTTTGATGGTACAATTCGCCACGGTCATACCTTGGCCGAATTTGAAGCGGCGCTTGAAATCGAGATTGAGCGGTTAAAAGAGGAACCGGTTTCTGCGGCTGAATTGGCCAAGGTGCTTAAACAAACTCGGGCCCAGTTAGCCTATACGATGGAAAGGGTCAGCAATCAGGCCCGCTGGTTAGGCTGGCTGGAAATGCTCGGCGACTGGCGGCAGTTCGACGCCTTGGAGGATAAACTGGCGGCGGTTACAGCCAATGATATTCAGCAGGCTGCTCAGAAATATCTGCGTGCTTCAAATCGAACGGTCGGCTGGTTTGAGCCAACCTGATAATGACGGATTTAAGCCCTTTGAAACCGTTTCTAGGACTGGAGTGATTTGTGGATTTAACCTTTCAATCATACACCCTCTCGAATGGGATCACCCTGATTGTCAAAGAAAACCATCACACTCAAAGTGTGGTGATGCACGGCCGGCTAAGTGGTGGAGCTAATCTCGATCCACCGGAAAAAACCGGCTTGGCCGCGTTTACGACCAGTTTGATGCAGCGCGGCACGGTTCGCCACAGCTTTGCCGAAATCAACGAAATCGTTGAGTCGGTTGGGGCGATGCTGCGCTTCAACTGTGGTCGCCATTTAACCACGGTCAGCACCAAGAGCTTATCAGAGGATTTCGATTTGTTGGTGGGGTTGATGGTCGATGAACTGACGGGGCCAATCTTTCCCCCTGAGGAGATCGAGCGAGTGCGCGGGCAGCTCATTACCGGACTGCGCGAACTACAAGAGAGTACCCGCGGCCTGGCCCAACTCTACTTCAGAGAAAGCCTTTATAGCCTCGATCATCCCTATGGCCGGCCCTTTAGCGGCACGCTGGAAAGTGTTGATAGGATCACTCAGGCCGATTTGTTGGATTTTTACCAAAATATTCATCCGCACGAAGGCATTTTTGTGGTTGTCGGCGATGTAGTGAGCGATGCGGTTTATCAAGTTTTGGAGGCTACCCTGGGCCAGTGGCAGCCCAAGAATCCCCCGCCCGATCCAACCATACCGTCCCCTGAGCCTCTAACCAAACGGGTTCGACACGTCAAAGCGGTTCCCCATAAATCGCAATCCGATTTGATGCTGGGCAATATCGGCCCTAAACGCACCGACGATGATTTCTACGCCGCTTATGTGGGCGATACCGTCTTGGGCCAATTAGGGCTAGGCGGGCGGATCGGCCAGATTGTGCGTGATCAGAATGGGCTGGCTTACTACGCCCGCACTTCGCTAGCGGGGGGTATGGGACCAGAACCTTGGGCTATCTACGCCGGCGTCAATCCCGATAATGTTGATCGCGCCATCGATTTGATCCTGACGGAGGTGCGCCGTTTCCGCAATGAACCGGTAAGCGATCAAGAACTGGCCGATGCCAAGGCTTATTTAACCGGGAGTCTGCCTCTCCGGTTGGAAACTAATGAAGGTGTGGCCAGTACGCTGCTGCAGATGCACATCTATCAACTGGGTGACGATTTTATCGCCCGTTATCCCACGCTGATCAACGCCATCACGCCGGCCGATATTCAGGCGGCCGCTCAGAAATATCTAAATGATAATGTTTATGCCTTATCAATTGCCGGCCCCGTAACTGAGACATGAGTCAATCGCACAATTACAACCACATCACCACGATCATATTTGACATGGACGGCACTCTCATCGAGCATACCTGGCAGTTGCAGACCATCTGTGATGCCCTTTTTGCCCGGTTTGCCGATAAGCTCGCGCCGCTAACCGCCGATGAATTTTTCGATTGTTTCTGGACAAAAAGCTACGATATGTGGCACATGATGGTCGATCGCGTTCTCGACGGTCAGACGGCGGCCAAATACGCCTATGCTAATACCCTACGCACTCTAGGGTACGATCCGGCGCTGGCTGGCCCCCTGTTAGACGCCTGGGTCGAGTTAGTATTAGAAGAGGCGGTCCCTTTTGTTGATACGTACACGGTTTTGGCCGAGCTCAGGCAGCACTATACCCTCGGTATTTTGACTAACGGCTATATTCATTTGCAGCGCCGCAAAATCGAAAAATATCGGCTGGAGGAGTATGTTGATTTTATTGTGGTCTCGGAGGAAGCCGGTTATCATAAGCCGGATCGGCGGGTATTTGAGTGCGCTTTAGACCTGGCCGGCCAACCCTTACCGGAACAGGTGCTCTTCATCGGCGACAATTTGGAGACGGACATTGGGGGCGCTTTGGCGGCGGGGCTAACGCCGGTGCTGATCGACACCAAAAACCGCACAGACCCGCCGGAAGGGGTTTATGAAATTAATCGATTGGCTGAGTTATTAATCCTGTTGAACTTAAATCAAGGCTAAGTTTGCCCGTTTAGCACCTGAAGCAGCCGCTGCCCATAGGTTTCTCGCTGCCAGTCGCCTAAAACCCCAATTTTGGTCAGAGTGCCCATCGTGCGGG
>JACKAT010000045.1 GCA_020634935.1 Anaerolineales bacterium
CGGCGTGGTAGCACAACATTAAATCGTGGAAATGTAAAAAATCGACAGAACCTACGGCAAGATTTACTTCATTATGATAAATAAAATCGTGATAATCCTGTAAATTCTGTCTAATTTTTCTTAACCACGGTTTAGTGCAGAGCTACCCGCGGCGTAAAATAGTGTGTTGCCAGCGGTCAACGGTCGGCCGTCAGCCGTCAGGGGTCAGCTATCAGCAATCTCTTGCTTACGGCCGGCTAACCGCCACTGTAATTCCGGCCGGCTCGCTAATCGTTCCCAGCGCCACTTCAACCCGACCGGATAGCCGATCATTTTGGCCAGGTCGCCGGTTAGTCTGATGATGGGGACCCATAACGCGGCCAGCGCCTTTTGGTGTGCCGACAACGACGACCAGGCCCCGATCAGCCGCCGGTAGGGCGTTAAAAATAGGCCCATAAAGCCAATGACGCCGCCCACCAGCCACCACCAGCGCGACCAGCGCCAGCCTAAAACCGCCAGCCCAGGCAGCGCCGCCAAATAGGTGGCGTAGCGAATGGCGTGCCGCTTTCGATACAAATCAGCTTTGCCGTCGCCGCGGGCGTAGCGGTAATACTGTTTGAAGAACGCGCCCAAGGTACTGCGCGGTCGGAAATAGACCACGGCCTCCGGCTCGAAGCCAAACGGCCCGCACTCATCACGCAGGCGGAAGTCAAAGATTAAATCTTCGCAATAATCTAACCACTCCGGGTAGCGCCCCGCCGCGGCCCAGCTCGATTTCAAAAAGGCGACCGACCGGCTGCTGGGCAGGAACGTGGCCGGGTCGATGTCCGTCACCAGCGGCAGCACCGTCGCGCCCATCGCTGCCTCAAACGTCGATTGCGGATCGGGCGCAAAAAAGCCCGACACCACCCGCGGCGGCGACGCCCGCTCAAACGGCGCGACCAATGTCTCCAGCCAGCGGGCATCGAGCCTGACCCCGGCGTCGGTGCTGGCAACCACCGGCCCGGCCGCCGCCTCGATGGCGATGTTGCGCCCCCGGCTGATATTGGCTCCCGGCGCAACAATCACCCGCAGCGGCAAGTGCCGCGCCTCGGCGTACCGGCGCAGCACGGCCACGGTCTCATCGGTCGATCCGCCATCGACCACGATAATCTCATCCGGCAGCCGGGTTTGGCCCACCAGCGAGTCGAGCAGCTTTTGAATCGCCGGCCCTTCATTTAAAACCGTACAAATTAAGGAAACTTTCTGCTTATCACTAACCATTAATTCGTTTCCGTAATCTCCTTCGTCCAAACATGGTGGCAATTTCGACAGCCAAACTTGACCTTATAAACCAACTGCATCGAACCCCCGCCGCCGCCTGGCCCGCCGGAGGGATATTCAAAATACCGGCTTTTCAGCGGCTCTTTAGCCAGAATCGTCACCTTCCGGCTGCCGCACTCCGGACAACGCGGGCGAGGGCGAGTCAGGTACCATGTAACACCGATAATCACAAGTATGATAACCACACCCAAGATTACTAAGATGTCCACTTAGCTTCTTCTTTCATGAATACCTGAATACGAAAATAGATATGTTTCATGTCATTTCGGAGCGCCAGCGGAGAAATCCCTGTGACAATACAATAAAAAGAAGTCTGGCTGGGAAAATTTGAAGCGACAACGGCCATTTTTCCCAGCGAAGGCTTCATTTAGAGCAACGTCTGAGGGATTTCTCCGCCTCCGGCTCCGAAATGACATGCTCGACTTTAATTATCAAACTGCGGTTAATAATGAATTTCATTCAGAATATATGAGACAGCACGTAATTCCAAATCTCCTTGCCTCAGGAAGATATTCTTTATCCAAAAATTTGACAGCAACCGCCGACGTTCCTACAATTTGTAGGAAATCAACGAAGAGAAGACGATACACATGCCTCAAGAACTGCCCATTCAATCCTTTAAGCTCGACGAAAAAGGTTTAACCCATATCTTTGGCGAACTGGAAGCCAAGCTCATGGAGGCTGTGTGGGCGTTGGACCAGCCTACGGTGCAAGATGTGATCGACCATCTGGGCGGCAAATTGAACTACAAAACCACTATGACCGTGATGAACCGGCTGGTGGATAAAGGTATTTTATCGCGCCGCAAAATTGGCCGGGCGTTTGTCTACGCCGGAACCGCCTCGCGGGAGGAGCTGCTGGCCAGCGTGTTCGATAAAATGGTGCGGGGCATGTTCGGTGAGGATTTCCGGCAAATCGCTCTGGCTCAAATGATCGAAACCGCTGACGCCATCGATGACCAACTATTGGATGACATTTCACACTTGATCGAGCAGAGAAAAAAGAACGGATGATACGTAAAACATCATATTCCTTCTACTTTTGGCTCCTAATCGGCCTGTCAACAACCTTGATTTGGCTCGGTCTGTTTTTTAGTTTTGACCCGCTCTACCTGGGGTTGGAGGCGTTGTGGCAGACCTGCCACAGCGGCTGGCGCTATTTAATCGAGTCGCCGCCGCTCACCCGGCAAATGATTATTCCGCTGGTGGTTTTGACGATATTAATCCGCACTGGCTGGAGTCTGGTTCGCCAAATTCGGGCTACGCAGCGAATGGCCCATCTATTTCTGCCGCTGCACGCCGAGCCGCCGGCGCGGGTTCAGGCCTTACTGGCTCCGCATCAGCTCGGCCCGAAGGACATTATTTTCTTAAACACCCGCGCTGTCCACGCCTTTTGTCTGGGCTTTTGGCGACCGCGCATGTGGCTGACGGCCGGCTTGGTCGATCTGCTGGCCGACGACGAACTGGCGGCGGTCTTAGCCCACGAGATGCGCCATCTGCGCCAGCGAGACCCGCTGCGGCGGCTTATCGGCCGCGCCTTACAATCGGCCTTTTTCTTTCTGCCGGTCATCAAATCGCTGGCCGAAGCGACCGAACTACAGCAGGAAATCGACGCCGACCGCCACGCTATTACCCACTTAGGCGATGACCTGCCGCTGCTATGCGCTTTACAAAAGCTGTTAAAGCACGGTCACACCCCTGCTTTCTCGGCTGTGGCGGCTTTTACCCTGTTCAACCCTACCGAAGCCCGGCTCAAGACGCTGATTTATCCACCCGCGCCGGTTAACTGGCCCAAACTGGCAACGAGCGGCCTGATCAACCTGGCCATCCTGCTAGCTTTGAGCACCACAATCTATACCAACTGTACGCAGCTAGCGGCAACGCCCTCTGAGGTTGGCGCTTGTATCGTCGATACCTTGCAAAATTCGTCATCATCGTTACCGTTGAATTATTATTGGTAGGCAGGCGGCTATTATCCTCCCTTGAAAATGGGGTTGTAGGACAAACTTAAGTTTGTCCTACGGAATTTTTATTGTCGTTGCTGTACCGAGATTCTGTCGCACTTCCTTGAAAACAACGACTTGGAGCGTCAAAGTAAACTTTGACCCCATCGTGAATGACAAAGCCAGCTTTGTCGCTCCGCTGCGTTATAAACCCTTCTTGGAGACCTTTTGCACCCGGAACAACTCCTGGCCGCTGTTCTGATTATTACGCTCTCGACGCTGGTACGCTCGACTTTTGGCTTTGGCGATGCGTTGATCGCCATGCCGCTGCTGACCTTGGTGGCCGGCGTAACGGTCGCGACGCCGCTGGTGGGGTTGGTGGCGTTGACCACCGCCACGACCATCGTCATTGGGAATTGGCGACTCATCGATATCAAAGCGGCCTGGCGGCTGATCGTAGCCTCACTGATGGGCATTCCGTTTGGGCTGTATCTGCTGCAAACCGCGCCGGAGAGTCTGGTCAAGCGCATTTTGGGCTTGCTGCTCATCGGCTTTAGCCTCTATCATCTCACCCGCCCGCAGTTGCCCCACCTGACCGAGTCAAAGTTAGCCTATCCGTTCGGTTTTGTGGCCGGTATTTTGGGCGGCGCGTATAATACTAATGGCCCGCCGGTGGTTGTGTATGGCACGCTGCGCCGCTGGCCGCCGACGCATTTCCGGGCGACGCTGCAAGGCTATTTCTTACCCACCAGTCTTTTCATTGCTTCCGGCCATGCCCTAAGCGGCTTCTGGACCGGCGATGTCCTCCGCACCTACGGCTGGTCGATCCCGTTTGTCTTCGGCGCGATTTTCGTTGGCGGTCGATTGAACCGCCGGCTGCCCGTGGCCCAATTCATCCGAATCTTGTACGTTGTGCTCTTGATATTAGGCGCGTTGTTGATGGTTTAAATGAAACAGAAAAACCGCTACCAAGCCACTTTACTCGAAACGCTCTGGAAAATCTATAACCGGCCTGAACGGCTGGAACCCTTTACCGCAGGCAGCGATCTCTTTTGGAGCGACCCCACCTTTTCCGAGCGCATTTTAGAGCAGCATCTCGATGATTCCAATGGCGCGGCGTCTCGCCCGGTAGATGAGCGCGCCGCCCAGATTGACTGGTTGTGGGCCAAACTTGGTTTGCAGCCCGGTAGGCCTCTGTTCGATGTCACTTGCGGGCCAGGGCTATACGCTGTCGAATTCGCCCGGCGCGGCTGTACCGTCACCGGCATCGATTTTAGCCCGGCCTCCATTGATTACGCCCAAGATTTAGCTGTGACGGAGGGTGTCGCCAATCGATGCCATTTCATCGAGCAGGACATTCGGGCGATGGATTATAGCGGGGCCAACTTTGACGCCGCCATCTTACTCTACGGCCAATTGGCAGTATTTCCACGGGCAGAAGCGCAGGCGATTTTGGATAATATCGCCCTGGCGTTGAAACCCGGGGCGCGGCTGTGTTTGGAATTACTCGATCAGGATAAGGTCGATAAAACGAACAGCAGTTGGTGGTTCACCGATGACTCCGGCCTGTGGGACGACGAACCCTATCTCCATTTGGGCGAACGCTTTTGGTTTCCCGACCAAGAGGCGTCGATCGAGCGCTACCAGATTGTTCATCTGGCCACGGGCCAACTAACCAAAATTTACATCAGCGATCAAACTTACGCTACCGCTACCATAGCCCAGATGCTCCGGCAAGCCGGTTTTACGCAGGTCGATATTTATCCTAACTGGGACAACTTACCTTTGCCCGATGCGGAGGAGTGGGTGGCTTACGTGGCGACGAAATAAATACAGCGTCACGGCTTAACGCCTCAACCCTTCAGGCGGCGCATTCAACCAGCCAACTTCCAACACGCCCCACAATCCCACCAAAATCGCTTCGGCGGCATCGTGGCGCAGTGATGTGGGCCGCGGCGCGCCGGACCAATCGATCACTTGGCGGGCTAAATCGTCGGCCACGCGCTTGGCCTGCGGGCCGCTCTGCTGTTCGCGGGGAAGGAGGAATTGGCTGCGCCAGTCGCCGGCGCTAATTTGGCGCATGGCAATGCCGCGCCATTCGGCTTCGCGCTCCCAGATTTCAGCCAGGCGACCGCCGCCTTCCATGATCAACCAGGCCAGGTCGCCGGTTTCATCGAACACGGCCTTCACGCCTCGCTTAAGGCGGGCCGCGCTGCCAAAGTTCTTGGAGCGATACCAAATGAGACGACCATCGCGGCCATACAACGCCAGCCCCGTTCGGACGCCCAAATCTACAGCCAGTAGAAAAATTTTACTTGCCTCCCCAAAATGGAGCATCAAAGCTCTGCTTTGATCGGCTTGACAAAGCCAGCTTTGTCGCTCCGTTTTTGACCGGCTTGACAAAGCCAGCTTTGTCGCTCCGTTATGTCTTTGTAGCGTTCCTCAAGATTATTGGACGCCCCTAAATCACCTCGCCGTACAGCCGCTTGAAATGACGATCCGAGGTTAGCCCCCCTTTGAGTTCCGTGCGGCCATGCAGCATACGGTCGTTGTCGAAGATGAATATCGAACCGGGTGACACATCAACGTGGATGAGGTGGTCATTGACAGCGGCAAAGAAATTTTGGACAGGCTGGGGCGGGTTGTCCAGCAGATCGTACCGGAAGCGAATGAAGGGGCCTTCGTCGCGCTTGGTGATGATGGGGGCGGTTAAGGGGGGATAGTCGATATGGTCGGGCGGGGGAAAGGTGATCGAGTGGGCCTGCAAATAGGCCACGTCGGCTGCATCGAGTGCATCGATAGCCTGCCAGCCGTCGGCCAGCAGAGGGATACCGCCGCCGGCCGACTCCGGCATCACACAAAACATCGCGATGTATTTCGGTGGTTTTTCAAACCAACTCAGATCGGTATGCAGATCAAACACCCCGGTGCCGGCGTATGAGGCCGGTTGAAAGCCGGGCTTGGGCTTTAAATCCATCACCAAGGGCAGCCCCAGGTAGGAAATAGGGTGGGCAAAGGTTGAGATGGCTGTTTCTAAAGCTTTGTCCGGATCATCCAGGCCGACGTCTTTAATGAGGACATAGCCATTTTCTTGGATAGATTTGAGTAGGTTCACTGTATTCCTCCATATAAAAAGTATGACAACAATATGTTATGGTTCGACCTTCACCAGCACCGTTTCCGGAATGAGTTGAGCGTCTACATTTTTGGGTTTGGTGACGGTCGGAAAAACCTCGGTATTGCCCTGGCCTAAATCGGTGGCCTCGAGCGAAACCCGAACCAGTTCGGGATTGGCCTCGATTTCATTAAGCGTCGGCAGCGGGCCACTTAATAACAGATCAACCTGAGCCGGGCTAACGGTAGCCGTGATTTCAGAGGTGGTGGGTAAAATTTCAACCGGGCGAGTCACGGCTAAATCACCCTGCCGGGCGGCAATGCGAGCCACGACATTCACCGTTTCAACCCGCCTGCCCTCGCCATCGATTGCCTGTACACCCGTTGGCAGATCAAGCGGGACTTGTGACCTTAAATTGCCTGCGGCCTGACTAATATCAATCGGAAGCGTATCCACATAACTGCCCACTTGATCGAGCTGTTGGGAGTCGCCTTGTAGGGTAATGCTGGCCGGGGTTACACTTAAATCGCTTAACCAGTAGCCGGCCGGGGGGGTGCCGCTGGGAATGGCGCGAATGCTGACACTGCGGGCGTCAACCCGCTGGCGAATGGGGACATTAACTTGGACTTCGGCCGGGTCTAATTTAATCTCCGAAACGGGCTGTCCCTCGTCATCGACCGGTTCAAGTTTGTAACGCTCTCGAACCGACGAGGTTACGCCATCCAACGACACCTGGGCCTGTACCTGACTAATCTGGTCAACTAACGGCTCCGGGCCGGTCACTGTCGCTGTTGTTGGAAAGGTAACGGCCGGGCCAGACACTTGATAAGCGACCGGAAACCGCTGCTGATCGACGAGATTCACATTGATCGGCAGCGAACGGCTAATAATGGAAGCGATTTCCAAATCAACCACCTTGGGGTCGGCTTCTAAAATCAATATTTGAGGAATACTGGAACTAACCCGAACCGGTAGCCGGTGGACGCCCGGCCCTAACCCTTGAACCGGAGCTACCGCCTGAAAGCTGTTGGGGGTTAGCGTGCTGAGTTGATCTTCGGTCGTTTGGACAATCGCCGAGATGGTTGATAGGGGCGGCGATACAATTTGAGTATCGGGCGATGTGCCTTCGACGCGCAGCGGGATATCATTCACTCGAACCCGCATAATATTATGGGTTTGCTCAAAAGCAAAGCCCCACACAATTAAAGCCAGGGCAAACGAAATCAATAAAAATAAGCTATTGATCAACAGCTGCTTGGGACTCGACTGGGTGATTGAGTGCCATAGTTTACGGATGCCCTGCCTTAAGAGGCTGCGCAAGCTAAGGGACGGCGGCGCATGGGTGGTTGGATCAAAAAAGTCGGTCAATTCCTCACGGAGTTGAGCACTAGTTAAGGGCCGATTAAGTAATCCGGCGCGGGCCGCCGAAATCTGGCCGGTTTCTTCGCTAACCACCACGACCATAGAGTCATATTCTTCACTCACCCCCACCGCGGCTCGGTGTCGGGTGCCCAGTCGTTTATCGGCCTCCAGGGATTGGTGAGTTAGCGGCAGCACACAACCGGCGGCTGCAATCCGATCAATGCGAATAATAACCGCGCCATCATGCAGCGGCGTCTTGGGGAAGAAGATCGTTTGCAGCATCTCGCTAGTTACCTGCGCATTGCAGCGAATACCGGTTTTGATAATTTCATCTAAAGAGTCATTGCCTTCAATCACCACCAGCGCGCCGGTTTTACTGGCGGACATATTCTCCACGGCATGGATAAGCTGCGGGAAATAGTTTTCAGCTGTACCTTGCTGAACCGCCTGCGCCAGCCCAATCGTGCGAGCCACGTGTTCAAAAAAGCGGCGTAACTGATTCTGAAAGATGATCGGCGTCGCTACTAAAATAGCGACCAAAATCCCTTGAGCCAGCCAATCGAAGGCGGGCAGCGGCAAGACGATCGTGACCAATAACAAAATAACCGCTACAGCTAACGTCTCACGGAAGAGATAAAACGTGCTTTGCCGAATTACCGACAACAGCACAAAAAAGGCCAATGTGACCAGCACCAGATCGATAATGTTAATCCATGACAGATTAGACAACAGAAAAAGCGCTTGATTGTATAATAGCGTAATCGAATCCAAGATTAAGAAACCTCCTGATACGAAAGTTTATAGAGTTTCAGGGTTAAAGGCGTTTTATGAGTTTTCATA
The DNA here is from genome assembly GCA_020634935.1 of Anaerolineales bacterium. Classification (GTDB taxonomy): domain Bacteria; phylum Chloroflexota; class Anaerolineae; order 4572-78; family J111; genus JAGRBY01. The sequence goes on from JACKAT010000045.1 coordinate 8,562, forward strand.
ACTATCAGATACGACTGTCGCAAAATAAGGCTGAGGCGAAGGCGAAGGCTAAGAAAAAGCGTCTATTTTATCAAATGAAGGCCGTACAAACTGGATTTGTCGCTTCTCAGCCTTAGCCTCAGCCTTAGCCTGTTAGCGAAGTCATCTCCTGCTGAATAGTTACCCCAACTCTATAAACTCATGAACTCCATAAACTCTACTGACTAGACGAGGGGCTGCCCTTTAAGATCAGGGGCCAGGTTGAGATGTTTCAAGACCAACCGGGCCACCCGAGTGGCAATGTTCTTGGGATTTCTGCCCAATAGTAAGATATGGCCGCCGGCCATAGTGCCATGCCCACCCGCGCTGCCCTGCTTGCCTACCACGCCTTGCGCTAAAAGACCGGCGCCTCCGGCCGGTCGAGTTGTCCGTACCGCCAAGATCAATTCTTCACCATAATGGCCCAGGCAGACCACCCATTCCGTCCCTTCTAAACGGAGTAAGACGTCGGCTAATTCAGCCGCCAGATCGGGATAGGTCATGGCCCCAATATAAGAGATGACAATCCGATGATCGTAGATTCTGGCCGCTCGCAAGGCCGCATCAAAGCTTTTGAAGTAGCCCAGAGGCACCTGCGCGCGCTCAATCTCCAGCAAACAGTCAACATCAATGCGCGGGCGCAGATAAAAGAAAGCAGCGATATCGGCTAAGGCTGTGCCTCGAGTTAAACCGAGGGTGTCAGTTTTGACCCCATAAAAAAGCGCCGTGGCCAGCTTTTGGTCCGGCTCCAAACCGCTAACTTGATAATATTCGGTTAAAATGGTTGAAGTCGAGCCGATATCAACGCGCACGTCGGCTAAGGTTGCTAATGCGCTGCCCTCTCGCCAGGGATGGTGATCGATCACTGCCACCACCGGCGAGCCTGCCGGAATGGTATTATTGCCCATTCCCGGCTGAGTATCGACCAAAGCAACCGGAATGGCTGGCGGTAAGACCAAATTGCTAAGAAGCTCCAAAGGCTGGTCTAAATAATTTACCAAGGCTTTGTTTTCAGCCCGACCAATCAAGCCGGCATAAGCAATGGTAGGACGCAGGGTGGACCTGGCTGACAGAAGACGGCTCAAGGCCACGGCTGCCGCCACCGCATCCGGATCGGGGTCGTTATGGGGTAGGATAAGTAGTTGGTCTAACCCCTCGACAGCCTTGAACAGCGAGACAAGCTGTTGTTCTGATGACATAGGCTGATATCTTTCACTGTGATCGCACCGAACAGGCAGCCTCGATACGAATTAGTCTACTAGCATTGGATTAATAAAAGTTGAATACGGCTTATTTTAGTCCTCGCTTCATATTTTGACATAATAGGGCAAATTTAACAAGGCTTTAAGTTGATCCGATCTCATTTCCCCTCTGTTTCTTTTCTATTTTATCGATTATAATAGGAGCCTGGATTGACATAGCAATAAAGGAGAGACTGATGGATCTTACGGTTGGCCAAAAAGCCCAGCGTACACTTACCTTAACGGCTGAACATGTGGCGATGTACGCCCAAATAACCGGCGATTATAATCCGCTTCACTTTGATGAAGCCTTTACCAGCCAAACCCAATTTGGTCGATTAGTCGTTCAGGGCGGTTTGACTACCGGCCTGCTGCACGCCCTGGTAGCAATGGACATGCCTGGCGCGGGGACCGTGTTTCTCAGCCAGAATTGGAAATTTACCGCCCCGGTCTACATCGATGATACCATCACCGCTGTGGCGGAAGTGCTAAAGGTTCACGCCAGCAAACCGGTCTGCCAGCTAAAAATCGAGATAATCAATCAAGATGGCGAAACGGTGTTAGAGGGCGAAGCCTGGTGCTATCAGTTTCAGCCGGGGAGTAGGGAGTAGGAAGTAGGGATTAAGGGGTCAAAAACCATTACTTCTTACTTTCCACGAAGTTAGGATTGAAACAGAGGTTTTTCGTATTTTCTGGAGACGGTCGCAACCAGGGTTAAGTAAGAGATACCCAATATCAGGTGACAGTCACCTGGTGCGGAGAAGGGTGGTTCTCGATGATTACCCACCTATTTCTCGCCGAGAGTTAGATTGATTCTCGCCGAAAAGTGCGCTGATTCTCGCCGAGACCGGCGCTGATTCTCGCCGAGCTTGAGTTACAAAGACTTAGAGATCATGGGTTGATCTCTAAGTCTTTTTAGTTGGATCATTATTTGAAATGGGCTTGCTCACTAAGAAGATGAGGCCGGGGTGATAAGTTACCTGGCGGACTACAGCCGATGATCATTAGCGGGCATCCCTATTTGGAGCGTCAAAGTTTACTTTGACCTTTTCTGAATGACAAAGCCAGCTTTGTCGCTCCACCAACTCCCTATTCGGAGCGTCAAAGTTTACTTTGACCTTTCCTGGATGACGAAGCCAGCTTTGTCGCTCCACCAACTCCCTATTCGGAGCGTCAAAGTTTACTTTGACCTTTCCTGGATGACAAAGCCAGCTTTGTCGCTCCACCAACTCCCTATTTGGAGCGTCAAAGTTTACTTTGACCTTTCCTGGATGACGAAGCCAGGTTTGTCGCTCCAGTAGCACAGCCCAAGAACCGGAGCACTGTAATACATCTCGCCGTCTAGCGTAGTTTATTATAGGGCTGCTTTTATCCCCTTGGTTGGCTCCCACTAGAGCGGCCAGAGCCCTAATACCAGGAGGTTGCCTTTTGATAATGGTCAACAACATCTCGGCGGCGGGGTCGTTTGACCTCATCTCCTTCATTATTTTACCCTTTGTTTTTTTACTAATGAGCGGCTGTCGGCCCCAAGTCACCCACTATTTACTGCGGGGGCATCAATTTAGCGCCCAACCCTTAGCCTTTAGCCCTGATGGGGAATGGTTCGCTTCAACCGATAACAGCGGCACCGGCGAAAGCAGCGGTCTATGGCTGTGGGCGGTCAACCAGCCAAATAGGCCGCCTCTGGTTCTATCCGATTATGCCCAAAACATGGGCTTTAGTCCCGACGGGCAATGGCTCGCTATCTTCGGCAGCGATGTCGAACTCCGTTCTATGGCCAACCTCACGGCCTCGGGTCATAGTTTCGACCGAAAAACGGTGTTCAGTGTGGATTGGCGGTGGGTGACCAGTTATAACGGGGGTAATATTCGGCTGTGGTCGATCGATAAGCTCGATGCCTCCCCTCACATCCTGACCGGACACCTGGACAATATCGAGTCAGTGGCGTTCAGCCCTGATGGCAGATGGCTGGCTTCAGGCAGCGAAGACCGCACCATCCGGCTGTGGTCGCTTGACCATTTCGAGACAGCCCCCCATATTCTATCCGGCCATCAGGAGAAAGTTCGATTTGTGGCCTTCAGCCCCGATGGCCATTGGCTGGCTTCCGTCAGCGCCGATTCCGGCCTGGCCAACGTCGGGCTGTGGTCGGTAGATAACCCCTCGTTCAAACCGTGTTTCCTGTCGAACCACCACTCTGAGATATGGCGAGTGGCCTTCAGCCCCGACGGCCACTGGCTGCTCTCCGCCGGTAATGATCATTCGGTCCGCTTGTGGTCGGTTGACAACCCCGATCTGGCCCCTCAAAGGCTAGAGGTCGATGATGACTCGGTTCGGTTAGCCCAGTTTAGCCCGGACGGGCGCTGGTTAGCAACGGTTTATCACGACCGGGTAACTTTACGGGCGGTTGATAACTTCGAGGCCACGCCCTATAGCCTCATAGGCCCGTGGTTTAGCTTTAGCCCTGATGGTCATTGGTTGGCAACAACTGACACCCAGAAAACAAGCCGGCTGTACGCACTGAGCGACCTTGATGCCGCTCCCACCATCCTCACCCCCAATGAAGGCGGTGAGGTGATGGTCTTTAATCAGGACGGCACGTGGCTGGCGTCAAGCCGATTTAACGATATTCACCTCTGGTCTATTTCATCCGGTTATTAATTCTTTCGGCGAGCTGATACCTGGCCAAACCCTTACCCAATGTCTGGGGTCTGAGGTATAATATCGCGCCGGGTATTGGCTCATTGTAAATCTACACATTAATTGGAGCATCACAAAGCAAGCTTTGTTGCTCCGCCATGTTAATCTACACATTAATTGGGGCATCACAAAGCAAGCTTTGTTGGTCCGCTATGTTAATGAGGAACTACGCTGATTACTTAAACGGCACAAATCTCGAAATCCCCTATTAAAACGAGGCCGGCTTATGACTGAATTAACCCCGTCTGATATCCAAACTTATTTCGCCTTTCTGAAAGGCAACGGCAGCCAGGTTGAAGCGGAGCTGCGACGGCACGTGATGGTGACGCAGTTGCCCGTTGGCGCGTTCGTTTTTTGGGAGGGGGATACCTGCGCTCAACTGGCAATTGTGTTGTCCGGCACGGTACGGGTCTACAAAGTCGGTGAGAATGGCCGGGAAATCACTCTGTATCGCATCGAGGAAAACGAAAGCTGCATCTTAACCGCTTCCTGCATTCTGAGCCACGTTGAGTTTCCGGCCTTTGCTGTGGTTGAAAAAGAGGTACGGGCCGCCTTGATTCCGGCTCCCGTCTTGCACGACTGGATGGAACGCTACGAGGTGTGGCGCGAGTATGTCTTCCAGTTGATGTCGAAGCGGCTGGCCGATGTGATTGCCACTGTAGAAGAGATTGCCTTTCGCCGGGTAGACAGCCGTATTGCCGAACTGCTGGCACACCGGGCCGAGCAGCAGGCTCAGATTGCCATCACCCACCAAGAGATTGCTTATGAGTTAGGCTCAGCCAGAGAGGTCGTTAGCCGCATTCTCAAAGACTTCGAACGGGAGGGACTGATTGCGCTGGCTAGAGGCTCGGTGACGGTGCAAAACAGGGGGGCTCTACTGGCAAAGGCCAAATCGCCCTAATGGTATCAGGTGACTGGCACTTTTGCTCAAAAGGAGATCGCGGAACGGCCGGCAAAGTCGCAAATACCGCAATTAAGTGCCAGTCACCTGATCTGCCGAATAAATTTGTTGTGTGATATAGTCACATACTTTTACCGCTCTTTGGGTTATGATCGAGTCAAAAGTTGACTATTTACTTCCTCACCCATAACAAAGGAGACGGTTATCATGAAGTGCAATGTTGGTTCAATTGATCGGGTTATCCGAGTGTTACTCGGTTTGGTTATCATTGCGTTAGGCTTTTATTTCAACAGTTGGTTCGGAGCCATTGGCATTATCCCGCTCTTTACAGCCGCCGTGGGGTGGTGCCCGCTGTATATGCCGTTTGGCCTATCGACTTGCTCAACGAAAAGTTAGTTCCTTGAAAGTAGATTTTGACTCCAACGCGGATGACAAAGCAAGCTTTGTCGCTCCAATAAATTTTCATTGTCGGTGTTGTCTCATTCGAGACTGTCTGACTCTCCTGAAAATAAGATTGTAGGACAAACTTAAGTTTGTCCTACGGAATTTTTATCGTCGTTGCTGAACCGTAGGTTCTGTCGCAATCCCTTCAAACAAAAAGCCGAAGTAGACGAGGGCAATGCTCTGGTTTACCTCGGCTTTTTCATTATAACTGAATTCCAATTCTGTTCACCTTCTGCCGCTATCTGAATCTTTGGTTCGGACAAACAAAGTGTTATAATGAGCCAAACCAGTGGGTGGGCTATATAAAGTGGAGGTATAGAGTGAGCTGGCAAACGTTAGAACAGGAAAATATGGAACTGGCCGAGTTTGGCCGGGCGCGATTGGCCGGACGACCGGCTTATCTGGCTACGGTTCGCCGGGATGGCTCGCCTCGGGTGCATCCGGTCACACCGATTATCGGCGGCGGGCATCTGTTTATCTTTATGGAGCCGACCTCGCCTAAGGGGCATGACCTTCAGCGCGACGGGCGTTATGCGATGCACGCTTCGGTTGAAGATACGGGCGGCGGCGGCGGCGAGTTTTTGATCACCGGCCGCGGCGCTCTTATTGAAGACGCGGAACTGCGGGCCGAAGCCATCCAGTATGCCAGTTACAGCCCGGCTGATCGCTACAGCTTGTTCGAGCTAACTATCGAGACCGCCTTTTCGACCACCTACGATCAAGACGGGCCGCCGGTTCGCCAGCGGTGGCGTCAGGGGCAAAATCAAACCGACAAATAGATGGGTCCAGTTCCCTTAATATCCGTACCGCCATCAATAAATAAAACTGGACTAATCTTAAGCTGTGGAGGAAAAATGATTACGACTGATATTACGATTGAATCCGCCGATGAGGCAACACTGCCGGCGCTGCTGTCGTTGTTGGCTGCCAGTGGGCTGCCGCCGGAAGGTTTAAGCGATCACCTACCGACGGCGCTGATCGCCCGCGACCATGATCAGGTGATCGGTAGTGCGGCCTTAGAGTTGTACGGCTCGTCCGCGCTGCTGCGTTCGGTGGCCGTTGCACCGGCATATCAAGGGCAAGGGTTAGGCCAGCAGTTAACCCGAGCAGCCATCGATTTGGCCCAGCAGCGCGGGGTGACTGACCTTTACCTGCTAACCGAAACCGCCGGCGCCTTCTTCCCTAAATTCGGCTTTAGTCCCATTGATCGCGCCGATGTACCAACTCAGGTGAAAGAGTCGCTGGAGTTTACGACCTTATGCCCGGACAGCGCTTTGGTTATGGCCGCCTCCGTACCCGCAAAATAAGACCGAACTTTGATATGGTAATTAAAGTCGAGGTTGTCATTTCGTAGCCGGAGGCGGAGAAATCCCTCAAACATCGCAAAAAATGAAGCATTCACCGGGCAAAAATGGGCATTGTCGCTTCAAATCTTGCCTGCCAGACCCCCTTTTATTGTATTGTCACCGGGATTTCTCCGCTAGCGCTGCGAAATGACATGAAGCATATCTATTTCCGAACTCAGATTAGTAAACACAAGAAGATCAGGATAGATACTATTATGCCGATGAGCAAAAGTTACTGGTCGATCTGGGTAGCGACGCTGCTTTTTTTTGCGGCGTTCTACACGTTGATGATTCCACTGCCGCTTTACCTAACCGGGGTGGGGCTGCCCGACTGGCAGGTAGGCCTGGTTTTGGGCGCGTTGGGTATTACATCGTTGCTGATGCGGCCCATTGCCGGTATGTTGGCCGATGGTTGGGGGCGGCGGCAGGTCATGCTGATGGGGACCGCAGCCCTCATTATCGGCTCGGTCGGGGTGGGCTTTACGGCGCAGCCGTGGCTTCTTTTTGGCCTGCGAGTCTTGCAGGCCACCGGCTATGTGGCCTTTACCACCGCCGCGACAGCGCTTATTGCTGACCTGGCAACGCCCGAAAAGCGCGGCTCCGCGCTAGCCATCTTTGGGGTAGCGGCCAATGTGGCGATGACCACCACCCCGGCCATTGTCAGCACGATCCTCGACCGCCTGACGCTAACCGGCGCATTTTGGCTGGCCGGCGCGCTGGCGGCGGTGGGCGGGATGCTGGCCTTGCGGGTTCACCAACCCCGGCCGGAGCTAGAGCAGCCAGAGCCACAGCGCCCCTCTATTTGGCGAGATATGCTAAGCCTGGCCAACCGGCTGCGCCTGCCGTTGGCCATCGCGGCGCTGTTTGGCCTGGCGTTTGGGACCTTTTTTCAATTTATTCCGCTACTAACCGAACGCCGGGAGCTGGGTTCGGCCGGATTGGTGTACACTGTGTACGGTATCAGCATTATCCTGACCCGGCTGTTCACCGGCCGCGTCTTAGATCGCGCCCACCAGGGGCTAACTTTGACGGTTGCCTTCTTGCTGCTGGCCTTGGGATTGAGCGGTTTTGCTCTGGCCGCGGCCCGGTTCCATCTGTTTATCGCCGCGTTTCTGGTGGCCGCCGGTTCGGGTGTTTTACATCCGCTGCTGATTGCTATTCACGTGGGGCAGGTCTCGGCCAGCGAGCGGGGCCGAGCCGGGGCGGTCTTTTATTTGGGCTTCGACTCCGGTATCGGCTTAGGCGCGTGGCTGCTAGCGCCCATCTTCGCGTGGTTCGGATTGACCGGGCTGTTTTTATTCGCTGCCACGGCGGCCATAGTCGGTATCTGGCCGGTGTGGTGGATGGTCAGATCGCGGGGCCAATCGGGGCGGCCGGCGCAGGCTGAGGCTAAGGCGAAGCAAAATGCTTTTTTATCGTAACTACTCAGGCATGTCATTTCGATCAACCTGTTCGACTACGCTCAGGGCAGGCTGAAGGAGCGAGAAACCCCTGAGATGACCGTTTGCAACCGAACGCTGTAGGGATTTCTCTGTCTGCGGCCACGAAATGACATCGCTAAATCGTTACCCATAAATTTTGGTAGAATCAAACTTTAGGCTAAAATATAAGTAAAGCCACGCGGTGGCCTGGCGTCAGACGCCCGCACCATCGCCGAACGGGGCAAAGCCGCCATTCCCACATTTTTGAGATTAACAAAACGGATGGCGACTTGTAACGCCTCCGTCAGGCTGGTACCCGTAAAACCGTTTAAGGGGCTAGAGCCAAAAAGGCTCTTTTTTTATGCCTATTGTTATTCAGGTGACTGGCACTATCGCTTTTATAGTAAGCACAAGATGGAAATGAACATTCTGTTACCAAGTCTAAGTGCCAGTCACCTTTTCTGAACCTATGAATAAGGTCTTGAAACCAAGACGTTGGATTTAAAGGAAGACAATGACACAACGAACCGATCTTAGAAATATTGCGATTATTGCTCACGTTGACCACGGCAAAACCACATTGGTTGACGGTATGCTTCGGCAGGCCAAAGTGTTTCGCACCAACCAGCAGGTAGCCGAGCGCGTGATGGACTCGAATGATTTAGAGCGCGAACGCGGGATTACCATCTTATCCAAAAATACGGCGATTATCATTGAAGACCCGGCGACGAAGCAGTTGGTCAAAATCAATATTGTCGATACGCCCGGCCACGCCGACTTTGGCGGCGAGGTGGAACGCGTCCTCAATATGGTCGATGGCGTGCTGCTGCTGGTTGACGCCGCCGAAGGACCGATGCCTCAAACTCGCTTTGTGCTGAAAAAGGCGCTAGAGTTAGGCCATCGAGCCATTGTTGTCATTAACAAAATCGACCGAAAAGATGCCGATGTCGATCGGGTGCTTAATGAGACCTTTGATTTGTTTATCGAACTGGGCGCAACCGAGGAACAGGCTGACTTTCCGGTAGTGTACACCGTCGCCACCACCAGCCGGGCCGGACTGACCCCTGAGCTTCAGCCTGATCTACAGCCACTGTTTGAAACGATTCTGCGCGAAACGCCGCCGCCGGAGGCTAACCCGGATGCGCCTTTGCAAATCCTGGTGACCACCTTGAGCTACGATACCTATCGCGGCTTGACGGCCATCGGCCGTATTTTTGCCGGACAGGTGCGCTTGGGCGCGCCCATTGTCCGGTTGACGCCCAACGGGGAACGCTTCTCGGACCAGGTGCGTTATCTATATGTTCATGAAGGGTTAAATCGAAAAGAAGTGCCGCAGGCTGAAGCCGGCGAAATTGTAGCCATCTCCGGCTTAGAGGAAGTATCGATCGGCGATACGTTAGCCGACCCCGAAAATGCGGTGGCGCTGCCGTCGATTCGGGTGGAAGAGCCGACCGTGCGGATGACTTTCGCCATCAATACGTCGCCGTTTGCCGGCCGTGAGGGCAAGTGGAGCACCTCGCGCCGGCTGCGTGAGCGGCTGGTTGAGGAGTTGAAACACAACATCGCGCTGCGGGTGGATGAAACGGACAGCGCCGATACGTTTATTGTTTCCGGGCGGGGAGAACTCCACCTGGCTATTCTGATCGAAACGATGCGCCGGGAAGGGTACGAATTTCAAGTATCTCGACCAGAGGTGATTATTAAACCAGGCCCGGATGGAACCCTGCAAGAACCATACGAGGAGGCTTTTATCGAAACCTCCGCCGAAACCGTTGGCGCGGTGGTGGAAATGTTGGGCAAACGGCGCGGTGAGATGATCCACATGGAAAACACGAACGATGGCGCGACCCGCCTGACCTACATCGTACCGACGCGCGGGCTGCTGGGTTTCCGCTATCAATTTCTCACCGCAACCCGTGGTATGGGGACGATCAACACGATTTTCCACGGCTATGGGCCAGTAGCCGGGGCGATCGAGGCCCGCTCGAAAGGCTCGCTGGTGGCCTGGGAAGCGGGCGGGTCAACCACCTTTGGCATTCAAAACGCCGAGCAGCGCGGTATTCTGTTTGTCGGCCCTGGCGTCGATATTTATGAAGGGATGGTGGTTGGCGAGCATCAACGCCCCGGCGATCTTGAAGTGAACGTTTGTAAGAAGAAGCAGCTCAACAATATGCGCAGCGCCGTACGTGATATCGATGTGGCGCTGACGCCGCCTCGGTTAATGAGTTTGGATGAGACTATTGAATATCTATCCGATGATGAACTGCTGGAAGTAACGCCGAAAAACCTGCGTATTCGCAAGCGGGTGTTGGATAAAAACCAGCGAGCCAGAGAGTCCAAACGAGCTAAGGCGGCGCTGGCCGTATAATCGGCTGTCTATTCAATTGTCGATAAGTGAGGATAACGCTCCCCCACTCGAGATGATACTAAGCTAGTAGTGGCCGCAGCATAGGCAATGAGGCAAAGAGGCTGTGCAACTCGAAACAAGTAAACTTATTTTACGTGAATATAGTGCTCATGATCTGGCCGCGATTTTGGCTTACCAAACTCATCCGGCCTATTTGCGCTATTATCCCTGGTCCCGGCGAACGCGCAGCCAGGTAGAGAGCTTTCTGCACCAACTGATCGAGTGGCAGACGGCTCAGCCCCGTCTAAAATTTCAGTTGGCCGTTGAATTGAAGGAAACCCGTGAGTTGATCGGGTCCTGCGGACTTCGTAAAAGCCAGGATACCTCATTTGAGGGTGAGTTGGGTTACGAGATCGATCCGCATTATTGGGGGTTAGGCTACGCGACAGAAGCAGTTGAGACGATGGTTAAATTTGGGTTTGATACCTTGCAACTGCACCGGGTTTTCGCTTCAGTGATTGCCAATAATATTGGCTCGCGTCGGGTTTTGGAAAAGTTGGGCTTTACTTACGAGGGGCAACTGCGTGAGAACCAGCGATTTAAAGACCGGTGGTGGGATACCGCTCTTTTTGGGCTGCTTAAGCACGAGTGGGACAAGATTTTATAAAGGCGACGTTTTTCGAGCTTCAATCGGCAAACCAATGATGAATTTGGTGTATTGGCCTACCTCACTCTCACAGCGGATGGTTCCGCCTAATTTTTGAGTGACCAAGTTGTAGGTGATGTGTAAGCCTAAACCGGTCCCTCCCCCGCGCCGGGCAGTGGTAAAAAACGGCTCAAATATTTTACCCAAATTCTCCGGGGTAATGCCACAGCCATCGTCAGTGTATTCCACGATAGCCTGGCCCACCTCTTGCCGCACCTCAAACCGCATCTGTCCCTGGCCGCCGTGGGGATAGCCATGTTTAATCGAATTCATGACTAAATTGGTTACAACTTGAGAAAAAGCGCCAGGGTAGCTGTTGAGTTTGATTTGGTCATCGCCCTCAACTTCAACGTGATGGCCGGTCTGTTTTAATTGAGGCCCCAAGCTCCGAATGACTTCAGTTAGATAGGCTTTTAGCAAAAATTTGCGTTGTTCAAGATTGGTCTGATCAACGGCAACCTGTTTGAAGCTCTGCACCAGTTCGGCGGCGCGACTCAAGTTGCGCAAAATTAATTCGCTGCTTTCCCGCGCCACGCTGACATAATTTTGTAACACCGATCGCTTGATCTGCCCAGCTTCAATCGCTTTGAAAAATAGGGTTGACTCATCAACCAGGGTTGAGGCGGCTGTCACCCCGATGCCGATGGGTGTGTTGATTTCATGGGCCACACCGGCCACCAGGCCGCCGAGGGCAGCCATTTTTTCAGACTCGATGAGTTGGCGCTGTGTTGCTTTCAGATTTTCAAAAGCGTCCAAAAGTTCCTGGTTTGATTGCTGGAGCTGACGGGTTAGCTCTCGTAGACGGAGATGGGTGTTTAATCTGGCCAGCAACTCAGCTTGCTGAATGGGCTTAGTCACGTAATCCACCGCGCCGGCTTCGAACCCTTTTACTTTATAAACAACATCAGCTAAGGCGGTCATAAAGATAACTGGAATATGTTTAGTCCGGTCATCTTGCTGTAAACACCGGCAGGTTTCAAAGCCATCCATGCCCGGCATCATCACATCTAGTAAAATGATGTCAGGCTGGCCTTCCTGGGCAATAGCTAAACCGCCTTGCCCATCTTGAGCTACCATCAGATCAAATCCATCCATTTCCAGATATTCGGCGATAACCCTAAGATTAGTCGGTTGGTCATCGATGATCAAAATCTTTTGTTCTTTATGTTCCACGGGTTTCTCCAGGGTTAAGATATTGTTCTAGTAAACTAACCAGTTCTTGTTGGCGAAATTCGGTGGCTAATATCCGCACCGCCTCAGCAAACGGGGCATAGGATTCGCCTAAACCTTCAATGTAATCCATATGCTGCCGAATTCGAGGCAGCCGGCCCATTTCAGCCCATCGATATAACTGCTCTAATTCGACCGGCGGGGGTGGGATAAGTTCAGGCGGCTCAGCGCCGGTTACCAACTCGGTCGTTAATGGGTCAGCCTCGTACACCCACTCGAGATGTAACTGATCGGCCAAAAGCGCCAGCAGTTCCTGCCGATCAACGGGCTTGACCAAAAAGGCATTGCAGCCGGCCTCTTGGCTTAATTGGCGATCCTCAGCAAAGGCGCTGGCCGACAGCACCATAATCGGTATCTGGTGATGAGCCGTCATCTGCCGAATCTGCCTGATCGTATCCAGTCCATTCATCTCCGGCATGACTAAATCGGTGAGAATGGCATCAACAACCCCTTGAGTCAATCGTTGTAATATTTCTCGACCATTCTCCACTTCAATGATGGCAAAACCTAACGGCTTCAACATATCAACTAGAACCAGACGGTTAGTCAATTTATCATCCGCTATTAATAGGGTCCGTCTCTGGCCATAGTAGCCAATAATCTCTTTGGTCAGGGCAGCGGTTTTCAACGATGAGAATTCAAGCACCGGCAGCTTGACCTCAAACCAAAAATGGCTGCCCCGGTTCAACTCGCTCTCAATGTGTAACACCCCACCCATTAACTCTACCAGTTGGCGGGTGATCGCCAGCCCTAAACCGGTTCCCTCCTGGCGAAGCGTTTGTTCGCCCACTTGCTCAAAAGGTTGTAACACCCTGTCTAAATCTTCGGCTGGTATTCCCACGCCGGTGTCCTCAACTTCAAAACGAATAATTTGACTCGGGTCTTCCATTTCAGTTTGAATAATACTGCCCACGGTTGAGACGCGCAGCATGACCTGCCCCTCAGTGGTAAATTTGACCGCATTACCTAAAAGATTGATCAAGACCTGTCTTAAGCGGGTTTCATCGGCCAGGACACCAAAGGGTAATAAGGTGTCCGTTTCGAGGATAAATTTCAAGCCTTGCTCTGCCGCCCACATTTCAATAATACCGACAACCCCTTGTATAAATTGATCCAAATGCAGCTCAGCTAGATTTAATTCCATTTTCTGGGCTTCAATTTTGGCCAGATCCAAAATATCATTAATGAGCGTTAACAAATGCTCTCCGCTCTCCTGGATCACCTGCAACCCGGCCAGCGTTTGGCGGTCAAGGCTCGATTTGCGTCTGAGGGCTTGGGCATAACCTAAGATACCGTTGAGTGGGGTCCGCAGTTCGTGACTCATCCTTGATAAAAATTCACTCTTGGCGCGATTGGCCGCATCGGCGTCTTCTTTAGCCTGCCGCAACATTTCTTCGGCTTCTTTGCGTTCGGTAATATCCCGAATAGCGCCGGTTAAGATTATCTCTCCATTGTGTAAATGAAACGCGGCTCTTTTGGTTAAAATAACCCGGGTATGTCCGTAAGCATCCGTATATACCTCTTCATTTTCTAAGGGGAGTTTGGTAGCAAATACCTTGTTATCATTGGCCCAGAATATGTCGGCTTGTTCTTTGGACACAAAATCATAGTCGCTCATCCCCCGCAGTTCAGCCGCCGTCCGCCCCATGAATTGGCAGAAGGCGTCATTGAACTCAATGAAGCGATGATTTTCATCTTTAACAAAAAGCGGATCAGGCATGGCATTGATGACCGAATTGAAGAACTCAGCCGCGTTGCGCAGCTCTTCTTCCAATCGTTTGCGCTCCGAACTATCCCAGACCAGGCCCTGGTAATGGGTAATTTGGCCCGTGTCATCACGGCCGATGGTGGTTCGATCCTCCACCCAGCGTATCTGCCCCTCTCTGGTGAGCAGCCGGTACTGCTGGCTGTATTCATCGACGCTGTTGGCGGAATAAGCGTACACCTCTTCATTGACACGCGCTCGGTCATCAGGGTGAATCATATCGCTGTAAGATATCCGGCCGGACAGAAAATCTTCGGATGTGTAGCCAAACTGGGCCACATTATCCGTGACTAAATCAACCGGCCAGCCCTCTTTGGCCAACCATCTAAACAGCATGACCGGACTATTTTCGACAATGGCGTTGGCCTGTCTGAGCAGTTCTTCGTCCTTCTTCCGTTCCGTAATATCGTGAAATCCGGAAATTAACGCTTGCTCACCAAAAAAGCTAATGGACGTCATAGAAAGATTGGCCCAAAATAGTGAGCCATCCAGTCGTTTGAACTGGACCTCCATATTTTTAATGACCTCGTCTTTCTTTAAAATCCCAATTGCTTTTTGGCGATCGGCGGGATTGGCGTAAAAATCTAACGCTTTCCGACCGATGAGCGTTTCAATCGGCGCGCCGAAGAGATCGGCCAGAGCCTTGTTGACATATAGCCCCAAACCATCCTTAATTCGAGTGATAGCGATCGGCGTTAATAAGTTACTGATGGTAGTTCTAAACTGTTCCTCACTGGTGCGTAATTTTTCCTCGGCCAGCTTACGCTCGGTGATGTCTTGCCCCACGCCAACAAGGGCAAGCGGCTGGCCTGTTTCCGAACGAACGACGCGCGCTCGATTATAGACGTAGTGTAATTCCCCGTTGTGCAGGATGACGCGATATTCTTGTTCAAACTCCTCCTGATTCGACTCAAGGGGGCTTTGAATAGATTGCAAAAAATAGCCCACATCTTCTGGGTGAATAAGCTTTAAGCAGAAGTCAAAATCGATCTGGGTCGTTAGAGGGACATCAAAGGTCTTATATATTTGCTCACTCCACGTTACAGCGTTGGTGGTTAGATCCAATCGCCACCAACCCAAGCGCGCCATTTCTTGGGCTTCGATCAAACGACTTTCTCTCTCGCGCAGGGTGGCTTCAATCTCTAGCCGTTTGGCGATATCTTGTTGAAGCTGCTCATTGACTTGGGCTAACTCGGCTGTCCGATCCGTAACCCGCTGCTCCAGCGAGTTGATTGTCTCGCGCAGGCGAGCGGTCATCAAATTGAAAGCACAAGCCAATTGACCGATTTCATCCCTAGACTCGACGTGCGCCTGTCGGGTCAAATCGCCGGCGCTCATAGCATGGGCCGTGATCGCCAAACTTTGCAGGGGATCTATAATTTTATTCGCCGCAACCAAGGCCAATCCGATCGCGAGCAACAGCACAAACGCCAGGGTCCCACTTAAAATCGCTATTTCTTGCCGCGCCAGGATGAACGCCTGGGTGGCCACAAGTTCACTCACTACAGTGAAAACTCGGTCACCTAAAACAATAGGTTCTGACGCCAAAACCACTTGGGCGCCATCGAGACCGGTAGTAATCCCCGGATGAGTCGGCGCCTCAAAATGGGCAAAAGGCTCATCTAGCGAAGCATCGGTCCGAACGATAATTTGTCCGGTCTCATCTAAAATATAGTTTCTTTCTCCGGGCGAGGGGTGAATTTCAGCCAAAATATCCCAAATCTTGCTGACGCGAATTGAGGTAATCAGCACCCCGCTAATTTCATTTTGACTACCACCAAAGAACGGCATGGCCATCGTCATGACGGGTTCATGTATTACTTCGTCCATATGAATCGGGCCGTAATAAAGCTCCCCCGTAGATTTTGGAATGGTAAACGCTTCATTTGTGGTGTAGTTAACCGCTTCTGCTTTCGTCGGGGAGATATAGGAGGCAAAGTGAATTTGTTCAACCCCGCTCTTATCGACCAAAATCAATTCTACAAAGTCGGGGCGATTAGATTGTAGTTCCAACAGTAAACTACGCCGCCGCTCAATACTTAGATTGGCCAGCCGGCGATTTTGGCTAACCAGTTCTAAATCCCCCTGGATTTCGTGGATAAAATGGTCCACCTCACGAGCCACCTGCTCAGCCACGGACTGTTGTTCTTTGATGGCATAGGCATGCTCAAGAACAAAAATCTGCCAGGTCAGCAAAATTCCAACCACAAGTAATGGCCCAACCGCCAAGCCGATAATGGTTAGAGTTAATCGGGTGCGAATAGAATGGTTCATTGGAATAGCCTTATACATTGAGTTATTTACATTATATCTAAGAGTTATAGAGTTGACACGCCGCCCACAAAAAATCGAACGCGAACGTCACAAATGACGCTTGAAATGAGTAATTACGTGTAAATATCCCTCACGTCTTTCCTTATTTAAAGAAATACCTGTATAATTTTTAAGATGACATAACCAAAAGATTAGCGTTGCTGGCAAGGTATCCGTAATAGCAAGAGGAGAAGGACAATGGCCGGTCAATTACCCCCCTCCGAGACTCGCCCCTTTTTGGCCTTTACGCAAGGTCCCAAAAATAAATTGCGCCAGCGAGTCCGAGGCGGCGGCCCCAAACCCCGCGAGAACACCGAAGCCCACGGTCAGAATCTACTTAAGCAAATCGATGACTTTCAGCGCCTCATCGACTCGCAAGTCAGAGACCGTGCGCCGGATCTACCGCCTCTGCCCGACGACACGCAGGTTATCATCGAGGCCAAACGTCTTACTCCAGAGCAGATGGGCTCGCTGGGTCTGAAACCCATCGAAGAACGCGACAACGGGCTACTGGTGACTATTTCGCCTGACGTCACGCTGCCCACGCTGGCCACCAAAGCCCAAAGTTACGTCTCCCAACGCACCGACAGCGGCAACCCCAAATTCAACGGCGTCATCGCTCCCATCGAGCAAATTCGCCCGGCCGGCCGTCACGACAAAGCCGGCGATCGCCTGGCCGCCTGGATCGAGGCCGGCCACCTGCAACCCAACCAGCCCGTTTGGGTCGATATCGAACTGGCCGGCGGCCACAGCAGCGACGGTGTCGATCATCGACAGGAGTTTTATACGTATCTATCCAATTTCAGCGATGATCTGTCACCTTACCAAGAAGATGTCGTGACCGCCACCGGCCACTATTTAATCGAAGTTGATTACTCGCTGCATCGGGTTTTGCTGCCGGGCCGGGCGGTGCTCGATCTACTGGACGACAGTCGAGCCAACTGGATATTGTCGATTGATCTTGTCCCGGAAATCGAAAGCCACACCACTCCGCTGGCAGCCACAGCTCAGGCCGATCTGCCCCCGTTACCCGATCTATCGCCGGACGCGCCCCGCGTTGTCATTATCGACTCCGGCATCGCCGCCGCGCACCCACTGTTTACCACCAGCGATGGCCGGACCATTATCGGCCGCCGGCGCAACTTCCTACCCGACACCGTCGAACCGGCCGACCTGACCACCGACGAAATCGATCAAGGCCACGGCACCGCCGTCGCCAGCGTCGCCGCTTACGGATCGCTGCTAAACCTGACGCAAGCTCCTGATGAAGTCACCGCCCCGGCGGTTTGGATCGAAAATGCCAAAATTTTGCTACCAGCGACAAAACTCGATCCTAACGCGGCGACCAATTCGCCCCAACTGCACCCGCTTCAATTTCCCAAAGCCCTCATCCGCGAGGTGGTCGAAGCGTTTCACCAGCCCTTGCCCCAACACTGCAAAATCTTCAACCTCTCGGTGAGTACGGCCCCCCACCCACAGCAAGCCATCACCAACTGGGCCGAAGAGATTGATAACCGCTCCGCCGATAGTGATTTACTATTCGTCATTTCCACCGGCGACCTGACCGCCGCCGAACTGGCCGATCTCATGACCGGGGACGTCGCTTATCCGGCCTACTTGCTCAGTTCCCAAGCCCGGCTCCGCGACCCCGGCCAGGCTTACAATGCCCTCACCGTCGGCGCGTTGACGCCCATCCCACCCACGTTTCCTGGGCCGTCTGATCCGTTTCTGGCCGAACCGGAACACCCCGCTCCTTTTAGCCGCAGCGGGCTGCTCCAATTCGGACCGGTCAAACCCGATGTGGTTGAAATCGGCGGCAATTGGCAGCGTGATGATCTAACCGCCCTACCCGAGGCGGCCATCCTGGTGGCCAACCGCAATTACGTCACTGGCCAGGCCGATCAACCCTTGGGCTTTCACACCGGTGCCGGACTGGCCGCGGCTCAAGTTACCCATCTGGCCGGTCGCATCCAGGCTCGCTACCCCGACGCCAGTGCCAACCTCATTCGAGCGTTAATTGTCAACTCGGCGACCTGGCCGGCCGAATTTATCCACCGTCTAACCGGCCCTACCGAAGCCGCCCCCACTGACGCGCTGACCAAAGACGATCGGCATACCTTGCTGCGGCTGTGCGGCTACGGCCGCCCCCGACCGGAGCAGGCGCTGTCAGCCAACGCGCACTGCCTGGTTTTTATTGCCGAGGATGAGTTTAGCTGGACGGTCGAGGATAAAAATTCGTCGGGTCGCTATCCGGCCAAAGTCTCCTTCTTCGCCATTCGCTTTGAGCCGGACGATCTCTTCAACCTGCCGCCCGCCACCCGACTGCGCGTCAGCGTGACCCTGACCTACAATCCGGCGGTGCGCAAAACCCAACGTCGCCGCTATCAGGCGGTCGATATGCGCTGGGAACTCCGCCGCCGCGAAGAGGCATCGGACGATTTTCGCGCTCGCTGGATGGCGGAAGCCGAAAGCGATGACGATGACGAAGATCATGAAGAGGAAACCCTCCCGCTGCGCCCCTGGCCCTGGCAGCTCAAACCCGTGCTCAATCCCGGCAGTCGCGCTCGCCGGGGCAGTCTCATTCGGGATTGGTTCGATGTCTACGCGCATGATTTGCCCCATACCCTTGAGTTGGTCGTTCTGGCCCAAGTAGCGCCCTGGCGCCGGCCGCCGGAGCCAATGACGCAGCGGTATGCCCTGGTGGTGTCGATTGAGACGTTGGGGGATGGGGTGGATATTTATGATGCGGTGCGAGTAATGGAAGAGGACACAGAAAGGTGAAGACCTATGCAGCTCAACCTCGTCATTAAAAACGGGACCATCGTCACCGCTGAAAACGTCTACCAGGCCGACATCGGCATCCGGGGGGAGAAAATTGTCGCCATCGCCGACAACCTCAGCGGCGAACGGGAGATCGACGCCACGGGCAAACTGGTTACACCTGGCGCCATCGACGTTCACGTTCACCACCAGATGCCCCTGCCCAGCGGCGTCATTTCCGCCGACGACTTCTTCACCGGCACTCGGGCCGCAGCCTACGGCGGCACCACCACCATCATCGACTTTGTGGCCGCCGAGCCGGAGGAGTCGCTGCTCGACGCGTTGGCCGCCCGCCAAGCCGAGGCCAAAGATCGGGTGGTCATCGACTACGGGCTGCATATGACCATCACCCCCACCGATATCGCCAAACTTGACCAACTGCCGGCGGTGGTCGAAGCCGGCTGCCCGACCTTCAAACTCTATATGGCCTATGGCTTCCGGCTCAAAGATGGCGAACTGCTTCAGGCCCTCGACGCGGTCAAACAGGTTAACGGCCTGCCCATCGTTCACGCCGAAAATTGGGACGTGATCTGCCTGATGATCGCCCAAAATCTGGCCGTCGGCCGGACCGAACCCCGCTGGCATCCGCGCAGCCGGCCAGCCGTAATGGAAGGCGAGGCCGTCGGGCGCGTCATCGACATGGCGGCGCTGGTCGGCACGCCGGTCTACATCTTCCACGTCTCCTGCGATGACGCGGTCGAACGCATCGCCGCGGCTCGCCGTCAGGGGTTGCGCGTTTTCGGCGAAACCTGCCCCCAATACCTGCTCCTAACCGACGCTGCCTACGAAGAACCGGGCCTCGCCGGGACGCTGCCGGTTTGCGCGCCCCCCTTGCGCAGCCTGACCGATCAGGCTCGTCTGTGGACCGCCCTCGGCCGCAACGAACTACAAGTGGTATCGACCGATCACTGCCCATTTAGCAGCGCCGATAAAGCCCTGGGCCTTGACGATTTCAGCCGCATCCCCGGCGGCGTCCCCTCCATCGAGAGCCGCTTTGCGCTCATGTACACCTACGGCGTTTTGGCGAACTGCTTCTCCCTCAAGCGGTGGGTGCGAATGTGCTGTACCGCCCCGGCCCGGCTCTTTGGCCTGACACATAAAGGCGTCATCGCCATCGGCTACGACGCCGATCTGGTGGTGTTTGATCCCAACAAACAGACCATTCTCAGCACCGATCTGCTCCATGAAAATGTCGATTGGACGCCCTACACCGGCTTCGAAGTCACCGGCTGGCCGGCTGTCACCATCAGCCGGGGTGAGGTCATCGTTGAAGACGGAACGTTTTATGGAACAGCCGGTCGCGGCAAATTTGTCGAGCGACAACTGTCGATGTAAATTGGGGGGCAATCGAAAAAACAGTCGATGAGTTTCTCCGTGGAACGTGACAAAAAAACGTCTCACGTTCCACGTCCTACGTCCTATCTTATTCAAACAACAATGACTAAAAACCGTATCTATTCAACCTTATTAATTATCCTGATCCTCTTCTTGACCGCCTGCACCAGCGAGCCAACGCCAACGGCCACCCCGGATTTCACGCCGACGCCCGACAGCAGCGTTTTCTTCCAGCGCGGCCTGGAGTATCTCGATCAAGGTGAGTACCAACTGGCAATTGAGCAGTTCAACCAGGCCGCCCAACTCGATCCCAACAGCGCCGATATCTACGCCAATCGCGGCTTGGCCCATCACTGGCTCGACGCGCCGGGCGAAGCCAACGCCGATTACAGCCGCGCCATCGAACTTGATCCCGATTTCTACCTGACCTACTACAATCGCGGCGTCAGTTTCGATGACCGGGGCGACCACGAACGAGCCGTAGCCGACTATCGCCGCGCCGTCGAGCGCAACCCCGACGACGTCAGTTCGCACAACAATCTGGCCTGGGGATTGGCCTACTATCTCGACACCGATTACGATGAGGCTCTGGAACACGCCCTTAAATCGGTTGAGTTGGAGTCGAACGATTTCAATGAGGATACTTTGGCCCTGGTCTACCTCAAACTTGAGCAGTACGAGGACGCCTTAAGCCATTACAACGAAGCTTTGGCTTTAAATGACCAACAGGTCGAATCCTACCGGGGGCGCGCTGAAGCCCACGCCGCCTTGGGCCACACCCAGGCCGCCATCGAGGATTATGAAACCTACCTTCGCCTAAGCCCTGCTGCCCCCGACCGAGACGAAGTCGAGGCCAAGCTAAACGCTTTACGATAAAGTCTTGTCGCTAAGGTGACAGTCACTGGGTCATGCTAAATCGACCTATTGAAGCTATCCGCTTCTGATTTATTGACAATCCACCACCGCCAGCAGCATAGCCACAGCCAACAGAAAGACAATCAAATAGCGTTTCACTTCTACTTGACAACGGTGTTGAAAAACGACGATCATCAATTAACGAGGAGGACGAGCTTAGCAATGCATGGTATAATCCCCAATGTGATTTATACAAAAATGGAGAGACCTTTTGATGAGTAAAAACGGGTATGCCCATCCCGAAGTTTTGGTCGAGACGGAGTGGGTTGCACAGCACTTGCACGATCCGCGCGTGCGTCTGGTGGAAATGGATGTCGATACCACGGCATATCGTTTGGGGCACATCCCCACAGCGGTCGGTTGGAACTGGCAAGTCGATACCCGCGATGCCCTGCGTCGCAACATTCCCGACCCCGCCACCTTTGCGGCGTTGATGAGCCGGTCGGGCATCGCCAATGAGACGACCGTGGTACTCTATGGCGATAAAAACAACTGGTTTGCCGCCTATGCTTTTTGGTTGATGAAATATTACGGCCATGTCGATGTCCGCCTGATGAACGGCGGGCGCAAAAAATGGGTAGCTGAAAAGCGTCTGCTAACCAAAGCTGTCCCCGATATCCAGCCAACCACTTATCAAGTGAAGGTTACGGACGCTGATGTTCGCGCTCTACGGGACCGGGTGCTGGCCCGGCTGCGCCAGCCGGATACCGCTTTGATCGATGTCCGGTCGGCTAAAGAATTTACCGGCGACTTAGCCGCTCCGGAACACCTGCTCCAGGAGGGCGCTCAACGCGGCGGCCATATTCCCGGCGCGGTAAATATTGCCTGGGGTCAAACCGTCCAGTCCGACGGCGCCTTCAAATCGGCCGAAGCCCTGCGGCGTCTCTACCTCAGCCGTGATGTGACGCCCGATAAAGAGGTTATCACCTACTGCCGCATCGGCGAACGCTCGTCCCATACCTGGTTTGTGCTAAAATATCTGCTGGGCTATCCGCACGTACGCAATTACGACGGGTCTTGGGTCGAATGGGGTAATTTGATCGATGTACCCATCGAACGATAGTAATCCACTTAACTCATAGGTGACAGTTACTTTTGAGTCGCTTAAATTTATTGTTTACAACAGAAAGTGACTGTCACGTTAGATCAGTAAATCATCAACGGAGATGAGCGTGATGATCGGTTCGCTACCCGTCCAATACGAACAAAAGCTCACCTTTCGCTTGTTAGTGGGCTACCGCTGGGTCAGTTTGCTGCCGCCCTTGCTGAGCCTGCTTGTTTTTTCTAACCCTCAGACTCCGGCTATCGGGGGCAGCGTTTTGCTCCTCGCGGCCGGGCTGACGTTAGGGTTAACCCTGGCCGTAATCCCACTCAATCGCTGGCTGATGCAGCATCCCTGGCTGCTGGGGATCGATTTGTTGATTTCAATTGGCCTGGTCTGGTCCACCAGCTTAGAGCAGAGTCCCTACTATTTGTACAGTTTAGCCCCTATTTTGGCAGGAGCGTTTTTCTTTGGCATTCGAGGCGGAGTTACGGCGGCGGCGGTTTATACGCTTTTTTATGGCCTGGCCTTGCTGGCCAATAGTTTCCTCACGTCGCCGGTCAATCTCTCCGGCGCGTTGATCCAGGTGATCAGCTTCTTTCTCATCGGCGCAATTTTTGGCTACCCCACCCGCCTACTCCAACGGCTCTATCAAGCTCATACCGAGTTAGCCGCCAAAAATGACGAACTCTCGACGCGCAACCGCGATTTGGATCTGCTGCGCGAGCTGTCGTTGGTCATGCAGTCGTCCGTCGATCCGGCCGAACTGCAAGAGATTATCTTACAGGGGTTGGTGGAAAAAATGGGGTATCCCCGCGCAGTTATTGGCTTGTACGATGAATCGCTCGATGCGCTGACCGGTTGGCTGGTTTTGGCCGGTAACGCCTCTGTCAATAACCAAGCCGCACCCAAGTTGGCTCACACCGATATAGCGTCCTTAACGGAAGAAGTCGGGCCGCTCGTGCGAGCCTTGAAAGGGCGATTGACGCTCGAAATTACGGACGGCGAGTCGCCCACAGGCGACGCCGCGCTCAATCGGCGGCTTATTGGAGGCTTGCACTATCTCGTTTTGCCGTTAATTCTACGGCAGGAATTGGTGGGGGTCATTATGATTGACCACCTCCCGCTCGAACGGCGGCTATCTCCGGCGGAACGCCACTCGCTCAATCATCTGGCCATCCACGCCGGTGTGGCCCTGGGCAGCATCCGTCTCTGCATCGACCGCGCTCGTGGCGCCGCCGTGGCCGCCGAACGTCATCGCATGGCCACCGATTTACACGACCAGGTCAGCCAGGCGCTCTATGGCCTGGCCTACGGCTTAGAAGCGGCCAGGCAATTGCTGACCCACGAACCCAGACTCCAGCAGCTCTTGACCAACTTACATCAAACCGCCGCCGAGGCCCAAACCCAACTCCGCCAGATCATCTTCGACTCGAAACCGGATGAGATTACGGCTGCGGTTTTTGTGGCCGGGATGCACCGCACCCTTCGCGCTCTGGCGCCCCTGAAGGTGATCGCCTTACGGCTCGACTTGCCCGGCGACTTCGACCAGTGGCAGGCCGGCACGCGCCGCCAGCTCTACCGCGTGACCCAAGAAGCGCTGGCTAACACCGTCAAACATGCCAACGCCCGGCAGTTTATCGTCAAACTCAGTCACGACGCCCACGGCATCGAGCTGCGCATTGCCGATGACGGCGAAGGCTTCGATCCCACCCAGGTCGATAGTTCGCAGCATCTGGGGTTGCAAAGCATGGCCGAACGCATCCGCACCTTGGACGGTGCATTTGAACTCAACAGCGCCTTTGGCGAAGGCACGCTCATCATCATCCGCGTGCCTCTGGCCTTGGCCGAACCGGCCGATGAAGTGGTCGTGGTGGCGTAAAGGGGTAAATAGTAAATAGTAATTGGTTATTCAATCTCCAATTACTGTTTACCAACTCAATTTTTGTAAGACAAAGCAGGTGAACGATGAACCCAATCCGAATTGTGATTGTAGATGACCACACGATGGTACGCCAGGGGCTGCGGTTGGCGCTGGAACTTCAAGGCGACTTCGACATTGTCGGCGAGGCCGAAAACGGTGCGGCCGGGGTTCGCTTGATTCAAGAGGTCCAGCCCGATGTGGCCCTACTCGATTTGAATATGCCCGAACTCAACGGCATCGAGGTCACCCAGCAAGTGCGCCGCCTGTCGCCCCCGACGCGGATATTAATTCTGTCCGGCGTGCAGGCCGACGCCCGTGTCTTTGCTACCATCGAAGCCGGCGTCGATGGCTACATCGTCAAAGACGCCTCCACCACCGAATTGGCGGCGGCCATTCGACACATTGCCGCCGGCGAGTCTTACTTTCACCCCCACGTTACCCAGGCGTTGGTTCGCTATAACCGGAACCTGCTTGTCTCGCCGGCGCTGATGCAAACGGCCCTCACCGCGCGTGAACTGGCTATCCTGCAAAGCATGGCCACCAGCGCCACCAATCGCGCCATCGCTGAGCAGCTCCACATCAGCGAAGAAACCGTTCGCACCCACGTCAAAAACATTCTCCGCAAACTCGATCAGCCCAATCGCACCCAAGCTGTTTTGGAAGGCGTGCGGCAGGGTTTGATCGCCTTAGAATAAAATCCCGAAATACCCCAAATGGGTGAGACGAACCCCTAAGATAAGGGATGACGCCGGCCGCTTGTTTCGATTAAAATTAAAGCGCATGCATCATCCAATCCAAAAATGACCCCAAAGATTTGGCTAAAGGTGACCGTCACTTAGAAAAGTGACGGTCACCTTTAGCCCGCATATTTAAGCTGTATTACCCTTGTTCAAGGAGGAATGAATGAATTATGGCTTCATTATAAATAACAAGACTTGCATCGGCTGCCATGCGTGCAGCACGGCCTGCAAGTCGGAGAATGAAGTCCCGCTTGGCGTTTACCGTACCTGGGTCAAATATGTGGAAAAGGGCGAGTTCCCCAACAGCAAACGCTACTTCCAAGTGACCCGCTGCAACCACTGCGCCAACCCTCCTTGTGTCCGCATCTGTCCGGTGACCGCCATGTATCAGCGGTACGACGGCATCGTCGAGTTTGACCCGGACGTGTGTATCGGCTGCAAAGCCTGTATGCAAGCCTGCCCCTACGACGCCATCTACATCGACCCCAACACTCACAGCGCGGCCAAGTGCCATTACTGCTCCCACCGCACCGACCTGGGGCTGGAGCCGGCCTGCGTGGTCGTTTGCCCCACCCATTCGATTATT
The DNA here is from genome assembly GCA_020634935.1 of Anaerolineales bacterium. GTDB lineage: Bacteria > Chloroflexota > Anaerolineae > 4572-78 > J111 > JAGRBY01. Next base: position 34,353 of record JACKAT010000045.1, read on the forward strand.
GCCGGTGACCTGGACGATCCCCACAGCGAGATCAGCCGCAGGCTAACCCGCGAGCAAGTCAGCGTCCGTAAGCCGGAGCAAGGCACCGCCCCCAAGCTGTTCTACATCGAAGGCGATGACGTCGGCCTGACCCCGACCGCGACCAAAGCCAACTTTATGTGGTCGGATCTCATCTCGGAGCAAGCGGTCGGCTTCACCAACGGCCATCGCAACGGCAACCACCAGGCGCTGGAAATTATTCCGCTTCAGGCCGCGACCAAAACCGCCGCCTCTGGCACACCGATTCGCACGCCCACCGCGCAAGGCGTGGGGTCCGCCAGCCAAGGGCCAATCCACATTGGCGAGGGTCGTCTGGCCGAGCATATGGTACAGACGACTTACAACGCTCAGCACAAAGTGCCATGGCACTGGCCCGTACCGGCCTATTTGGTGACCAAAGGTATCGGCAGCGGGGTATTTAGCCTGCTGGCCCTCTTCTTTGGCCTCAACCTGATTGAGTTCGATCCCCTGCTGGCCCTGGCGGGCAACTTCGTCGCGCTGGCCTTCATCGGCCTGACGACCCTACTGCTGGTTATCGATTTGGAAAAACCTGCCGCCTTCTTGCGCATCGTCTTTCGACCACAACTCAAATCGTGGCTGGCCCGAGGCGCGTTTATTCTCATGGGCTTTTCGGCCGTGGGCGGGCTGTGGTTTCTATTGGAAGGCGCGGCCTACTTGGGATTCATCGCCAGCGGGCTGGCCGCAGCAGTGCGCATGCCGCTTCTCGTTGTCGGCTTTGTACTGGCGATGGGATCGGCTATCTACACGGCCTTTCTTTTTGGTCAGGCCGAAGGGCGCGACCTGTGGCAAAGTACCCTTCTGCCGGCCCACCTAGTGATCCAGGCTTTGATGGTTGGATCGGGTGTTCTGTTAGCGGTCGGATTGTTTGTTCCTTTAGGAGCGACCTTATTTACATCGCTGCTGTGGATTTTCGGCGTGGCGTTAGTGGTCGATCTGTTTGTGACCCTGTTGGGCGAGTTTGGCATGCCCCATGCCTCAGAAGTGGCCGCTCGAGCCGCGCACGACATCAGCCACGGTAAATACAAGAATTACTTTTGGGTTGGAGCCATTGGTTTAGGCCACATCCTGCCGCTGCTGCTGGTCATCACCGCCGCTTTCAGTACAGGCGCAGCTTCGCTGCTGGTCGCCGTCGCCGCTGTATTGACCGTCATCGGCCTATACCTGTTTGAATACGCTTTCGTCATGGCTCCGCAAGAAGTGCCGAATTCGTAGAGAAATCGGAGCGACAAAGCTTGCTTTGTCCCAATATCGGAGCGACAAAGCTTGCTTTCTCCCGGTCAAGGAAAGATCAAAGCAAGCTTTGATGCTCCAACGCCAACCGCAATTTAGCGTACCGAGCCTGAGTGTCGCATTTTCGTTCGTAGTAAGCCTTTAGGGCTGAGGCATTGCTAAAGCGATTACTACGAGCCTTTATTTTCAGGGAGTACAACTAATGAAGCAAAAGCTCGTCAACTTTCTAAACGCCGTCGCCAAACTGAACCCGGCGCAGCAGCCAACGCTGGCCACCACCACAAATACCCCCATTACCCATTACCCATTACCCATTACCCCACCCGCCGAAAACATCGACCGAATAACCCCATCCGCCTCGACCGCCATGCCCGAACCCCTCACCACCAATGGCTTGACCAACTACCCGCCGGTCGAAAAGTGGGACGATTGGGTCGAGTACGACTCGAAAGCCTGGCCGAAAAAGGTGGCTCGTCACTACACCCTGGTGCCGACCGTCTGCTTTAACTGCGAGAGCGGCTGCGGGCTGCTGGCCTACATCGACAAAGAGACGCTGGAAATCCAAAAGTTCGAGGGCAACCCCAAACATCCCGGCAGCCGGGGGCGCAACTGCGCCAAAGGCCCGGCCACCAAAAACCAGATTTACGATCCGGAGCGTATCCTCTATCCGCTCAAGCGCGTGGGCAAACGGGGCCAAGGCCAGTGGCAGCGCGTCACATGGGAAGAGGTGCTGGATGACATCGCCGCCCGGATGCGGAAAGCCATCCAAGAAGACCGCCACAACGAGATTATGTACCACGTGGGCCGGCCCGGCGAAGATGGCTACGTCAACCGCGTCATTCAATCGTGGGGCGTCGACGGCCACAACAGCCATACCAACATCTGCTCGGCCTCGGCCCGGGCCGGCTACGCGTTTTGGAGCGGCTTCGACCGGCCCTCGCCCGATTACGCCAACGCCCGCGTCATCCTGCTGGTCAGCAGCCACCTGGAAACCGGCCACTACTTCAACCCCCACGCCCAGCGGATCATCGAGGGTAAATCGGACGGAGCCAGGCTCATCGTCCTCGATCCGCGCCTGAGCAACACCGCTTCCCACGCCCATCACTGGCTGCCAACCTGGCCCGGCTCGGAGGCGGCCGTGTTGTTGGCCATCGCCAACTATCTCATCCAAAACGGGCTGTACGACAAAACCTTTGTGCGCCGCTGGGTCAACTGGGCCGACTCGCTACGGGCGCTGCGCCCCGAGTGGGAGGTGACGTTCGATAACTTCGACCTGCTGCTCAAGGAACTCTACGCCCAGTTTACCCCTGAATTCGCGGCCCAGGAAAGCGGGGTCGAGGCCGAACGCATCATCGCTTCGGCCAAAGCAGTGGCTAACTGTCAGGGGCGACTGGCGACGCACGTCTGGCGCAGCGCGGCCAGCGGCAACTTAGGCGGCTGGCAGGTGGCCCGCACGCTCTTTTTCCTCAACGTATTGACCGGCTCGGTTGGCACGCGGGGGGGAACCAGCGGCAACAGTTGGAACAAATTCGTGCCGAAACCCTTCGACGCGCCGCCGCCGCAGAAAAAGTGGAATGAACTGCTGCTGCCCAAAGAGTGGCCCCTGGCCCACTTTGAGTTGAGTTTCTTGCTGCCTCACTTTCTGCTGGAAGAGCGGGGCAAGCTGGATGTCTACTTTACTCGCGTTTACAACCCGCTCTGGATCAACCCGGACGGCTTTATGTGGATGAAGGCCCTGCGCGACGAAAATCTGATCGGCCGTCATATCGCTCTCACGCCCACCTGGAACGAGTCGGCCTGGTACGCCGATTACGTCCTGCCGATGGGCCACTCCGGCGAGCGGCACGATTTGATGAGCCAAGAGACCCACGCCGGCCAGTGGATCGCCTTCCGCCAGCCGGTGCGCCGCGTAGCGATGGAGCGTATGGGGCAGAAGGTTCAATTTACCTACGAAGCCAATCCTGGCGAGGTCTGGGAAGAGGTCGAGTTCTGGCTGCAACTGTCCTGGCGCATCGATCCGGATGGGTCGCTGGGCATTCGCTCTCACTTTGAAAGCCCCTACCGTCCCGGCGAATGCATCACCGCCGACGAGTATTTCCGCTGGATTTTCGAGAACAGCGTACCCGGCCTGCCCGAAGTCGCGGCCAATGAGGGGCTGACGCCGCTGGAATATATGCGCAAATATGGCGCGTTCGAGGTCGTCAAAGAGAACTACACTCCTTATGAAAAGCCTGCACCCGGTCTCGACAAGGTGCATCCCGGCAACGGCAGCCTGCCGCCGGATTATAGGGTCGATGCCGCCGGTCGCGTTTTGAAGAACGATCAGGCCATCGGCGTGATGATCGACGGTGAGCCGCGTGTCGGGTTCAGCACGCCCAGCCGCAAGCTGGAGTTCTACCAACCGACGCTGGCCGAATGGGGCTGGAACGAGCTGGAATATACCGTGCCGCACTATCTCAAAAGCCACGTCCACCCCGACCACATCGACCGCAGTAAAGGCGAGATGTTGCTGCTGCCCACCTTCCGCCTGCCGACGCTGATTCACACTCGCTCGGCCAACGCCAAGTGGCTGTACGAAATCAGCCATCGCAACCCGGTTTGGATGCATCCCGAAGATGCCCGGCGCATCGGCGTCCACAGCAACGATCTGATCAAAGTCGAGACCGAAATCGGCTACTTTGTGGCCAAGGTCTGGGTCACCGAAGGCATCAAGCCTGGCGTCATCGCCATGAGCCATCACCTGGGCCGCTGGCGGCTGCAAGAGAACATCGGCCTCAACCGAGGTACGTCGGCCTTGGTGGAACTAGACGAAACGCCGGCAGGCGAATTCTCCCTGCGCCAACTGCACGGCGCGACCGCCTTCGAGTCGGACGACCCCGACACCTCGCGCATCTGGTGGGAGGAGGTCGGCGTGCATCAAAATATCACTCACGCCGTCCACCCCGATCCCATTAGCGGCATGCACTGCTGGCATCAAAAAGCCCTTCAGGTCAGCAAAGCCGGGCCGCAGGATCGCAACGGCGACATCCGCGTCGATACCAACAAGTCGATGGCCGTCTACCGGCAGTGGCTGGCGATGACCAAACCGGCTCCCGGTCCGAATGGCCTGCGCCGCCCGCTGTGGCTCAAGCGACCGCTCAAGCCGCACATCAGTATGTTTTATCTGACCGAGGAAAAGACTGAAGCACCGGTTGAGGAAAGAGCGCGAGGCTGAAAGAGCGAAGGACGCTAAAGCGCCCTCAGACGGCGAAATTCTAGCCCGAAGAGGCTCCGCTCGCTCAGCACGGGGCTTTAGGCCCGTACTCGGGGGACGACCTGCCGTCTTCCGAATGATTCAATAACGGAAATGGCTAAACCAATTACTACGAACGAGACGTACCAGTTTTACAAAGCTCTTACATACCCCTTATACCTGACTTATAGAGGTAGGGTATAGTCTTATCATCAACGTAAGACCTGATAGGTTTCCAAATTTCCATAGCGGTAACGAACCGTTCCACTTGGAACAAGCGTGAGATTGAAAGGGACGCTTAAAAACCTGTCAGATCTGGTCTATTTCGAAACATAAAAGGAGAATGCAAGATGCTGCTTAAATATTTCTACGATGACAAATTAGCTCACGCTTCATATATGGTTGGTTGCCAGGCGACGGGGGAGGCGCTGGTTATTGATCCGGGCCGCGATACCCGCCCGTATCTCGAAGTGGCCGCCGAGAACGATATGGAAATTGTCGGCGCGGCCGAAACCCACATTCACGCCGATTTTCTGTCCGGCTCCCGCGAACTGGCCCGGCAAACCGGCGCTAAGCTCTACCTCTCTGACGAAGGCGATGCAAACTGGAAGTACGAGTTTTCTCCGGAATTTGATGTCCAGTTGGTCAAAGACGGCGACACCTTCAAAGTGGGCAACATTATTTTTGAAGTGATGCACTCCCCCGGCCATACTCCGGAACACATTTCGTTCATCATCACCGACTCGGCTGGGGCCAACAAGCCGATCGGCATCTTCACCGGCGACTTTGTTTTTGTGGGCGACATTGGCCGGCCCGACCTGCTGGAAGAGGCCGCCGGGATCAAAGGCACCGCCGAACCGGGCGCCCGCCAGATGTTCAAGTCAATCCAGCGCTTCAAGCAGTTGCCGGACTATATGCAAGTTTGGCCGGCGCACGGAGCGGGCAGCGCTTGTGGTAAGGCCCTGGGCGCGATCCCTTCCAGTACCGTCGGCTATGAAAAGCTGTTTAACACGGCCATGTCCTACGAGGACGAAGATCAGTTCGTCAAAGCCTTGTTAGACGGCCAGCCGGAACCGCCGTTCTACTTTGCCATGATGAAGAAGCTCAACAAAGTTGATCGCAACGTGTTCGACGAACTGCCGGAACCGGAGCGGATGGACCTGGAACAGCTCAAAGAGAAGCTCGACGCCGGAGCGATGGTCATCGACACCCGCCCGGCCGATGTCTTTGCCGCCGGCCATATTTCGGGCACGATTAATATTCCCGAAGACAACTCGTTCACCAACTGGGCCGGCTGGATGCTGGACTACGAGCAGCCCTTCTATCTGATCGCCAGCCAAAATTCCGCCCGCCAGGCCATGCGCGACCTGACCTATATTGGGCTAGACAATTTCAACGGTTACGTCACGCCCGATGCCGTTGAGCAATGGCCGGACGCGCTGCAAAGCTACGCCATTACCACACCCGAAGAAGTGGCCGAGCAAGTGGCCAACGGCGATGTCACAGTCCTGGATGTCCGGGGTACCAGCGAATGGAATGAAGGCCATCTACCCTACGCCCAACACATTATGCTCGGCTACCTGCCGGATCGCGTGGCCGAGGTGCCGACCGATAAGCCGGTGGTGGTTCACTGCCGCACCAGCAACCGCTCGGCCATTGCCGCCAGCGTGTTGCAGGCCAAAGGCATCACCAATGTCATCAAAATGCAAAACGGCTACACCGGTTGGGCCGCCGCCGGCCTGCCGATTGAACGCAACGGCGCATAAACAGCGGATTTGGCCAAAAATAACTCTGTTATTTGGCTGGAGATAAGCGATTGGGAGGCGGGGAGATACTGCATATTTAATCTCCCAATCGCTTTATCTCTTATTACCGAAATTCGTCAGGTGACCGTCACTTGTGTCTACTAAAACCGATCTGTTTGAGCCAAATGGAGGCTCTTTTAGTCGTAAAGTGACGGTCACCTAGTTTTCTAGGAGCTTCAAATTTGTCACACAATGACCTCATCCCCCCGGCCTACCGAACCCTGGCCCGCTTTTGGCTGGAGGAAGTGTCGGCCAAAGATATAGACACCTTGACAGCGCTGCCCGACCTGGCCCAAACCCTGCCGGCGCTGGATGGGCCGCACCTGACCAACCTGGCCGTAGAGTATCAACGGCTGTTCGGATTTAACCTGCCGCCGTATGAGAGCGTTTTTATCGACCCCTCAGCCATGCTGATGGCGCCGGCCACCGACCGCGTCACGCAGATCTACCGCCGGGGGGAGTGGCAGTCGCCGGCGGGCGTTCGCACCGGTGCGCCGGATCATCTGGGCTTGGAGCTGCTGGCGCTGGCCGATTGGCTCGACCGGGAACAGTTGGCCCCGGCCCATCAACTTCACACACGTCATTTGGCGCTGTGGGTGGTCCCGTTTATTTTGACGCTCCAGCGGTTGAGACCACAACCATTTTATGCCGCCTTGGGCGAGTTAACCCTCGATTTGCTGTTGACTACCCTCCCGGAGACTTCGATCCCCAACCCCACTGACCTCTTCCCCGAACTCCCGCCGCCGCCCATCTATCGCGGCACCGATGAGACTATCCTGGCCGATGAGGGGGTGGTTGAGCCAGAACGTAACGGCGGGTCGCCCTTCCGCCGTCTGACCAAACGGCTGCTGTGTCCGCGTGAGACCGGGCTGTATCTCACCCGCATCGATCTGGCCCAGCTCGGCCGGACGCTCGATTTACCGGCTACCGTCGGCGACCGGTTTCAGATGCTGGACACGCTTTTCCGCCAGGCGATGCAGTATGAACTGCTGCCGGAATTATTAGACCATCTGAGCCATTTATTGGCTGAGGCTGACCTGGCATACGGCCAAGTGTCCGCCGATTACCCCGGCTGGCAGCCCTATGCCCAAGCCTGGAGCTACCGGTTAGCCGCTACGCAGCATGAACTGGCCCGTGAGTTTGTCGTATAAACAAATAGATTGGAGCGACAAAGCTTGCTTTGTCATGTTGAAGCCATAAACTTTGCTGTATCATGCTGGAGCGACAAAGCTTGCTTTGTCATACTGCGCAATAAAGCTTGCCGGCAAGTCAAAGTAAACTTTGATGCTCCAAAAAGGACCAAAACTCGTGAGAGAGGAACTATAGTCGCCGGAGGGAGACATGATCGGATTACATCCGGCGGATTCGCTAGACCTGGCACGCCAATGGTGGGGCGAAACCCTGGCCTTTTTTATCCGCCCGTTGGAAATCATTCGCAGCTATCGCCCCGAATACCTGCGCCCCGATCTCATGGCCGCGTTGACGATGGGCGTCGTCACGCTGCCTCAAGCTATCGCCTTTGCCCTGATCTCCGACCTCCCGCCCCAGACCGGCCTGTACACCGCTATCGTGGCCTCGATTGTCGGCGCGTTGTGGGGATCGTCCATCCATCTTAATACCGGCCCGACCAACACCACCTCGCTGCTGGTGCTATCGACGTTGATAACGGTGGCCCACCCCGGTACGCCGGAGTACCTGGCCGCCGCCGCGTTGATGGCCGTGATTGTGGGCGTCTTTCGGCTGGTGATGGGGCTGGCCCGGCTGGGGGTGCTGGTCAACTTTGTCTCCAACTCGGTCATCATCGGCTTGACGGCTGGAGCGGGTTTCCTGATCTTTGTCAATCAGCTTAAACACCTCTTGCGCGTCGATATTCCGAACTCGCCTTATTTTTTTGTGACCCTGCTCGAAATTGGGCAGTATCTGCCGCAAACCCACTGGCTCACCTTAGCCTTGGGCCTGGCCACGATTGGGCTGATTATCCTAACGCAGCGGCTGCGGCGCAGCCTGCCCGGCCCGCTGATCGCCATCGTCATGATCACGGCTTTAGTTGGCCTGCTTCGGCTAGACGAACAGGGCGTGAGTATCATGGGCGAACTCCCCCACGGCTTCCCCCCTCTGGCCAGTTTGCCGTTGACCGATTTTGATTTAATCCAAAAGCTGCTGGTGGGTTCGATGGCGGTGGCGGCGATTGGTTTGGTCGAAGCGACCTCCATTGCCCGGGCCATTGCCGTGCAGAGCGGCCAGCGTCTCAACAGCAACCAGGAATTTGTGGGGCAGGGGTTGGCCAATATCGCCGTCGGCTTCTTTTCAGGCTATACCTGCGCCGGTTCCTTCTCTCGATCCGGCGTCAACTATACCGCCGGCGCCCGCACACCGATGTCGAACGTGTTTACCGGCCTGTTTGTGCTGATCGCCCTGTTGACCGTGGCCTCGTATGCGGCCTTTATTCCGCGCGCGGCATTGGCCGGGGTGCTGATGGTGGCCGCTTATGGCATGGTTGATCGTAAGGCCATGAAACGCATCTGGTACACCTCACGCGGCGACAGCATGATTATGGTAGCCACGCTGGCGGCGACGCTAATCTTGCCGTTGGAATACGCGGTTCTGTCCGGCATTATCGTCTCGATTGTTCGCTTCCTGGTCAAAACATCGATGCCGCAAGTGACATCGATGGTACCCGACCCCAACTTCCGCCACTTTATGCCCGAGGAAGATCACCCGGTTTGCCCGCAGGTCGGGATTATCACCATCGGCGGGCCGCTTTACTTTGGCGCGACCGAACACGTGGAACGCGTTGTGCGGGCCAATCTGGCCCGGCATCCCGAACAACATTTCTTGCTGCTGCGCATGCATCTGGTCGATCATATCGACTTCAGCGGCATCCAGGCCCTTGAGTCGATTACGCGCCTGTACCGGCAGCGCAAGGGCGATGTCTATTTTGCCAGCGTCCGGCGGCAGGTCAAACACCAGATGGCGGCCAGCGGTTTCTATAAGATGTTGGGTTACAACCACTTCTTGCAGCGAGACGAAGCCGTTTCGTACATGTTCCATAAAGTGCTCGAGCCGTCGATCTGCATCTATGAATGCCCGCTGCGGATTTTTGCCGAATGTCAGGCGCTGCCCAAATGGGATTACGGCTCCAAAATCCCGGACGACGCCGTTCACCCGGAACACGCCATCCCCTCCTGGCTGCCCAGCCAGTTGAAGGAGCGCCTCAGCCAGAACGGGACGTCGATACCGCCCATCGTGATCGATGTCCGCGAGCCGGCCGAATACCGCAAAGGCCACGTGCCACAAGCCCGGCTGGTGCCGATGCGCCTGCTGCCGCAAGAGGGTCACACCCTGCCCACCGACCGGCCGATTGTGCTCATCTGCCGCATTGGCCGGCGCAGCCGGTTGGCCGGCGGCATCCTCAAAGATATGGGCTACACTGATATCTACAATTTGCAGGGCGGAATTTTAGCCTGGGAAGCGGCAGGCTACCCCTTGGCCGTGGAGTAGGCCCGGCCGCGTTGGTAAATCCCTCAATTGGGTGAGCCAAATCCTCGCCTTAGGGGATGACGACGCCCGGCCAATGTTGTTACAATTGAAAAAAATAGGGTTGCTCTCATCTTAGAAAGCACTCACATTACAAGGAGGTAAGTATGACCGATGTTCGTTCAACCAACGGCGCGAGCGCCCAATTGCAAGCGCGGCTCGACGACCCTAATACTGTGGCCGCTTTGAACCGGCTGCTGGATCGAGTCGAGTCGCTCGACAAGATGATGGGCCTGGCCGAAGAACTCATCCAGCAGGGGCCGGGATTGGCGGCGGTGGTCGCCGACAGCGTCGATGAGTTTTACGTCGAGGCCGCCCGCTCCGGCACCGATTTAGAGCTGGTACTGCAAAACGCGCTGCAAGTCGCCACCCGCCTGCAAAACCCCCGCTTAATCCAACTCATCACCCAATTATTAGACCAGACCGAGTCGCTGGAGCTGCTGGTCAGCCTGATCGAGCAAGGCCCCGGCGTAACGGCCATGCTGGCCGACAGCCTGGACGAAATGATGCGCACGGCCACCTCGACCGGCCTGGACCCGGAGGCGCTGCTGCAAAACGGCTTTCAAATCGCCCTACGGCTGCAAAACCCGCGTTTGATCAACGCCCTCACCAAACTGCTGGACCAAACCGAGTCGCTGGAGATGCTGGCCAGCCTGGCCGAGCAAGGCCCCGGCGTGGTGGCTATGGTTGCCGACAGTGTGGATGAAATGGTCCGGGTTTCAGCCGCGTCGGGCATCGATTTCGACATCCTGATGAATAAAGGGCTGGCGGCGCTGATCAAGTTCATCAGCGTGGTCGACTCCCAAGAGTTCGACGCCCTGCTCGACTCCGGCATTTTGGAACCGCACACGGTCGGCGTGGTCGGGCAGACGGGTCGCGCGCTGGCCCAAAGTTACGCCCTCGATCAAACGCAGCCTCATAAAGTGGGACCGATGGGTTTATTCAAATCCCTCAACGATCCCGATGTACAGCGGGCGCTGGGCTTTTTAACCGCCTTCGCCAAGCAGTTTGGCCGGCAGTTAGCCCCATCGTAGGGCAAAACCAAATAATCGTTAATAACAAAATATAAATACATCTAACTCAAGTTGCCTCCCTATCGATCGTCATTGGGAGTAGGAAGTAGGAAGTAAGGAGTAAGGGGGAAAACTTTCTACTTCTTACGCCTTACTCCTTACTCCTTGAACATTGTTGGCAAGGGTGCAGCCGGGGTTAAATAGCTCAAAGACTAAGGAGAACTAGCAATGTCAGCTAACAATGGCAGCCTCAAACATCAAGTGGTGATTGTCGGCGGCGGCAGCGCCGGGATTACGGTAGCGGCGCACCTATTGAACCAACGGCCGGGAACCGATGTGGTCATCATCGAACCCTCAGACAAGCATTACTACCAGCCCTTGTGGACGCTGGTCGGCGGGGGCGTTTTTCCCCGCGAGGAAAGCCAGCGCAATGAAGCGGCCCTCATTCCGCCGGGTGCGACCTGGCTCAAAGACGCCGTCACCGAGTTCCTCCCGGACCAAAATCAGGTCAAAACCCGCAGCGGCCAGACCATCGGCTATGAATTCCTGGTGGTCGCGCCGGGCATTCAACTCAACTGGGATAAAGTCAAGGGGTTAAAGGGGAACGTCGGGAAAAACGGCATTTGCAGCAACTACGCCTACGACACGGTCGAGTACACCTGGGAATGCATCCAAAACCTCAAATCCGGCGTAGCGCTCTTCACCCAACCGTCAACGCCCATCAAATGCGGCGGCGCGCCCCAGAAGATCGCCTATCTGGCCGAAGACCACTTCCGGCGCAGCGGCCGCCGCAGCCAGATCGAGGTCATGTTCGTCTCGGCCAGCGGCGTCATCTTTTCCGTGCCGAAGTACGCGCAGGCGCTCAATCAGGCCATCGACCGCAAAGGCATCCAGACCCGCTATCTGCAAGATTTGGTCGAAGTGCGGCCCGAAGCCAAAGAAGCTGTCTTCAGACACATGACCAGCGGCGAAGAAACCGTCATCAAGTACGATATGATCCACATCACCCCGCCGCAGGGGCCGCCCGATTTTATCAAGAACAGCCCCTTAGGCAACGTCGATGGCTGGGTCGATGTCAACAAGGACACGCTGCAACACAACCGCTACCCCAACATCTTTGGCCTGGGCGACGCCAGCAGCCTGCCCACTTCCAAAACCGGGGCCGCGATCCGCAAACAGGCTCCCACCGTGGTCCATAACCTCATTTCGGCGCTGAGCGGCCAGCCGCTAACCGAGGTGTACAACGGCTACACCTCCTGCCCGCTGGTCACCGGCTACGGCAGCCTCATTCTGGCCGAGTTCGATTACGACGGCAATTCCCAAGAGTCTTTCCCCTTCAACCAGGCCGAAGAGCGGTACAGCATGTATATGTTGAAGAAGTACGGTCTACCCCGCATCTATTGGCACGGCATGTTGAAAGGGCGGCTGTAAATAAAAACCGGAGCGACAAAGTTAGTTTTGTCACCCACGATGGGGTCAAAGTAAACTTTGACGCTCCAGATCGCTATTTTCAGAGGAGTGGTCATTAAATAACCTCAACCATACTGAAAACGGAGATTAGGCAGATAAGGCGATTTCTAACGCTAATCTCCCTATCTCTAATCTCCAGTAACATACCCGAGTTCGGAAATAGCTGTGCTTCATGTCATTTCGCAGCGCTAGCGGAGAAATCCCTGTGACAATCCAATAAAAAGTGGTCTGGCAGGCAAGGTAGCACAC
>JACKAT010000046.1 GCA_020634935.1 Anaerolineales bacterium
GGTAATCGGCATCCCGTGGCGGCGCGAGGCGTTCGGGTTGCCGCCGATGGCCCGCATCTCGTAGCCCCAGCGGGTGCGGTTGAGGACGAAATAGAGACCGGCAATCGCCACCGCCGCGATAATGAGGCCGAAATGGACACGGCTCGAGCCTAAGAAGGGCAGCCGGAAGGCATCGGCAAAGGGTTCGCTTTGGGGAAAGTTGGCGCTGCTGGGGTCGCGTAGGGGGCCGAAGACAAAGTAGTTAACCACCAGGACCGCCACGTAGTTGAGCAGCAGGGTCGAGATGGTTTCGTTGAGCCAGCCCATCGCTCGCAGCACGGCCGGGATGGCCGCCCACAGGCCGCCGCCGACAAAGCCGAGAATGATGATGGTCGGCAGCCCCAGAAAACCGGGCAGCACATCGGCCAGCGCCAGCGCGCCCCACGAGGCCAGCAGCGCGCCCATATAAAGCTGGCCCTCGCCGCCGACGTTAACCAGTCCGATGCGGGCCGGCAGCAGCACCGCCGTGGCGCACAGCACCAGCGGAATAACCTTGACCAGCACCTCCGACCAGCCGTAGCTGCTGCCGATGGTGCTGACAAAGATATCGACATAGGCCTCAACCGGGTTTTTGCCGAACACCAACAGCACCAGCGCAAACACCAGCAGCGCCAGGCCGAGAATCGCCAAAAAGCGGAGCAGAGCGGCGCCTTGCTGCCGGCTGACCTGAGCTAAACTTGCGGAACTAATCATAGCTTTCGCCTCCTGTCATTAATAGACCGACTTCGTGAGCCGTTGTGTCTTGGGGTTTGAAATCGCCGACAATTTTGCCGTGGAACATGACGATCAGCCGATCGCTCAAGGCAAAAAGTTCGTCCAAATCTTCGGAGATGAGCAGGATGCCCATACCGTTGGCCCGGTGGCGCAGCAGCAGCCGCCGCGCCGCTTCGGCGTTGGAGATATCCAGCCCGCGCGCCACGTAATAGGCGATCAACAACTTGGGCTGCCGCCCGACTTCACGGGCGATGATCACTCGCTGCAAGTTGCCGCCCGACAGGGTTTCGACCATCACGTCCAGGCTGGGCGGGGAAGAGACAAAGGTGTTGTTCAAAAATTTGGTCGCATTGTCCCGCACCCGCTTCCAGTTCATCGACAACCCGCCCTGGTCGGCGTATTTATCCTGCTCGCCCAAAATCATATTTTCGTAGACGCGCATGCCGGGAATCGCGCCCATCAGCAGCGGGTCTTCCGGAATGCAGCCCAGCCCGGCGTGCAAAATCTGCTCAACCGACTTGCCGCTGGCGTCCTGGTTGAACAGGTGAATGGTGCCGGCGTTGGGGGGTCGCAGCCCCAACGCGGCTTCGACCAGCACCTGCTGCCCGTTGCCCGACACGCCGGCCACCCCCACCAACTCGCCGGGATAGACCTCCAAATTGATGTGCTTCAGGCCCACACTGCTGGCCTCGTCGGGGACGGACACGTCTTTGAAGGCCAGTAGGGGTGTTTCGCCGGTGTGATCTTTGCTGTCCGTCACCCGGGCCGCTTCCGGCGGCGACTGGCCGAGCAGCAGGGTGATCAACTCTTGCTCGGTGGCCTTGGCCGTGCGCATCGTCTCGACCACCCGCCCGCGCCGCAGCACGGTGATGCGGTTGGCCACCGCCATGACCTCCGGCATCTTGTGGGTGATGAAGAGGAGGGCGTAGTTGTCGTCCCGCAGTTTGTTGAATACCTGGAACAACCCTTCCACCTCGTGGGGGGCCAGCACGCTGGTCGGCTCGTCGAAAATCAGCACCCGCGCTCCGGCCAGAATAATCTTGAGGATTTCGACTTTCTGCTGCTCGCCCATCGACAGTTCGCCGACGATGGCTCGCGTTTCGACGTGCAGCCCGTATTTGTCGGAGGCGGCTTTGATGCGCTGCTCGATCTCTTTGTGGCTCAACACCGCGCCTAGATCGGGCAAAAAGAGGGCCACATTTTCGATCACGCTCAGGGCGGGGATGAGCGTGAAATCCTGAAAGACCATACCGACACCCAATCGCCGGCCATCTTGCGGCGAGTTGATGGTCACCGGCTGGCCCTCGATCAGGATTTCGCCGGCAGTCGGCTTGTAGAAGCCGTAGAGCATCTTCATCAACGTACTTTTGCCCGCGCCGTTCTCGCCCAGAATGGCGTGGACTTCGCCGGGGTAGATGGAGATGTTCACATTATCGTTGGCCCGCAGGGTGCCAAACTGCTTGACCAAGCCCCGCCCCTCCAGCAGCGGGGTCGCTCCATTGTGCTGACTCGGTGTTGCTGTTGTCAATGTATCCCTCCTTTTGAATACGTAATTGTATACAATTTTGTATACCAAAATAGAGAAAAGGCTTAGAACCATCTGTGAAGAAGCTTTAAAAACTAAAACAAAGACGCCCTCAAATGCGCACCTTAATCAGGCTCGCATCTGAGAGCGTCGCGGCTGCTCAGTTATAGCGAAAAGCTATAGCATATCCGGTTTTATATCATCTGGTTCGAGGTCAAAACGGGTGGAGCGGAAGAAATTGAAACAAAAAAAGACGCACGATTTGATGCGTCTTTGCATTTGTTTATTGGTTTGACGGCTGATAGCATCCGGGGCTATCGGCTGTTTAAGCGTGGGCCGGATTATATAGCCGTTAAGAAATTATAGCAAAATTTCATCGTCAGGTTTATTGCCTAGACAGCCTAACTCAGGCATAATAGCGGCTATGGAAAAAATGAATCTCAGCTTTGAAATCTTCGACACTTTGAAAAAGCGGATCATTCGCTGGGAGTATTTGCCCGGTCAGCGACTAATCGAAGAGAGTTTGTGCCACGAATTCGGCGTTAGCCGCATCCCGGTGCGCGAGGCGCTGCGCATGCTGGAAGACAACAAGCTGGTCGATAAAGTGCCGTACCGGGGTTGCACAGTCAAACAGCCTGATCTGGATGAACTCAATAACCTGTACGATGTGCGGTTGGCTTTGGAGCTATTTGTCGTTGAACAGTTGGCGGCGCGGGGTATGCCCTCGGATGTGTTGCAGGCGCTGTTCCAAACTTGGCGTGAGCTGTTCGCTTGTGAGTCCCCTGAGGTCATCGATCCGTTCCGGCTAGCCCGCCAGGACGAAGCCTTTCACGAAACCTTAGCCCAAGCCACCAATAATAAGGCTATGTTTGATCTGCTCCACTCGGTCAACGAGCGGCTTTACTTTACTCGTATGACCGACATTACCACGCTGGATCGCATGCACACCACCTGCCGGCATCACCTTCAGATTTTGCAGGCGATCGAGACTCACGATGTGGCCGTCGCCCGCCAGATGATGCAGGCTAACGTGGAGTTTGGCCGCACCAACGTCGAAAGCGCTCTCCGCGATGCGTTAGTGCGGGCGTATATGAGCAGTCAGCCAAATTAGTCATCAACCCCAAACAGTATCAACTTTTCCAAAATCGAACAATTCTCTGACGTTCTTCCTCCGAAACATACGCACCCTGGATGCGCCGGGGTGTGTTGGTGTTGGGCGCTTTGTACAGCATATCCCCTTGACCGATCAGTTCCTCCGCCCCGTTTTGATCCAAAATCAGGCGCGATTCGGCGGCGTCGGTTACGCGGAAGGCGATGCGGCCGGGGAAGTTGGCTTTGAGTGTGCCAGATAGGGCGTCGGTATCGGCGCGAGGGGTCGATAAAATCAGGTGGACGCCGGCTCCGCGCGCCCGTTGGGCCATGCGGGTGATCGTCTGCTCGACGGCTTTGGCCGAGGTCATGAGCAGGTCAAACACATTGTCGATGGCGACCACAATGTAGGGGATGGTCTGTTTTCTGGCCCGTTTGAGCTGCTGGTTGTAGCCGGCGATGTTGCGGGCTTGGTTATCGGCGAAACTTTGATAGCGCCGGTCGATGACTTTATCGATGGTGTTGAGGGTATCGAGCGCCTGGCTCGAGCGGGTGACCACCGGCGCGAACAGATGGGGCAGGTTGGTGTAGTCGCGCAGTTCAATCGCCAGGGGATCGATCAGCAGCAGTTGCAAGGCGTTGGGCGAGTAGGTACACAACAGGCTGGCCAGGATGGCGTGCAGGCAGGTGCTCTTGCCGGAGCCGGTTGTGCCGCCGATGAGCAGGTGGGGTAGTTCGGTCAAATCGATGACGACCGGCTCACCGACCAGATCAAGCCCCAGCCCCACTTTCAAAAAGCCACCTACCTGCCGGAAAGCCATCGATTCGAGGATCGGGCGTACCCTGACCGGCGGTTGCTGCCCGCGTGGATGGAGGACTAAAATTCCCAGCGCCGGATTCTGAGGAGTCGGTAGGACGATTTGCACCGTTGCGCCAGAGAGGGCCACGGCCAAATCCTGATCCAGATTCTTGATTTTAGATAGCTGGGTGGCTGATTCCGGGGTCAGATTGTAGCGAGTCAAGCGCGGCCCCTGCTGCACCTGGTGAATTTTGGCCTCGTAGCCTAACTCGGCCAGCGTAGTCTCGATCAGCCGCTTTTGGCGCAGCACGTTGGCCTGGTTAGTACCGGCTTCTTGTTCGTTCAGGATTTCATTGATGGGCGGAGTGGGCCAGGGTTGAGTTGCCATTGTTATTTAGAGCGTAGGACAATTTGCTAAATTGTCCGGATTTATCATTACAACAACGAACAACTTAACAAGTTGTTCTACATTTTAGCGTTCTGTACTAATATACGTTTCCAAAAAAGTGCGTAAGGTCGTCGGGGGGCGGCCGAGCAGCCAGCCGAGGACGTTGGCGTTCCCCTCAAAATTGTATCGCTCGTAGTAGCGAAACATCTTCACCAGCGTTTCGATTTGATACGTTCCCAGGCCGGCTTTTTTAGCGCCCTCCGTCCAAGCCTCGATGGTAATCTGCTCCGCGTCGATCGGATGACCTAATAAGTCACTAAGTAGGAGGGCCACCTCGTTTTGGCTGGGGTTCTCTGGTCCGGCTAACTCATACGTCGCGCCGGTGTGGCCGGGTTCGGTCAGCACTTTGGCGGCAACATTGGCCACGTCGTTCAGATCGACGACACTGAGCCGGGTATCAATCGGGTAGGGTACGCGATAGACGCCCTGAGACACAATCGCTGGCCACCCGCCGAGAATGTTTTGCATGTAAGCCGCCGGCTGCAAGATGGTAAAATCTAACCCCGACTCAAACAGCATCTCTTCGACCCGCATTTTATGCCAATGATGTGGCATGGCCTCAACTTGCGGATGCAGCACCGAATGGTAGACGAATCGCTGGACGCCGGCTTGCCCAGCGGCGGCGATAACCCGCCGGCCGATATTGATTTCAGCCGGGTGCATATTGGGGCAGATGTGGTAGATGGCGTAGCAGCCCCGAGCGGCCTGAGTGAGAGCCGCCTCATCTTGTAGGTCGCCCACAAAGCCTTCCCGCGACCCTATGACCTCGACCTGTTTGATGTATTCGGCTCGGTAGACCAAGGCCCGCACGTCGGCGCCGCGATTGGCCAGCACTTGAATGATGGCCTGACCGGTTTTTCCAGCCGCGCCGGTCACTAAAATCATAAAACCTCGACAATGTAGGGATTAAAAATAGCTAAAGTAGTTAACATAGATGTGATTGTACCGGGTATAATGACGCTTTCATAATAAAGCAATTTATAGGAAAATACCAACTTTTGACCTATTGACATTTTGACCCTATCCCCTGATAATCGGAGCAGGTGTTTTAAGGTGTTAACGAGGTAGCTGACCATGACCTCTCCCCAATTTTTGGAAAAACTGGCCGCCTATGTGCCAATGCCGGTTGCTCAGGCTATCCACCACCAACCGCTGCCGCTCACCGGGCCGAAATACCGCCGCTTTCCGGCCGCGGTTCTCTTTGCCGATATTTCCGGTTTCACCCGCCTGAGCGAACTGTTAAGCCGCGCCGGCCCCACCGGCGCTGAAGAACTAACCCAACTTATCAACCAATACTTTACCCGCATGATCCATATTGTTCAAGAGTATCACGGGCAGGTGGTTAAATTTTCCGGCGATGCCATCACCGTGGTTTTTCCGCTGGAAACTACCCCTGTCGCTCCCAATGTTTCAATGCAAACCGCCGTACGCCGGGCTGGCGAATGCGCATTGGAAATGCAGGCCAAGATGATTAACTTTGCTGACATGACTACATCACAAGGGCAGGCATCATTGTCGATGAAGGTGGGTTTGGGGGTGGGTGAACTGTTGGAGTGCAGTATCGGCGGAGCGTTGGGGCGGTGGGAGTACGTTATCGCGGGCAATCCGCTAATTCAGGTGGGGGCGGCGGAACATCACGCGCGGCCCGGCCAGATTGTGGTCAGCAGCCGGGCCTGGGGAATTGCCCATCATTTTTTCAGCGGTACGACCCTCGCCGACCAGGATTTTATTATCCTCGACCGCGCTTTTGAGACGTTGCCCAAGGTTCCGACGGTACCGCTTGACTGGAGCCGGCTCAACTTGGAACAGCGGCGGTTGGCTGAAACGGCGCTGCTGTGCTACATCCCCGGCGCAATCAAGGCCCGGCTGGATGAACAGGCTGAATGGCTAGCTGAACTGCGCCGTATTACGGTGTTGTTCATTGGCATCGGCGGCTTCGATTACGAGTCGCAAGAGGCCGGACCTCGGCTGCAAAATTTTCTCCAGGCGGCCCAGGAGGTCACCTATCGGTTTGAAGGGTCACTGGGCAAAGTGGCTATGGATGATAAAGGCACGATTATGCTCCTCCTTTTCGGTGCGCCGCCCTTTTTTCACGAAGATGATGCGGCCCGGGCCGTGGCCTGTGCCTTAGGGTTGCAGGTGGTGGCCCAGGAGCGGCACCTGCGCATGTCGATCGGCATCACCGAGGGCGCCATCTTCGCCGGCCCGGTTGGGGCGCCGAATCACCGCGAGTATACGGTCATCGGCAGCCCGGTCAACCTGGCGGCCCGGCTAATGGAGTACGGCCGGGGCGGGTCGATTATTATCAGTGAACGCGTTAAAGAAAAGATCGGATCGCGCTTTATAATTGACAGCCTCGGTAATCTATCCGTGCGAGGTAATATGAGGCCCAGGCCGGCTTATTTAGTCACCGGTGAGCGCGGTGTTCAGGATGAAATATTCAATCGCTACCTTTTACACGATGACCCCCTGGTGGGCCGTAAAGCCGAACAGGAACAGATGCGCCGCATGGCGGCCCGCGCCCGTAAGGGGAATTTGCAGTTGCTCTTCATCGAGGCCGATCTGGGGTTGGGCAAAAGCCGCCTGGCCGCCGAATTGGTCCGCGAGTGGATGAGCGAGGGCGGGGTTGGTTACGGCAGCAAGTGTGTTAGCTTCGGCCAGCAGGTCTCGTATCAAGGCTGGCGCGAAATTTTGGTGGCGATCTTTGGTCTGACGCCGGCCTTTTCGATGGAACAAAAAACAGCCCATCTGGTGACAGGGTTGACTGAGTTGCCCACTCCCCCGGATCAGCCCGGCTATTGGCTCGACCGGCTGCCGCTGTTGGGCGATGTTTTGGGTCTGGATTTGCCAGACACCGCCTTTACCCGCCACATTTCCGCCGAACTGCGCCGCGACAACACGTTTACCGTGGTCGAAGCCCTTTTACGCCACCAGGCCGGGCGTCATCCGCTGCTGATTCTGCTGGAGGATATTCAATGGGCCGATGATTTAACCCTTATCCTGGCGGCCCATCTGGCCCAGGCGCTGGTCGGCAGTCCGATTCTGATCGGGCTGCTCTATCGCCCCGAAGCCAATCTGGCGGCTTTGACGCCGGCCATTAATCTGCCTTACGCTCATGCTATGCGCCTGCAGCCGTTGTCGGAACAGGAAAGCCTCGATCTGGTTCGGATTTTGCTGCGAGGGCGATCGGTGCCGGCGGAAGTAGAAGAGGTAATTCTGAGCAAAGGCCAGGGCAATCTCTTTTTCCTGCAGGAGATTACCAACCGCATTTTGGACGTCCTCGATAACCAGAAGAAGCAAACCACCGATTTGTTGGAAACGCTGGACCTGCCCGATACCATTCAGGAAGTCATTCTAGCCCGTTTCGACAAACTGTCTGAAGAAGAAAAGTTAACGTTAAAAATCGCTTCGGTGATCGGTACCCATTTCCAACGCTTGCTGCTGTCGGAAGTTCACCCGATGATCGATGCTCAATATCGATTGCCAAAACAGCTCGACCGGCTGGAGCATGAGAATCTGGTGCGGCTGGAGCAGCCGGCGCCCAAATGGGAGTACGTCTTTCGCAGCGTGATCGCCCAGGAAGTGGTTTACGAAGGACTGCTGCTGGCCCAACGCCGCCAACTGCACCATATCGTGGCCGAGGCGTTGGAGCATATCGCGCCCGATGCCGTTGAGCAGTTGGCCTTTCATTTCAAACGCGGGCATGATTGGACCAAGGCGCTGCACTACCTGCGCATTGCCAGCCAGCGCGCCCGCCGCGAAAATGCCAACAACGCCGCCATCGGCTACTATTCCGAAATATTGAGCTGTTTGGAAAACCTGTCTCCCCACAACATTGTAACAACCGACTACTGGGATACCCTATTAGAGCGAGCCAAACTGTACAACCTCATCGGCTGGCGCGATGAGGAGTTGGAGGATCTGGGCACACTCGGCGTTATGGCCGAGGCGCTTAATGATGACACCCGGCGTGCGTTAGCAGCCAGGCAGTGGGCCCAACTGTACGAAACCAGCGGCGATTACAACTCGGCGCTAGAGATGATCGAGCGCTGTGTAACCCTGGCTCGTCATCTGGGCGACAAGGCGCTGCTGGGGCAGGGGTTTAACCACTGGGGGCGATTGCTCTATCTGCGCGGTCAATACGATACCGCTCTTGATTATTTGCAGCAGGCGCTCGACCTGGCTGAGCAAAGCGGTGATGAAAACGCGATGGCCGCCTGTTTTAATAACCAAGGCTTGGTGGCATATTACCAGGCCAATTACGATGCGGCTCGTGAGGCGTTTCAAAAATCGATAGTCTTATGGGAAACCTTAGGCGATAAGGCGGCGTTGGGCCACAGCCTATCGAATTTAGGTGATGTTTACTATGATATCGGACATTACGCCCTGGCTCGACAGACGTTCCAGCGGGCCTTGGCCTTGCACCAGACGATCGGCGACCGGGCCGGCGCGGCGCTGGCTCGGTATGGCATAGGCAAGGTTGAGCGCAGTTTGGGCCAGTATGAGGCCGCCAAAGCCGACCTAGAGCAGGCGCTAACCTTTTATCAATCCATCGGCGACCGCCACCTGGAGGGGCGCTGTCTGGCAGACCTGGGCTTGCTTTACTGCCGTTTGCGGGACTACGGCACCGCCATCATCTATCTGGATGAGTCCCTTACTATTCTGCGCGAATTAGACGCGCCCTGGTGGCATATAGCCAAAACCCTGATCTATTTCGCCTGGGCGCTGCATGATCAGGGCCGGTTAGTAGAAGCCAGAGACACCATTATCGAAGCGTTGGAGACCGAACGCGACACCCAACGCCGGGTGGCTATGGTCGAAGATGTCGCCCATTTGGGCCGGATAGCCCTGGCTACAGGGGATTTGAGTCTGGCCGATAGTTGTACTCAGCAGATTCTCTTTTTTGTGGAACGTCAGGGTATGCGGAGCGTCGAGCATCCGGCGTTGGTGTATCTGACATGTTATCACATCCTGCAGGCCAGCAGCAAAACCCACCAAGCCGAGTCAGTGCTGGTTGAAGGATATCAGGCCCTGATCAACCAGGCTGAACTCATTGACGACTTGGCTTTACGTGAAAGTTATCTCACCCATATCCCTGAGCATCGAGAATTAAGAAGCTGTTTTAAAAGTGGCGATTTATAGACTTGTCCACAGATTTACACGGATAGTCACCGATTTTTATCTCAATTTTGATCATATCCGTGAGCATCTGTGTCTATCTGTGGACCCCTGAAGGCTTTTAAAACAGCCTCTAAGGTCTCTTACCAATAAGGCAGGCGAAATTAGCGAAAAAAATTAGCCTAGCTTATAATCTTCGACAAATCTGCTGTTAAACATAGAGAGATATTTCATACCACCTCGCAAATTCATCAGATGACTTGAAAATACCGGATAATCTGCTGTCATAGCTAGCCCTAACGGCAATTATTGTTACTGGGGGTAACCCTAGCTAGTACGAATCCGTATTCCCTATACAATTTTCTCCAAATTGATCGGCTCAGAAACCAATCTCTATTGTTCCGGTAAGAGTACATTGATGTACAGTTAAATTAATCTATATCAAAAAATTTATAGTTCATAGCCTTCAAGGAGAGAAGTCTAAATGAGTACGAAAACTCAATTTGTGGACCTAACATTACGAGACGGACACCAAAGTCTGGCTGCTACCAGAATGACAACCGAACAGGCCATGCGCGTTTTACCCATAATTAAAGATGCCGGTTTCGCCGCATTTGAGTTATGGGGTGGGGCTGTCCTGGATAGTAGTATTCGTTTTTTAGATGAAGACCCGTGGGATCGACTGGCCACCTTCAAGGAAACCTTGGGTGGCGGCGGCAAAATTCGGGCGCTGCTGCGCGGTCAAAACTTGTTTGGCTACCAACCTTCAGCCGATGATTTGGTGATTTCGTTCGTCAAGGAAGCGGTGCTAACCGGCGTCGGTATTATGCGCATTTTTGATGCGCTGAACGATTGGCGCAACCTGCAAACGTCAATCTTAACCACCAGAGCTTATGGGGGGACAGTAGAAGGGGCCATCTCCTATACCACCAGCCCGGTTCACACCACTGAATATTTTGTTAACTTTGCCAAAAAGCTGGAAGAAGAAGGCTCGCACCAGATCGCCGTAAAAGATATGGCCGGGTTACTCTACCCCACCGATGCCTTGGATCTGTTTAGGGGCCTCAAAAAGAATATATCGCTTCCCATCGTGCTGCATAGTCATACGACAACCGGTGTGGCCTGTCTAAATGAAGTTATCGGTATGCAGTTAGGGCTTGATTACGTCGATACCGCCATCACCCCCTTTGCCGGCGGCACCTCCCACCCCCCTATCGAGGTTATGGCCGTTTTTGCCGAAGAGATGGGCATCGATCACGGGCTAGACAAAGCGGCCATTTTGAAGGCTCAGGCCGAACTATTCAAGATCTTTGACGAGTTAAAAGATGTCATCCCGGTGTACGGCAAGTTTTACCAACCGGTCACGTTCGATGACGTTGATCGCCGTCAGGTCAACAAAATTATCGAACTGGTGGCCAAAGAAACGCACGAAGCCATCGAGCAAGCCATCCCGCTGATGCGCGAACTGCTGATGTCGCTCAAATACCCAACCTATGACGATAAAATTTTCGAGGCCCAGGTTCCCGGCGGGATGCTGTCCAACCTGCATAACCAATTGAAGGGGATGGGGCAACTTAATCAGTATGACGCCATTTTAGACGAAATTCCCCGCGTTCGCGCCGACGCCGGCTACGTGCCGCTGGTCACACCCACCAGCCAGATTGTCGGTTCGCAAGCCGCCTTCAATGTGATTATGGGCGAACGCTACAAAACCGTATCCGATCCCTTCAAAATGATTCTCAAAGGCGAATTTGGCCGCACCCCCGCCCCGGTCAACCCCGACGTTGTGGCCAAAGTGCTCACCGGCGCCGAAGAACCGCTCAAATACCGGGCCGCTTCTTATCTAAAGCCGGTCTTGGAAGATGAATACGATCTCCCGTACGTTAAAACCCACAAAGACCTGCTGCTCTACCTGTTGTTTGGGCAGTCAGCCTCAAACTTCCTCAAGAAAAAATATGGGTTAAACGGCAATTAATGCCGTTGGTTAGGTTGATATTGGTTAGGTTGATAGTTTAATGGTTTGATAGGTTGATGGTTAGGTGGTTTGGTCGTTTATTTCCAGCCACCTAATCATCAAACCTTAACCAACCGACTCTCTAACCAGCCAACTATCCGTCCATCCCCAGCGTCAACTGCTGCCAGCGAAAAGCACTATCGCACACACCACAGATAATCGGTTTGCCTTTTAATTCTTTCGGGGTAACAAGAATCGAGCGCCCGCAGTCGCAGAATACAGCCACCACCTCAACCCGTCCCTCTTGTGGATGATGATAAAAATGACCACGTTTATGACGATGAACGGTAAAAGTGGCTCCCTGGGCTTGACGTTTCTTAACGCCGTTTTTCTTAGACCCGTTTACCGATGAGTCTTTAAGATGGTCAGCCATTGGGCACGCTCTATGTTAGGGGTAATGATTAACGCAGGTTGTCATTACAAATCTGGGAGTGGGAAACAAAAAGCAGAAAGCAGGCTTTTCCCCCTTACTTCTTACTCTCTACTCCTTACTCCCTGAATTGTTCACATCTGATCCAATTATAATAGGCTTAACTATTTATGTCAATTTCACTACTATATATAGCCAGTGAATAATATCTTGGCCCTAGATATAGTAGGTATCGTTTGTTTATAAAATCTCGATGAAAAATTTTTCCCGACAAAATCCCGCGAAATTCACGTAATTTTTAGGAGCGACAAAGCCCGCTTTGTCATCGTGTTGAGGGTCAAAGTTTACTTTGATACTCCAAGTCTGTATTTTCAGAGGAGTCCGACAGTCTCGATTGAGACGACACCGGCAATGAAAATATAGGAGCGACAAAGCTGGCTTTGTCATTCAGGCAGGGTCAAAGTTTACTTTGACGCTCCAAGACTGTATTTTCAAGGGAGTCCAACAGCCCTTACAGGACGACAGCGAGAATGAAAATTCCGTAGGACAAACTTCAGCCCATTTTTATGATCTATTTCCACCTCGAACGCTACATCAAAAGCTGAATTATCATGGGTATAATTTTTTGCGGGAGCAAATTCAAAAATCACCTGTTTGACAGCGGTCAGTTCCGGCCAGAACTGGTTCAAAACTTGTAACGCAAAACCTGTATCTGTTTTTAGTTCTCCAAAAAAATTAAAACATAGCGGCTGGCTGGACAGTAAATTGTTAAATAACCTGTCCTCTTCAATAATTCCCGAACGGGTTGATTGCCTTTCCGCAATGGTTTGGGCCACAGCTTCAACTATCTGTGGAGATAAAAAATTCTTCCGGCTGTTTTTTCCCTCCAAAATTGTATTACAGATACCGCTTCCCTTTTTTTGAGGGTAATCCCCTTCTGTTTCTGCCAGGACAAACGCTCTCCACCAACCCTGATGAAATCTGTTTCTTTTCCTAAAACCACTTTCAGATGGAGGTAACGTGCCAATCAACTTTTTCAATTTGTTTTTCATTGTTGAGTCCTGAGTCTAGAGATTTTGGAGAGTACCAAAGGGCGGCGGCTCCAAGATGGGTCCAATTTCTGAAATTGGACCCATCTGCTCACGCTGCTGTTGATAATACGCTGCCTGTTCTGCTTCAGTAAACGTGCGAATGGCAAAATGAAAATGATTGGGCAGCAGGCAGTAGGCAAACGTTTCAGCCACCGGTTGGATGTGCTTGGCCCGGGCCAGAGCTTCCACCCCCGCCGCGCTTTTTGCCAGCAATTACGCCGGAAAACCGTTCGCGGCCAACACCGCAGCAATCTAAGGTCTCCATTCGTTGAGCTTATCTTCCTTGAATGGACGAAAATAAGCGGTTCAGATCAGAATTTGTTGGTACAAATCGAAATTTGTTGGTACAAATCAGAATTTGCCCCTGAAAATTGGAATTTGTTGGTACAAATCGCGATTTGTCGCTGAATGTTGGAAGAATTAAGTAACCGTTGGAATTTGTCCCTGAAAATTGGAAGTATTACGTAACTGTTGGAATTTGTTGGTACAAATCGCGATTTGTCGCTGAATGTTGGAAGAATTAAGTAACCGTTGGAATTTGTCTCTGAAAATTGGAATATTTAAGTTAGCGTTGGAAAAATTAAGTGAGCGGTCGAGTTAATCCTGTGCAAGAAGATTTTTTGCCCAGCAATGCCTTGCTTCTGTCAGTTTTTGCAACCATTGGTCGGCAGAAGTGAGCGCGTGTGGCTTCTACAAAAAAGCGCGTTGATCCGTTCATATCTATAAAATATCATGGATCAATCAAAATCAATAGAGCCATAGGTACCGAAATTTATGGGACGAAAGTACTTTTTTATTTGCCCAAAAGTCAGTTTTGTTATCGTGGGAGTCAGACAATTCCGGAGGGAACGACACCAAGAATGAAAATTTACTGGAGCGACAAAGCTAGCTGGAGCGACAAAGCTTGCTTTGTCATTCATGGTCAGGTCAAAGTTTACTTGGACGCTCCCGAGGAATATTTTCAGAGGAGCGAGCGAAGTGGGGCAGTCCGGTCAAAATGCTATATTATACCCGGAATCCGCTCAAAACAATAAGAAGAGCAGCAGAAGTCAATTAAACAACAGAAGCAATGGGTAACGAGAGTTTGATTATCCAATCTCCCGTTACCCATTACCAATCTCTAATTACCCACTACCATTATGCCTGCAATGGTGCGAACCCATCGCCGTAAACCTTTCTTGGCTAATACGGTCGGCGACGGTTTCAGGGTAGTCGTGTTAAGCAAGGCGATAATTTGTTGGCGCGATCCGGTTAGCCGGCGTCAAGCTTTCCAGTTGAAGCCACCGCTGTCATCTTTTTTCAATGAGCCGCCCGCCAGGGCGGTGTTGTCCCATCTTCTTCCCCGGCTAGCACTTCGCCCGGTGCATTTTTGAGATGGCGCGTCAGGAGACCAGTGACAATGAGGACGCCGTTAAACGTCAGGCCGGTGGCCAACACCGCCCAGGCCGGAATATGGCCAATCGCGGCTCGTGAAATGAATTCCTCCAGAACGGTCGCCGGTTCGGGATGGAGCCAGATGTTGAGAACCCAGGCCAGCCACAAAATGATATAAATCCAAACATAGTTGCGGCGGAAGCGTCGTCCAAACGCCTCCCACATCGAGATGGGAAATTTGGGGCGCAGTAGATTCTCGGCCAGGCTCTCGGCCCAGTCTGCGGACGGTCGAAACGGCGGGACCAGCATCGCCGCGAAAAAGTCGGTCTCCATCAGCCGCACCCGGTAACTCCACAATTCGTAGTGGCGGTAGCGCCGGGCCTCGATGTATAAAAACAGCGTCACCAGCAGTGTACTTAAGATAATAATCTGCGGATCCCAGGCAATCGACAGCGTAGCGCCGGTGGTAATGACCGCCCAGTTGGTGGTGGTATCGAGCCGCTTCCGCCAGACATCGGCGCGGTAGATTTCGGCCCGAAAAAAGTGAACCATAGCGTTGGTAAAGTTACCGGCTTCGAGTTGGTAGCCGCGAAAGGTCCAGACCGGTTCGGGCTTGCAATTTTCCGGCGGTTTAGAATGGGGTGGTGTAGCCGGAGGATTTTCCGGAGCCGGTGGCAGGGGCGACTCCACGGCTGGCATCGGCGGCGGAGGGGGTTCTACGGTTGGCGTCGGTGGCGGTTCTATGGCTGGCGTCGGTAGTGGCGGCGGTTCTTTAGTCGTCGTCAGTGGTAGCGATGGGGCTTCCGCCGGCTCCCTTGGTTGAGGCAACTCTTTATAAGCCCCATTGCCATTAGCGTAAATTGACGCCGGCGGCGTCGAATTCTGCTCGGTGGGGTGATGCAGGGTATGAATAAAGGTATCTACATTTTCTTCGACATGTTTGTGGAAAGCATCCGTCTGCTTAACCGTTTGCTCAATCATGGAGCACATCATATCGGCGGCATAACGCTCCCAGAGTCTCAGGTTTTCCATTACTTTTTCCTCTTTCTTGGTCATCATTGAGACAAGGTTGAAGCGTATACTTTCCCTAATTCTTGTATCTTAGCATAGGCCGGTTACAGATAAGTTACAGGGGGGAGAGATGGGAGACTGGAGATTAGGAGATTGGAGATTGGAGATTAGGAGATTAGGAGATTAGGAGATTTAGGAGCATCAAAGCTGGCTTTGATCGTGTTTGACAAAGCCAGCTTTGCCGCTCCTCTACCAATTACTTCTCCCCAACCAACCCGGCCAAAATATCCCGCCAGATGTCGGATTTGAACATCATCAGATGGCCTTCGTCGGGGATGTAGTGGGGCTGGCAGGTGGGGATGGTGGCGGCCAGATAACGACCCATCGCCGGCGGGACTTGCGGATCGGCCAGCCCTTGCCAGAGCTGCACAGGTGCGGTGATATCTTTGACGTGGAAGCCCCAGTCGCGGGCAATGGCCAGGGCATCGAAGATGTGGCCGCTTGGTCCCTGGCGATAGGTTTCCTGTAGGCTGTCCAGAAAAACCGCCTTGACCGCCGGTTTCTTGAGTAAGGCCTGATCAACCGGCGGCGAGGCGTCGATCATCCGCTGCCATAATTTTTCGGGACTGTGACGGCCCATTCGCGCGTAGATGATCATCGCCGGCAGCAGCGACCACCAGGGTAAGCAGCCGCAGCCGGCGGTTTGAAAGCTGGATTTAATACGAGGGTTCATGCCTTCAGTTACGCCCGGCGCTCGATGGGGGGCGGCGGCGCTCACCAAAGCCACCCCGCTCAACCGGTGGGGGATTTTGTAGGCGCAGGCCATCGTATGCGGCCCGCCCGCCGACACCCCGGCCACCGCAAAACGATCCAACTGCAAGGCATTGGCCAGACCGATGACATCATCCGGCCAATCGATCAGCTTGCGTTTGGGCTTTAAATCGGACAGGCCGATGCCGGGCCGGTCAACCACAATCAGCCGCACCCCCAACTCGGCGGCAATCGAGTCATCTGGGTGGCGAAACAGTCGGGAGCCGGGCATCCCGTGAAAGAAAAGAACGGGCTTACCGGCCGGATCGCCAAATTCGGCAAAACCCAGCTTGCGCCCGTCGGTCAGTTCGACCTGTTGGCCGATGTTCGGCGGCGGCAAAGCCGGGCCAAGTAAGTTAATTACGCGGCGACAGCCCTGTCGCTGCGGTTGTTCTATTGTCGTCAGAAGATGTGATTCAGTCATAGGTCTCCTCTCTTATTTATGTGGAAATTCACGGTTGCCAGCCATAATTAGTGATCCAATGGATGCGGATGGATTTTTAGGAAAATATTATTAATAAAACGAATGAGGTGAGAAAAAAAGTTGTTGGCAGCGGTCGTGAAGTTCTTTATTTACGAAAAGGGGTTAACAATTCTCAATTTATCTTCGATTATTTGGTCGTGGTGCATATCTTCCGAATAGACAGATGCACAGTTACTGATAAGGGCTGTGGCTAATATCAAACTATCCCAATACGAATAGCCGTACTTGGCGTTGATATTGATTGCTTGGAGGACTTTCAAGGCATCAACTTTAGGTCAAACGTGTGTTTAGTTTACTTATAAAATCAAGAAACCGTTTCTTCTTAGTCTCGATCTCGTCCGTATCCAATACGATAACGTTTACAGTTTTGCCTTCCAACAGTGAACTGAGCTTTTTATTTAAGATCAGGTGGCCATCTTTATAAGTTGCTTGTAATATTTCATACATCTCTCGATCTCCCAACCTGCAAACTTTTACTCTATAATTTTAACACGATATGACAACTCTGTCATTTAGTCATTGGTTAATGTATTGTTCTATATAAATGAGGCTTGGTAATGAGCAGAGATTATGGTACACTTTTGATAAATCTTTCAATTGATTTGTACAGGATAGTACAATGCAAATGACGTTGGATGTGCCTGAGGAATTAGTCGCTCGATTGAGCGCGTTAGAGGATCGTCTGCCTCAAATTCTAGAGTTGGGATTGCGCGAGTTTGACGCATCGGAGCAGTTTACGTTTGAGGGCGCAGCGGAGATTTTAGAATTTTTGGCCAGGCTACCTACACCTGAAGAAATTGTCGCTCTGCGCCCTTCAAGTAAGTTGCAGGAGCGGATTAGCATTTTACTTGAGAAAAATCGCTCAGAAGGATTAACGCCGGCTGAAGAAAAGGAGTGGGATCAATACCAATATCTAGAACATTTGGTACGGATCGCTAAGGCCGAGGCTCACTTAAGACTGAACTCTGCCTAACTTAACATGAGTAAAACCCACATCTCTACTTCGCTTCGACAACAAGTCTATGATCGCGCTAAGGGTTGTTGTGAATATTGTCTTATTCCCGAAATTGCTGTTCTTGTTCCCCACCAAATCGATCATGTTATAGCTGAAAAGCACGGCGGTACGACGGATCTTGAAAACTTAGCGCTTTCTTGTACTTTATGTAATAAATACAAAGGTAGTGATATTGCTTCCCTTGACCCTAAAACAAGAAATATTACGCCCCTCTACAACCCTCGGCAGGATCGGTGGCGTGATCACTTTCAGTTGAACAATGCCGAATTCATGCCACTGACTTCTATCGGGCGGGTGACTGTACGACTGTTGCAGATGAATCGCCCTGATAGAGTTAAAGAACGTCAGCTACTTATATTAGCCAAACTGATAAATATACCAGATTAATTTTGCTTCCCGTCCATAAAATCAGTTGACCGTTTCGGACAAATCCGCTTATCTGATCAAGTGCCGATGATCGACTGCAATACACGAATCCTGGATGACGGCCAGGCCCGCCGCTCGCGCTTTTTGAGCGGCCGCTTCATTGACCAGCCCCAGTTGCATCCAGACCACCTTGGCCCCAATCTCAATCGCTTCATCGACAACCGGAGGAATGTGTTCGCTGCGGCGAAAGATCAGCACCATATCAACCGGTTCCGGCACGGAGCGCAGATCAGGATAAGCCTTCTCGCCCAGCGCCTCGTCGAGATTGGGGTTGACCGGAATAACGCGATAGCCAGAATCTTGCATGTATTTGGAAACGGTATAGCCGGGCCGCGTCTTGCTGGCCGACAGCCCGACTACCGCAATAGTGTGGATTGAATTAAGGATCTGTTTTTTATCTTCCAGCATCTTATTCTCCTCAGGACTTACGCAGTTCCAAAGGTGACAGTCACTTGAGTACGCTAAAACGACCTGTTTGAGCCATCCAAGTGCTGATTTATCGACAACAAGTGACTGTCACCTGGTTTTTTGCGTAAGTCCTACTCCTAAAACTAACTCAAACAGCCGGTTGGGACTGAGCGGTATCTCCAAAATTTCAGGCCCCGCCTCGCCCAGCGCATTCTCTACGGCCTGGACAAACGCCGGCGCCGCCGGAATAGCGCCGGCCTCGCCCGCCCCTTTGATGCCCAGCGGATTGAGCGGCGACAGCGTCTCGAAGTGACCAATTTCCATGCGCGGCACATCTAACGCCGTGGGCAGCAGATAATCCATGAACGACGCGTTCAGCAGTTGGCCGTTCTCGTCAAAATGGAGCTGCTCGTAAAAAGCGTTGCCCAACCCTTGCGCCACGCCGCCGTGAATTTGCCCATCGAGAATCAGCGGATTGATGACCTTACCGCAGTCATGAACTACCACATACTTTTTGACCTCAACCAGCATCGTCTCCGGATCGACTTCGACAATGAGGGCGTGGACGCCGCTGGCTGTCGTGCCGCTTTCCGGGCCGAAGTAAGAGGTCGCTTCCAGGCCGGGTTCGGTGCCGGGCCGGACCGCCCCCCGCAGCGGGTTGGCCATCACCGCCAGCGAACCCAGGTTGATGGCGGTTTCCGGCACCCCTTTGACTCGCACTTGACCGTCGGCCAGTTCTAAATCTTCTTCCGCGGCCTCCAGTTTTTCACTGGCAAGTTTGAGAATTTTCTTGCGGACTTCAACTGCCGCGCTGTGGATCGCGTTGCCGGCCACCACCGCGCCGCGACTGGCGAACGTGCCCGCGCCCCAGTGAAATTGGTCGGTATCGCCCGTGACAAGATAGACGTTGCGCACGTCAACACCCAACTGGTCGGCCACAATCTGGGCAAAGGAGGTGAAATGACCCTGCCCCTGCGTGCCGATGCCGCTGGCGACGCTGACTTTACCGCTGGCCTCAACCGTAATTCGCGCACCCTCGTAAGGACCAATGCCGGTGCCTTCGACATACGCGGCCACACCGATGCCGACTTTCTTCCCTTCGGCTTGAAGGCGCGGCTGCTCCTCCTTAATAAACTGCTCATACCCGATCATCTCGACGGCCATATCCAGGGCCGGTTCGTAATTGCCACTGTCAAAGACCAGCGGGGCGAAATCCTGAAATATGATTTCGTGATTGTACGGGAAGGCTTCCGGCTGGATAAAATTGCGGCGGCGAATTTCAATCGGGCTGAGATCCAACTCTTTGGCCGCAATGTCGAGCATCCGCTCGATGACAAACACGCCGTGTTGACGACCCGCGCCCCGGTAGGGGGTGACAATCGGCTTATTGGTAAAGGCGACTTTGAATTCACTGTAGTAGTTAGGAGTGGCATACGGGCCAAGCGCGTTGGCCTGGCTATTGAGCGGAACCGTTAGCCCGTAGGGAATATACGCGCCGCCGTCGTGGATGAAGTTGTGCTTCAGTCCCAAAACACGGCCGTCACGGGTTAGGGCCAGTTCGGCCTCGTGAACCTGGCCGCGCTCTTGGGTGGTGGCGAAGAAGTTTTCCTGGCGATCTTCAATCCATTTTATGGGCCGATTTAGCTTCATCGACGCCCAGGGCAGCAACACCTCTTCCGGGTAGAACATCATGATTTTAGGGCCAAACCCGCCGCCGATGAAGGGCGCGATGACCCGTACCTGATGCTCTGACAGCCCCAGCATCGCCGCCAGCCCATTGCGAATCACAATCGGCGCTTGAGTCGTGTCCCAGACGGTCAGCTTGTGGCTCTTGGCGTCCCACTGGGCCACAATCCCGCGATTTTCCATCGCGGCGGCCGTGCCTCGATCATACTTGAGTTTGCGTTTGATGACGAGATCGGCTTGTTGGACTGCGGTCTCGTAATCGCCTTTTCTCTGGATGACATGCGCCGCCAGGTTGGAGTCTAAGTCGTCGTGAATTGGCGGCGCGTCCTCACTGAGGGCCTGCTCGATATCGATGACGGCGGGCAGCGGCTCGATTTCGACCCAGATATCGCCGGCAGCGTCCTCGGCAATGTAGCGACTCTCGGCCACAACCATCACAATCGGCTCGCCGACATAGCGGACTTTATCTTTGGCCAGCGGCACCTGCGTACGCTGGTTGAAAATCAGTCCCTTGATCGTGGGCGGCGGCGGCACCAGCAGCGGGCCGGGCTGCCAATAATCGCCCAAATCCTCGGCGGTGTAGACGGCAACCACTCCTTCTCGCTCTTGTGCGGCCGACACATCGATCTCTTTGATATAGCCGTGCGCGTCCCGGCTGCGATAAAAAGCCACGTGCAGCATATCGGCAAAATTGACATCGTCCACATGCAGCGCCTGCCCGGTCAGCATGCGCACATCTTCATTGCGTTTAATGCGTTGGCCGAAGTAACGGGTTGACATTTATTGGCCCTCCATTTTCGCGGCGGCGATCTTGACCGCATCGACAATATGCTGGTAGCCGGTGCAGCGGCAGATGTTGCCGGAGATGGCTTCGCGGATATCTTGCTCGCTGGGGTCGGGATTTTCTTTTAGGAAAGGCAGTAGGGTCATCAGAAAACCGCCGGTGCAGAAGCCACATTGTAGCCCATGCGCTTCGCGGAAACTGGCTTGCAGTGGGTGGAGATTTTCTTCGCTGGCGTCCGGCGTTAGCCCTTCGATGGTCATAATCTCGTGGCCGTTGGCCTGCACCGCGAACATGATGCAGGAGCGCACCGGCTCGCCGTCGAACAGAATGGTGCATGCGCCGCAAACGCCGTGTTCACAGCCGACATGGGTGCCGGTCAGGCCAATCTCGTGCCGGATAAAATCAGACAGCAGCAGCCGGGGTTCGACCTCACGTTCATAAGCTTGACCGTTGATGGTGACGGTGATGGTGTGTAGGGTGTTCATTCTTTAGTCCTTGGTAAGTAGAGATTAGAGATTAGAGACTGGAGATGAGAGATTAGGAGATAAGGTTAATTCAATCTCCTAATCTCTCATCTCCAGTTATCCAGTCTCCCGTCTCTAATCTTTTTAATCCTGTTTAGCTCGGGCCGTTGCTGCTGCCAAAACCTGTCTGGCCAGCACCTTTGCCAAATGGCGGCGATAGGCGACCGAGGCGTGGATATCGCCGGGTGGGTCGATGTCTTGGGTGGCGGCGATTTCGGCGGCGGCGTCGATGGCGGCGGCGCTGAGCTTTTGCCCGGCTAAGGCGGCCGTGGCTTGAACCGCTTCGACCGGTTTGTCACCGACGCTAAAGTAGACCAGCCGGGCTGCCTCGCACAGCCCGCTGTCATCGAGCGTCACCGTCGCCGCCACGCCGACCAGAGCGTAATCGCCGTGCCGCCGAGAAATCTCGTGGAAGGCGTAGCCGGTTCGGGCCGGCAGCGGTGGGATGACGATTTCGACCAGTAACTCTTCCGGTTCCAAGGCCGTGGTGAACAGATCGACGAAAAATTCATCGGCCGTGAGCCAGCGCTGGCCGCTGCGACTTTGGGCGCGGAAGCGGGCGTTAAGCGCGGTGGCGACGGCCGGCAGTTCGGAGGCCGGATCGGTGTGAGCCAGATTGCCGCCAAACGTGCCGCGATTGCGAATTTGCGGGTGGGCGATGTAGGGCATCGTTTCGTGGATGAGCGGCGTCTGTTCGGCCACCAACGGCGACCGCTCGACGCTGCGCTGGCGGGTCATTGCGCCGATGGAGACGCCGCCGGCAGCCGGTCGAATGTAAGCCAGTTCGGCGAGGCCGTTCAAATCGACCAGAACTTCCGGCTGGGCCAGCCGAAAGTTCATAGTAGGGATTAAACTTTGGCCGCCGGCCAGCGGTTTGGCCTCGTCGCCGTAGTCGGCCATGTAATCCAGGGCTTCGTCAAGGGTAGTGGGGGCAAAATATTCAAAAGGTGGTGGTTTCATAAATAGGTTTCACCTATGCTTGATTTAAGGTTTTTGCTCAGCAAACCAGGTGACTGGCACTTAATCACCGTAATGACAGTTTCCCGTTCCATTTGTCATTCTCTATTCGGGCAAAAGTGCCAGTCACCTGAACCGTTACGATTTAAGAATGGGCATTATAAATGATCAGGGCAATGTTTGCAATAGAAAAGAAGCCGAGACTTTAGCCAGGAGAGCAGTCTACAGTGACCGGCTGAAGCCTCGACTCCGTATTGGGGAAGCGTTACGTTCGCTTCAAGATTCCGAATGGATGGTGGACGATTTAGCAAATTATCCACCATTCGTCTGTTTCTCAGCCTCAGCCTTAGCCTCAGCCTTTCTTTTCTTCATCGCCTAAACGCTCAAACCAACGCGGCCAATATTTGCTCCTACCTTCCTGCCACAACTGGTAGGTGATCTGCATATGGCCCAGATGAAGTGCGATATGCTCGATCACGTGCAGCAGCGCCCAGCGGACGGCCACCGTGCGACCTTTGACATCGCGGGTGGTGTTCAGCTCGGCTTCAGCCAGCGCGGTCAAGATGCGGCGCGTTTCGGCTCCGGTACCGGTTAGATGCCGGATTAGGTCGGCAGCATTGGCAGCCTCGGTCACAAATTCGGCGTCTCGATCCCGGGTGGGCGGCTGCCGGCCGATGACCTCGGCGATCCAGAAATGCTCGGCGCCGGCTACGTGGACGGTCAACACCGCCAGCGAGTTGGAGGCGTGGTCATCGACCTGATCGGTTGGCCGCCAGTTCAGCGCCTCGGCGGGCAGGTCGGCAATCAGGCCGGTGATTTGATCGTGCAAATCTTCAATTCTTTGCAGATAATTTTGGATTTCGGTTAGCATAAGTCTACCGACGGAGATTGGGAGATAAAGAGATTAAGAGATTGTTTTGTCTCTCAATCTCCCAACCTCTAATCTCCAATCTCCTAATCACCCTCTTTAAACGCCACAAACCGACCCCACATCGATTCCGCCTCAATCGCTTTCTGTAAGAACGCGCCGATGTAGTAGCGACCGCTGGGCGCGTTGGCGATGGCCCCGCCCAGGTTTTCGGCATGAACGATGCCTTTGGGGAAGAGATTGAGGTGGGTGTCCTGGTAATATTTATCGAGCGGGTACATCTCGTCCCAATCTTTGCCGAAATCTTTTTTGAGCTTGGCGTTGGCCTCGGCGAAGGTTTTGGGGTGGAAGAGGCGTTGGATGGTGTTCATCGGATGGTCGGCGCTGACGGCGTCGAGGCCGATCCATTTAATTTTCTTATCAATGCACCACTGCGAGTAATCGGCTGAAGGGCCAGGATGCTTGATCATGTAGCGGAACTCGTCGGAGTCGGGGCTGTTCCAGCCGTATTTCGACCAGCCGGTTTTGAGGATAAGAATGTCGCCCTCACGTACCTCGACCACGCTTTCGATCATTTCCGGGGTGTAGACGCTGGAGTTGCTGACCATACCGGAGATGTCGGCGATGACGCCGGGGCCAACCCACTCTTCCAGCGGTATCTGGCCGATAGTTCGTCCACGCGGCCAGAAGTGGATTTCGCCATCCATGTGCGTCGCCAGGTGGATGCTGGCCTCACAGATAGAGCTGTTACGGCCCATCCCAAAGTTTTGCCCGCCTACGCGGCGATGGTATTTAACCGTCATCGGCTCGTAGTTGGCCCACTGCGGCGTCTGCACGCTGAAGGGCAGGGTCATATCGAGCATTTCCGCCGACCCCATGATCTGGAAGAATTCCTCCTCGCCCATACCATCGGGCGGCTGCATAGCGACCACCCGCGACCAGGCGCTCTCGACTTCCATAAAGGGGATTGGATAGACCATCAACCAGGCGCGTTGGTTTTTGATTTGGTCGATATCGCCGATAACCGACTCGGCCAGCACCAGGTGCGATTTGGGCATGGTGATGTGAGTCAGCTCGTAATATTCATCGGGCGGGAACATTTCGTCCCAGCTTTGGCCGTAATCGGCCTGGAGTTTAGCCTCGGCCTGCTCGAAGAAGCGCTGGTGCATGTAGCGGATTGGCGTGTTCATCGGATGCTCGGCGCTGCCGCAATCGACCCCGACGACTTTGAGCTTCATATCCATGGCCCACTTGAAGAAATCCATCGAGGGGCCGGGGTGGCGCAGATAATAGCCGTACTCTTTGTATTCGACGCCGCCCTGGGCATTTTCATTATAAATATCAGGCTGGTCCCAGGAATATTTGTGGTAGCCGGTATTGATGATCAGGATATCGCCCTCTTTGACGGTGGCGCGGGAGGTGATCATTTCGGGGGTGTAGATGCCGTAGTCGCCTACGGCGTCGGAGATATCGACCACCACGCCGGGGCCGCACAGGTCGGTTAGGGGAATGTCGGCAATGGCCCGGCCCGCCGAGTGGTAAGCTCGCTCACCGACCAAGTGAGTGCCGACTGAGTTGCTCCACTTCAAAATCTGCCCGTTAGCGCCTTGCCCGCCGCCGTAAGCCCCGGTCACTCGTTTGAAGTAGTGAACTTCCAATGTATGATCGCCTGGAAACGGCGGGGTGCGAATGCTGCACTCCTGGGTCAGATCATACATTTTGGCGTCGGTCATGAGTTTGATAAATTGTTCTCGGTTCATAGTATCCTCGTTATTGATAGTTTTTGTGGCTGGAGATGGGAGATTAGGAGATTGAGAGATTAGGAGATTGATTAATCAGGCGGAGACTCCAGCCAATTTAGTTCTTCTTCTGAAAAAAGTGGTTCATGAGTTGGTATAGCATAGGCGGTGGTTTCTTCGCGTATAGCAGGAGATCGGGAATTGCCGCGCTGCTGCTTGATACTATTGATAAAGGCATTGAGTTGGCGAGCCAAACCGCCCAGTTGGCGAGCGTACTCATCGACGATTTCTGTCTCTAAGAGTTGGCGAGCTAGAGCGCGGTTGAGCCAGAATTTAGTTTCATAAAGACTGCCGCGAGCGTAATAGAGAAACTTGAGTTTTTCCCCGTAATGAAAACGGCCGTAACTTTCGGCGATGTTGGCTCCGATTGAGTCTGCGGCCCGCGCGAGTTGTCCCCCTACGACATCTTTGGCAAAAGCGTCCCACGATACGACCCCTTTCCAAATTCCATCGGCAATCCTCTCCGCATCTTTCAACATCCTCAAATCTTCCAACACCGCTCCCATAGACAGCCTCCCACTAGTTAATCTCTAATCACCTAATCTCCCCATCTCCTTATCTCCTAGAAACCGTATTTCTCCGCATACGCCACCAACGCCTCCTCAAAAATCGACATCGGTGGTCTAACCAGGCCGGCCCCAATCTGACCGACGCCGGCATCTTTATGCGCGATGCCGGTGTTGACGCGCGGGGTAATGCCCGTTTCGACCACCTTGCGGATGTCGATGCCGGTCGGTGTGCCTCGGAAATCGAGGGCGGGCATGGTGAAATATTTGTGCTCGGTGTAGTTGATCTCGTACATTTCCAGCGTGGCGTTCATGGCGTCTTTGGGCGTGCCGCTGACGAACGTGACGATAGCCGGCGCGGTCGCCATCGCAAAGCCGCCGATGCCGATGGTTTCGGTGATGGTGCTATCGCCGATATCGCCGCTGCCGTCCTCGGCGGTGTAGCCGGGGAAGTACAGCCCCTTGGGATTGCCGACCGGCCCGGTGAACCACTGATCGCCCAGGCCGCTGACCCGGATGCCAAAATCGGTGCCGTTGCGCGCCATCGTGCTGACGATGGTGCTGCCTTCGATGCCGTGGGCGGCGATGGCCATCGCCTTGCACGCGGCCATGACCGGATTGAGCACCGCCAGCGCGTTATCGCCGATGGCTTGCAGCACATCGCCGGCGGTCGCGCCATCCTTGGCCACTCGGGCGATATGGGGAGCCAGCGCTTTTAGAAATAAAATCGAGCCGGCCTTGTTACGATTGTGGGCTTCATCGCCCATATGCAGTTGTTCCGAAATCAGCGCCTTCATATCAATGCCGCCGCTGGCTTCGATAGCGTCGCGCAGGAGGGGGGCCATCGTATCGTTCATCCAGGTTAGGCGGTTGATAACTTCCTCGCTGTACGCGCCGTAGCGCAGCACCTTACCGTAGCCTTCGTTCAAGTTGGAGAAGGTGTTGTGGCCAAATTTCTTATCCTCGATGATGTAGACCTGCATCGACGCCGACGTCAGCCCGGCCATTGGTCCGACCGCGTTGTGGTGGTGACACGGCTCCAGGGCAATCTCGCCGCTTTCGATCAGCTTCTGGGCTTCGGCCTCATTTTTAGCTTTGCCCTCAAAGATCAACGCCCCGGTAATCGCTCCCCGCATCGGCCCTGATGCCCGCTCCCACGTAATCGGCGGCCCGGCGTGGAGCAGTAAATCCTCTCTCATGCCAGGGATGACGTCCAGCGCCTTGCCTACACCCACCAACACGGGGTGGGATTCCATCATGCGTTCTACGGCAGTTAAGTTGGCTTGTTCTATGTCCATTGTGTGTTACCTTTCAGCGTATTTTAGTAAATGGTAATTATCTAATTACCATTTACTAATTACTTCCTTTTCATCCGCTCCAAAATCCCCATAAGTTTCTGGTTCCCACCGGCTGGTGGTTTCCAGTTGACGTGAACTACCGGCGCGCCCTGAGCTTTGAGACTCTCGGTAAATGTCTCGACGCCGACATTGATGCCGGCCAGCGGTTGGTGTAACGCCACTGGATCGACTGCCGGCAGGCCGCTGAGGGGATTGAGCGTTCGGAGGAGTTCGCCCACGTAGCGGGTGGCGGTTTCATTATTGGTCTCGACCCGCGCCCCGGCTTGCTCCAACTGCTCGATCTGCCCAGCCATATCCTGCGGGTCTTCATCCGTACCCGCCACCATCGTCACGATCTCCAAATATCGACCCTGTGCCTCAGCCTCAGCCTTAGCCTTTTTTACCGCCGGCGCGATCTCTCCCGCCGGATTCGGATGCGCGCCGTAACCTAAGACCACATCGAGCAGCAGCACGGCGACCTCCGGATCGGCGGCTTCTTGGGCCAGTCGTTGTAGGCGGAGCGTGTTATCCATCATCGGGTGCAGGCGGCCCACAGTGAACTCATCTTCGCCCAGATCGACGATGGTGTGGGCCTGGCTGGTCAGCGAGTTAGCCAGCTTATCGGCTTTATTCAGCGGAGCGTTAGAATACACTTTAGGCACATAATCTTGCAGCAGCAGCAGGGCTTCGTAGGCCAGGGTGCCGCCAGAGAAGAGACCGCGTAGGTAACGCTGCTCAGGGGCAAAGGGGAGATGGGCAGATGGGGAGATTGGAGATTGGAGATTGGAGATTGGAGATTGGGCGAGTTTTACGGCCAATTCGGCGGTGGCGTCGAGGGTAGAAACAAAATGGAGCTGTTCGTCCTGCTGGAGATGGGCCGGCGGCCGGTAGCCGATGAAGTTGACCACGACCGGCTTGTTGGTGGCCCGCGCCACGCGCAGCAGATCATCGGCGACGGCGGCGGCGGGCGGCTTGGAAATCAGGACGATAACGCGAGTGTCGTCATCCCCGGCCAGCAGGTCGAGGGCCTGGCGGGCGGTAATCGCGCTGACCGGCTCCGACAGATCGCGTCCGCCGGTGCCGATGGCGTGGGTGATGCCGCCGCCGAGTTGGTGGATGCGAGCGGTCACCTGCTGCAAGCCCGTACCCGACGCGCCGACCACGCCAATCGATCCCCGGCGTATACTGTTGGCAAAACCCAGGCCGACGCCGTTGATAATGGCCGTGCCGCAGTCGGGGCCCATCACCAGCAGCCCCTTTTCGGCGGCGCTCTGTTTGAGCGAAATTTCATCCTCCAGCGAAACATTGTCGCTGTAGAGGAAGACGTGTTTGCCTTGGGCCAGGCTGTCGCGCGCGACGCCGGCAGCGTAACGGCCCGGCACGGAGACTAACACCCAATTGGCTTCGGGCAGCATCTTTGACGCCGCATCGAGGCTTTGGGGTAGGTAATCCTGATCGGCGGCGGCGCTGCGCCGCCGCGTCAGCAGGCTGTCAACTTGAGCCAGCGCTGCCTCGGCGCTAGTTTCGTCGTCACCGTCAATGGCGATGATTAAATCATCGAGCAGGGCCGCTTTGGCCTCTGGCGTCAGTAGGTTGCTCTGTTCGAGTAGCTCTTTGTTGGCCTCGGTGCCCATCATGACGCCGGCGTTCACAACGCCGGGCAATTTGGAGAGCGAGAGCTGTAACTGCATTAAGACGACGGAATCATAATAGGTCCCTCGCCGGATTTCTGTTTTGGTTGCTGACATGTGGATAGATATCCTTAAATTTTAAGGTGGTCTTGGGGCAAACGTGAAGTGTCTGTCCTAACGGTTTCTAAAAAAGTAATTCGTAAATGGTAATTGGCCGTTGATTTGCCCGCTACCATTTGCTAAATGGCAACGCCATTATTCTTCCTGAAAATTAGGGATGTTATCACGACGAAACTCGGCCAGAAGGTCATCATCAAACGGGTCCTGGCCATTCTGGAGTTGTTCAATATAATAGTCCCATTCGTTTACCAGATCTTCGTCGTTATCTGTCACTCGTTCAACTTCGATGGCCTTCTGGAAATCTTTAATGGCTAACTCATAATTTCCCAGCAGGGCCAGGGCTAGACCTCGACTTTCATAAACGCTGCTATACTTGGGATCCAATTCAATGGCCTTATCACAAGCCGGTAAAACATCACCGGGAACGCCATTCAATGTGCCAAACCAGCAGAACTGCTCGTTCGTAACCGCGTCTTCTGAGTCGATGATACTCTGAATAAGTGAGTCCTGTCGAACGACCAAATCACCCGTTCTGATCATTAAAAAAAGGGCTGCCAGGCCAACAACAATAAAGGCGGCCAGCGCCCCAATAATCATCTTGGCTCGCTGCCGCAATTTAGCTGCGGCTTCGGCCTGTTCTTTCGAACGCATCTCTTCGGCCTCTAATCGGGCCTGCGTTTCTTGAGCCAGGCGCTGGGCAGCTTCCAACTCACGCTGCCGGTCGGCTTCTTGCTGGCGGCGGCTGTTCAAGATATATTGAGATTGCAATAGGGTCAGGCGCGGCTTCTTATCAACCTTCCCCAGCAGCTTCTCGGCCTCGGCCAGGTCATCGCCGCGGAGGAGATAACTTTCGTTGTGATCTTTCTTGACCCATTCTTGGGCCCGCACCGTTAAGCGAGTGTGGGCTTTGATCCAATCCAAATCAGTATCAATGGCCTCCAGCAGCGACTTGAGGGCCGTATCAAAGCCATCGCTGTCGCGGAAGAAGAGCCAGTTGATATGGCTCAGCGAGTCTGGTACGCTGTCGGCGTTGCGGTAGACCACCGGGATGATACGTTTGTTGCAGGCGATAGCATGGTCTAGCTCTTGCCCGCATACTTTAGAGGCCACTGAGTCGGGACTAATAATGAAAACAAATGAATGAGCGCCCTCGATACCTGCTTGAATTTCAGCCCACCAATCAGCCGTGAGGGGAATATCATCCCAATCAACCCACACCTGGCGCTCTTTTTCGACCAGAGCCTGATTTAGTTTTTGAACAAAGGTTTTGTTGCGGCGAGAGTAGGAAATGAAAACATCGTTGCTCATGTCACCCTTCGCTTTAAGCTGATTTACATTGGCAGGATTGCAAAATCTAACGCTAGAGCCGCAATAGTAGCATGCTTTTGGGGCAGAGTCAAAGGTTTTTAGCGGGCAGATAGAGGCATTAGACCCCAAGAAAATAAAGGCGTCGAAATAAAATTATGAGTTACGCCGTTCAAAAGGTGACAGTCACTTGGGTGCGATAAATCGACTTGTTTGGGCTAAACGGGCGTTCATTTACGGCAAAAAGTGACTGTCACCAGACCAGTTATCCAACAAGTCACCTGTCTGTAGAAGATGTGGTTATTCTCCACCAGCTTTTACCCCAATCTACATTCATTGCTGGACCATCATAAACCCAATCTAATTCGATAGGATCCGTACTAATTATTTCGAGGACTACCCCACAATTGGGACATTTGACTCGCTGTCCCATAGTCAGAGTAAACCCTAGTTCAATCTCATGGTCGCAATCGAGGCAGTATGTTACGGTCATGATGTTCTCCTTCATATTTTCACATAAAATATTTATGAGCCTAATTTGTTATCATTGTCTTTCCTGAGAAAATCTTTACCGCTTAGTTTATTATGGCTGGCCTATGTATAAAAGTTGTTGAAAAAAGATATTAAATCTGTGACAATCCCGGTCATTTAACCAGGTAAACAAAAATCGACCTGTTAAGGGTCGATTTTCAGAATAAACATATCTCCTCAGTCGTCCAGGTGACAGTCATTTTAACCAACTCGATAATAAGTGACTGTCACCTGGTTTTTGTGTGACTCCTGTTGAATTATGTTTTACATTTTACGATCAAGCAAAGAGCTGTCAAAACGATCATCGCCAGCCCGATAATGCTCTGCTCGATTGAGGTGAAACGATGCTGGGTAGTGGTTAAATCGCCTGTTTCAGGCAACAGTAGCACGGGCAACGGCGGCGTGGCTGACGCTTGGATGGTTGATGGTATTACGGATGGTGTACCCGATTCCACGGAATTGTTATGGTTATGGGTATGGTTAGTGCTGGTGTTGTCGTTATCATCATCGTCATCATTTTTGGGGCTTGGCTGGGTGGATGTTTTTTCAGGAGTTGTATTCGTGATTGTGGGGGTAGGGGTGGCTGTATCAGTTCCGGTAGCGGTTGGGGTTGGGGTGAATGGTTGAAGCGGGGTGTTTTCGGTGGCCTGGTTATCGATTTTGGGTTCGGGGCCGTGGGCGCCGTCCTCGCCGATAATAACCAGGTTATCAATTTGGGTGATGGTGGCCGGAACAGTATCCAGCACCGTTACGGCAAAATTAACCGAACCGGCGGCTCCGGCCGGCAAAAGCCCAATGACCGTGTGACAAATTGTCCCTGCCGGGCTGCCGGTCGGGCAGCTCCATTGAGTGGG
The DNA here is from genome assembly GCA_020634935.1 of Anaerolineales bacterium. Lineage (GTDB taxonomy): Bacteria > Chloroflexota > Anaerolineae > 4572-78 > J111 > JAGRBY01. The sequence goes on from JACKAT010000046.1 coordinate 31,638, forward strand.
GGCGCTGGCAGCGGCATTGAAGGTCGTATACAAAGGCACGGTCTCGGTGATAATGGTGTTCGTTGCGTCGATTTGTTCGGTGTTGGTGTAGGTTAAGGTATAGGGAATGACGCCTCCGGGAAAGGTCGAGATGCCTTGATCCGTTTTGCCAATAGCGATGTTAAGCGCCAAAATGTCGATGGTCACTATCTTAGCTTCACTGGGGTAAAAGGTCCACAAATCCAACCCTTTGGCATCGCCGAAACCGGTCCCTGTACCGTCGCCAAACTGGCGTTGGTGTGTAGTCGTATCAAACCCGGTCAATAAATCACTGTTGGGCGGGCTGGGCGGAGCCCCATTCGGCAGCACCTGTCCTGGCACACCGACCGCTGTCCCATTAGCCGAGGTGTAACCGCGATCATCATAAAAGGCAATGTTACAGTTTGGGGCTGATCCATCAAATGACGGGCAATTATCCCCCGGTGGGTTAAGCAAGGTAAAGGTTGGCCCGCCTTCCAAACTGCTTTCCACATCTAACATAGGAAAATGATGTTCCCCGCCTCGATTAATCAGCCGAGCTTGATAGCCGTTTCCTACTGGAAACGGATCGCCGGCGTTATCTAAGCCGTTCCAGACAACGGTACTGGTTCCCGTCGAATGGACATTTTGCAAAGCGCGATTGAGGGGGTTATCCGGGGAAAAATCAACCCCATTCCGGCTAATGATCAATTCATAGATACCCTGGGTGTTACTGGTGAAAGTGAAAATGCCCCCACCGCCGACAAATGTATCATTGTCGCCCAATTGACCTTCAAACTGAAGTGAGATCACCTGGGGAACAATCGGCTCGGTTGGAAAGTTATTCGCCAGCGTGGCCTCTTGGCTGGGCGGATTGAAAAAAATCAGATGAGACGGTGGGGCCAAGCTAACGCCCCCCAGTAAAACATTTAACTGGTTTTGCTCTTGAGGCGGAATAGCGGGATCGGCCACCACATCATGAAAAAGTGGGGTTCCGTCGCTGTCCAGAAAACCGATGTCATTGGCATAGACAATAAAGCCGTTAGTATCGATGCCGCGCATATCGGTCTGGTAAATGTAGCCATCATCCGTCAACACAAAATATTCAGCAGCGGCAGGGCGAGGCCAACCACCCGTAAAACTGGTCAAATAGTCAACAAACAACCGTCCGGTAATATCGGTGGTCGATGTCAGATTAGCCCGAATCGTAACATCCCAAGCCGCCACGCTAGTTCCTTGTTGAGCGTCAAAATTGGCCGAACTGTTCAGATCGATGTCCCCTGTGGGAGCAATTTCAGCGTCGGAATTGTCGCCTGCCGGGCCGAAAAAGACCACGTAGTAAATGCCGCTGGTTGGCGCCGTATAAAAACAGGGGACATAGCCATTCAGTATATCATTACCCGGCGTGGCTGTGGCCAAATTGACTATCGTGTCGGGGCCGGCTAATTCCATGGCTCGGCTGGTTATTCGACCTTGTCCGGTATTGCCGGTATCTACCCGCTGCTTTTCGCAGCTAAAATCGGGCGTGTCGGGAAGCGATTCATCACCGATAATGCCGGTGACCTGACCGGGATTATAGACCCGAATATCGCCTTGATCGACGCCAACGGCGCTGGAGCCTAATAAGATAACTTCCCCGGCGGCCGCATAGACCTGAAAAAGTGAGCGACGCCGCAGAAAGCTCCCATAAAAACTGTTGCGCCATTCAATGTTGGCTCGATTACCGCTAGAACCGGCCGGATACAAATCGCGACTACCTTCTGCGCCGGCCGGCCCGGCCAGCCCAAAAGAAGCCACAGCCAAAGTGCCCAGACAAATAAGCAGGGGCAACCAACCCCATTTGTTGTGGGCCAAAAGCGTTAACCATCGTTGCATCATCAACCTCCCAGTATTTGATGACGAATGATTTCTATATAGTTGTTGTCATAAGAAATGTAGTATCGACCTAGACGGATATCATTGTACCGGATATTTCTAGATTTTACTAGTGGGGACGTGAATATCAATCCTCTGACGCCAGGCCCAGATAACCGAAACGACCAACGTAATCGTGGTTAGCGGCATAACAAACGCCATCATCACCCAACTAAAAGCAGGCAGAATGGGTTGCTGGGTAGCGTTTAGGATAAGATAGGACACGTAAGCCAGGTAATAACCCAAAAAAAGCGCCCCTTCCCACCGAGCAATGATACTGCCGGTGAAAAAGACCGGGAGACAAGCAAAAGCAACAGCAATCATCACCGGGATATCAAAGTTTAAGGCCACAGATGATACGCCAATTCCTGCCGGAGCCACAGCCCCGGAAAGGCCCAATACGACCAAAATGTTAAAAATATTACTGCCGACAATATTGCCGACGGCAATATCTCGCTCACCGCGCAGGCTGGCCACTACCGAAGTGGCCATTTCCGGCAGTGATGTGCCAACGGCCACAATCGTCAAACCGATGATTAATTCACTGATGCCAAAATGGGTAGCCACCGTCACCGCCCCATCGATTAACCAATTGGCCCCGATAACCAGCAGCACCAGCCCGCCGGCAATCAAGCCTAGTTGAAAAAAAATCTGTGGCGCGCCGATCGGTTTATTATCGACGGTGGGATCGACAGGTTGTTCTTTTTTGCGGGCCGCCGTTTCCCGGCGGCTCTGCCAGACCGTTATCACCGTATAGGCGACACCGCCCGCAAAAAAGAACAGGCCATCTGTCCGCCCAATACGGCCATCCCACCCCAATAGCAAGACTAAAGCCGATAAGCCGATCATCAACGGCACCTCGAGGCGCACTAATTGGAGTGAAACCGTTAAGGGGGCAATCAGGGCCGATATACCCAAAATCAACAGAACGTTGGCAATGTTGCTGCCTACTACATTGCCAACAGCAATATCAGCCGCCCCCGCAAAGCTCGATTGAACGCTGACGGCCAATTCCGGCGCACTGGTGCCATAAGCGACCACTGTCAAACCCACTACCAGTGGTGAAATTCCCGATGCCAGCGCAAGTTTCGAGGCGCCCCGGACCAGCAGTTCGGCCCCGTAAACAAGTAGTACAAAACCTGCCACGAACAAAGTAAGGGTTAGTAGGCTCATGTTAATCTCTCTTGGACTATCGAAACAGGTGAATTTTATACTTGCTTTTGAAATAGTTGATTAAAAGGTGTTACTGGATGGTTAAAGCCGATAATAGATCGATAATAAACTGAAGTTGTCTTAAATCGGTAGAAAATTTGTATAAATTTTGTCGAAAATTGTCACTGGCCTAAGTTTCTTCATTATAAAACAACGCCAAAGGGCGAGAAGATTTTCTCGCCCTTTGACGTTGAAATTTTAACCTATTGGACGTGATTAACGTCCATTGATGCCCTTAAAAGATGTAAATAACCGCGTGCTACCACTAATTCTTACTGTGCAAGTAATCAATCATCGACTGGGTCACCAGCGGCACCACATCATCAATCATATGGGGCATGAGATTATCCATCACCTGCGGCATCAGGGCGGGCATTTGCTCGGCCATATAGTCCGGCATGGGAATGCGCTCCTTAACCCGCTCCAGCATAACCGGCATCACTTTAGGCATCATTTTCGGCAGCAGGCGCGGGAACAGTACCGGGAACATTGGTTTCATCGCTTCCAGCGAGCCCGGAACTTTGCCCATCTTGCGCATCATGGGTCCCATCCCGTACGGCATCGCGTCGATCAACTCCGGCCACATCGTGCCCATCAACTCCGCGAACCCTTCCGGCGTCATCAGCATGATCATCTTCTCGAACACAGCCCACTGCGCCCTTACTTCGGGGTGCGGGTCGGGCAGGTCGATGCCCAGCGCATTCGCGGTGAAATGGGCCAGATCGACCACTTCAATCGGCACATCCCGCTTCTCGGCGCTAACGCGTAGTTGGAACTCGCAGCAGGGACACAAGGCCAGCACTTTATCCGCCCCCACCTCGACGGCTTCGTCCAGCCGCATCTTGCCGATGTCGTGAGCCGTTTGGGGTTCCTTGAGCAGGGTCAAAACCGAACCGCAGCAGTGAGCCGCTTGCCGGTTGTGAGCCATTTCGACAAAATTCACGTTGGGAATAGCTTTGATGACCTCGCGCGGCGGTTCAAATACGCCCGACGCCCGGCCAATATGGCACGAGTCGTGCCAGGTGACGGTGCAGTTGGGCAAATTGTTCTTCGGGAACTTAAATTCGCCGGTCGCGATTTTCTCGCTGATAACCTCACTGTAATGTTTGGCGGTGAGCCCGTACTCGATGCCCAATTTCTCCGCCCACTGTGGATAAACCTGCCGCCACATCATGTCGCAGGCCGGGCAGGAGGCGATGACGGTATCGCCCCCGGCGTCTTTGACGGCCTGGATATTTTTCTTCATCGTGTCGGCAAACAGCTCCCACTTGCCGGCCACCAGCATCGGCGTGGCGCAGCAGCTTTCGGCTTCACCCAGATAGGTGAAATCGACCCCGGCTGCGTCGAGCAGCTTGACCGTGCCGATGCCGATGTCGTTCTCCACGTAGCTGGCTGTACAGCCGGCAAAGTAAACGTTCTTCGATTTATGGCCGGGGCCGTGCGCCTCCGCCAGTTCCTCAGGGAACCAGTCGCTGCGATTTTGGCGATAGCCGGCCCAAATGTTGCCCTGCGATTCCAAAGCCGAGGCCATCATTTCGAAGGGCGGGAAGGTCATCATCTCTTTTTCTTCGACGAGTTGGCCGCGTAATTTCAACCATGACGGCTCAATGGGCAGCGCCGCCGAGCAACGCAGGTTGCACATTTCGCAGGTGGTGCAGGACAGGAAGGTATCAACCATCTGCTGGTTCCACTCTTCGCGCCCTTCCATATACTCGCGCAGCCAGAACCATTTCCCGCGCGGGCTTTGGCTTTCCCAACCGCGCCCGTAGAATTGATCGCACTCGTCGATACAGTAGCCGCACTGCGAACAGGCATAGGCGTACCAGGCGATATCGGCCGGGATGTCGCGCACCGGCTCCTCGGTGCGCTCGCCGACCTGGGTGATGACCGAGTTGCCAAAGGGGCGAATCAGCGGTTCGACTGTGCCAGCCAGGTTCAGCAAGCTGCCCATCAACCCGTTGCCGATGACTTTGCCCGGATTGAGCAACCCCTTCGGGTCAATCCGAGCTTTGAATTGGCGGAGTTTATCGGCTCTAACTTTGCCCAACACATTATTGGCCTTCTTCGAGAAATACAGCCCGGTTGAGTAAGGACGGCCGCCGTTTTTCTCGGCGATCTTGATGATGGTCAAGACCAGGCCAAAGACAAAGTTGTAGCTGAATTTGCGTTGGTCGCTGGGGATGAAACCCAAGATGACCACCTCCGGCTCACCGTTTGGCCCGTCGCGGATGATGACGCCTTCTTTAACGACCGGCTGATCAACTTTGTGTTCGATTTCGGCCAGCACCGTGCTCAGATTTTTGAGCGGCACAATCACTTCTGACGGCACTAGCGACGGACCTAACCGTTTGACCACCATCAGCTTGAAGCGGTGATGCCACTCGTGCTCGGCGATGCGGTCGCTGAGGATTTCGGCCTCGCCCAGATGCAGCAGGCCGGGCAGCGCGGCGCGAACTTCGGCGGCGTCACCGGCTCGGAAAGCGAGGGTCAAAATGTAGGCCGCCGGTAAAATAACCCGCTCCTCAACCGGATGGCCGGCATGTTCCATCAACGGCGCGCGGTTTTTCATTTCGGCCATACGCGGGTTGATGAAAACCAGCGACCAGATCGGCACGTTGGCCGCGATCAAGCCATTGACAAAATCTTGCAGCTTATTGGGCGATGGACAAGCAACGGCCACCACATCGAGCGCTTCGAGCGGCTGCACCCGCAGCGTCACCTGGCTAATAAAGCCGGTGATGCCTTCGGCGTCAGCGATTAGCTCCAGATCGGCCCCGCTGAACTCGCGGATGTCGCCAGTCGGCAGAACGACTTTGGCCGAAACGACATTCTCACGGAAGTAGCCGTACTCAAAACTGCCGATGCCCGCGCCGCCTTGGGCCAGCCAGCCGCCAACGCTCGATGAGGGGTAGCTGGTTGGGTAAAGGCGCAAGGTTAGGTTATCCGGCTTAAGCCGCTTGTCAAGCTGCTCCCAGGTAATACCTGGCTCGACGGTGACGGTTTGGGCTTCAGCGTCGATGGCCAGCACATTCTTTAAATAGTAGAAATCAACTACCAGTCCCTTTTTGATAGGAATGACGCCGCCATAGCCGGATGACGCTTTGCCGCGCGGCGTTAGGGGGATATTTTGACTGTATGCCCATCGAACCAATTCAGCCAGCTCGGCTTCAGTTTTGGGCTGGACCACGGCCTCGGGAATGGTGTTGCCGATCAATGGTTTGACCAGGTTGGGCATGGCTGCGATGTCGTGGCTGTACATTTTACGTTCGATCGCGTTGAAACTGACGCGACCACCAAATTTTTGTTCCAGAAAAGCCTGTTTTTGGGCGTTCATCGTTGATATTCTCCTTCTCAACAGCGAGTAGTGAATGATAAGTTACTTATTATCCAACGCCGCCAACTGTCCCAGCAGCGCCGATCGTTCGGTCACGATGTGGGCTAAAATGTCAGCGATGTGTTGGAGGGTGGTCAAAATTCGATCTTGCTCAACCGTGCTCAATCGGCTGACGGCCTGGAAAGCACGTTCCAGCGAGGCCGGGTCGATGGCCAGAAATTGGGCTAGTTCGGTTGTCGCACCGGCGTCTGGCGGCCACTCACCCGGCGCAACGCCGAACGCGATGATCATACCTTTTAGCTCATGGCCGTGCCGTACCAGCGCCCGCGCACACAGCAGACCGGCCAGCGTTGGCACAAAACGTGGCTTCAAGGCTGGCGTTTGCCCTAATACCCGCCACGTTTCCTGGCATACCTGATGCCCCTGGTTGGTTTCGGCCAGTAAGTTGTAAAAAGGGGTGGGATGGCTAACCTGCGTAATGGGGCTGCCGTCTAAATGGGTGACGACAAGCATCACGTTGAGCAAATCGGCAAATGAGTCTTGGATGAGCTGCACACAATCGAGTGGCAACAAGCCGGCCAAATCGCCGGTCGGAGCCGGATCAACCGCCGGGAGCGGCGCAGGCTCGGCTGGGGTGGTTTGACCGTTTAGCCACTGGTCCACCTGGTCGCTGGGAAATCGCCACTGCTTGCCGACTTTGATCGCCGGCAGCCGGCCCGCTTCAGCCATCCGATAAATCGTGGAGCGATCAACATGCAGCAAATGCTGCATATCTTTCGCGGTGAGCATATCCGCCATTGGGCGCTCCTGTTTGTGAAATAAATTACAAATACATTATACTGCATATCATGCAGAATGTAAAGAGGGTAAATGGGCCAATTTACACCTATTCTTAAAGTTCTGTCGGCATTATCGGCATTGTATGCAAAGCAGTGAAAATGCGTAATATTTAGGTGATGATTTTGCAAAATTTTGTAGTAGTCAAAGAGATATTGCCAAAAATGGACAACAACGGATTGACGAAAGGAGCGGATTTTTGCTCGTCTTATCCGTTTATTGTCATAATCCGTTGTTGTTTGATCGGGGCAACATCAGTTTGACCCCTACAGATTTTGCAAATTTTTTACATTTTGAGAACAGCCCCATAACATTTTGGTTTTATGCTGTAACCATCTCAAATAAATCACTCATTTGTAACTTGAAAGGAAATTGTCACCATGAAATCACTATCTATTATGGCTAAATCGCTGTTTGGTATTGTCGCCTTGATGCTGTTAGTGGGCGCCTGGGTTAGCCCGGCCGCCGCCCAAACGCCGGAACGAGAATTCACCCAGTTGGAATATGGCTTGAAGCGAGCGCTCCTCCGTTTAGATGCCCTTGGGGATCGTATCGAAAATATTACTTCCGCGGCCGATTTGACTGAAGAATATATTCAAGATGAGAAGAACGCCGGCCATGACACTACCGATATAGAAGCCGCCTTGGCCGATCTCCGGGCTAAAATTGTTGAAGCCCAAGCCAACTATGACGAGGCCGCCCAAACGCTCGACGAAAAGGCCGGGTATGATGAAGATGGCCAGGTGACCGACCCGCAGCAAGCTCGAGAGACCCTGGAAACGGCCAATCGCGCTTTCCAAGACGCTAATCAAGCGCTGCGCATTGGCAGCCAGGATCTACGCCAGGCGATGCGCGATTATCGCCAAGATAAACGTCTTAATCGGTAAGATGGGGTAGAATTAAGTCATCACTCCAGGCGAGAGCACCGCTCTCGCCTTTTTTGCGTACCTTGCCGCTTCAAAAATCTACCCGCCATTTTTTTTGATCCGCCCCTGGTGTTAAAATAAATCTAACTTATGATTAACCTTGACGTTTTATGTGTGGGCGCTTCATCATTTGATCTGACGTTTACGGTTCCCACTCATCCCACTCCTGATGAAAAGATGTTTGCCGACGCACTCTGGGCGTGCGGCGGCGGGCCGGCCGCGAATGCCGCTGTTGTTGTAGCTCGATTGGCAGGTACGGCGGCCTATGCCGGCTATCTTGGCGCGGATATTTTCGGCGATCAACATCTGGCCGAACTCACGGCCGATCGAGTCGTTACCGATTTCATTGTGCGCGGTTCCCCGGCCACCCCTCTATCCGTTATACTGGCCAAACCTGGCGGCGAGCGGGTCTTGGTCAATTATCGGGCCAGCGCCCCCCTGCCGGCTGACAGCATCGATTTCGCGCCGGTGCGGGCTAAAGTGCTGTTGTTCGACGGGCATGAACCGGAGCTGTCGCTCACCGCTTTGCCGCAGGCCAAAATCCACGGCAGCCAAACAGTACTCGATGCCGGCTCGGTTCATCGCGGCACCCTGGCTTTAGCTGATCAAGTCGATTATCTGGTCTGTTCAGAGAAATTTGCCCTGGAATTTACCGGGAAGACTGGCGTCGAGGCCGCCCTGCCTAAATTAGTTGAGGCCAATCCCAATGTGGTCATCACGTTGGGGGCCAAAGGGGTATTGTGGCAGACCTCGTTGAGCCAGGGCCGCTTACCCGCCTATCCTGTCAACGCCATCGATACAACCGGAGCGGGCGATGCATTTCACGGCGCATTTGCCTTGTGTCTGGCTCAAGATAAAGCTTGGCTGGAAACGCTTAAATTTTCGAGCGCGGTCGCCGCTTTGACCTGCACCAAACTGGGAGCGCGTACTGGCTTGCCTAACCGCGAGACGGTTGTTACATTTCTGGCGAGCTTTGCTGAAAATTTCGAGTAGATAAAGGCACTGTCTGACACCTGGATGTTGTGATAACTAAGCAAACTTAACCTGAGGCAATCAATGGATCTGACTAAGCGTATAAAAACGGATCGGCTCATTCTGGAGCCGGTAAAAGCCCATCATACGGCCGATTTATTTCAAATATTTAGCCACCCGAAGGCGATGACCTTCTGGGATACGCCGCTGCATGAAAGCGCGACCGATACCGGGGAGATGATTGAATCTTTGATGCAGCCGGATGCCTCTTGGTGGTCAATTTTACTACCGGAGGCGGATCGTGTCATCGGCCTGGTAGGTTACTTAGGCAATCCGGGTATACCGGGCATGGGTTACATTCTCCATCCCGATTATTGGCAGCAGGGCTACATGCGCGAGGCGGTCAGCGCGGCCTTGACCTATGGCTTTGAAGAATTGAAGTTGGATCGAGTGGAGTTATGGATTAATGAGGATAATTTGGCTTCACAGAGGCTGGCCCAAGATGTGGGATTCATTCGCCGGGGGCGCTTCCGGCAAAAATATTGGCATCATCAAACCGCCCACGATAAATTTGTGTACGGCCTCAAGGCCAGCAAGTGGCAGTTGGATCAAGACACCATCGAACCCGACCAGAGTCACCACCATTTCTACACCCTCCAACCGGTTCTCAGCGTGACCGATGTCCAAGCGACGGCTGAATACTATCGGGATAAACTGGGCTTTCGCATCGATTTTATGTACGGCAATCCCCCCTTTCACGGTGCTGTCTCTCAAGGCGAGTGGTCGACTGAAGGGGTCAAGCTTCAATTAACGGCTGCCAGCGCCGCGTCTCCCCAGCCTAATTCCGCCGTGGTCTTATACATTTTTGTCGGCCCCAATATCGATACCTTATATCGCCAGTATCAGGCCAACGGCGTTCATATCCAGCGCCGGATTGCTGATTACCCCTGGGGGATGCGGGAATTTGATATCAAAGATTGTAATGGGTATATGCTGCGTTTTGGCACCCCAATTTAGATATGAGTTACGCAGTTCAAAAGGTGACAGTCACTTTTTGCCAAAAATAAACGTCCGGTTAGCCCAAACAAGTCGATTTATCACGTCTAAGTGACTGTCACCTGGTTCGATACCCCCAACTGCGTAAGTCCTATTAGAGTTGAGTAAGTCAAAATCAAAAAAGGGAAGCTTTTCGTTAGCTTCCCTTTTTTCGTTATAAATAGCGCGTCGATCTACCAGTGCGGTGTATGTTCGTAATAGTTGTAGATCTCGCTGCCCCACTCGCGGCTGGCCATATCAGGCCAGTTATTTTTGTCGAAGCCGGGCGCGTTTTCGAGCTTTTCCTGGCTGACATTAAGGATAAACTCTTTGTTTTCCGCGTCTAAGGTAAAGGCAGCCCATGGAATGGCAAACAATTTGTTACCCATCCCCAAGAATCCACCAAACGATAAGACCACGTAAGCCACTTTACCCGTCGCCAGATCGATCATCAGTTCTTCGATATGTCCTAAGTGCTCGCCATCAGCATTTTTTACATTATCGCCGTTGATCGAAGTCGCGGATAGAACAACAGGGGTAGTATGATGTGTCATTTTGATATCTCCTTTGTTTATTTTCAACAATTTCTAAATTACATCTATAACTTATCATAATTTGCCGCCATCCTCGATACCATTTCGGGCGATTATGCCCTATAAGCGGAGCTATCTTGCATAGTTCTAATCACTCGCGAAATGATGGCTGGCATAGCTAGGGGGGATTATAGAGTTTATGGAGTTTATAGAATTTTGGAGTTGGATGAGGGTTAAGTGAAAGGATTGACTGAGCAATAGGTCGATTTCCCGGCGTTAAATTGAACTTATTAGAGTTTATCGGATTTAAGGTGACCGTCACTTAATACCCTAATTGTTGAGTTGGTTCTGTCAATTACGTCCTATATTTAGTCGCAAAAAGTGACGGTCACCTATTTCCGATAATGTCTATTAAACCGTATAGTGCTAACCGCGCCATAGTTACGATCGACTGCCTGCCGCCTGTAATTTTCTATCAACGGAAATAACGGTATAATTGATGCCCAAAAGGACATAAAGAGTAAAACTTAATTTGCTGGCGAAACGATGTAACATCACCGCCAAAAATAATGAACGTTGATAAAATGGATCAGTCGCGTCAGTCCCGTCCAAAAGAACAGTCCGACCTGTCCTTTGACAAAACAGAGGAGATTGATGAGAAAATTCAGTCTCATCAGGTCACTAGCGATACGCCGGCTGAAGTTGCTCCACCAACTGACCATGATCTTGACCCCCCTTTGACCCAACTCCAGGAAGAACAAGAAAATTTACAACTGCTCTACAAGTTGAGTCGCAGTTTAGTTAAAATTGTTGATCCCATTGCCGTGGCTCAGGACGCCCTGCAATTGATTACCGAGGCGCTCTCAATTTTGCGCGGCGAGGTTTTAGCCATCGATGACCAGACCGGTCAACTGCAAGTGTTGGCCTTGATGGGTTATGATGATGCGGCTCTGGACCTTTACCGGGAAAAAGCGGAAATGCGGCTGCAGTATGGTTTGGCCTGGCGTGTGGCCCAATCGAAGGAGGCCATTGCCCTGCCCGATGTGAATTGCAGCGAATATTGGCTGCCTATCCCCGGTTTAGACGACAATATTTGCTCAGCGGCGGCGGTCCCTATGCTAGCCGATGAAAAAATGTCGGGAATTATGACGCTGCTCAGCGATGAGTTTGATGAACTCAATCAAGATCGCCTCGAGTTATTAACAGCAATAGCCACTCAGGTGGCGTTGGCCTTACAAAATGCTTATCTGTTCGTATCTGAACAAGAAGCCCGCTCCACAGCCGAAGTCCTCCGTGAAGCCCATTTAGAATTGACCCAATCGCTTGATATCCACCGTATCGCCACCATTTCCTTGAAATATTTAGATCGATTAACCCACTATGACCACGCGGCGGTGGTGCTGTGTCGAAGCAAAGCCGAACTCTATGTGAGCGCTTATCAGGGCCACGATAAGCATATTGAGCCGCAGGCGCTGTTGGGACGGCAACTGCCCCTATCAAGTTACCCGCTTATTCAAAAGATCATTGAAAGGGGAAAAACGCTGATTATCTCCGATACTCAGGCTGAACCTGACTGGCAGCCGGTTATCGTCGGCGAAGCCACCCGGAGTTGGTTAGGCGTACCCTTAACCACCGGTCAAGAGACTATCGGGGTTCTCATCGCCGCCAAAACCAGCCCTAACTATTTTCGCAATCAAAATGGCCGCCTGGCCGAAGCGTTGGCTATCCAGACGGCGACCGCTATACAAAACGGTCAGTTATATATGGAGGTCCAAATCAACCGCAACCGGCTCCGACGACTGGCTGATCAATTAATTACCATGCAAGAAGCAGAGCGGCAGCGCGTTTCGCGCGAACTGCATGACGAAGCGGGCCAGGCTCTGAACGCGCTCAAAGTCAGCCTCAGCCTTATTCACGATGACCTGCCGGCGGAATTTGCCGCGCTGCAGCAGCGATTAAAAGATGCCAGCGATCTGGCTGACCAAACCCTGAACCGTATCCGCACCATTTCCTACGATTTGCGTCCGCCGGAACTGGACACCCTGGGTCTTGACGCGGCTCTGGAGGAGTTCTGTGAAGACTTTGCCCAGCGGACCCGTTTGAAAATTTGGTATACCGGCCAGGAACTACCGGAATTGGCCGACGCCATTCGGATTAGTTTTTACCGGTTTTTACAAGAAGCGTTGACCAACGTGGTCAAACACGCCCAAGCCAGTGAGGTTAAAGTAAAACTCACTCACACCGACCACCAGGTTTGCCTGTCCATTGCCGACAATGGGCGCGGCTTTCTGGTGATACTACCCGCCCAGGCCCACGGAGGCTCGCCAGGATTAGGGCTTTTGGGGATGAAGGAGCGATTTGAACAACTGGGCGGCTCGATCAATATTACATCGCGCTTGGGCGAGGGAACTACGATAGCGGCTTGTATCCCTGGGGAGATGGCGGCATGATTCGGGTGATTATTGCCGACGATCATCACATTGTCCGCCAGGGGTTACGCGCCCTGCTGGAACGAGACCAGCGCATCGAAGTGATTGGCGAAGCCGCCGACGGTCAAGAAGCCGTTGATTTAGTCCAGAAGTTACAGCCTGATATCATCATTTTAGATATCGCTATGCCGCGTTTGGACGGGGTCCAAGCTACCAGCAAAATCGTGGCGCTTAACACGAAAACTCAAATTATTGTGCTATCGGTTCATAACCGACGCAAGATTGCGCAGCGAGTCCTCCGCAACGGCGCTGCCGGCTATTTGCTCAAAAACGCCGTAAACGAAGAGTTAATTCTGGCTATTCTGGCCGCCCAACGGGGAGAAATCTATTTAAGCCCGGAAATTTCTAAATCAATCTTGAGCAATTTATGGAGCCTGGAACAGGGAAGCGACTCTGATGACCCCAGCTTACGGTTAACCTCTCGCGAGCACGAAGTCTTAAAGCTAATTGTCGATGGCTATACTAATAATGAAATCGGCGAGATGCTGCATATTAGTCCCAAAACCGTCAGCAAGCACCGCATGAGTTTAATGACCAAACTTGGCGTTAACGATGTTACCGGGTTAATGCGAGTGGCCCTAAAAGAGGGGCTGGTTTTTTTAGATGAGTAATTCTGGCGTCAAGATACTATCTTTTTTTAGCATATAGTAGGTAGTTACCCCATATCTTTCCTCACTCCCCCAGCTATACTATCTTAATATGACTTACGCAGTTGACATGTCCATTTCGAGGAGGAACGACGAGAAATCCCTGAGAACGTTGTTTGCCAGCAGATGCTGTAGGGATTTCTCCGCCTTTGGCTACGAAATGACATAAGTCGTTGTCAAGTGCGTAACTCCTACTTAAGTCATCATTGTCACCATGCATCTGCGGACCAGTTACATTCGCTATGCTTTACGGCAAGGCGTTAAAGGATACATCTTAAAATCAGGTTTAGGAGAAGTTATCGGGGCCGTGCGCGCCATCAGTCAGGGGAAAAAATATTACGCTTCAGCGATTATAGATACCCTGTAGTTGTCGCCAGGAAATTATTTTTTAGTATGGGCTTAATAAGGATATGAGTTACGCAGTTCAAAAGGTGACAGTCACTTGGGGGTGATAAATCGGCCTTTTCAGGCTAAATGGACGGTTATTTTCGACAAAAAGTGACTGTCACCGGGTTCGTTACACCCAACTGCGTAAGTCCTAAAGGAAACAGGCCACAATATGGAGTTAGAATATTTAATGACCTCAAGCGATCTGCCTACGGATAGTTTATCAGACGCCTCTTTACCCCCGTCTCTTCATTCTTTGGTCGAGTTGTGGGAGGACAACTCGGCTTTACTGAGAACCATTATTGAAGAATCGGAAGACGCCATCTTTGTTAAAGACCAAGACGGGCGCTACTTGATCATCAACTCGGCTGGCGCCCGAGTGGCTGGTAAAAGCATCGCGACGATAATTGGCCGGACCGACGCCGAGATTTTCCCGCCGAACTTGGCTAAAGAACTCCGGGCAAATGATGTCGCCGTTATCG
>JACKAT010000047.1 GCA_020634935.1 Anaerolineales bacterium
CCTTGCAGCATACTCAAGCCGATGCCGCCGCAGCCGATGACCGCCGCCGAACTGCCGACCGCCACCTGCGCGGTCTTGACCACCGCGCCCACCCCGGTCGCCACCGCGCAGCCGATAACCGCGGCCACTTCAAACGGCACATCGGCCGGGATGGGGATGGCGCTGGCCTGGTCGATGACGGCGTATTCGGCCATTGTGGCCGCGCCGAGGTAATGCTTGAGGCTGATGCCGGTCGAGGTGTGCAGCCGCGAGGTGCCGTCCAGCAAACTGCCGGCGTAGATGGTCGAGCCGTAGCGCTCGCACAGGTTGTAATGGCCGTTCAAGCAGTGGGCGCACTGCTCGCAGGCCGGCAGCCAGTTGATCAGGACGTGATCGCCCGGCTTCAGCCTCGTGACCGCGCTGCCCACGGCCTCGACCACGCCGGCCCCCTCGTGGCCCAGCACCAGCGGCGGCGCGACGCTTAATTCGCCCCGAAAGGTGTGCAGGTCGGAGTGGCAGACGCCCGCCGCGTGCAGCTTAATCAATAGTTCCGTCGGCTGCGGCGGAGCCAGGTCGATGGTTTCAATAGAAAGTTGGTTGGTGCCGGTTACAACGGCGGCTTTGATGTGCATGGCTGGTTTTGATCTCCGTTAAGTTGAGAAGGTGTCAGCTATATCAGCTATCGGCTGTCAGCTATCAGCTAACGGCTATCGGCTATCGGCTGACCGTGATTTTAGAAGAATGAGAAAGTATCATAATCGACAAGTTTTGTCAACGAGATTGGCGCGTCCATTTCAATTTGGCGTTTTACAGGTTGATTTCAGGCGAAACGGAAGAAGCGGCGCGTCTTTATGACGAAGGGCTGCAAAGTGAGACGCCGGTCCACAATAGTAAAGATGCTCAAGAGGATTTGGTCGAATGGTGGGAATTCTTTCCTGATCACGAGCCGGCTCAAGCGATGCTGGCGAAGATCACGGCGTATCTGGAAACACAGGCGAGTGATCCCCGGCCGTCGGGTTGAAGCACTGAGCCACTGAAATGAAAATGATGGCACTGATACAAGCGGCTTCACCGTCAACCGCTCAGTGGATTCAGTCCAACTCAGTGCGTCAGTGGTTCACCCTCCCCCGCCAAAGTCGCCCCAGCATGACCTTCATTCTCTACACATCCACCTAAAAAACAAACCGGTTTTTTGCTGCGGCGCGGGATATGTTACAATTCTATAAACGTTCTGGAGGATGATATGACCGGCAAAGTGCAATATGTTACGGATGAACAGGGGCAGCAGGTGGGTGTTTTGCTGGATTTGGACGCATACCGGCGGCTGACCGGTCAAATCTCGTCCGATCCTGAACTGTTGACGGGGCTGAGTGAGGCCGAGCTTCGCGCTTTGGCGGAGAGTAAGTTAGCCCCGGCAGCGCAAGCGCGGCTGGATGAGCTGCTGGCCCAAAATAAGCTGCGGTCGCTTTCAGAGCCAGAAGAAGGGGAGTTGGACGGGCTGTTAGAACAGGTCGATCAGTTGACTATTCTTAAAACGCGCGCTCGTTATACTTTGCAACAGCAGCAGCTACCTGCAACGCCATGAGTGTGTATATTCCGGTTGATTTGCAGCGCCGGGTTCGCTCCCACTTTGCTGAGCGTTGTGCTTACTGCCAAACGGCCGAGTCGCTAACGGTTGCCATTTTTGAAATAGAACATATCACCCCCCGTTCGGCTCAGGGTGAGACTGTTTTTGAAAATCTGTGTTTAGCCTGCCCCACGTGTAATCGGTTTAAATCTAATCGCCAAACCGCAGTTGATCCCCTCGATCAAGAAACGGTCCCTCTGTTTCATCCTCAGCAGCAGCGTTGGCAAGATCACTTTGTTTGGAATGAAGCCGCCACGGAGATCGTCGGGTTAACCCCAGTCGGTCGAGCAACCGTGGCCGCGCTCAAAATGAATCGTCTCCAACTTGTTCGGGTTCGCCGGATGTGGGTGAAGATGGATGAACATCCACCAAAAACCGTCTGAGCTAAACGTAACTTCTCGCTAATCCTAATGAAATGGATGAAGCCTCTGATAAGAACTTTCCTCGGATCAGACCTTACAGGTTTCCGCATGGTGTTTGAGATAACGAATCTCTCCCGAGGGAACTGTATTTAGGTCAAACTTGGCATCTGAAAACCTGTAAGGTCTTGTGCTTCCCTGACAAAAGCCGCCCCACCCCCAACCGCTCAGTGAATTCAGTCCCATTCAGTGCATCAGGGGTTCACCCTCCCCGTCCAAGCTGCCCAAACCATCGAGCCGTCCGCTCGGCGGAGGGGCTGCGCTGGTGATTCATACGGTCAAACGCGTCGGGGCAACTGATCGAGTGGTCGATCAGACGACCTGACGGGTCGGACCATCGAATCGAGTGGTCGATCAGACGACCTGACGGGTCGGACCATCGAATCGAGTGGTCGATCAGAGGGTCGGACCCGTGGGACCATTGGATCGAGTTGTGAGATCATACGGTCAAACGCGTCGGGGCATATGATCGAGTGATTGATCAGACGACCTGACCGGTCGGACCATCCGATCGAGTGGTCGATCAGAGGGCCGGACCGGTGGAACCATTCGATCGAAGGGTGACATGACCAAGTCGGAGGGCGCCGGATGATATGATCGAGCGGTCGATCAGACGACCTGATGGGTCGGACCATCGAATCGAGTGGGCGGTCGAACGGTCCGAACCGTCGGACTATCGAATTGAGTCGTCAAGCCGATCACCTGACGGGTCGGAGCCACTGATTACGGGGTCGATGACGTCGTCAGCTCGATTGGGTTAATCGATCGACAGCGTGAGGTATATCCCCCGACCCGTCGGGGCAGCTTATCGACGACTCGGTCAGACGGTCGGGCGCATCAGCTGAACTTCCCGGCTAAGGCTAAGGAGGACTCGCCCAAATTTGATGAGTGAGGTAAACAATTGATCGCAGGGCGGTTACAATGGTTCTAACTATTACTAACTTCATATTAACGTTCTTCACGCTAGTCCA
Source organism: Anaerolineales bacterium (assembly GCA_020634935.1). Lineage (GTDB taxonomy): Bacteria > Chloroflexota > Anaerolineae > 4572-78 > J111 > JAGRBY01. The sequence continues at coordinate 2,997 of JACKAT010000047.1, forward strand.
AGAACCCGGAGGTACTTGATGCATCAGATTCAGTTAGACACCGGCAGTTCTCACCACGTTCGTATTCCCGGCCCGGACCAATGGTCCGACCTGATCGACCTGGGCCAATCGGTTGTGGCCTACGATCAAACCTTGCCCCCCGAGGAGCAGTGTCGTTACACCCCTGACATTGCTGACCTACTGCAAATCTGCATTCCCCTATGACAATCCAATGAAAAGTGGCCCGGCAGGGGAAATTTGCAGCGACAACGCCAATAGTTCCCGGCGAAGGCTTCTTTTATAGCCATGTCTGAGGGATTTCTCCGCCTTCGGCTCCGAAATGACAAACCCGACTTTAATGATCGAACTCAGCTTAATCAGTTTTGCCCCCTACTCCCTACTTTCTTCCCCTTCATAATTCATAATTCATCCCTCCTCCTTCATCCTTGATCATTCATCCTTCGTTAACACCGTTCTGACTTTTTGCAAAAGCTTGAGAATAGTAAACGGTTTCTGTAAGAAGTTAATCCCCTCATACAAAATGCCGTGATGGACAATAACGTTATCGGTGTAACCGGACATATACAGAACCCGAAGACCGGGTTGACGTTCGCGCAGGTTTTGGTACAGTTCGCGGCCGTTCATGCCGGGCATAATGACATCGGTTAGCAGCAGGTGAATCGTCTCCCGATAGTCGGCGGCCAATTGGCGGGCGTGGGTGATACTTTTGGCTTCCAAAACGTGATAGCCGTGGGTTTCCAGGGTCTCAACCGTCAATTTGCGGACCATTGCTTCATCTTCAACCACCAAAATGGTTTCGGCGCCGAAGAGTGAATGGGGTTCTAAAGTGACGGCGGCGACCGGGGCCAGACCGATGCTCTCAGCTTGGGGTAGGTAGATCTTGAAGGTCGTGCCTCGGCCCGGTTCGCTATAGACCCAAATATAGCCTTGATGCTGCCGGATGATGCCGAAGACCGTCGCCAAGCCCAGACCGGTGCCTTTGCCTCGGGCCTTGGTGGTGAAGAAGGGGTCAAAGATGCGGGCCTGGGTGGCGGCGTCCATACCGTGGCCGGTATCGCTGACGGCCAGCATGGCGTAATGGCCCGCCCCTTGAATATCGATATGATTTTTGAGATACGTCTCGTCCAGATAAACGTTGGCTGTTTCGATGGTCAGCGCGCCGCCCTCCGGCATGGCGTCACGGGCGTTGATGACCAAATTGAGCAGCACTTGCTCTAACTGCGATTGGTCGGCCTTCACCGGGTGGAGATCGGCCGCCAGGAATGTCTCCAGTTCGATATCTTCGCCAATGAGACGCTGCAGCATCTTTTCGAAGTCGATAATGAGCGGGTTAAGGTCGAGCACGTGCATTTGCAAGATTTGTTTGCGGCTAAAGGCCAGAATTTGACGAGTCAGGTCGGCGGCGCGCTGGGCGGCCTGTCGAATGAGGTCCAAATCTTTGTAAAGCGGGTCGCCGGAGGATAAGTTCATCATACCCAACTCGGCGTAGCCGATGATGGGGACGAGAATGTTGTTGAAATCGTGGGCCACTCCCCCGGCCAGGTGACCGATGGCTTCCATCTTTTGGGCCTGATAATATTGTTCCTCCAGGTTTTTGCGCTCGGTAATGACTTCCGAAAACAAGATGACGCCGCCGATTTCGCCGGAAGACTCATACCAGGGATGAATTTCCCAGCGGACCCAATCCAGTTTGCCGTCGGACCGGGGAAACGGATCTTCAGCAGCTTTTTCGACCGCGCCGGCGAGGCAGCGCCGGTGGATGTCGCGCCAGCGCGGCGGGGTTTCGGGAAAGACCTCATAGTGAGACCGACCGATTAAATCCGGGTGGCCTAGCTCATAATCAATCAAGTAGCGCCGGCTGGCGGCAATGTAGCGCATATCCCGGTCAAACATGGCGATGGCCGCCGGCGCGTTTTCCACAAAAAGCTGCAAGACCTGTTCGCTGCGGCGTAAGGCGTCTTCTATCTGTTTACGCTCGGTCATGTCACGATTGACTGAAACGGTACCCAGGGGCCGCCCCGCTTTATCCTTGAGGATAGCGGTTGAGACCATAATGTTAATAAAGGCGCCGTCGCGGCGCTGCTGTACCAGCTCACCTTGCCAGCGACCTTGTTGCAGCAACTGGTTTATGACAGCTTCACGGTTATTATCGGGGTATCGCGTAGGTATGATGGCCGTGGCCGGCTGACCGACCACCGCCGCGGCCGGCCAGCCATAGGTGACTTCGGCTGCTTTGTTCCAAGCGCGGATGACATAGTTCAGATCGGTGGCGATGATGGCGTCAGATACATTTTCAAGTAGATTGGCCTGATACTGCAGTTGCGCCTCGGCCCGGACCCGCTCGCTGATGTCACGCAGGATAACCGTGTAAAGCAGTTGGTCGTCGATGTGGGTTTGTGAAATCGAGGCTTCAATCGGAAACTCCTCGCCGTTCGCCCGCCGGCCGGTAACGTATTCACGGTTATTCATGGGGCGATTGGCGGTCCTGGTTCGGCCAAAGGTCTCGATGTGCCGCCGGTGCGCCTGTTGAAACCGATCCGGGATCAGCCGGTCGAGCGATTGGCCCAGAAGTTCGTCCGCCGGCAGGCCAAACATCTGCTCCGCCGAGGCGTTGAACAGGATGATGCGCTGATCGGCATCGACGGTGATAATCGCATCCATTGCGGAGGCGATGATGCCGGCCAAGCGGCTTTGCATGATGTGCAGCTCATGCTCGGCCTGTTTGAGGTGGGTAATATCTTGGGTTGTGCTCAAAATGCGTTTTGGCCGGCCATTTTCATCGCGCTCTAGGGTAGCGATATGGCCATCAACCCACACCCAATGACCTGATTTATGTTTCACCCGCCACTCATAGTGGTAATCTTCTTTTCGGCCCGCAACATAGTCGGAAAACTCTTGCTTGGCCGTTACCCGGTCATCGGGATGAACATGGTTGATGACCCATTCCAGCCGTTCTTCCGGACGGAACGGCATTTCCTCTAACTCGTAGCCCAAAATAGCGGCCCAGGGACCGCCGCGATAGCGGTCATGACTAAACGGAATAGAATACTCAATGATCACCACCCCCGCTAATTCCAGGGCCAGGGCCAGGCGGTGTTCGCTTTGTTCGCGTTTGAGGGCATAGGGCCGCAACGTTGCCGTCAGCGACCAGATTAGCCAGCCAAGAAAGCCCATAAGAAAAGAACGAGCCAGCACGCCCATCAATGACAGCGATGGGGATGATACCAACCACGACAGCAGATAAGCCAGGGGAACAGCGCCTAATAAGATGAGATTGAAAGGGGGGCGCAGCATCATGGGGTAAATGGCCGCCAGGATGAAGTACCAGAGGAAGAACTCGGCGTCGGCGCTGCCGGTGGTGAAGAGCAGCAGCCAGGTCAGACCCAACATCATTCCGGCCCGAACGACCAGGGCCGGCTGAGATTGGCCCCAGCGACTTCTCCCCCACCCTCCTAATAGCAGGACGCTGACCACAGCCGTCCACTGCCAGCCTGTATCGCCCAGCCGGAACAGGGTTATCAACCCGTGTAGTCCCAGAACCAGCAGCGCCAGCGGCTCTAATTTGGCCAACTGCCGGTCGATGGCGATAGGGAGTTCTATCTTACGGAAGATGAGCGAAGTTAGCCTTGCATCCATCATCTTGTCCTAACCTGATTTTTTGGTGACTTTAAAATAAGATGTGCCTGTGGGGGCTGTAAAACTCTGTTGTTGATAATTTACCGGTAGGGTTATCGATTGAAACGTGTAATTCTTAAGTATAACATGATCGACTGTGAGGGTAAAAGGCTAAAACAAATAAGACGGTTTTACAGTGGTTGAACATAGATTTGAGAGGCGATGTGGACAATTGGCCGGAGTGTGGTTACAATAGTTCTAACTTTTACGTTGTTTCCCATTTCATTTCAGATACCATCTAGCATCTAGGAGATACCCCCATGCTGTCTATCTACATTAATGTCAAAGGTCCGCTGCGCATCCATTTTCCCCCAGCCTACTGCTGGGCCGAGTTACTTGATCTGTCCCACACCTTTCTGGACTATGATCGATCGCTGCCGCCCGAGCGACAGTCAAAGACAGAGCGCGTGATAGTTAAGTATTTGCCGAGGGCCATAGAGGTGTACGATAACTATCACGCCGGCATCCGCCAACGCGACAAGGCGCTGCAAGCTCTCAAACAGATCGATCAGCAGGCTGTTCCCTTAACCCGCGAAATCTACTGGAATGTCAAAGCCGCCACGCTGGCGGCCCCGGAGCAAGCCGCCGAGTGGGGCTATACGGTTAAAGACGTTACCGGGGTTTGGGTGCGCCCGCACTCTCGCCCCAACCGGCTGGCGCTGTTGAACGCCTATATCGCCCAAGAGGAGCGCCGGCCTGTCGAAACGCGCTTCTCTAGCCCTGATCTGGCGACGGTGAAACAGGCGCGGGACGCTCTGGCCGAACAGTGGGCCGCCTACCAGAGCGGCCTTGAGCTGTACCGCTCGAGCTATGTGGCCGGTAAAGAAGCGTTTCGTCATCTGTCTGTTTGCCTGCGCCTGGCCGCGGTGAACCTCATGCTCTTTTATTTTGATCACAAGCTGTCGTTTGAATTACAGCAGTGGGGTTTTACGCTGGTCGAGCGCCAAACCGGCCAGGTCGTCCGCAGCGAGGCTGAGGTGGCCGAGTTGATCGCGCCGGAGCCGATGATGGGGGAGATACCCGATGAAGATACGATCGATGCGGTCGTTGAGCCGGATCATCGCGCTCAAGGGGGATAATCTAAGGTCAGGACTTACGCAAATGTCCGATGGGGCAGCTCTTTTCTGGCTTCAGCCGCGACTTTAGCCAGGGAGTAGTAATCTTTGAACGAGATGAGCCCCGCCGCCTGCCAGTGACCGGGATCGACGCAGCGGTTACCGAGGTATTGGGCTGACAGGGTATGCCAGTAGCCGCAGATACGGCAGGTGGCCGGCTCGGTGATGTTCAAGTTGGGTCGGCTGGCGGAGCTGGGGAGAGGTAGAATTTCAGGTGTAACAAATTTGAAGAAGCGACTTAACAGCCGGGCAAAGGTTTCGGAGCGCTCTAACTCCTGAACTACATAGTCGCGATTAATATGGCTTAAGGAACGTCTATCGCTCATGGGCGGCAACTTTTTTAACATATATACTTTTTCTTAGTTTAGTCCGTATGTATGGGTCAAATATAAAAAGAGTCTAAGAAAACGGTTAGAATTCTAGCAAGTCACCTAAAACTACGGTCAATTTTAGATTATACACATGACCGTCACAGTTGAGTTACAATCGCTCCTGCAATTCCATCTTTCGCCGCTGAATTTGCAAAGACCATCAAGCTTATTATAATAACCTGTCGATTAACAACCCTCGTGAATTCTTAAGTTTAAATGTTGAAGTTATTCCTGAAATCATTTGCCCAGCTATTGCCAGCCATGTTTGAGGTTAACCATTATTGCACCTGTTTGTGTTGTAGCCTGCCCTCCGCCGGTAGGTGATTTGGCTTGCAACCAGACTTTAGCGGTTCCCTTGAACCCATCAAAACGCAACCAAAGCCTGTCGAGTTTACTCCTCAGGCTTTTTTAATCTTTTAGTATAGTCAGGAGAGTAAAAAAATGAGCAATCAGAGTGGATACGCCCATCCCGAAGCCCTGGTCAGCACCGAGTGGGTGGCCGATCATTTGGATGATTCCAACTTTCGACTGGTCGAGTCAAATGAAGATGTGCTGTTGTACGATACCGGTCACATTCCCGGCGCGGTCAAGGTCGATTGGGTGGGGGACCTTAATGATCCGATTATTCGCGATTATTTGGATGCCGCAAGGTTTGCCGAGTTCGCCGCCAGTAAAGGCATTGGCCCCGACACGACCGTTATTTTTTACGGGGATAAAAATAACTGGTGGGCCACCTACGCCTTGTGGGTTTTCCGGCTCTTCGGTCACGATAAGGTCAAGATTATGAACGGCGGCCGCAAAAAATGGGTCGATGAAGGGCGCTCGTTAACCAAAGACATGCCCAGCTATCCTCAGGCCAATTACCCGGTTCCCACGCGCGACGACAGCCAAATCCGAGCTTTCCGCGACGAAGTGCTGACCCACGTCAAACAAAGCGGCACGCTGGTCGACGTCCGTTCGCCCGGCGAATACAAAGGCGAACTGCTGCACATGCCGGACTATCCGCAAGAAGGCGCTCTGCGCGGCGGTCACATTCCGGGGGCGCGCAATATTCCCTGGGCCAAAGCCGCTAATGATGACGGCACGTTCAAATCGGTGGCCGAGTTGGAGGACCTGTACGGCGGCGAAGGCGTCACCCCGGATAAGGACATCGTGGCCTACTGCCGCATCGGCGAGCGCAGCAGCCATACCTGGTTTGTGCTGACGTATTTGTTGGGTTACGATAATGTCCGTAACTATGATGGTAGTTGGACCGAGTGGGGTAACGCGGTCGGATTGCCGATTGAAAAGTAGAAACCTTGGTTTGAAACCACTCAAAAGCCCGGCTGGCCTTCGCCAGCCGGGCTTTTTGATGCGATGAAATAGTCAAGGCTCCCTTTTACATTCCCGATCGCTCACGTTGCTGGGCTAGAGCGTCCTCTACAGCTTGGTTCAATTCCTGAGCCAAGTATTGCACACGCGGTTCCTTGAATATAGATTGATGCGAACCTGGGATTATATTGAGGGTGAAATTGTCTGAAGAAACCAGATGATCCCAACCTAAACCCGGTGTTTCAACTTTGAATAAAGGTGGGGTGCGTGGTTGAAAAACATGGATTTGCCCATCATAATTTTGGGGGTGATAGGCTGCACTGGCAGAGTTGTTTAATTCGATGATACGACGGCGATGCTCAGGAAGTTCAGATACGTTTTCCAATATATCTTCTGCCGCTAATTGGCTCGAGCGAGGGTTTATTCTTTTTTTAAATACTCTAGCCCTTCTACGAATTCGGGCAAAAATCTCTTGACGTTCAAGCTCCTGCAAGTTAGTAACCCAATGCGGAATATTATTAATAAAGCTCGCAATGTAACGATATCCCCAAGGCGCCTTGTGATACCCTATGTTAGGTATACTGCTGATAATAGCCAGCAGTAAAACCTTTTCCCCTTGGGATTGAAGTTGCCGGGCCATTTCGTAAACTACCTCACCCCCAAAACAATACCCTCCCAGTAAGTAAGGGCCTTCAGGTTGAACAAGTCGAATTTCACTGATGTAGTGAGCGGCCATATCCTCGATACGAGTAAATGGTTCTTGGCAGCCGTCTAACCCCCTAGATTGCAATCCATAGAAGGGTTGCTCTTTTCCCAGATGATGCGCTAATTCTCGAAACCAAAGAACATCACCCGTTCCGCCATGAACGCAAAAAATCGGGGGTTTTGACCCTTGCGGCTGAATCGCCACTAAGGATGTCCAGAGTTGTTGATCGGGTTGTTCAACAATGAGTTTTGCTAGATCGGCTACGGTTGACCCTTGAAAGAGAGTCGCTAGCGGTAAATTTGTTCCAAAGGTTTTCTTAATTTCAGTGAACAGATGTACGGCCAAAAGTGAATGGCCGCCTAACTCAAAAAAGTCGTCGTTAATGCCAATCGGTTTGACCTCAAGCAGATCTTCCCAAATCCGGATCAACTGGGTTTCAACAACATTTCTGGGCACAATTAGAGCTTGATCAGTTTGGGTTCGGATATAGTTGGGTGCTGGTAATTCGCGACGATTTACCTTGCCACTAGGTGTTAGCGGTAAACTGTCCAAAAAAACAAAATATGAAGGAACCATATATTCGGGTACCTTTGATTGCATAAAGTGCCGTAGTTCACTGGTTGTTGTCGTTTGATCCTTATTAAGAACAAGATAGGCCGCCAGACGTTTGGTGTTTCGAGCATCTTCACGCGTAACAACCGCAACCTCTTGGATGGCGGGATGATAGCTTAAAACTGACTCGATCTCTCCCGGTTCTACCCTGAAGCCACGAATTTTAACTTGATGATCAATTCGACCTAAAAACTCAATATTACCATCCGGCAAAAAACGGGCAAGGTCTCCTGTTTTGTAAAGGTGAATGGGCGGATTATTATCAAATCGACACTGAATGAATTTTTCCGCAGTCAACTCAGGCCGATTGAGATAGCCTTGAGCTAAACCTATCCCACCAATATGTAACTCGCCCGGAATTCCTACTGGAACCGGCTGCTGGTGATTATCCAAAATATATATTTGGGTATTAGCAATGGGGCGGCCAATAGATGGCAGCATAGGCCATCCATTACTGTTTTTTTCAACGGTAAAGGCAGTGGCAACGTGGCTCTCGGTGGGGCCATATTGATTATAAAGCGTGCAAGTATCTAAATTATCCAGAAATTGAATAATGGCATCGGTCATTTGCAATTGCTCACCGGCAGTCATAATTTCTTGCAAACTGTTAGGCCAAATCTGTTGGCTAACCGCCACCTCAGCAAATTGCTGAAGTGCAATAAATGGTAAAAATATCCGTGCAATTTCCTCACTTTTTATCAAGTTTAGCAATCCACTTATATCTCGACGTAAAGACTCGGGGATAAGCACCAGGGTTCCGCCAGCACACCACGTAGAAAAAATCTCTTGAAAAGAAACATCAAAACTGAGTGAGGCAAACTGTAAAGTTTTTGCATTTTTGGTAAGGTTAGATTGGTCAAGTTGCCACTCGATCAGATTACGTAGCGAACGGTGAGGCATTGCCACCCCTTTGGGTTTGCCCGTTGAGCCTGAGGTGTACAGAACATAAGTCAGATGCTCCGGAGCGGTCGCCGGCTCTGGATTCACATTGGGATAATGAGCCACCTGCTGCGCCCACTCCGTATCAAGATACAGAACGTGGGCTTGATACTCCGGCAATTTTCCGGCCAGGTGCGCCTGAGTGAGTAAAATAGCGGCTTGCGTATCATCGAGCATAAAAGCCAGCCGCGCCAGGGGATATGCCGGGTCGAGGGGAACATAAGCTCCGCCGGCTTTCAACACTCCCAACAGCCCAATCACCGCCTCAATTGAACGTTCCACGTATAGCGCTACCAGGGTGTCAGGCCCAACGCCTTGCTTCTTTAAATAATGGGCTAATTGGTTGGCCCGTTCATTCAATTCTTGATAGGTGAGTTGCGCGTTGCCGGAGATCACCGCAACAGCTTGCGGGGTCTGCGCCGCCTGTGTTTCGAACAGGTGGTGGATGCATTGATCCGACCGGCGTGGGGTTGCTGTATCATTCCAGGTAACCAGCAACGACTCACGTTCAGCGGGGGGTAAGAGTGGGAGTTGTGCAATGGGCCGGTTGGGATCGGCCACAATACTTTCGAGCAGCGTTTGAAAATGTCCGGCCATGCGCTCGATGGTGGCTGCCTCGAACAGATTGGTATCATAGGTGAAGTATCCGGTTAGGCCCGTTGACGTTTTTTGCATTGACAGCGTCAGATCAAACAGTTCAAGCTCAATCTTTCGGGGTAGATTGCTCACGGTCAGGCCCGGTAAGGTCAGGGTTCGATTCGCTTCATCTTCAAAAATAAACATCACCTGAAATAGCGGATTGATGTGCAGGTTTCGCTCCGGTTTTAGTTCCTCTACCAACTTTTCGAACGGGAGACTCTGATGGGAATACGCCCCCAAGGCCACCTCGCGCACACGAGCCAAGACGTCACAAAAGGGGGGATTGCCGGAGAGATCGGTGTGCAGCACCAGGGTGTTGACAAAAAAGCCGATTAATCCTTCGATTTCAACCCGGTTACGGTTAGCAATGGGTGAGCCGATAACGATGTGTTCCTGAGCGGTATACCGATAGAGTAAGACTTTAAACGCGGCCAGCAGACACATAAATAAAGTGACGCCTTTCTGTTGGCTCAATGTGTTGAGCGCGTCTTGCACGGCTTTGGAAAGTTCTATGGCCTGTCGTCCGCCAACGAACTTTTGCATCTTCTCCATTGAACGGGGGTAATCGGTGGGTAATTCCAAAACGGCTGGCGCCCCGGTGAGTTGTTTTTTCCAATAGGCCAATGGGTTTTGCAGCAGTTCACCCTGCATTTGCTCTCGCTCCCATATCGCAAAATCCGTATATTGAATGGGTAATTTGGGCAGGGGTGATGGATCGCCACCGGCAAAGGCTTGGTAAAGCGCCGATAGCTCTTGCAGAAGGAGGCCGGTGGACCAGCCATCAGAAGCAATATGATACAGTACCAACAATAGAATATAATCTTGACGATCAAGCTGCAGGAGCGTGGCCCGCAGCATTAAATCTGTGGTTAAATTAAAAGGTTGGATGATTTTTTCTTTGAGGATACGATCAACTGCTGCGGTTTGCTCATCTTGAGCCAATTGGCTCAAATCAAGCGCCGGTAATTCGAGCGACCAATTTTGAGAGACGATTTGCTTGGGTTCACCATCGATGACCGTAAAGGTGGTGCGTAGCGTGGCGTGGCGAGAGATAATCGCTGTTAAAGCCTGGTGCAACACCTTAACATCAAGTGGGCCTTTGATCCGCACCGCGCGCGGGAGATTGTAGACAGGGCTATCAGGCTCTAATTGGTTAAGGAACCAGATGCGTTGTTGTGAGAATGAAAGGGGCAGTGGTCCGTCGTTGGCCTGTCGGGGAATCAGTTGATCACCGGTTGGGTTGGTCGTCAGTTTCGCGCTGAGGCGAGCCTCAAGTAGGGCGCGTTGGGCCGGTGATAGATTTGCAATTCGATGGGTAATATTCAAAGCCAGATCGGCTACGGTGGGATGATCAAACAGGATGCGTATCGGCAGCGTAATTTTAAACATAGCTTGGATACGGGACATCACCTGGATAACCAGCAGTGAGTGACCGCCCAGTTCAAAGAAGTTGTCGTAGATGCTGATGGGAGTTCTTTGCAGCAGTTGTTCCCATAGGTATACCACCTCTTGCTCGACCGGATTGCGTGGGCCAACAAACGTCTCGGTCGATTTTATATCGGACACGTGGGGCGACGGCAGGGCGCGATAGTGGATTTTGCCATTGGGGGTAAGCGGCATGGTTTCGAGCGGCACAAACGCGACCGGCACCATATGATCGGGAAATCGATCTTTTAGAAAGGTGCGCAGCTCTTCCGGCGAAATGGCCGCTGCCGGCTCGGTTACGATGTAGGCGACCAAACCAGGGCCACCCGGAATATCCTCACGGGCAATGACAACCGCCTGCTTGATGTTCGGATGTTGGGCCAGGGCATGCTCGACCTCGCCGGGTTCAACCCGGAAGCCGCGAATTTTGACCTGCCGGTCGGCCCGTCCGGCGAACTCCACCAGACCGTCCGGCCGATAGCGTCCCAGGTCGCCGGTGCGGTAGAGGCGATCGGGGGGTAAGTTGGAAAAGGGATTGGGAATGAAGCGGGCTTGGGTTAGGGCCTCATCGCCGACGTAGCCGCCGGCAAGGTGTGGGCTGCGCAGATAGATTTCACCTACCTCACCGATACCGGCTAGCCCCTGATGGGCGTTTAGCACCAGCAGTTGCGCGGCGGGCATACCTTTACCCAGCGGGTAAACGGCTTTGCCACGATCAGGAGAGGAATTCTCCTCGGGTGGGGGGATACAGTAATACCCCACCGCCCGTTGGGTTTCGGTTGAACCGTAGGAGTTGATGCAGGTGACGTTGGGCGCCAATCGCTGTAATTGCCACACATCTTGGCGGGTCAGTTTATCGCCGACGAAAAAGGCGTAGCGTAACTGCGGCAGGGCGGTGTGCTCGTCCGCTGTTTCGGTGAGAATCTGGCCCATCGGCGGCGTCATGTGGGCGAAGGTGATTTCGTGCTGCTGCATCCAGCCGGCCAGATAGCCGGGCGTCCCCACCTGATCCGGATCGGGGATGTAAATTGTAGCGCCTACCCAAAGCGCGGTAAAGATATCGCGCTGGAGGGGATCGTGGGCCAGACCGGAGAGCATGCTAAAGCGGTCGGCGGCAGACAGGTTGAAGGCTTCGGTTTGCCACGGCAAAAAGTGGGAGAGGGGGCCGTGACGTCCCCGTACGCCTTTAGGCTGGCCGGTTGAGCCGGAGGTAAAGGTGATCGAGGCCGTATCGTCGGGACCGACAGGGATGTTGGGCTTGGTGGACGCGTAATCGGCTAAGGGATCGCGGTGGTGAGCGGTGCTGAGATTGGGCAGCGTTAAATGACAGGTCAACGATGCAGCCGCCTCCGCAATGGCGTCGGGCAGCGGGCCGGCGGCTTCGATCTGGATGATCCCTTTGGCCTGCGCGAAGGTGAGGTAGTGCAGCAGCCGATCGGTCGGATAGGCCGGGTCCAGATTAACCAGCGCTCCCCCCGCTTTCAATACGCCCAGCCAGGCCCAAATCAGCGAGGCGTTGCGATGGCCGTAGATAGCCATCACATCGCCGGGCCGAATACCCTGGGCGATGAGCCAATGGGCCAGTTGGTTACTGCGCTGCTCTAGCTCCTGGTAACTCCATATCTCTTGCGGATCGACGATGGCGTGTTGGTGGGGCTGCTGCTGCGCCATTCGCGCAAATTGGGTGTGAACCGCCCCGTGCCAGGTGTCGCTTAGGGGAGCGGATGGATCGGGCAGTAGGGGCCGCGTTTCAGGAGTCACCAGCGATAGTTCGGCGATAGGCCGGTTGGGCTGCGCGGTGATTTGCCGGAGTAGTTGCACGTACTGAGCCAGCATCGTTTCCATCCGTTCGTGGCGGAATAAGGACGTCTTGTAAACCAGGCGCAAGTACACATCATCGCTGTCTTGGCGAACGGATAGGGTGATATCAAACTTTGAGCCAATTTCAGTTTCATAGTTCACAAAAGGGGTGGCATCCAGATTAGCCAACGCCAGGCCCTTATTGTGAACGGTCGTGAACATGGTGAAGAAAACCTGAAAAATGGGCGCGTAACTCAGATCGCGTTGAGGTTGAACTTCTTGAACCAGTTTTTCAAAGGGTAACGCTTGATGGCTGTAGGCTTCCAACGTTGTGCGGCGGACCGCGGCGAGCAGTTCGGCACAGCTCTGGCTAGCGGAGATTGGCGTCCGCAGCGCCAGGTTGTTAAGGAAATAGCCAATGAGGGGTTCTGTTTCGATATGGCGACGGTTAATCAGCGGCGCGCCGACCACGATATCGTCTTGACCCGTGTGGCGGTAGAGTAATATATAGAAGGCCGTCAGCATAGTCATAAATAAAGAGGCGTTCTCTTGGATACTTAACTGCTCCAATGATCGCATGAGATCCGCCGGCAGTCTGTCTTCTACACTATCGCCCTTGTAGCTTTGGGTAGCGGGCCGAATATAATCGGTTGGTAATTCTAAAAGCGGGGGTGCGCCGGTTAACTGTTTGCGCCAGTAGGTTGGGTCTTTTTCTAAGGTCTTGTTTTGCACCTGTTCGCGCTGCCAGACGGCAAAATCAGCATACTGAATGGGGAGTTTGGATAAGTTTGCGTCAGATTGTTGTTGGATGAAGGTAACGTATAGCGCGGATAATTCTTGGATGAGGACGTCCATCGACCAGGCATCGCTGATGATATGATGCATGGTCAACGAGAGAATGTGCTTTTCGGCAGCCAGTTGGAGCAGCGTTACCCGCAGCAAAGGCGCCTGGGTGAGGTCGAAAGGCCCAACCCCGTCCGCTTCCACAAGTTGCCGAGCTTGTTTTTCTTGGGCTTCATTGTCAAGATGCTGGAGATCGATGGTGCGAAGGGTTAGCGTTAAGTCCGGCGCAATAATCTGCACCGGTTGGTTGTCGATGAGTTGAAAACTCGTGCGTAAGGTTTCGTGCCGCTGAATAAGGGCGTTAAAGGCCCACTCCAGCGCCGCCACGTTGAGCGAGCCGTGTAAAAACCAGGCCGCCGGCATATTATAGGCGGCCTGATCAAGCTGAAGTTGCTCCAAGTACCAGATGCCTTCTTGCGCAAAAGAGAGGGGGATCGACTCTTGTGGCGGTCGTCGCGGAATAGGGGCGACCGGGTCGGCTCTGATCGTTGTTTCTTGTTTTAACCCTTGCTCGATATATGGCTTTGTCTCAGCCGCAGTTAACTTCGTTGTCGAATTGGTGATCTCGACAGTCATGCGACTATCTCCTTTCATCGTTAATCCGCACGACCAGCAGCCCAATCGTCGCTGGGATCATTTTGTCGGCGAGGTGTTTTCTTCTACCCGTTCTACATCCTCAAGCAGCAGCTTTTCGACAATAACGGCATGCTCGGCAATAGTCGGCGCCTCAAAAAATCGATCGGAGACAGTACAATATTTGGGGTGAATACGAATAATCTTTGCTGGTCAGGCCCGTTTAACCGGAGTACCTTATCACAAGTCCGAGTTTAACAGATATTTCTAATTAATTTGTTTGAATGGTCATAGAATAAAGTTAGAAGTTATTTGCTAATATAGAGGCTTCACAGCGCAGCGCCACAGAACCGGTGTCACTGCAACGGCAGTAGAAATGTATTGGAGCGACAAAGCTGGCTTTGTCAGGCGCAGTAAGGTCAAAGTAAACTTTGACGCTCCAGACCGTTATTTTCAAGGGAGTGCGACAGAACCTCGGTACAGCAACGACAATGAAAATTTACGGGAGCGACAAAGCTGGCTTTGTCACCCACATTGGGGTCAAAGTAAACTTTGACGCTCCAGAGCTTTATTTTCAGAGGAGTCGAACAATCCTTACAGGACGACAGCGAGAATGAAAATTCCGTAGGACAAACTTAAGTTTGTCCTACGGAATTTTCAGAGGAGAGGAATGTAACCAATATTCCCATTGGAGATCAGCCGGCTAGCTCAAGGCTAAGCCATCCGGCGGGGCGATCAACCACCGGCAGCAGCGGGCGAGGACCCAGAATGTTCATCAGTTCTTCATGGCCGATGGTTTCTTTTTGGAGCAGGGCTTGGGCCAGCCGGTCCAACTTATCGCTGGCATCCGCCAGCAAACGATGGACCACCTCGTGGCGTTCTTCTAATAAACTTTGCACCGCTTGATCGATCTGGGCGGCGGTGGCCTCGCTGTATTCGGGGCCTTGGGTTAGCGAATAACCTAAGAAGGGGTGTTCGGCGTCGGCTTGAAAAGCGGCCAGCCCCAAATCGCTCATGCCCCAACGGGTGATCATCCGCCGGGCCAGGCGGGTCGCTTCAACCAGATCGCTTTCCGCGCCGGTGGTGATATCGCCGATGACCAACTCCTCAGCCGTTCGGCCGCCGAGCATCACCGCCAACCGGGCCAGCAGATAGGTGCGACTGTAGTTGTATTGGTCTTCATTGGGGCGTTGTTCCGTCAATCCCAAGGCGCGTCCGCGCGGAATGATGGTTACTTTGTAAACCGGATCGGCCGGCGGAGTCAACCAGGCCACCAGGGCGTGTCCGGCTTCGTGATAGGCGATGATTTGTTTTTGCTGATCACTAAGTATTAACGAGCGCGCGCCGCCCAACAGCACTTTATCCTGAGCTTCTTCAAAGTCGGCCATACGGATGACAATATTATCGTGGCGAGCGGCGACCAGCGCCGCCTCATTGGCCAGATTGGCCAGGTCCGCCCCGCTAAATCCAATCGTGCCTCGAGCCAGGACCTTAAGATCAACGTCAGACGCCAGATTGAGTTTCCGCGTATGAATCCGTAGAATGGCCTCCCGGCCGTTTTGATCCGGCAGTTCGACCGTGACGTGGCGATCAAAGCGGCCCGGTCGCAGCAGCGCCGGATCGAGCACGTCGGGCCGGTTGGTGGCGGCTAAAATAATCGTTTCCTGCATCGTATCGAAGCCATCCATCTCCACCAGCAGTTGGTTGAGCGTTTGCTCGCGCTCGTCATTGACAGTACCCATGCCCGCGCCGCGCCGGCGGCCAACGGCATCGAGTTCATCGATAAATACAATCGCCGGAGCCTCGTTTTTAGCTTGGGCGAAAAGGTCGCGCACCCGGCTGGCCCCAACCCCAACAAACATTTCAACGAACTCGGAGCCGCTCAAACTGAAGAACGGTACGCCCGCTTCGCCGGCGATGGCGCGGGCCAGTAAGGTTTTGCCGGTTCCGGGCGGGCCAACCAGCAGCACGCCGCGAGGAATATGGGCCCCGATGCCGTGATACTTGGCCGGTTGGCGCAGAAAATCGACGATCTCTTGCAGATCAGTTTTGGCTTCATCGGCGCCGGCAACATCTTCAAATGTCACCTCCGGCTGCTCGCTGCTGTAGCGACGCGCTTTGGTTTTGCCAAAACTGGAGGTTCCGGCCTGCTTTTGACTAAACGAGCGGACCAGCCAAATCATAATGATGATTAAGATAATGAAGGGTAACCCTTGAAACAATGCCGGTAGCCAGCCGGCGCCGGTCTGTTTGACATCGATCGTGATTTTCTTGGCCCGCAACAAAGGCATCAACTGCGGGTCGCCAATATCCGCCGGAAACATGGTGATAAAATGGGCGTAGGTTTTGGCGTTGGCCGCCTCCGCCGGAGAATACGGCTTTGAGAATGAACCGCTGATTTGATCGCCGGCGATGGTGACGAGGGCGATATTGCCGGCTTGAACCTGGGCCAGGAACGTGCTGTAGGGGAGGCGGATAATTCCATTATCTGCCTGAGATCCAATCGCTATCCAAGATATAAAGACGATGATGACCACCCACAGAAAAATATAGAGCGCCGGCCGATCGAACGGGGATGATTGCGGGTTGTCTTTTTCCGATGATGACATTTAATACGCCTCTTGTTGATCTCGATCACCGCCGGCAAACGCTTTAGTCGCCTCGGCAAACGCGCTTAACTGCTGGGTTACCCGCTGGTTGACGCTGTTCTCTTCAAACGTTCCGTCCTCCAGTTGCCGGCCGGCTTTGACCCCGGTTAAAATTTCGATGCCTTCATCTATGCTCTGTACCGGCCAAACGTGGAATAAACCTTCCCGGACCGCACTGACCACATTTTCCTTGAGCATAAGGTTTTTGACATTACTGGCCGGAATCAGCACGCCTTGCCGGCCGGTCAATCCTTTGACCTGGCATACCTCAAAAAACCCCTCAATTTTTTCATTCACCCCGCCGATGGCCTGGACCTGTCCTTTTTGGTTAACCGAACCGGTGACGGCGATGCCTTGCTGCAAGGGTAACTGCGCCAGGCTGGACAGCAGCGCGTACAGTTCGGTGCTGGAGGCGCTGTCGCCCTCGACGCCGGCGTAACTTTGCTCGAAAACCAGGTGCGCCGCCAAGTTCAGGGGCAGCGCTTGAGCGTATTTTTCGGTCAAATAGCCGTTCAAAATCATCACGCCTTTGGTGTGGATGGGGCCGCCTAACTCAGCCTTGCGCTCGATATCGATAACCCCTTCCGACCCTACCCCGGTGCTGGCCGTAATGCGGCTGGGCCGGCCAAACCGAATATCCCCCAAATCGATCACCGACAGGCCGTTAACCTGCCCGATGACTTCACCGGCCACGTCAATAAGCAGTTGGCCGCCGGCAATCATATCGGTGATCCGTTCTTGCAGCAGATTGGACCGGTAGAACTTCTCATCAATGGCTTGTTTGATATGGGCGGCTGTAATCAAAGGCGCTGCTGTTTGTTCGGCGTAAAAGCTGGCTTCGCGGATGACGTTGGCCAGATCATGAAAGCGGGTTGATAATTTTTCTTGATCCTCCGCCAGCCGCGAGCCGTATTCGATGATTTTGCCCAACGCCGGACCATCGAGCGCCTTTAAGCCTTCGTCTTTAACCAGCCGGGCGGTAAAAGCCAGATAGTGGCTAATGTGCTGAGCGCTGCGCTCCATCTGGATATCGAAATCGGCCTTGACTTTAAACAGCTCGTTGAATTCATTATCGTAGGCGTTCAGCAAATAATAAATCGTGGGCGGGCCGATCAGCACAACTTTGATCTCCAAAGGAATTGGTTCCGGGCGCAGGCTTTGGGTGGTGATGAACCCCAGGCGCTCGCCGGCCTCTTCAATGGCGATGGCTTGATTTCTTAAAGCGCGTTTCAAACTATCCCACGAGAAAAGATTGCGCAGCACCTCTTCCACCGGCAGCACCAAGTAACCGCCGTTGGCTCGATGCAGGCAGCCCTCCCTGATCATGGTAAAATCGGTAATCATCGTTCCAAACTGCGCCTCTTTATCAATCCGGCCAAAAAGGTTGTTGTAGGTGGGGTTTAATTCGGTGATGACCGGCGCGCCCTTAAGCTCGCTGTTATCGACCAGGACATTGACCTCGTAGCGTTTGATGGCGGCTTGCTTGTCGAAGACTTGCGACATAGACGCTTCGGTTTGAGCTTGCGCGTCAACCCGGAAGTCTGAGATGTTATCCAAAATATTGGCCTTGACATCGTGTAGATAGGTGATGACATCGGGCAGCGCCTGATACGTTTCCTGCAAATCCTCAATCAGGTGATTAAGCGCGTACAGCGCGATTTCCTGATCGAGCTTTTGCAGCGCTTTATCGGTCTTTCGCTCCAAATCTTTGGCTTCTCGGATGGCTTGTTGAATTTCAGTTCTTAAATCGGCCCGCTTCTGGGTAATCGCCTTTTGTTCTTCTGGGCTTAACAATAAAAACTGCTCATCGTCAACCGGTTTGTCATCTTTCAGGGCAATGGCCAGCATGCCCAATGGCGTCGGTTTAAGCATAAAATTCTCTTGCTTGGCCCGCTCGCTGATCCGCTGGAAGAGCCGTTCCTGCTGTTGGCTCAAATTTTGGATCATCTCTTCCCGCTTGGCCGAATATTCATCGCCGTCAAAGGCCGTGCGAATATCGCGCTTGGCCCGCGTCACTAACTCGCGCATATCGGTCTGGAATTCATGGGCTTGGCCCGCCGGCAGGCGCAGCGCCTTGGGGTGATACGGATTTTTGAAGTTATGGACGTAACACCAATCACTGGGTACGGGCTTTTGCTCGGCAATCGATTCTAAAAACCGTTTAACGGCGGTTTCTCGTCCCGTGCCGGGTACGCCGGCCACATAGATATTAAACCCCAGCCCTTTAATACCCAGGCCAAATCGCAGCGCTTTCACCGCCCGTTCCTGCCCCACAATCTCCTGGAGAGGCACAACCTCGGCGCTTGAGGCGCAGTTGACCCACTCAGCCCCACAGACTTTCCGCAGCTTCTCAACCGATAGTTCGCTGACCATAGCTCTATCCTTTCTGCCCTTGTAAGGTGAAGTCTAAAGCAAAATCTCTCCAAATGCGCCCGACATTTGGAGAGATTTTTGACTAAATAAGGCTATAGTCTTTGCTCTGGTCACCTGACCAGGCGCAGCCCATTAGCCTCGCTTGTTCAATTAACCGGTTTAATCGGGCTTCAGGCAATCAATTGAAAACACGCGTCGGACAGGTTTTGCCCGACGCGCGTTTAGTTAATAGACCGCCGTCGCCGTTGACGGCGGCCGAAGTTGGCTCGACCCAAGCTCCACTGACAGCCCCCCGCCGACGGGGAACCGCCCAACCGTACGAGCGCCCTGTTTTTCGGCGGTCAGCGGCCGGCGACGGGGGGTCAGGAAGCGGCCGACAGCGGGACCGTATCATTCATCTCAGCAAACACCGACCCCAGGGCCGTCTCAGGCAGATGATCGAGCGTTTCAATGCCTGTAGCCTCGGCGTCTTGCAGCCACAACCGCGCTTTAGCCGCCATTTCTTCATCGGTTACTTGGACGGCCACCACGCGCTGATCGGCGTCAACGCCGTGCGCGTACAACTGCTGCTCGGCTTCCCGGCGATCGCGGCCAAACACAAACCCCAATATGGCGCCCAGAAAAGCGCCAAATAAGGTCAGCACTAAGAAAAACAGCCCCCACGTGAAGGGATTAAAGGTAACCAATCGATGGGCCAGCAGGCTGATGAAGAAGGCCAGCCCGGCGGCGTGAACCAGGCCGAACAAAGCGCCAAAGGCCACCCAGTTATCCACCAGCGGGTATTGGCCGTATTTATTGACCAGTTTACAGAGGGGATGGTTACATTTGAGGGGTTTGATTTGGGTTTCGGTAAAGCCGGCCCGTTTTAGCCGCGCCATCGACGCCTGAACCTGTTCGTCGGTATCAAATAAGCCAATAACCGCTTTCATGATTAACCTCCCTGTATCGCTTCAAACAACTCAATTTCGCCCCAACTCTGGGCGACCATCGTATAGATGTCGGACGCGGTAATGATGCCCACCAGGCTCCGGTCAACCGGGGACAAGACCGGCAGCCCGCTGATCTTGTTGGTTAACATTAAAATAGCCGCTTTGCCCACCGTATCGGTCGTGCTGACCGTGACCGGGTCGGCGGTCATCACATCTTTGACGTATATTTGGACAACGTCTTCATGACGTTCCGACTCAAGCTGTCGATGGGCCGCAACCGGCAGCGCTTCGAGCAAATCGGTGTGGGTGATAATGCCGGTTAACCGGCCTCGCTCATCGACCACCAGCAAACGCTGGATATGGTAATCATCGAGCAATTGTTTGGCCTGGTGTAACTCGGCCTCGAGTGAAACGGTAATCGGTTCAAGGCTCATCCACTCAAAAATAAATTCGGTTTTCATCATAACCTCCATGCCGGAGGTTTGTTACCTAAACTTCGAGTCGCAATTCGAGCTTAAAGGTGACGGTCACTTTTCAAGCGGCAAAGTCGTTAATTTCATCGATCAGATGGGTATTTTTGACCCAGTGACCGTCACCTTGTCGCCATATTAGCATTGCTAAACTTCGAGCGAGGTGATGGGGGTGACCCGCACCAAAGCCCATCACCTCGCTTCACCTGGAACGAAGCTAATTGTTTACAAATTAGTGTCCTTTGAAGATTTTTCTCCGGCGTACCGGCGAGCCTACAACGCCGTGCAAGCTGGCTTTCAACCGGGTAAGCCAGGCTTGTACGGGGTGTAAGCTGCGGCCTATTAATGAATAAGCATAGCTGGCGCGGGCTTGCCGGGCATCCAAAACCAGCGCTTGTAATTGAGTTGCCGTTAAATGTCGAGCGCGTCCGGCTTTGTCTTGAATTAACATATCTTTAATCATCACGGGTTCTCCTGTGGTTGTTCTATTGGCAGACCTACTCTCTCAATCTGATCATATACCAAAAACAGCGCGACAGCACCGGTCATTCGAGCAGATTGCCGGCTGGTAAATTAGCCGGTTTTTTTACTGGCTGGGCGGCTAGTACAGTGAGGCGCAAAAGGAGCGGATTTTGCTGGTCTTATCCGTTTATTTCCACCATCCGCTCTTGTTTTATCGGGGCCACATCAATTTGACCTCTACAAAAAAATTAACAATCGGCGAAAATCAGCGTTAATCTGCGTCCAAGAATTTTTGCGGACAACGCAAATTTGCGGCTGTAACAGCATAACTGCCACCTATGTTCGATCTTAAAACCGGCAGCGGCAGCACCCGCTTTATCGATAGACCGCTCGGCCAGCCGTTGCCGAGGATGGGTTAAACCGGTGTTGTTTTGTCCCGATAAAAATTTCATCGGCGTAAAAATGTGAAGACCGGCCGGAAAAAATAAGGGCAAATCTTGGCGGGCTTTGCTTTCGGGACGATCAACTTATCGGCGCGTCAAAGTTTACTTTGACCCGGCCGCGAATGACAAAGCCAGCTTTGTCGCTCCAAACTTTTATGCTCGGATAAGACCTTTCGGGTTAGCGGAAGGTCGAAAAAGTCGCTGAGAAGACCTTTCGGGTTAGCCGGAGGTCGAAAAAGTTGCTGAGACGATGTTCCGGGCTAACGGGAGATCAAAAAAGTTACCGGGAGGATGTTCCGGGCTAGCGGGAGGTCGAAAAAGTTGCCGGGGGGATGTTCCGGGCTAGCGGCAGGTCGAAAAAGTTGCCGGGGGGATGTTCCGGGCTAGCGGCAGGTCGAAAAAGCTATCGAGACGACGTTCCGGGCTAGCGGCAGGTCGAAAAAGTTGCCGGGACGATGTTCCGGGCTAGCGGCAGGTCGGAAAAGCTGTCGAGACGATGTTCCGGGCTAGCGGGAGGTCGAATAAGTGGCTCAGAAGACGTTTTTGGTTGGCGGAAAGTCGAAAAAGTGCGACAGAAGCTTCCACTACAGCAACGACAATGAAAATTTACTGGAGCGACAAAGCTGGCTTTGTCATTCACAGTTAGGTCAAAGTTTACTTTGACGCTCCCGACCTGTAGTTTCAGGGGAGTTGTCCAGTAGATGTACTTGGCTGGCGGAGGGTCGAAAAAGTTACGCCAGACCCATTTCAAGTTAGCGAAAGGGCAGGATTTTGTCTTGAAGACTGTCCGAGGATAAATTTGGCGGGCAATGGGCATAGGAGGGACAAGGTTGATAGGATTTGGGTGTTGATTTCAACAAATAGTATTCCCATTATATATATAAAACCCCAGTTGCTACCCATCAGACCTGACAGGTTTTGGAATTATCACCCAGAGAAAAATTCGGGCAATTCGGGCAATTTAGCCGCATTATGGCACGTTTGAAACCCTGTCAGGTCTTGTTCGCGGATAGGTGTAGCACAACATTAAATCGTGGAGACGTGAGAACGACGGAAGATCGACCCCATAATCGACAGAATTGACAAGATTATCACGATTTTATCGATCATAGTTCGGTAAATCTTGTCAATCCTGTCTAAATTTTTTCCACCACGGTTTAATGCAGAGCTACCGTTACAGCCGTAAACGAGAATTTTTACCACAAAGAACACGAAGAAACATCTCTGAGAACTTTGTGCCTCATTGTACCGGACATCTGCCTCTATCGTATATATCGGTTTGGCTTTGTTAGAGGCGCTCAAACAGCAGGGGGCCTGTGAGATTTTTGGTATTCCGGGTGATTTTGCGCTGCCCTTCTTTAAAAGTGATCGAAGAGGCGCAGGTGCGGCCGCTGTATACGCTTAGCCACGAACCCGGCGTTGGCTTTGCGGCCAATGCGGCGGCGCGGCTGCACGGTCAATAAATTTGAGAAGATATTGAGCCTGGCTTGAGTGCAACCGGCTATAATAGCGCTTAATTGTAGTGGTCAACGACATACGGCCAAAAATAGCCAACAACGGATTGATGAAAGGAGCGGATTTTACTCGTCTTATCCGTTTATTTCCACAATCCGTTGTTGTTTGATCGGTGCAACATCAATTTGACCCCTACAATAATAGCCCTTAATTTGTCCAAAAAACCCGAATCAAAATTTGCACTCTTGCCGATAGTTTGTATACTAGTCCCTATGTTAAACTTAATGGTCAATAAGTCTAACAAAATAAGCCCCGCCCACAACAACTGTGTCTGTATGTGTTGTTGTCTCTGTTTGCCTGTACCTGGGTGGGGTGCGCGGTTGTAATCTAACTGCCGTTAAAGTATACGCAAAGCCTGCCGAGATAAATAATAACCGGCAGGCTTTTTTGTTACATTCATCAGAAGTAAGGAATAGGAAGTAGGGCATAGGCTCTACGCCTTACTCCCAAATCATCAAAGTTGAGAGATATGAATTCAAAAACCCAGCTCAAAGGTGCGGCCGACGCACCGGTCTTGTATTGTAACTGTACCAGGCGAGTCTACTAGTCTCGCTGAAACAGTTGGGGTACGACGAAGTTAATCAACTGCATCAGAAAAGCCTACACCGGTAGAGATTAGTAGTCTCGCGTTTTCAAGCAGGCCTCTGCGGCTGGCGCTCTGGAAATCCGTTCTACTTGTAATCACCCAGGAAAATGGGTGCTACAAGAGAAGACAGACGCTCAAACCGCCGTTGGGTAGATAATCGCTTATGAAACGACAGAGCGCTGGTCGACGCGGACCGTGTGTAGGTTTTTTATTGCCAAAAAATATTAACTAAGGGGTACAAGAAAATGATTGCAACGGAAGAATTGGTAATGCCTCAGGAGCAACTCGAATTTTGCACTGGCTCCCCGTTCACGGCTCAATATGACTTCACCCAAATCAATACCCATTTCGAGACCCGTTCGTTGGACGATTTGCTGGAGTGGGCGCTCGCTACGTTTGGTCAAAAGGTCTCTCAAGTCACCAGTTTCGGCCCAACCGGCATGGTCATTCTCGATCGCCTGGCCAAAATAGCGCCCGGTATGCGCATTATTACCCTGGATACCCACTTTCTCTTTGAGGAAACCTACGCCTTGATGGAACAGGTGCAGCAGCGCTACCCGATTGAATTAGACATTCGCCGCTCCCACTTGACGCCGGAAGCGCAAGCGGCGGCTTATGGCCCGGCCTTGTGGCAATCGACGCCCGATCACTGCTGCCACTTACGCAAAGTCGTGCCTTTAGGCGAAGCAATGAGCGAACTCGATGCCTGGATCACCGGGCTGCGCCGCGATCAATCGCCCACCCGGACGCATATGCCGCTGATAACCT
Organism: Anaerolineales bacterium; assembly: GCA_020634935.1. Lineage (GTDB taxonomy): Bacteria > Chloroflexota > Anaerolineae > 4572-78 > J111 > JAGRBY01. Next base: position 27,200 of record JACKAT010000047.1, read on the forward strand.
GGGATAATAAATATGATCTGGTCAAGCTCAATCCGCTGGCCGGCTGGACTCGCGGCCAGGTGTGGAGTTACATTTTGGAACACAATGTTCCCTACAATCCCCTGCACGATCAGGGTTTTGCCAGCATCGGCTGCACCCACTGCACCCACCCCACCACCAACGCCGCCGATGAACGGTCCGGCCGCTGGCAAGGGCGGACCAAGACTGAGTGCGGCATCCATCTGGCCTAAAAAATTATAGGTAATCAGTCAGGTAACTGGCCTTACTTGTAAATCGACAAATTAATCAGGCAACCACAAAGCAAGCTTTGTTGCTCCGGCACGTGACCCGATTAATGTCTAAAGCCAAGTCGCTTGACCTATTCTGGAAGCGGAGTTTGTTCAAATGAAAACATATCCTGTCAACCTCGTCTTAGATAATCGACTGGTGGTGCTGGTTGGGGCCAACCACGAGATTGCCCGCAAAATCAGCGGGCTGCTTGAGGTGGGAGCGCGGGTGCGCGTCATCGCGCCGCAGGCTCACCCCACCATCCGGCGCTACGCCGCCGAGGAACAGATCGAATGGCTGGCGCGGCGTTACAAACCCGGCGACTTGACCGGCGCGGCGCTGGTTATCGCCAACACCGGCGACCAAACCGTCCACGATCAAATTTGGGTCGAAGGCCAGACCAACGGCCAATTGGTCAATATAATGGACGTCATTCCTCAGTGTAACTTCCACGCGGCGTCGGTGGTGCGCCAGGGGCAGCTAACCATTGCCATCGGTACAGGCGGGGCGGCTCCGGCTTTGGCGGCCACGCTGCGCAAACGGTTCGAGAAAGGCTTCGGCCCGGAGTACGCCGAATTTTTGGAATACGCCCAGGCGCTCCGCCCCATCGTGGCCGAGCGCATCCCCAGCCTGAAACGCCGCGCCGAATTTTGGTACGATCTGGTGGAGAGCAACGCCGTCACTTTGCTGCGCAACGGCGAGCACGCCTTATTTGAAGCCAAAGTCCATATGCTGCTTTCGCTGTATGAGCAAGAAGCGGTTGAGGTCTATAGTTCAAAGGAGAGTTAAATGTTAAACGGAAACCAACCCAAATCAACCTGGAAAGCGAATTTGGGTGACATCATCCCGCTGCACCTGGCGCAGGAGATCGATGAATTTGAAACCCAAATGGAACTGCGCCGCCAGGGTAAAGTTGATGAGAAAGTCTTTGCCGAAATGCGCCTGCGACGCGGCGCTTATGGCCAGCGCTACGACAACGGGCGGCGGCACGACGGCGAGAAATCGCAAGATATTCCCTTTCCCAATGTCGAACTGACCAAAGGCCCCGATACCAAATGGGAAGCGCCCGGCATGCAGCGCATCAAAATCCCTTACGGCGGCCTCAACGGTGAGCAAATGGATGTCCTGGCCGATATCGCCGAAGAATATTCCGACTCCATTTTGCACATCACCACTCGCCAGGACATTCAACTTCATTTTATCTCGCTGGATGACACGCCCGATATGCATCGCCGGCTGGCCGCGGTCGATATTACGACCCGCGAAGCCTGCGGTAACTCGGTGCGCAATGTGACGGCCTGTCCGCTGGCCGGCATCTGCCGCGATGAGGCGTTCGATGTGACCGGCTACGCTAACGAAACCGCCCACTATTTCCTGGGCCACCGCGATGTGCAGGACTTTGGCCGCAAATTCAAGGTCGCTTTCTCCGGCTGCGCCCAGCATCCCTGCGGCCTGACCTCGATGCACGATTTGGGCCTCATCGCCAAAACCCGCGTGGTGAACGGCGTCGAGCAAAAAGGCTTTGAGATGTATGTCGGCGGCGGTTTAGGCGCTGTGCCTCATCTGGCCAAGCTGTTCGATGAGTTTGTGCCGGCAGAGGAACTGCTGCCGCTGTCCCAGGCGATTGCCCGCATCTACGCCCGCTACGGCGAAAAGCGTAATCGCAACAAAGCCCGCATCAAGTTCCTGGTCAGCAAACTCGGCCTCGAGGAGTTCCGCCGGCTGGTGCTGGAAGAGCGCCAAACGTTGGAGAACGACCCCGATTGGACGAATTGGATCGAACATATCGAAAGCTATAATGAAGCCGCCCTACCTGAACCGGCCTTCGGCGAACCGATTGAATTGGGCGAGGCGTTCGAGCAGTGGCAATCGACCAACGTCTACCGGCAGCGCCAGGCCGGTTTTGTGGCCGTAACGCTGGCCCTGCCGCTGGGCGACATCACCTCGCTGCAGATGCGCCGCCTGGCCGACATCACCCGCCGCTTTACCGGCGACACGGCTCGCACCACCGTTGAGCAGAATATCCTGCTGCGCTGGATTCACGAGGCCGATTTACCGGCGCTGTACCAGGCCCTGCGCGAGATCAATCTCCACGCCTCGGGCGCCCAGTCGATTGTCGATGTGACCGCCTGCCCCGGCACCGACACCTGCAAGCTGGGCATCGCCAGCTCGCGCGGGTTGGGCGGCGAGTTGTGCGAGCGGCTGGCTAACAAAAACCTGCAATATAACGAAGCCGTGCGCGACATTCGCATCAAGATTAGCGGCTGCTTCAACTCGTGCAGCCAGCACACCGTGGCTGAAATCGGTTTCTTCGGTTCCAGCCGAAATATTAATGGGTTCCGCGTGCCTCACTTCCAAGTCATCCTTGGCGGCGAGTGGGATAACAACGCGGCGCACTACGGCCAGACCTTTGGGGCGGTGCCGTCCAAACGCGTGCCGGAGGTGGTCGATCACCTGCTGACTCTTTATATGGAAGAGCGCCAAAACGGCGAGAAGTTCCGCGAATATATCGCCCGCCGGGGTAAAAAAGCCATTAAAGCGGAAATCGATCGGTTTACCTCGGTGCCGTCTTATAATGAAGACCACTCCTATTACGCCGACTGGGCCGACGCCCGTGAATTCACCATCGGCGATATCGGCGTGGGGGAGTGCGCCGGCGAGGTTGTCAGTTTGACCGACTTCGGCATCGCGCTGGCGGAAGGGCTGCAATTCGAGGCTCAGGTGGCTATCGAAAAGACCACCGACCAGACCAGCGTCGATAACGCGGCTCGATTGGCCTTGGAAGCGATGGTCAGCGCGGCCCAGGCGTTAATCAAGGTGGAGAATATCGATGTGTCCAACGATCCGGCGGTGATTGTGGATGAGTTCAAAACCCGGTTCTACGATACCGAACTGTTCTTTGATCCCTACGCCAAAGGCAAATTCGCGCACTATCTGTTCAACGCCTACGAGCATCGCGACAAGCCGAAGACGCTGGATATCGCGCTGCGCTTGATTGAAGAGGCTGGTCTATTTATCGAAGCCTCGCACGCTTGCAATGAGCGGCTCCAAGCCGCCCAATTGATAGCGCCGGTCAACCCGTTCACCGAGCTGCTGTCCCGTAAAGTGACGGCCGTCAGCGCATAAAGGAGATGATAATGAATATTGAACGATTTTGCGTAAAGTTCTTGGCTCGACCGGGGACTACTCTCGATGACGCGGTCTTCATTGAAGTGTTTCACGAGTGGATTCGCCGCCATACCTTGCCCGGTATTCTGCTCGATGTGGCCGATTATCGCCACGTGCCGGACGGGCCGGGCATCATGCTCATTACCCACGAAATCAATTTTGCGATGGATTACAGTGAAGGGGGCTTTGGCCTGCTGGCTCAGCGAAAGTTAGGCCAGGGAACAACTCAACAGGAACGTATCCTTGAACTGGTTCGCGCCACGGTAACGTTTGGGGCGCTGCTGGAGGCCGATCCACGGGTTGCCGGTCAGCTCAGTTTAGAGGGCGGCGCGTTCCAGTTCTTATCAAACGACCGGCTGGCGTTACCCAATACCGCCGACGGTTTTGCGGCCATTCGGCCCGATTTGGAGGCGACTGCGGCGGTGATTTATCCGGGGCAAGCTGTCTCGGTCGCCCGGCTCGACAACGATCCCCGTGACCGCCTGACGCTTGTGGTGCAGGCGGGAACCGTTGATATGCAAACGGTGGCTGGGGCGGTCGGCGCGCTGGTGTGAGCAGGGGGTAGCAGGGGGCATCCAATAATGAATGATGAGGGATGAATGATGAATTTGCTGCCACCATCCCTCTCATTCGAACTATTTTAGTTCGTAGTAATGGCTTTAGCCATGGTCTTGGGTAGTACCGCTAAAGCGGTTACTACGAACTATGTTGTTGATGCTGCGAAATTGCGTCACCCGTTTTTGGTTGTAGCTTCACAACGGTATACAATACGAACAATCTCAATGATTTTGATAAGCAGCAACCATGTCTGACAAATTTAACCAAGCCATCGAAAAAATAGACGCGGCTAATGCTAACGACCCGAACTTGATGGATGACGGCGGGCAGATGCGGCCGTTGGAATTGGTTCACGCCGAACGCCGCACCGAGTGGATTTACAAGCTGGCCGGCGCTGAGGCTTCGGAAGAGCTGCTGCTGGCTGCTCGAGGCCAGCATATCCGGCGCTGGGAGATTCCCCGTGACGCTTATCCCCGCGATCGGGCCGGCTACCTAAAGTGGCGTAACGACCTCAAGATATTCCACGCCGAGAAAACGACCGATATAATGAAAGCAGCAGGCTACAGCGACGAGGCGGCCGACCGGGTAACGAGTTTGATTTTGAAAAAACGGTTGAAATTAGATTCCGAAGTACAAGCGCTTGAAGACTCGTTGTGTCTGGTTTTTCTGGAAACGCAGTTTTCGGAGTTCGCCAAGAAAGAGGCGGATAAGATTACCGATATTCTGCGTAAAACCTGGCGCAAGATGTCGCCTGAGGGGCAGCAGTTCGCGCTGCAACTGCCGATGCGGGAGGACGATCGAAAAGTCGTTGAGGCAGCGTTGGCGGGGTAGTAGGGGAGTGGGGTAGATGGTGGGGTAGTTAGAGGGGCCGTTCGTGATGGCCTCGGCGAATAAAAGCGAAAGGAAACTCCCCTTCTAACCTTTTTCAAATTTGGCTGAATCACATATAATCTGAACTCGCTATTGCGGACTGGTTGATTTGAGACCAGTCCGTTTTGTTTGATTAAGATATGAGTTGCGCCGTTCAAAAGGTGACAGTCACTTGGGTGTACTAAATCGACCTGTTTGAGCTAAATGAACGTGTATTTTCGGCAAAAAGTGACGGTCACCTTTTCGTTATACCCAACTACGTAAGTCCTATAAGAGCCGAAATGGGAGTTACAACTCAATAGTTCGGGGTGTTGTAGGGCAATCTTAAGTTTGTCCTACAAAAGCGCTGGTCTTTTGAGTAGATACAGATGTGACAACTAAATCCGGTTGGTATAAAATCTGAAACTATGCGTATTTTAATCGTCAACTACGAATTTCCGCCTATCGGGGCCGGAGGGTCCAAAGCCAGCCAGAAAATTGCGGCCAGTCTGGTCGAGATGGGCCATGCGGTACGGGTAGTAACCAGTCGGCCCACACAGTTATATTCGCAGTTGGGCAATTTGTGCGTGTTGTCCGGGCTGGGGTTTTGGGTTTATTTGGCCTATGCTAAATTTGCCTTTAACGAAGACCTTAGCAATCACGGCTTTACCCTGTTGGGTACGCTGCTGCTGCTAACCGGCTTCATTCTACGCAACACCGGCCTGACCTGGGAACTGCTCAATCCCATCCGGGGCTTAAAACCCGTGGAATTTATTGACGGCGTGGAAGTGCATCGTATTCCGGTGCTGCGCCAGAAGCAGGAGTACTGCTCCACATTTGAGATGGGGACGTTTGTCCTCAGTGCGCTTTGGTACAGCCTATTTCATACTCGTGAATTCAAACCGGATATCGTCCATATCTTTTTTGGTATTCCCGACGGACCCATTGGCTGGGCGCTCAAACGGCTGTACGGCCTGCCTTATCTGATCTCATTGCGAGGGGCTGATGTGCCGTCTGATGAAGTAAAACGGTTTGCTAAACATTACAAAATCCTGCGGCCGCTGGTGCGCTGGTTGTGGCACGACGCCGATGCCGTGGTGGCCGTCTCGAACGGGCTGCGTGAGTTCGCCTTTCAAACCACGCCTGATCTCCCCATTGAAGTGATCCCCAACGCCATCGAGCTATCGGTGTTTACGCCGCCGCTGCATCGCAAGAGCGAGGGACCGGTACGGCTGCTATTTGTGGGGCGGTTCAACAATTTCAAGAATGTGGAAATGTTGGTTGAAACGGCTTGCTTACTGGACAAGAAAGGCGTAAACAACTTTGAACTGTATTTGGTGGGGGATGGCGAGCGCCGCCCCAGAGTTGAGCGGGCGGCGGCTGAAAACGGGCTGACCAAACGCGTTCATCTGTTAGGGTGGCTTGATCGAACTGAACTGGTGGAACAGTATCGCCAGGCCGATATCTTTGTAACGGCGACGACCTGGGAGGGGATGCCCAACACGGTGTTGGAGAGCATGGCGTGCGGCTTGCCGGTCGTTTCAACTCGCGCCTCGGGGTTGGAAGAGCTGGTTCGAGAAGGGATCAACGGTTATTTGGTCGATATCAATGATGTTAATGCGCTGGCCGATCGGCTGGCTAATCTCATCAATAATGGCTACGAACGGCTGCGCATGAGCAAAGAAAGTCGAAAAATTGCCGAGCAGGAATTTGCCTGGGAATATATTGCCGAGCAATATGTTGAAATTTACAAGCGCATCTTGAACAACCCCACTACGGTGAATTTTACGGAAAAGCTGCCCCACGAGTCGAGCATTCACAAGCAAGTTTAGAGACAATGCAGCGACGAAAGATAGTTTTATTATTATTGATCCTGACCGGATTTGCTCTTCGTGTTCACTATCTAACTTCAACCCACCCCTTTTTTGATGAGTATATCACTGTCTTGGCGGCTCGGCAGGTGTTGCAACTGGGCTGGCCGATCTTGCCTTCAGGATTGTTTTATGAGCATGGGTTACTTGCCACTTATTTGATCGCCCCTTTTACCGCGCTCTACATTCACCAACCCACGGCCGAGTGGCAGCCTGGTCACTGGGGGCTGATGCTTTCTCGCTGGCCGAGTGTGCTGGTCAGCAGCTTGACGATCGGGTTGATTTATCGGGTGGGACATCAGGCTGTCGCCGGCAAGGCTCAGGCTGCCGGTAAGGCCGCTTTACTGGCGGCCGGTCTATTCGCCGTTAGTCCGGAAGGGATGGTTTGGGGCGGCCGCGCCCGGATGTATGCCCTGGCAACGCTGCTGGTAGTGCTGACGGTTTATTGGGCTTATCGGGGTACTAACTATCCCGCCCTGGCCCGATTTCGGTGGCTGGCTCTGGTCACGCTCTTGGTCGCTCTTCTGACGCAGTTGGGGGTATTGATGCTGATTCCGCCTTTAGTCGTTGCGATGGTGGTTAATGGATTGGTTACGGCCCGCTCCGCGCCATCGGGGACGCGTCCCTGGTTTCGGCAAAAAACCGTTCTGCCGGAAGGCGTCGCTGTAGCGGCCATCATCATCTTGGCAATTTTCGTCAAGCGGCTGGGCCAGCCGATGGGTTTCGCGCCGCTCGACAACCCGGCGAGCCACAGCCTCTTAACCGAACTCGTTAATACGATCAGCTATCAGACTGCTTTCTATTTCAACTGGGCTGAAACCGGGCAATTTTTCGCCCGCCAATTTGGCGTACCCCATCACCTGTGGTTAACACTCGCTACTATCATCGGAGCCGGTCTCGGCCTAATCCTGCTCATCACCAGCCACCGCAACAATCCAGCCGCACCGCCGAACCCAACCTCAATTCCTCATCCCAAACCCCGCACCCCCGTTCCTCATTCTCCATTCTCCATTCTCCATTCTCCATTCTGCACGACCTTCAACCTTTTTCTCTGGCTCACCTTTGGCCTGGTCATTGTTGAGATGGTCACCTTGCTCGAACCGTTTCGCCGCAATCCCCGTTATCTGATTATGTACCTGCCGCTCTTCTATCTCATCGCCGCTTATGCTGTCTTCAACTTTCTTATCGTCCTTCAAAACATTGACTTTTCCAATCTACGTCCTACGTTCTACGCCCTACGCTCTCCCTATCAATTTTCTGCAACTATCATCCTTTTAGTTCTCTTCACGCTGCTCAACCTCAGCGACCTCCGTCTGGCGCTTGTAACCCCTGAGCCAGCTTACGAAGAGGCGTTCGCCAAAGTTTACGCCGACTGGCAGCCGGGCGATATTCTGCTGACCATGAATACCCCGGCCGCCGGGTTGTATTTGGGACAAGCTGACGGCTTTACCATCCAAAATGACGCCGAGCAGTTTCTACTCAACGCCACAACTGAACCGGTCGATCGCTGGTTGGGCGCGCCCTGGATTCACTCGGCCGCCGAGTTCAATGCGCTGCTCAATACTCACCCGCGCACCTGGTTTGTAACCGACACGATTCGCCAGCCTGTTTATTTTCGCGGCGACTGGCAGGCTATCCTCAATACGCAAATGGACCCAATTTGGGCCGATGACAACGCTCTAGTTTATCGAACCCGGTCTGGTCGCACGCCGCTGCCAACCCGCCCGGACACCCTCGTCAACGCCGATCTGAATCACAGCATCGAACTCGTGGGCTTTTCGCTCGCTTCGTCCCAGATCGAAACCGATGGCTCGAAGCTGGCCGTTACGCTTTTTTGGCAAACCCTGGCGCCCCTCGCTGCCGATTACACCACTTTTCTCCATCTGCGCACCAGCAGCGGCGTAACCGTGGCCCAGCGCGACAGCCAGCCCCTTGACGGAACCTACCCGACCAGCCAATGGCAGCCCCACGAAACCATCATCGATCCGCTGACTTTGGCGTTGCCGGAAGATTTGCCGGCCGGTTCCTACCAACTGTATACCGGCCTCTACCAACTGGATACTCTAGCGCGGCTGCCGGTCACCAATGATACATCCGGTGAAAACGCCGTGTTATTAGGGGAGATTAAGCTGCCGTGAGCATCAACGAAAAAGGGCGACCTTGGCTTATCGCGGCGATTTTATTCGTCATGGCGCTCCTGCCTCGCATCTTTGGTCTGAGCCGCTTTCTAACCAGCGACGAGAACACGAATATTTTTTTCGCCGGCAGCAATGTCATCGCCGCTTTCCTGCGGGGCGATCTACGCGGCACATACTGGCACTTTTACCCCGGCGTCACCATGAGCTGGCTCGATGCCATTGGCATGAGCGGCCAGTATCTACTCGATGCCGTACGCACGTCGCCGCCCCCCTTTACGGATTACATCTACGGCGATATTCTATCGCTGCTGGTTGCTAATCGTCTGCCATACGCTATTCTCACCGCCCTGGCCGTCGCGGCGATCTTCTGGCTGGCCCGCCGGGTATTGCCCCAGCGGGTGGCTTTACTGGGTGCGCTTTTTATGGCCTTCGATCCCTTCTACCTGGCTCACTCTCGCGTCACTCACGGCGACGCCCCCGTGGCTGTTTTCATGAGCCTCTCCGCCCTCACCTTCTACATCTACGCCCAACATCATCAGAATTTGATGACTACCCCATCGACTCCCCGTTCATCATTCACCTCTCCCTTCCTCATCGCTTCGGCTATTCTTGGCGGTCTGGCCGCGTTGACCAAAGCCCCTGGCCAATTCATGGCCCTATTCGTCATCGGCGCTTCGATCATCTTTGCCCTGCTGGAACTAAACCAGTCTCGCCATCACGGTTCACGTCCTACGTCCTACGTCCCACGTATCCTTCTTCACTGGCTCATCGTGATTATCGTCTGGGGGATTATCTCCCTGAGCATCTTTATTCTGCTCTGGCCCTCGATGTGGGTCGATCCGCTGGGCACCCTTCGCCAAATGTTGGATGAGACCTTCGGCAAAGTTAATGAGGGCCATCTGGTCTATTTTCTCGGCCAGCCCACTCTCAATCCCGGCCCCTGGTTTTATCCTTACGTCATTCCGTTTCGCCTCACGCCGATTGTTTTGATCGGGTGTGTGCTGTCGTTAGGCTATTATGGGGGAAAGGCTAAGGCTAAGTCTCTTGATAACTCGCCCTATCTTAACTCACAGCTCGCAACGCTCACCTTTTTGTGGCTCTTTGTCCTTAGTCTGCTGCTCTTCGGCAACCTTAGCCCCAAAAAACAGGATCGCTATCTATTGCCGCTATTTCCCTTTTTAAATCTCATTGCGGCCATCGGGTGGAGTGGGGTGGTGGTTTTGCTTAATGAATTTGTGTTGGGAAGCAAGGCTGAGGCTAAGACTAAATCCGCCTCCAAACGAACACCCCGGAATTCAAAATCAACTAACCAGCCGGCCAACCAACCAACTCAATCTCAAACTCTAATCTCCAATCTCATCCTCTTTCTCATCCTTCTTTTGCACATCTTACCCACCTTCACCTACTACCCCTACTATCTGACCTACTTCAACCCCCTGCTCGGCGGGCCAACCAAGGCGGCGGAGCAAACCCTGATGGGCTGGGGCGAAGGCATGGAGCAGGTGGCCGGCTATCTCAACACCAAACCCAACGCCGCCGAGCTGTATGTCGCTTCAACGCCGTCGCAGACCTTGTTGCCCTACTTTGCCGGCACCGGCGAAAACTTCTATACCAACGACATCGCCTTCCGGGCCGATTACGTAGTGCTTTATCTGGCCCAAATGCAGCGGCTGGCGCCCAGTCCCGCTATTGTCAACTACTTCCAACGCCGCGAGCCGGAAAAGGTGATTACCATTAAAGACGTTCCCTACGCCAAAATCTATCGCGGCCCCAAACTCATCCTGACCGATATCCCTGCGGAGGCCACTCCGGCCAATATCGGCCTGGAAGAAGTGATGCGGCTGGCCGGTTATACCATCCTTCCGCCCGAACCCAACGGTTTTATCTCTAATCAAGATAACCAAACCCTGCAACTTACCCTCTACTGGCACGCCCTGGCCCCTATCGTGGAAGATTACACTATCTCGGTGCGAGCCAAAGACGCCAGCGGACAGGTGATCAGCCAGCAAGACCAGTGGCCCGTCGATGGCCTGCTGCCGACCACCCAATGGCGTCAAGGCGACTACGTCACCGACGCCCACATGTTCAGCTTACCCCCCGACACCCCGCCCATCACCGAGTTTGAGATTGTCGTCTACAACGCCGTTACCAATCAAACCCTCGGCCCGCCCATAACCCTGGCCAACCCACCATGACCCATCAGAAGCCTCTATCCCAAAAATCAAATCCTTCAATTATCAATTACCTCCCTCTGCTCGTCCTACTGCTTGCGGCTTGCCTCCGCTTCTACCACCTCCCCGCCCTCCCGCCCGGCCTCAACTTCGATGAAGCCGGCAACGGCGTTGCGGCCCTCGATATCCTCGATGGCCGCCCCCTGTTATGGTGGCGTATCGGCGGCGGGAAGGAACCACTGTGGCCTTATCTGATCGCGCTCAGTACGGCGATCTTGGGTCCCGTGCCTTTGGCTTTACGTTTACCGGCGGCCTTGTGTGGCCTTCTAACCGTTGCTGCGGTCTATCCGCTGGCAAGAGTCTTATTTCGCAGCCGTTACCTGGCCTTGCTGGCTATGCTCGGCCTGGCCCTGTCCGATTGGCATCTCCACTTCAGCCGGCTCGGCTTCCGGGCTGTCTTGTTTCCGCTTTTTTCAGCCTTAGCTGGTTACTTCTTTTGGGAAGCATTCTCACGCCTCACCAGACCACCGACCACCGACCGCCGACCGCCGAACAAAGCCCGTCAACTATCCCAACGGCCCTCATTCCTTTCTTCATTCTTCATTCTTCATTCTTCATTCTTCACCGCTCTGGCGATCTACTCTTACCTGGCCGCCCGCCTTCTACCGCTCGTTTTTATCTCATTCTGCCTGCTCTACTGGCTTCGCTCTCGCCGGAACTTCCGACCTCTCTTCATTCTCATTTCTACCTTCTTCATTCTAACTGCTCTATTCCTCCTGCCGCTCATCATCCACTTCGCCCTCTCTCCCGCCGATCTGTTAGCTCGCGCCTCAACCGTTTCGATCTTCAATCCGGAGTGGAACCACGGCGATCTCCTCAGCGCCGTCTGGCAAACCCTGACCCTGACCCTCAGCACCTTCCTCGGCCTCCACGGCGATGCCAATCCCCTGGTCAACCTCCCCGACCAACCCACTATCCCCTTCTTCCTCACCCCCTTCTTCCTCCTCGGCCTCGCCACCGCCCTCTATTACACTCTAAACCCGCCATTTACTCATCACCAACCACCAATTACCCGTTACCAATCTCCAATCTCCAATCTCCAATCTCCCTCTCCCCACCTCTTTCTCCTATCCTGGTGGTTGGTCATGCTCCTGCCCGCCCTCCTCGCGCCCGAAGGCGCTCCCCACCACCTCCGCCTCCTCGGCGCGATTATTCCGACCTATATCTTTATCGCTATGGGTGTAACCAGCATCGTCTACTTCATAACCCGCATCCTCTCCCGCCCAACCCGAAATTATCAATTATCAATTATCAATTATCAATTACTAGTTCCCCTCCTGCTCTACACTATCCTTGCCTTCCATACCATGACCAATTACTTTATCCGCTGGCCCAACGCTACCGACTTCACCCTCCCCTTCGATCTCTACGCCACCCGGCTGGCCGCCGATATCGCTCAGGCTCCACCTGGCATCGGTTACGTGCTGCCGATGGATATCCGCGCCGCCGACGAGGCGCGCCACTATACGATCGACTACCTGCTGGCCGATCACCCTAATGCCGCCTACACTTATCTGCCGGTCGATGAGCGTAACGCCGAGCGTTGGCTGACCCAGGCTGCTCAGGGGCAAACCCAACTGCGTGTGGTTCGCTGGACGAACGATAAACATCGCGAGGCCGACGCTAAAGAGATAGTGACTTTTTTGTTGGAGATAAATGGAGATTTAACCGGACACGAGTCCTATCCGGTGTATGATGTGGACACCTATACCCTGATCGGTCAGCCGGCCTTCACCCTGCCGGCCATCGATCACCCCATCGGCGCGGATTTCGACGGGCTGCTGCGCCTCGACGCCGCTTATGTCTCGCCGCAGATTGCCCCCGGCGATGATCTGCCCGTGGCCTTGACCTTGGCTCCCTTAGCGCCCATGACAACCGATTATAAAGCCTCGATCCGATTAATCGGCCCGGCCGGCGAAACGATTGCCCAAAAGGATCGCCAATTGCAGCATAATTTCCACCAGGGTACGTCTCTGTGGCCGCCGGAAACAGTCAATGAGTATTATCTGCTGCCGGCGCCGCCTGAAACGCCACCCGGCGACTATGTGGTTAAAGTGGTGTTATACCAGCCTGACACTCTCGCGCCGTTAGTTGCCAACGGCGTAGTGGAAGTACCGATAGGCAAGGTGATCGTGACAGAGGGCCATAGGGGATATTGATCCCTTGCGGAGTTGGCCGGGACGGGCTTGTTATCGTCCCTCGGAATGGCCATTAAATAACTTCAACAAGACTGAAGATGGAGATAGGGCGATGGGGAGATTGCTAAGGCCAATCTCCTTATCTCTAATCTCCCATCTCCGGCCTGACGGCTCAAGTTATTTAAGTAATTTTCATAACTAACTTGTGAGTTTGAGACCAGGATGAATAGACAGGATTTACAGGATTTCCAAGATTAAAATAAGGAAAAATCATATTAATCCTGTTAATTCTGTCTAAATTAATGTAACAACTTAGAGTTGAAAACTACTTAATAGCCGATCCTTAGCGGTTTGTAGCGGCGGCTTTGGCTAAGATGGCTCGCCACCTATCGGGGATACGAGCTATGGCGTTTTGGGTATCGAGACAAATGTGCTTGGAATAACCGGTTGCCAGGATAGCCCCATTGGCTGCATCGATAACTTCATAGCTAAACTGCACCTGGCGGCTGTGTACCGTATCGATCCAGCAGCGAATGGTGACCCGCTGATCGTAGCGAGCCGCCTTCTGAAAACGAATGTGCAGCTCCGAAACGGCCAGCCGCAGGCCGTTAGCTTCAAATTCGGCGTAGGAACTGCCGTTCACGCGCATCCACTCGCTGCGGCCTTCTTCTAACCAGACGGCATACGAGGCGTGATGGACAATGCCCATCTGATCAGTTTCAGCGTAGCGCACGTGAAACGTGGTCTCGACGACTTTTTGGGGATTCATCAATTGGTGTTCGAGCATGGTCACTTAGGAGAGGTATGAGTTGTGCAGCAGTTGCCGCAAAATTTTGCCGACATGAAAAACAGTCGGCACCGCATAATCGATGCCCAACGACTGCCGATCGCTATCAACCAGGATAGTGGTCATGCCCAGGTCTTTGGCCGGAAAAAGGTTGCGTGCCCGGTCATCGACCATGATACAGCTTTCGGCCGGCACATTAAGGCTGTTGAGCAGTTGATGGTAAGCTTCCAGATCAGGTTTACTGGTGTAATTTCTCACCTGAACATCACAAATAAGTTCGAAATGATGCTGTACCCGCAAGGTATCTAAAACGCGCCGGCTGTGGGCGGTATCGGCGTTGGTAAAAATGACCTTGCGCAGCGGAATCTCGGCCAGCATGTTATCCAGCGGCGGGCTGGCTCCAAAGTAATCTCTGGGGTTGACATCGTGGACATAGTCCAAATAATCAACCGGATCGATGCCATACTCACGCATTAAGCCTTGTAAGGTGGTCCCATATCGCTGAAAATAATCCCGTTTTTTGAGCGACGCGTCATCGGCGGGGATACCCACGCGATGAGTCATGTATTGCAAAATTCGGTCGCTGATAACGTTCATCAGGCCGGCTGCTCTGGGGTAAAGGGTGTCATCTAAATCAAACAGGACATATTGGTAGGGCACTCTTTTTTTTGCTTTCATTTGAAGTAATTAATTCTGAAATTTATTTAGGACTTACGCAGTTGGGTGTACCGAACCCGGTGACCGTCACTTTTGGCCGAAAATGAACGTCCATTTAGCCCAACCCAGTCGATTTATCACGCCCAAGTGACTGTCACCTTTTGAACGGCGTAACTCATATTATTTTTGATGCAATAAAAAAGAGGCAGCGATAATCGCCGTGAGTGACCAGGGATAGCCAGCTCAACTAACTTAGATCGATGCCTCTTTTGAATGTGCAATTTGCTGAATAGATAATACTATAATACAGTCAGGGTGTCTAACACAATAGGTATTTTAGCCCGTTTTAACAAAACCAGGAAGGAGCACCGTTTTGATTGTCAAGCAACTCCCCTTAGGCCCCATTCAAACTAACTGTTACATCGCCGGCTGTGAGGAGACTAAAGAGGGCGTCATTATCGATCCCAGCGCCGAGCCCGAGCAGATTATGGCCGAAATTAACAACCTGGGGCTAACCGTCAAATATGTTTTGCTGACCCACGCCCATTTCGATCATATGATGGCCAATGCCGGCGTTATTGAAGCCACAGGCGCGCCGCTGGCCCTTCATCCGCTCGATCTGCCGCTGCTGCGCAACAATGGCGGGGCCAGTTTTTTTGGCGTGCGGGTTCCCCAAAGCCCGGAACCGGATATGGAACTGGCTGAGGGCGACGCCATCACGTTTGGCACTCATACCTTAGAGGTGCTTTTTACGCCTGGCCATACGCCCGGCCACGTAAGCTTTTATGAAGCCAATGTCGGCATCATTTTCGACGGCGACGTGCTCTTTGCCAGCGGTATCGGCCGCACCGATCTGCCCGGCGGTGATTACGAAACGCTCATGACCAGTATCAACGAGAAATTAATGGTCTTGCCGGACGAAACCTATGTTTGCTCCGGCCACGGTCCGGTCACGACGATTGGCCGGGAGCGGCAAACCAATCCCTGGCTGTAGGGTTTAGTTCGGTCAACGGCTGAGCCCCCACCGTTGGCTCACAATCTGCTGACCGGCCGGACTGTCGATAAATTCAAGCAGCCGGTCGATCTCGGCTGAACCCGACTCCGGCACGATCAGCGTTAGATCACGACTAAAAGGATAAGCATCGAGGCTTTCTAACGTGGGCAGTGCGCCTTCAACCGGTACGGTGCGCACCCGCCCATCGACCAGCGCCGAGGAGACATAGCCGATAGCGGTGGGTGTGTCGGCTACAAAGTCAATCACCGCCTGACTATTGGGCAGCACGATCGCCGTGGACGTAACCGCCTCATCAGCCATCACCATCGCTTCAAACGCGGCTCGTGTCCCGGAGCCGTCTTCCCGGCTGACCACCTGGATCGAGCGGCCCGTGC
This sequence comes from Anaerolineales bacterium, assembly GCA_020634935.1. Taxonomy (GTDB): domain Bacteria; phylum Chloroflexota; class Anaerolineae; order 4572-78; family J111; genus JAGRBY01. Next base: position 43,253 of record JACKAT010000047.1, read on the forward strand.
TGCCCACAGACTGCCACTCCAGAATTTCGCCGCTAAAAATGCGCCGCAGATCGATCAGCGACAGCCCGGCCACCTCGTTATCGGGATGGACGATGATGGCCACACCGTCACGGCCAATTGGGACTAATCGAAACCGGCTGTTCAAAGTGGGCGGCGGCCACGAAACCAGGCCGATATCGACCTCGCCGCTTTCGACCAGCGTTTGCCCCAAGCTCGATCCCCCGCCTTCAATATCAAAGCTGACGTGAGGATACTCCCGGCTGTAGGCGTCGCTCAACAGCGCGAACAACGGCTCCACACTGGTCGAGCCGGCGGCCTTCAAAAAGACCGGCGGCGGCGGCGTCACCGTCGCCCCACAAGCCGAACCAAAATAAGCGATGGCAGCCAATACGATCATTAGACGGAGACAGGGTGTTGATTGGGGTAGTAGTAATCGGTAGGTAGTAATTAGTAATTGGAAATTATGAGATGGATATTTAGAATCGCACTGACCCATTTCCAAGTCTCTAATCTCCAATCTCCCAATCTTTATCTCTATCTCTATCTCCTACCCTCTCACCAAGCCGACCATAATCGACAGGATACTGAGGGCGGCGCAGTAGATGGCAAAAACGTAGAGCGAATGGCGCTGGAGGTAATGCAGCAGCCAGCGAATACAAATGTAGCCCGATACTGCCGCCGCAATAAACCCGATCGTAATCGCCGGCAGTTGCGCTGCCAGCGTGCCTTCGCCCAGCAGATCGACCAGCGCCACCAGGCCGGCTCCCAATAATGCCGGGATCGACATGAGAAAGCTAAACCGGGCAGCCGCCGGGCGATTGAAACCTTGAATAACCGCCCCGCCAATCGTGGCCCCGGAGCGGCTGATCCCCGGCAGGATGGCGGCTGCCTGCCAGAAGCCAATGATTAGCGCGTCGAGCCAGGTTAGGTTTTCTAATTCCTTGACCCTTGAACCGAAAAACTCGGCCACCGTTAGCAGGATGGCGGTTAGAATCAACAGCCCGCCGGCTACGGCTGGTGCGGCAAATGCGGCCTCAAAAAAATCTTTGAACAGTAACCCTAAAACCACTGCCGGGATCGTGGCGATGACCACAAACCAGCCGAGCCGCGCCTCAAACGTAGCCAAAGGCTGCCTCTGAGCCAACCCCTGCAACACGCCTCGCGCAATGGCCCAGATATCTTGCCAGAAAAAGATAAAAACCCCGACCAGCGTACCCCACTGGATGAGGACTTCGAACTCGAACGACGGATCGGGCCAGCCCAGCAGCCACGGCACCAGAATCAAATGGGCTGAACTTGAGACCGGAATATATTCTGTTGCTCCCTGAACCAGTCCTAATATAAAGGCTTGCAGTAAATCCATGCTAATTTCCTTGAATATGAGTTTGATGAGAAATATTTATGGGTTCATAACGACTTTAGCCGTTAATACCGCTAAAGCGATGACTACGAACCATAGCGTAGCCGGTCACCGTTAGTAACATCTATGAAGAAAGTTATAGTTTGGTTTGAGTTTTGATTACTTTCTCTTGCCCCGGTTTTCCTCAGGTACGGTTTGGTATTTCTGTAAAAAGTCATGTTTGTAATCGGCAAAACTGCCGTCGAGAATGGACAAGCGGATGCGGCGCATGGTGTCGAGCATGAAGTGCAGATTGTGAATGGTGGTTAGCCGCAGGGCCAAAATCTCTTTGGCGATGATCAAATGGCGCAAGTAGGCTAAGCTAAAGGTCCGGCAGGTGTAGCAGGTGCAGTCGGGGTCGATGGGCGCTTTGTCGGCGGCAAAGCGAGCGTTGCGCAGGTTGACGCGGCCGTGCGGCGTAAAGACCGCGCCGTTGCGGGCGATACGCGTCGGCAGCACGCAGTCGAACTGGTCGATGCCTCGCGCCACGCATTCAAATAGATCCTCGGGGCTGCCGACGCCCATCAAGTAGCGAGGTTTGTGAGCCGGCAAAATGGGATGCAGCACCTCCAGAATGGCGTGCATATCGGCCTTGCTCTCGCCGACGCTCAACCCGCCGATCGAATAGCCCGGAAAATCGAGGCCAGTCAGGAATTCCGCGCTCTGGGTCCGCAGGTCGGGAAAAATGCCGCCCTGGACGATGCCGTACAGCGCCTGGTCTGATCGCTGTTGGGCCTGCCGGCAGCGTTCAGCCCAGCGATGAGTTCGGTCCAGCGCTTCGATATTATAATCCCGATCCTCAGGCGACGGGCATTCATCGAAGGCCATGATGATGTCGGCCCCCAACTTCTCTTGAATGGCGATCACCTGCTCCGGCGTGAAGCGGTGTTTGGAGCCGTCGAGGTGGGATCGAAAGGTCACGCCGTCCTCATCGATTTCGCGCAGACCCTCCAGGCTGAAAACCTGAAACCCACCGGAGTCGGTCAGGATAGGGCCATCCCACCCCATAAAGTGATGGAGACCGCCGAAATCGGCGATCAACTCAGGGCCGGGCCGCAGGTAGAGATGATAGGTGTTGGCTAAAATCAGGCTTGCCCCCAACTCGTGCAAATCAGCCGGGGTCAAAGTTTTGACCGTCGCCTGCGTGCCGACCGGCGCGAAAACCGGCGTGGGAATATCGCCGTGCGGGGTATGGATCAACCCCGCTCTGGCCTGGGTCAAAGTGTCTTGGGCTAAAAGTTCAAAGGAAAAGGTCATAGCAACCCATCAGGTAGATATTTTTCTGACTAAACAAACCGGACTATTATATCACAAGATCATGGCTTTTCAAGCAGTACCACTATGGTTGCACGTCTTTAGAAACCCGGTTTTTTGGGGCAAAGAGCGCCCTTTTTTAAGGCTAAAAAACCGGGTTTCTGATCATAATACTTTAAAGTGCAAAGGTAGTGCAGTACGCTCGGCTTAACTTTTAATAAGTTGAATTTGCGACTATACTGTACATAATCT
>JACKAT010000048.1 GCA_020634935.1 Anaerolineales bacterium
AGATATACAGTAACTGATCACCAATGAACATTTTCATCAGGAGATTGGGAGATTAGGGGAGACGGAGATTACGCTTAGCCATCTCCCCATCTCTTAATCTCTTAATCTCCAACTCCCAAACAAAATGTTACTTAGTGACTCTGTTAAGTATAGTATACCTATATCGAAGAGGTAACTTTGTGACGGTAGCAATGCATCGGATTTATTTAGCGCTGGGAACAAATTTAGGCGAACGTGAGGCGAACCTGCGGACAGCGATAGACCGGCTGGGGCCGATGGTCGAGGTGACGGCGGCGTCCCGGCTGTATGAGACCGCGCCGGCTTACGTGCTCGACCAGCCGAAGTTTCTGAACATCGCGCTGGTCGGTCAGACGGCTCTGTCGCCAGAGGAACTGCTCGATTATTTGAAGAGGTTGGAGGAACAACTAGGCCGGGAGACATCGCGTCGCTACGGGCCGCGCCTGATCGATTTGGACATTCTGTTCTTCGATGAGGTGACGCTGGACACGCCTCGACTGACTATTCCCCACCCCCGCCTGGTTGAGCGGGCGTTTGTCCTGCGCCCGCTGGTCGATATCGCGCCGGACTTGATCCATCCTGTTCTCAAGCAATCGATCCGGGCTTTGGCGGCAGCCCTGCCCGCCGACGATGGCGTACTGTCGGTCAGGCCGTGGTCGCCGTTTCAGGCCGGCGATGCCGCACGATAGCATCGGTCATTTGGGCGATCCGGCTCATAGCTTTGACCTGATGGACCCGGATAATGTCGGCCCCCCGGTCGATGCCGATGCTGACCGTGGCCCCGGTGCCTTCGACCCGATCCTCCGGGGGCAAATCGAGAGTGTAGCCGATGAAGGATTTGTTCGACGGGCCGAGCAGGATCGGGTAGCCGAGCGATTTGAAGAAATCGAGGTTGTTAAGCAGGGTCAAGTTTTGCTCGACCGTCTTGCCAAATCCAATGCCGGGATCGATGATAATCTGCTCGTCGGCGATGCCGGCGGCGTGGGCCAGATCGAGGCTGAGTTTTAGCTCGTCGGCCACATCTTGCAGCAGATTGTCGTACTTGGCGCCGACGTAGCGACCGCCCAATTTGGCTTCCTGGACCGCGTTGCGGGGATGGCTGCGGTTGTGCATGACCACCACCGGCGCCCGGCGTGCGGCGCACAGGGCGGCCATGTTGGCGTCCATTCGCAGGCCCCAGACATCGTTGACCATGCTTGCCCCGGCATCGAGAGCCGCTTCGGCCACGCTGGCTTTGTATGTATCGACGGAAAGCGGCAGATCGACCGCCTGAGCCAGGGCCTGGATAACCGGAACGACCCGCCGCAGCTCTTCGTCAGCCTCAACCGGCTCCGCGCCGGGACGGGTGCTCTCGCCGCCGATATCGAGTAGGTGCGCGCCCTCGCTGGCAAAGCGGACACCCTGCTCGACGGCCTGCCGGACCCAATCGCGGCTGTGGATCAGGCCGTCGCCGGAGAAGCTGTCGGGGGTGGCGTTGATAATCCCCATGACATAGGTTTGGCTGCCCCACTGAAAGGTGGTCGAGCCGAGTTGTAAAGGTTTCATACGTTCACCTGAAATTTAACGAATAGATAAGGGGAAAAAGGTTCGGAAAGCGACCTGGTAAGAGACGACATCGCTCATGAATTCATGAGTGGAACCGTTCCAGCCGCCCACGGCATAGAGAACGTTGCCGGTTGTGGTCAGCCCCATATTACGCCATTGACTGGTTGAGGGCGTTTCGAAGGTGGTCCAACTGTCGGCTGCCGGGTTGTATTTTTCGCTGCTGGTGAGATCGTGGGCCCAACCGCCGCCGACGGCGTACAGGCTGCCGTTGTAACTAACCAATCCCAGCCCGCCGCGCTTTTCATTGAGAGCGGCTTTGGGCGTCCACTGGCCTGAGGTGGGATCGAAGGTGTAGGTGGCGTCGAACTCGGTCTGGCCGTCGTAACCACCGGCGATGTAAATCACGTCGTCTAAAACAGCCGCCCCAAAATAGCCCAAGGGCCGGGGCAAGGTATACGGTGACGTGGTCCAGGTATGCTCTGCCGGCGAGTAGACAAAAATCGAGTCCACGAAGGCTTTACCATCCCAACCGCCGAACAGGTAAAGCTTATCCTGATAAATAACCAGGCCGTAGGCACAGCGCGGTTCAGGTAACGGTTCCGCTTCTGTCCAACTATCGTCGGCCTGGCTGTAAATTTCGAGCACATCGAGCGGTGTACCCGCCTGAGTACAGCCGCCGGGAACGTAAATCTGGTCATCGAGCACCGCGCCGGTGATATGGGCGGCGGGGGTCGGTTTATTATTGCCTTCAACCCAGGCTCGGGTGGTGGTGTCATAAATTTCTACCGACCGGGTAGCGGTGTTATTCTCTTTGATGCCGCCGATGGCAAATAGTTTATTGTCAAGGCCGACCAGAGCCAGACCGGCTCGGCCGCCGGCCATCGCCGGATGGACCGTCCAACGTTCGATCGAGGTCGTGGATGGCGGTGGGGCCGGGGTAGCGACCGGTTTGTAGATAACCGGGGGAATCGCGGCCAGGGTGTATCTATTCTGGGGCAGCCAGGGGATAGCCACCACCAGAGCCGCCGCCAGAGCCGCCAGCAAGAAGTAGATTTGCTGCCATCGCGGCAGCACCAGAGGCGGATTGGGGTCAAGTAGATAGGTTTTGGTCGGCGTAGCTTCGATTTCGTCGCTGGAGGCCGGCGCGCCATTGTCGGTAACGGTAACCAACCCCTCTTGGATGGCCCGCAGGCTGGCCTCGGTGCGCGATTGAACGTCCAATTTACTGAAGATATTACGGACGTGAACCTTAACCGTATTGAGGCTGATAACCAGTTTTTTGGCAATCTCCTGGTTGCTGGCTCCGCTGACCACCATTTCCAGCACCTGAAGTTCTCGTTTGCTAAGCTGAATTTTATCCTGATTGACTGCCACAAATGTAACCTGTTATTATTGACTACAGTTTCTATCGGTTCATTTAAATTATGGCATAGATTAGTGGGCAAGGCAAGGGGAAAATTTGGTTATTTTATCCGGTCTTTTTGGAAATTTGTTTGAAACTTGACGAAATACTGAGGCTACAATACAATATCAAGTTGTTTAAACCTCAAGAAATTTTAGCTGTTCGCAAGGGTTTTGGCCCTTTTTAGGGTTCGTAATGGTATTGGATTTTACTAGCATATCCGGTAGAGCTTATGTTTGAGAGTCTGCAAGATAAACTTCAAGGTGTTTTTGATCAATTAAACCGGCGAGGTCGCCTGACTGAGGCTGATGTGAATGCCGCCCTGCGGGAAGTTCGCATGGCCTTGCTGGAAGCGGATGTGAATTTTAAGGTCGTCAAAGAGTTCGTGGGCCGAATTCGAGAGCGGGCGATCGGGATTGAACTGAGCAAAAATATTACTCCCGGCCAGCAGGTGGTCAAAATTGTTCATGAAGAGCTGTTGGATACGCTGGGCGAATCGGCTCCCCTGGATTTGGGCGGAAAATCCCCCCACGTGATTATGTTGGTGGGGCTGCAAGGCTCGGGGAAAACGACGACCGCGGCTAAACTGGCGCTGCACCTGCGAAAATCGAAACACAGCCCGTTGTTGGTCGCCGCCGATACTCGTCGCCCGGCGGCTATCGAGCAGTTGAAGGTGTTGGGCCGCCAGTTAGACCTGCCGGTTTATTCGGAGGACGCCTCCGTGCCGCCCCCTGAAATTTGTGCGAATGCCATCAAGGTGGCCAAAGCCGGGGCGCGCAACATTGTCATTTTAGATACCGCCGGCCGGTTGCAAATCGACGAAGCTTTGATGGAGGAACTGGCCCAAATCAAGGCCAGAACGGAGCCTAAAGAAATTCTGTTGGTGGCTGATGCCATGACCGGGCAGGAAGCGGTGCGCGTAGCCGAAGGGTTTCACGAGAAAGTGGATTTAACCGGGTTGATTTTAACCAAAATCGACGGCGATGCCCGGGGCGGGGCGGCCATCTCGATCAGAAGTGTAACCGGAGTGCCCATTAAATTTTTAGGCACCGGTGAAAAACTGAGCGAAATTGAAGTTTTTTACCCCGACCGGCTGGCCTCGCGGATTCTGGGGATGGGTGATGTCCTGACGCTAATCGAGCGCGCGGAAGAAGTGCTCGATGAAGAAGTGGCTGAACGCGGCGCCAAGAAGTTGCTCGAAGGGAATTTTAACCTGGAAGACTTTTTGGAGCAGTTGCAGCAGATAAAAAAGTTGGGGCCGCTGAATAAAGTCATCGAGATGATCCCCGGCATGGGCGAAATCTCGAAGAACATCTCCAGCAACGATATGGAAGATCGGTTAAAACGTACCCAGGCGATGATTAACTCGATGACGACTGAAGAACGTCGAAATCCGAAAATATTGAACAGCGGTCGTAAAAAGCGGGTGGCTAAGGGCAGCGGAACCTCGGTGCAAGAGATCAACCAACTTATCTCTCAATTCCGGCAAATGCAAAAAATGATGAAACAACTGCGAAACCCCCGGGGACGTCAAAATTTAATGAACCTGTTTGGTGGTTTTCGCTAACTTTTGCTAAAATAGCGAGTCTAACCTATCACGTGCAAAATTTCTCAAAGTGTGATATAATCCAAAAAATACAAAAAGTTAGAAAGTAGGTTTAGTTTATTATGGTCAAAATTCGTTTGCGCCGTACCGGTGCTAAAAAACAACCCAGATATCGGGTCGTAGTGGCCGATTCACGTAAATCGCGTGATGGTCGGTTTATTGAAATTATTGGTCACTACAATCCAACCACAGAACCATCTTCGGTTACCATTCATGAAGAGCGAGCTTTGTACTGGCTATCGGTGGGGGCGCAACCCACGGATGTGGTTAAGAAACTTCTGCAAAATGGGGGTACATTAGACAAATTTGCCCGCTTAAAGCAGGGAGAAGCCTTAGAGACTCTGCTGGCTGAAGCAACCGACAATGGGGTTAAAGCTCAACAGCAACACAAGGAGGTGTCATCAAAGGCAGATATAGTGGAGCCAGAGGTCAAAGAGGAAGCTGAAGTAGCCCCATCGTCTGAAGAAATGACGGAAGATGCTTAAGCTTTCGCCTTGATAGGGGAGAGAGGCGGAACAACGTTTTTTAAGACGGACCGCCGTCCTGACAATTAACTTAATACTTCACTTAGTTACCCAAATTCTACGTGCCAACAAGGGAGGTCCGGAAATTATGTCATCAATGAAGGAACTTGTTGAGTTTATGGCCAAAGCCGTTGTAAATGACCCTGATTCGGTTATCGTTCGTGAGATTGAGGGGTCCAGTGCTACCATCTATGAACTAAGTGTTACACCCGACGATATGGGACGTGTCATCGGTAAGCAAGGCCGGGTTGCTAATGCCATGCGGACTTTGCTGCGGGTCGCGGCGGTTAAAGAAGGTAAACGCGTGACCTTGGAGATTGTGTAGGTGCCTGAGTCGTTGGATTTAGAGGCTAATAGAGACAACAAAATAGATTCTAATGAAAATTCAGGCTTGCAAAAGCCTGAATTTCGTTATCTGGCTATCGGTCGAGTTGTCCGCGCTCATGGGGTACGGGGGGAATTGTCGGTGGCTGTCTTAACCGATTTCCCCGAACGGTTTGGAACGACCGAGTGGGTCTACTTGGGCAATGAGTTTGAAGCGGAGCCGTATCGCTTGAAAAAGCATCGCTGGCACCAGAAAAATGTGCTGCTTACCCTCGATGAAGTTAATGACCGAACCGAGGCCGAACAACTGACCGGGCTGTTAGTGCAAGTTCCCATTGAAGAAGCCATCCCCCTACCGGAAGGTGACTACTATCTGTACCAAATCATGGGGTTGACCGTGGTAACGGTGCAGGGCGAGACCTTAGGCGTTATCTCTGATATTTTGGAAACTAAGGCTAATGACGTTTACATAGTAAGCCGTCCGGGCCAAACTGAGGTGCTTCTGCCGGCTATTCCGGATGTGATCAAATCGGTCGATTTAGAAAAAGGGCAAGTTATAGTTGAACTTATTGACGGTTTGATTTGACAACACCCTCACCATCAGTATAGTAAGCATCAAAAGGACGCCAACCGGCGTTCTTTTTCGTTGCTTGACAATCTTCCCGCTCACGTGATATGCTAATCTATTGTAGGTTATGACCATCATCAATTACGACTAGTATTAGCTTTCGGATACCCGTGCGGCAAAAAGATTTACAATTTTGGATTGGTTTTAGTAAAGTACCTGGCATCGGCCCGGTTCGGCTACGAGCCTTACTCGATTATTACGGCGATGTCGAAACCGCCTGGGGCGCTAACCCCGGCGAACTGCGGGCCATTGGCCTGGATAAGCGTTCCATTGAGAATCTGGTTAAAGTCAGACACAGCGTCGATCTTGAGGCTGAAATGGAAACGCTGGACCAATTACGTATCTCGGTATTAACCTGGGAAAGTCCGAATTATCCGAAACTGCTTAAAAACATTCCTGACCCACCGGCCGTATTGTATGTGCGCGGCCAATTGAACCCCCAAGATGAATGGGCTGTGGGTGTGGTCGGGACACGTCAGGCGACGACATACGGTAAGGAATCGACGCGGCTGCTCGTCAGTGGGTTGGTTAGTAATGGGGTCACGATTGTCAGTGGGCTGGCTTACGGCATCGATACCCAAGCCCACAAAACGACGGTCGAGCAGAAAGGGCGGACCATCGCCGTGTTGGGCAGCAGCGTCGAAATTATTTATCCGCCTGAAAATCGAAAATTGGCCGAGGCAGTTGTTGAGAACGGCGCGTTGGTTTCTGAATACCCATTGGGGACTAAACCCGAAGGCGGCAATTTTCCCCGCCGGAATCGAATTATTAGTGGTTTAAGTTTGGGTATTTTATTTGTGGAAGGTAATTATAAAAGTGGCGCCCGGATTACGGTCGATTATGCCCTTGATCAAGGGCGAGAGGTAATGGCCGTACCCGGCAGTATTCTGCACAAGAATGGCTCTGGCGCGAACCACCTCATTCAGAATGGAGCCAAACTTGTGACCAGCGTAGAAGATATTCTTGAAGAGCTCAATTTGACCATGATCTCGCAACAAGCCGAAGCCCGGGCTATTATTCCCGATAACGCTATCGAAGCGACGTTATTAAAACAACTCTCGACAGAGCCGGTTCATGTGGATGAATTAGGCCGATTGTCCGGCTTATCAGCTTCGGAAATTGCCAGTACACTGACCATGATGGAATTGAAGGGCATGGTCAGACAAGTGGGCGGCATGACTTATATTATCGCCCGAGAAACACCCACCAATTACATCATAGATTAATCGAATTAGAACTTTACCATCAAAAAAGGGACCGAAACAATGTACGCATTAATTCTAGCCGGTGGCGTTGGCACACGCTTGTGGCCGCGCAGTCGAACAACTTTACCAAAACAGTTACTTCCCCTTACAGGCGAGAGAACAATGGTGCAAGCCACTGTTGATCGTATTTTGCCCATCATTCCGGATGAGCATATCTTTTTTGCGTCTAATCAGGAGTATGCCGAGCTGATCAAATCACAGTTGCCTAATATTCCGGCGCAAAATATCATTCAAGAGCCAAGCGCCAAACACACCGCTTCGTGTATCGGCTTGGGAGCGGTGCATATGCAGCGCCTCGATCCCACGGCGGTGATGGCCTCGCTGCACGCCGATCACTTCATTGTTAACGAAGAGGGCTTCCGGCAAGCCTTGCTGGCGGCTGAAGAGGTAGCAAAAGAAGGCTACTTAGTGACCCTGGGCATTACCCCCGATAAACCGGAAACCGGCTACGGCTATATCAAGCGCGGCGCTCAACTGGGGATGTATAATGACCAGGCTGTTTACAAGATCGATCAATTCTTAGAAAAACCGAATTTGCCCACCGCCGAAAAATTTTTAGCCAGCGGCGATTACTTCTGGAACAGCGGCATCTTTATCTGGCAGATTTCCACCTTAATGGACGCCTACAGCGAATATATGCCTGATTTGCGCCGCCAATTTGATCAGATCAGCCAGGCGCTGTCCGCCGGTGAGCCGATTGAGCCGATTTGGGCGCAAATCAAGCCGAAAAGTATCGATGTCGGCATCATGGAACAGGCCCAAAAGACGGCCGTTATCCCGGTTGATTTCGGCTGGAATGATGTCGGCAGTTGGCTGGCTATTCACGAAGTGGCGGATAAAGATGAGAACGGCAACGCCAACCATAAAGGCGAAAGTGTTGTTTTTGATACAACTAACTCGCTCATTCAAAACTACAGTGATCGATTAATCGCTGTAGTCGGCCTGGACAATGTCATTATCGTCGATACCGGGGACGCCTTACTGGTTGTTAACAAAGATAAAGCTCAAGACGTTAAAAAAGTAGTCAATTGGCTGGAAGAGAACAACCGGACGGATTTGCTATAGTTAAGGAGAAGAAATACAACTACAAATGAGAGGTTACACCATTAAATACAAAAAGCAGGTGGCCATCACTTCAGGGCGCTGAGTCAAGTTGTGATCATCATCCGTTAAAGGGTGTAAATCCTGAAATTATCAATTTCAAATTTGTGGAAACAACCTTTATGAGTCAAGAATCTATCATTGCTTACTGCGTAAAATGTAAAGAAAAAAGGGAAATGGGTGAGCCAGAGGCTGTCTACACCGCTAACGGTACGCCAGGCGCCAAGGGAGTTTGTCCGGTGTGTGGCACCAAAATGTTCAAAATGGGCCGAATACCGGCCCATGACGCCATTCCGGCCCCCGATCCGCAAGCGCTAAAAGCCAAAAGAAAAGCCGGCGGCAAAAACCAGAAGAAATCAGGCAAAACCAAACAAAACGGCAAACTGGTTATCGTTGAGTCGCCGGCTAAGGCTAAAACGATTGGTAAGTTTCTCGGTAAAGGCTATACCGTCAAAGCCTCGGTTGGCCATGTGCGCGACCTGCTACGCTCTCAATTATCCGTTGATGTGGACAACGAATTTGCGCCCAAGTATCGAGTGCCTAATGAAAAGCGCTCGGTGGTTAAGGAGTTGAAGAAACTGGCCACCGATTCGTCGGAGATTTACCTGGCCACCGACCCCGACCGGGAGGGTGAAGCCATAGCCTGGCACCTAACCGAGGCCGCCGACATGGCCCACGCCCGGACCAAACGGGTGGTTTTTCACGAGATTACCAAAGATGCCGTGGCCGAAGCGTTTGCTCACCCCCGCGATATCGACATGGACCGCGTCAACGCCCAGCAGGCGCGCCGTATTCTGGATCGATTAGTAGGCTATCAAATCAGCCCGCTGCTGTGGCGCAAAGTGCGCAGCCGAACGAGCGCCGGCCGGGTGCAGAGCGTGGCTTTGCGCCTGATCGTCGAGCGCGAACAGGAGATCGATGAGTTCAACCCGGTCGAGTATTGGTCGATTGAAGCCGATCTGGCCAAAAATGAGGCCGAGGAGCCGTTTAGAGCCAAATTGAGCCGCATCGGTGACGAAAAAGCCGATCTGAAACATGGGGCTGATACCCAGGCCATCGTCAATGAACTGGCGAAGTTGACTTACGTGGTGGAAGAGGTCAAAAAGAGCGAACGCCGCCGCCGGCCGGCCGCGCCCTTCACCACCAGCACCCTTCAACAAGAGGCCTCGCGCCGGTTGGGTTTTGGCGCTCGAAAAACGATGAGCATCGCCCAGCAGCTCTACGAAGGGATCGATCTGGACAGCAGCGAAGGCGCATCAGGTTTGATTACCTACATGCGAACCGACAGCATGAATGTCTCCAAGCAAGCGCAGGAGGAGGCTCGCAAGTTCATCGGCGAGCGCTACGGCGCCGATCTGGTGCCTGAGGAGCCGCCGGTTTACAAAACCAAAAGCAAAGGGGCTCAGGAGGCCCATGAGGCCATCCGACCCACCAGTGTTTGGCGTGAACCGGATCACATCAAAGATTATCTCAGCCGCGATCAACTCCGCTTGTATACTCTGATCTGGCAGCGCTTCGTATCGAGCCAGATGGAACGGGCGATCTATGATACCATCGCCGTTACCATTGGGGTTGGTCCGTCGGCTACACCACCTGCCGACAACGCCTGGCCTTATCGATTTCAGGCCAGCGGCTCTCGCGTTCGATTTAAAGGCTTTCTGACGGTTTACGAAGAGAGCCGCGATGAGGACGCCGCTCCGGATGAAGGGGAAGGCGTGATTTTACCCGAATTGACCGAAGGCGAAGTGGTCGATCTGGTCGAACTGCTGCCTAGCCAGCATTTTACCCAGCCGCCGCCACGCTTTACCGAAGCGTCGTTGGTCAAGACGCTGGAAGAGTACGGCATCGGGCGGCCCAGCACCTACGCGCCGATTATCTCGACGATTCAACAGCGCGGCTATGTGGAGAAGTTCGAAAAACGGCTCTATCCAACCGAACTGGGGGAGATTGTTAACGATCTGCTGACCGAATATTTCCCCGATATCGTCAATGTGCAATTTACCGCCCAAATGGAAGAGGATCTGGACCGGATTGCCGAAGGCGAACGGCAGTGGCCCTCAGTGTTGGAGGAGTTTTACAATCCCTTCGCCAAAGCCGTGGCCCACGCCGAAGACCACATGCCGGAAGTGAGTATCGCCGATCAACCGACCGGCGAGATTTGCGAAAAGTGCGGCAGCCCGATGGTTCTCAAATTTGGCCGGTATGGTAAATTTGAAGCCTGTTCTAATTTCCCGGAATGTCGCAACGCCAAGCCCCATTTGGTAAAATTGGGCATCGCCTGCCCCAACGACGGCGGTGAGCTAGTGGAACGGCGCACCAAAAAAGGCCGGGTCTTCTATGGCTGCTCTAACTACCCTGAATGTGAGTGGAGCAGTTGGAAACGCCCGCTGCCCAATCCATGCCCCAACTGTCAGGGGCTGCTGGTTCAGAAAAATCGGCAATGGGCCCAGTGTACCGAATGCGAGGAACAGTTCTTGCTCAATGAACTGCCGGCGGTTGACAGCGACCCCGAAACCAGAAAACCGGAACTCATTACCGCTTAGGCGCATTAACATCTACAATGCTAAGGCAAGAGGCTGCACGCCTCTTGCCTTTTTGTTGTTTACGGACCAGAATAATAGAGTTTCAGCCGATCACAATTTTATATAAAAGTGGATAAATAGAACACAGATCGTACCGATCACACCGATAAACGCGGATTTTTTTAAGCTCAATCAAGCTTTATCCGTGAAAATCCGTCTAATCCGTGTCATCCGCGTTCTATCATTTCTCATCAGATCTTGAAATCGTGATCGACTGAGTTTGTGTTAATCGCTTATGAAGATTAAGAATTTAATCGGGGTACAACCTGGCCGTCCCCCGCAGCACGGGCCTAAAGACCCGTGCTGAGAGAACAAAGCCCCTTCGGGCCAGGATTTCGCTATCTGAGGGCGCTTTAGCGTCCTTGGCTCTTTCAACGCGATGGCTTTAGCCTCGCGTTTATTGGCCCGGCGTACCCTGTTTATTTTCTTAACCTTCATTAGCGGTGCAATCCTAGGCAATGGCTAAAGCCATTACTACGAACAAAAATGTTATTCCCGTCTCTACCAACCAACTAACACCAACCAACCAACAAACAAACAAATCAAAGGAGAAACTCAATGCGGCTGACAAAATTTCGACAACTGATGGCTGAGCAGGAAATTGACGGATTTTTAGTCACCCAGCCGGACAACCGGCGCTATCTGTCCGGTTTTACCGGCAGTAACGGGGTGTTACTGATCACCCCGGCTATTCAAGCCCTGGCCACCGACTCGCGCTACTACGAGCAGGTCAGGCAGCAATGCCCCGATTGGGAACTGATCGAAGTCGGTTACGATTTCGCCGGTAATTTGCTCGAACTGCTGCGCCAGCGAGAATTGGGCGGGCGGCGAGTCGGCTTCGAGACGGCCGACCTCAGCGTGGCGACACTTCAGGCCTGGGAGCAGGGTTTGAAGGGCCGGATTGTTTTGGTCGATACCTATGGTTTGGTTGAACACCTGCGGATGATCAAAGAAGCCACTGAAATCGAAAAAATCAAACGGGCCGTCGCTCTGGCCGACCAAACCTATGAACACATAATTACCTGGCTCAAACCGGGGCTGAGCGAGGCCCAGGTGGCCTGGGAATTAGAGCAATTTATGCGCACGCACGGAGCCAGCGCTCTCTCCTTTGAGCCGGTAGTGGCCTCCGGCCCCAACGCCGCCAAACCCCACGCTAGAGCCACTGATCGCCTCATTCAAGCCGGCGAGCCTATTACGATGGATTTCGGCTGCGTGGTCGATGGTTACTGCTCCGATCTGACGCGTACGGTTTGTTTGGGCGAACCGGCGGATGAACGGTATATAACCGTCTGGCAAACCGTGCTTCGAGCGCAAGAAGCGGCCGAGGCCGGAGCCAAAGCCGGCATGACCGGAGAAGCCGTTGACAAAATCGCCCGTGGCATCATCAATGAGGCCGGCTTTGAAAAAAACTTCGGTCATGGCTTGGGGCATGGTGTTGGGTTGGCCGTGCATGAGAGTCCGCGTTTTAGTTTCACCTATCCGGGCGAAGTTCCCTCCGGCGTGGTGATGACGGTGGAACCGGGCATTTATATTCCCGGTTGGGGCGGCGTCCGGATTGAGGATATGATCGTCATGAATGACGATAAGGCTGAAGTATTGACTACCGCCTCCAAAGCCGCCGTCTTACCCTAAGATTTGAAATCATAATTGACATAATATGAAGTTGAGTTTATACTTGTGTTAAGGTCGATTGTGGTATAAAATTGTTAGAATTGGGAGTTATGCAGTTCAAAAGGTGACAATCACTTAGACGCGATAAATCGATTTGTTTGGGCTAAGCGGACGTTCCTTTTCGGCAAAAAATGACGGTCGCCTTGTTCGTTACACCCAACTGCGTAAGTCCTAAGAATAAGATAATTTAGGACTTGGTTAAATAACTGCCATAATTTTTTATTGTCAAGTTCCCCCAAGCGAGGAGATTGTCTATGTCAGCTAGACCATCGTTCCAAAGCGCCCAACGCTTCTTAATTATTGGTGTTGTCGCCGGTATAATCCTGGGAATTATACTGGGAGTTGTTGTTTCGTATGTCTATATTACCCAAAACCCGCCGGTCTATCAGGGGGGGGCTTTTCCGGATGAGCTGACCGAGGCTTATCAAAATCATTACAAAGCGATGGTCGTCGATTCCTATATTGTTAACCAGGAACCGGCAGTGGCCATCGAACGCTTGAAACGATTCGACTCCCGCGCCCAAATTCTCAGTTTGGGCGAGCGCTCCGCCGCTTATGTGGCCGCCGGACGCGGCGTCGAAGCCCAGTTGATTAACAATTTAGCCGTAACGCTTAAAAATTCCCAGGGCTGGGATGAAGAGACCATCAAAGCCGCCATTGTCGAGCTGACCGACCGGTATCAATCTGACCCGGCCCGCTCTCAGGCTATTAGCACCTTTAGCGCCCAACTGCTCAATGGGCAGGTGCCTATTCCGGGGACCGATACTGAGGGTGAGTCAGGGATCACAGCTCAACCCCAGCCGCCCGTTGAGCCGGCGGCAGCCCCCGGTAGTATCCCCTGGTTGGGCGTGCTGCTGTGTTGTCTGGCTTTGTTAATCGCTATCGTTTTAGGGCTGCTGATATTCAATCGTCTCCAAGGGTCTCGCAAGCCGGCCAAACCGCAGATTGTCTGGGAAGGCGAAGGCCGCCCCCCGTTAAAGCAGTGGCGCGGAACTTACACCTTGGGCCAAGATAATTACGATGAATTTTTCACCATCGAAACCGAAGACGGCGATTTTATGGGCGAGAGCGGCATCGGCATTATGGATTCTGTTCCCGGCACATCGCCCAAGCAGGTGCTGTCATTTGATGTCGGCCTATTCGACAAAACCGATATCACCACGCTGTCTCGGGTACTTATGAGTGAGTACGCCTATAACGATGATACGCTGCGGGCCAAAGTTGAAGCCAACCCTCAAGCCGAGGCTGTTTTAGCCGAACCGGGTAAAAAATTCACTTTTGATACCACCGCGCTGCGCGTTGACGCCGAGATCGAAGAGGTCGAGTACGGCGACGCTGAGAAAAAATATTTTTCAAAGCTAACCTCTAATTTGAAAGTTTTCCTCAAAGAGGGGGCCGACATCCGGCGCGGCGAAATGGATATCCCGGACGAATTCAAAGCATAGTTTCTCAGTCAATTACAAAGCGACGGCCCGGCCGTCGCTTTTTTTATCCCGCCTCAATTTTTCTCAAAGAGTGGGCTTTTGTAGAACAAACTTATTGAGATTAAATAAATAATCGGACGACCGTGCCCCCGACGTCCACCCGGTGATAAATCAACCGGGCTACTCAACAGCACCCGCTCAAGCGGGTTTGAAAAGCCCGTCTTGAGCGGGCGCTGTTCATAGCCGGGCCGATTTATCGCCCGGCGAGCGTGGTGGGAGAGCCACTCCGGGTTGTTCGTTTATTTTCTTAAACTTCAGTTAGTGTCATAAGTTTGTTCCACATCCCTGACTTCCGCACTCCGCGCCTAAAAAAAGTCGGTATAAGGCGACGCCATCGGGTGAAACAACTTATGATGCTCTTGCAGCGCAAAGCGATCGGTCATACCGGCGATGTAATCGCAAATAGTGCGGTAAAAATCCTTCTTCTTGGTCTTGGCCTGAACAGCGGTCGGCAAAATAATGGGGGAGCTGGTATAGGCCTCAAATAGTTCGGCGATAAAGCGGCGCGCTCTTAAATCCATGCGCATCACCCGCCAATGCCGGTAGAGATTATCGAATAAGAATTGCTTCAACTCCCGATCCAACGCCTCGACCTCGGCGGAGCGGGTAAAGACATTGTGCGGCAGCCGGCGGATATCATCGACCGATTGGATGGCGTGCGCCTCAAGCTGCGCTTGGGTGGCGTTGATCACATCGCTCACCTGCTTGCCGACCAGCCGCCGGACGATGCGGTGCCGATCCATTTCACTCAAACTCTGGCGCGGATCGATGCCTAACTCCCCGGTGACTAAATCCCAAAAGGCAATACCGGCTAACTGTTCCGGCTTAATCATCCCCGACCGCAACCCATCATCCAGATCGGCCGTGGTGTAAGCGATCTCATCGGCCAGGTTGACAATCTGCGCTTCGAGCGTGGGCTGAAGCGTGGGATCGAACTCCTGGAAATGGCTGCGATCATAGATAGTCTCGTGCTTGATAATGCCTTCCCGCACCTCGTAGGTCAGGTTCAGCCCCTCAAAATCGGGAAAGCGATTCTCCAAATTCTCCACGATCCGAAAACTCTGGTAATTGTGGTCAAAGCCGCCGTGATCGGCCATGACCTCATCGAGCGCGCCCTCGCCGCTGTGGCCGAACGGCCCGTGCCCCAAATCATGGGCCAGGCAGATCGCCTCGGTCAAATCCTCGTTAACGCCCAAGGCTCGAGCAATCGTCCGCCCGATCTGGGCCACCTCGATGGTGTGGGTCAGGCGGGTGCGGTAATAATCGCCCTCGGTCGTAATAAAGACCTGGGTTTTATACTCCAGCCGCCGAAACGCGGTCGTATGAATAATCCGATCCCGGTCGCGCTGGTAGGCCGTTCGATACGGATGCTCATCCTCCGCAAAAACCCGCCCCTGCGAGTCGCGGCTGAGCATCGCGTATGGGGCCAGTCGCTCCGCTTCCTGGCGTTCGATATCGCTGCGCGTGATCACCTTGTCCTCCTGACTGTGGGTTAAGCCTCAGGAGGGATTATAGCACATTCCATTTTATTGATGTATACACAGGAACGAAATGATTTACAGGGTATTTACGCCTAGAAATTATAAAGGAATGCCGATTCAGTTGAAACCATAATACGCAATCTGAATGTTTAAATCGATTTAGACAGCATCAATCCGCATCTTTTGGCCTAAAAATTCATCTAAACGATTTTGAAACGTCAAATCCATCATAGAATGGGTTTTTATTTCTCTTCACACTTCACACATTGCGATATTTACGCTTTATCTTTCAATTCCGTATCTAAGGTGGTCAACATTTCCTACTCATAACCTTGCTAAGTAATAGCTGATTCCGATACAATTGAAGGAGCCGACTCCAATTTAATCTGTCCGTTTAATTCTCTCGGCTTGGTTTCAAATATCGGAAGGGGTAACCAGTGGCAACAAATCAGAAATATATTGATCAAGTTAGAGTAGTTTTGGGCAAACTTCAAGGATTTCGGAATATTCGCTCGGAAGCCGACGCCAAGTCGTTTATAAAAGCAATAAGCGATTCTCAGCGAGAATTACGAAATATTAAGCGAGAAGTGAGTCAGGAAATGAAACGCGTAAGAGTCGAATATGCAAGTGCAAGTAGGCAAATTACTAAAAATTCTACTGTGCTAACTATGTTTACTAAAGGAACTTGGAATAAAAGTGTCCGCATAGGTGCAACAATGCAACGGCAAAAACTTATGGAGGACCGTGATAACATTCTTGCAGCATACGATGAGTTAAAATTTTTAATTGATCAGCAAATAGCCGAACTTGATGGGGTGAAAGATTCAAGTCAAGTCGCCATAGCAGAAGAAAAAGAACGACAGAAGGTTGGAAAGACTATAGAAGAAGTGCAAAAGCAGGCTGCTAAGAAACCAGCAATTGAAGGAAAAGTATTGCGAAGGTTAACATCACAAAAACAATCTCAATCAGGTATTGAAGGGATAGATCAGGAGTCATTAGCAGAAGGTCAATTTCGCCAAATTCTCCGCATTGCATTGGCCGACGGAGTGATTACTGAAGAAGAAATGATTGAAGCTGATAAAGTAAGAAAAGAGCTAGGTATAACTTCAGCACGAGCAAGAAAAATTTTAGAAGAAATGTTGCCTACAATTATCTAGTATCAATAATAGACCAAGCAGAGTTGAAGCTACCTTTTTTATTTCGGTAATTGATACCCGCACCCATTGAATAACTAATCTAATACTTGCTTATATGGTCTGACGTACTATTGATAAAGCTATTGAGTCGTGAGATAATAAAGCGTACAGACCTGATTTCTCAGCGAGCAAAGCACCAACGCACTTTTACAACAGAGGTAGGCAAAGATGTCAGATATGCTACAACAAGCTATTGCTGCCATTAAATCTGGTGATAAAAACACTGGTAAGCAATTATTACTTGAAATCTTGACATCTGATCAACGGAATGAAGGTGCTTGGTTATGGATGACTCAAGTCGCAAGCTCAGATCATGAGCGTATGAAGTGCTTGCAAAATGTCTTGAAAATTAACCCTAATAATGAAACAGCAAAGCACGGAATAGCCCTCTTACAACAAAAGCAATCTAGCCAAGCAAAAAAATTGGATATACCCCCGACTGAAACACCATCCCAAACAGAACAGCAACAAATCCAAACTGCACAAACAAGCTCATCCAGACCAATTAAGCCCCTCAAACGGCAAGCAACAAAAAAATGTCCTTATTGCGCTGAGACTATTAAAGCTGAAGCTGTTATTTGTCGGTTTTGTAGTACGGATTTGGTATTAGGACAAACCAGTAAACAACAAGTCTCGGTTCGAAATGAAGTCTCAACGACTTCAAAAGACCCTCTTCCCAAGAAAAAGAAAAGCAATACAAGTATCGTTCTGATGTCATTGATATTGCTAATCGGTTGTTTTTGTTGTGTTGGAGTTTTTAGTCAAACTGATGAAACAGCACAAAAATCTCCATCAGGTCCAAAATCGACTTCAGGCCCAACGCCAACTACAGGCCCAACACCGATCAAGTCTGATCCTTACGGCGCAAGAGCTATGTGTGAACACTTTGTTACTGAGCGACTGAAAGCTCCATCAACTGCTGAGTTTCATTATGATACAGAAGAAGTCTATGGAGTAACTGGAAAAGCCAAAAATTATCATATAGTAATTGGGCAAGTTGATGCACAGAACGCATTTGGGGCGATGTTAAGAACAACTTATCGTTGTGAACTTCACTACGATATTCATGATCCTGATACTTGGTATCTCGATAATATTGAAGTTGAATAAGCTAAAGAAAAACTGCTCATTTGTACAATAGCAGACCAAGCCGAATAAAATCGGTTAGGCCATTGATTTCATTTGTTCAGCCGATGCCAAACGGGTACAATCAAATTCGGAGGTAATTAAAATGACTCTGCAAGAAATTATTGCCGACATCCACGCGCTCAATGAAGATTTGGAAGTTTATGAACGCAAATACGGCGTGCTTTCCGAAACGTTCTACGAATTATACCAAAGCGGCGAAGAACCTGAGCATGAGGCTTGGGTCCTCGATTGGGCTGATTGGGCCGGCGCTTATAAAATTCTGCTGCGCCGGCAAGAGCAATACCGGCGGACCATTGGACAACTCCCCACCGCATCCTGATGACCCCGGCTTGACAGTACTCATCCCCATCATAAGCATGTTCCCCCCAATTTTCAACGCTCCCCATTTTTGCATTCAACTCGCCCAAAAAATTTCAGACAACACCCCTTCGCCTATCCGATTTGCCATGTGAAAGAAAAAAATCCACCGTTTTGTATTCGATACAGTGAGGGCGCGGAAAAAATCCGGCACTTTGTATTCGATTCGACGAGAACGCGGAAAAAAGATCCGCCGTTTTATATTCGATCCGGCGGGCGTGTAAAAAAAATCCGGCGTTTTGCATTCGATTCGGCCAGCGCGTAAAAAAAATCCGGCAATTTGTATTCAAAACGGTGAAAAAATTTCAGCCAACGGCAAATTTCAATCGAAAAATTGGAAAAAATTGGATAGAATTGGCTTGCATTATAAAGATCGTTGGAAAAATTGGATCGACTCGCTGTTTTCGATTCAAAACGGCGAAAAAATTTCGGCGAACGGCGAATTTCAATCGAAAAATTGGAAAAAATTGGATAGAATTGGCTTGCATTATAAAGATCGTTGGAAAAATTGGATCGACTCGCTGTTTTCGATTCAAAACGGTGAAAAAATTTTAGCGAACGGCGAATTTCAATCGAATCAGCGGAAAAAATTGGATAGAATTGGAAAATATTATGAGTTACGCAGTTCAAAAGGTGACAGTCACTTTGGTGTTATAAATCGACCTATTTGGGCTAAACGGACGTTCATTTTCAGCAAAAAGTGACTGTCACCTTGTTCGTTTCACCCAACTGCGTAAGTCCTAAATATTATAAAAGATGGGAAATGCACTAAGCTTTTGCCAAAGCGTTTGCTCTGTTCTATGATAATCGCTTATGGCTACGGACAACACCCCCTCCCCAACCAAATCCATCCGGCAGCGACTGGAACCTATCCTGGCCTGGCCCTGGATTTTGGTCCCGTTATTGGCCCTACTGGCCTGGCTCTATCTGCGTACCATGCCGCCGGGCATGAGTTCCTGGATCGTCGAAGGTTGGGACTCGGCCATGCTGCAAGTCACCGGCAGCACCTGGGGCATTCCGCATTCGCCGGGGTATCCGCTGTACACCATCTTGGCCAATCTATTTGTCCGCTTAATCGGCTGGCTGCCCGGCCTGACCGGTACCGAAGTCGCCTGGCGGGTCAGTTTTTTCTCAACGGTCGCCAGCCTGCTGACCTTAATGCTGGTTTATCTGATTGTGCGCCGATTAACCCGCAATCGCTTCGTGGCGCTCGGCATTAGCGCCTTGCTGGGCGTCAGTTTTATCTTCTGGCGCGGGGCGATTATGGCCGAAGTTTACAGCCTTAACGCGCTCATTTTCGCCCTGACCTACTGGCTGGCCCTGGTGTGGGATGCCGACCGGCGGGATCGCTGGTTGGTGCTGCTCGGTCTGGTGTTGGGCGCGGGCGTCGTCCATCATCGCACCGCTTTCTTTTTGCCATTAACCCTCGCTCTGTGGGTGATGCTCCGGCGCGAGAAAAAACCGAACCATTGGGATGCCTTTGTCCCCACCACGCCTCGCTGGCGGCTGGTGCTGCGGCGCTGGTTGATATTAGCCGGTTGCGCTCTGCTGCCGCTGTTGACCTATCTGTACCTGCCCTGGGCCGCGCAAAACCGCGTGGGGCAAACTTGGCTCTACGCCAATGCCTCGGATTGGAACACCTTCTGGTTCATCGTCCTGGCGCGCGAATGGTGGGGGCTGGTTCAGACGCCGGTCACCGCCGCCGATTGGCTGGCCAATTTGTTGGCGCTGTTCCGGCAGCAGGCCGATCAAATTACGACCATCGGCGTTGTGGGCGGCCTGATTGGTATCGGGTGGGCGCGGCGTTATTTCTGGCTGTTTGGCCCGCCGCTGGTCATGCTGATCTTTTTTGGTGTTTCTTACAAAGTCGCCGATCTGGACAGTATGCTGATCCCCCTGACCCTAACCTTATGTATCGGCTTGGGTATTCTACTCGGCAATCTGATCCGGTTAGTCGTCACCTGGCTGCTTAAATCGCTGCGGATGCGTGACAGCGACCTGCGGGGCGAACGCTGGCTTAGTACCGTGCTGCGTACCAGTTTTTCGCTGTTAATTTTGCTGATGGGGTACGTAATCGTTCATCCGGTTGCCGAAGCCAACTACCCGGCCGTCGATCTCAGCGGCGATTGGCAGGCCGAGGACCTGGTCGAAGAGGTGGCGGCCATCGCCGAAGCCGGCACGCCCGTAACCATCATCGGCCAGGATAACAGCGTCTTGCCTGATTTTATTTACGCCAAGGTCGTTTTGAACCACCCCATCGAGGCCCTATCGACCACCACCCTCAGCCGGATGCCGGAAACCGAAAGTATGGCGCTCGTTCAGGATCGGTTCGAGCGCGGCCACCGGGTGTTGGTCGATAAGGAAACGCTCGATTTAGGCTTTCTGCCCTGGCTCGACGACGCCATTGAAACGGGGCAGATCTTCCTGGCGCCAACCGGCCATCCCGTGCTGTGGGAACTTATCCCGCGCCCGATGCCGCCTCATCTGCCCGAGACCGAACCGTGGGCGGAAGCGCCGCCCAACCAAATGCTCGACGGCCGCATGACGATGCTGGCCTATCACGACCGCATCATCCACAAACGAACCGGCTGCTTTTTACGATTGACCCTCTTCTGGCTGGCCACAGAACCGCTGGCTGAAGATTACTACGTCTCCGTTCAACCGTTGGGCGGCGAAACGGTCATTGACAAAAACGATCACCTGGCCCTGATGCGCGGCTACCTGCCGACCTCGGCCATGCTGCCCGGCGAAGTGGTCCGCGATGAAGTCGATCTGCTCATCCGCCAGCCGGCGGCGCTGCCGGCTATTACCCTGGTCGTCACTCTGTACCAGGTTCAGGGCGATCAATTCCCCACCTTCGGCCACGTCGAACTGCCGCTCACCGTCGATCCGGGTCAGTGCAACGGGCTTTGAGGCGGCTTTTCGAGGCAGATTGAGCTGCCTGGCTTCAAATTGACCTCACCGCTTGTCATTTTGAGCGTACTCCAGGTACAATGCCGATACACTTTCGGCCACATAATCCCATTTCGTTTGCCCATCAACTGACTCAAGTTTCAAATTGACCAACATTGTGCCAATCTCGTTCCCCCTCAATAGGGGGCGGCTTCTCAGTTGAGGAGATTCTCGGCTATACGTATCTTACCTTTCACCTCGCCGCATCACCCGCAATGCGTTAGGCTGCTTGGTAAATATATGACTAAAGAAAGGGAAGTAAGATGGATCGCAAAGAACTCGATACAGCTAAATGGGCAGATGTTGATCAAACCCAGGATACAGACCACTTTGTAGGGTATCTAGACAAAGTGAGTGACATTGAGGCGGTTCAAGCCTACAAACGCCGAACGTACAACTTGATGAAAATTGAAGAAGGCCATTGTGTCTTAGACATCGGTTGTGGGGCGGGTGATGATGTCCTTAAATTGGCCGAAATGGTTGGCTCATCGGGGCGGGCGGTAGGCGTTGATAACAGCGAGGCGATGATTTCCGAAGCGCAAAAACGCGCAGCGACCTTGAATTTAGCGGCAGAGTTTCGCGTCGGCGACATCTATGACCTTGATGAAGAGGATAACAGCTTCGATAGCTGTCGCGCTGACCGGATATTTCAGCATTTGTCAGACCCGCAGCGCGCGCTGGCGGAAATGGTGCGCGTGACGCGACCCGGTGGTCGGGTTGTCATCTTCGATGTCGATTGGGAAACGCTGGCCATCGATGCCCCCGATGTTGCTGTAACACGCAAGATAGTAAATATGGTTTGTGATGACACGATTAATGGCTGGGCGGGACGTCAGTTGTTTCGCTATTGTAAACAGACCGGGTTAGAGGATCTGGTGGTTGTTCCCGAGCCGACGATCTTCTTCGGGTATGCCTTAATCGAGCATTTACTTCAATTGAGTATTATTGCCGAAACCTTGCAAAATGCAGGTGAGCTTTCTGCATCCCAGGTAACCAACTGGTTAAACGCCTTGAAGCAAAGCGACGAAATAGGGCAGTTTTTTTGCAGTGTCACAAGCTACAGTGTGTGTGGGCGAAAATCTGGTTAAGCTAGCTGCTTCTATAAATCTCCTTTCATCCACCTTGTGGTATAATATTGCTGAATATGGATGGGTAAGTAAAGTAACTATGGCTTGTAGGGAGCTACACGATGGTCGAAATCAAAATGCAAATTACCGATGCGCTGGCCCAACGGCTGCAACCGATGCACGATTGGTTGTCAACGGTTCTGGAATTGAGCCTGGTCGGTTTCAAAACCCCCGCTGTGCAAACCGCCTCTGAGCTTATTGATTTTCTTGCTACCGGCCCGTCGTCCAGTGACGTCATCGCCTACCACGTATCAGACCGGGCGCAGGAGCGACTGCGTCGGTTACTGGCCATCAATGAAGCCGGTCTAGCTTCATCAGAAGAACAGGCCGAACTGGACGAAATCGAACGGATCGAACATATTGTAATCATACTCAAAGCCCAGGCCCAGGAAAAATTGACCTACCCCTTTTAACTCCGGAAGGTCGGGTCACAGCCAAAATGCTGCACCTCAACGATGCGAATCGAATTGAAGAACGAGAACGGCTCATAGCCGTTGGTTTATACCCCTGATTGTGTTTTTCATCACTCTGATTACAATGTTAATAACATTCGTATTCACTAGACCATTCTGCTTGTAACCCATTGTGCTGTGTCCTGAAAAACCATTCTCTATTCTTGCTAACCGAATAGAGCGCCTCTTATCTCTCCTTATTTTTCTCTGCCAAAAATCAAACCGGCACAAACAACAAGCTGATTTGGCGTTCCCTCTTCATAATAAAGCCGACGGCTAATTGCTGATAGCTGACGGCTGCATTTCACCCATCCTTTGGAGGCAAAGAAGCTATGGCAGATATTCGCTTTATCGTTAGTAACCAACGACTACACGGCCTTGATCCCAACTTGTTCGGCAATTTCTTGGAACGACCCAGTTGGGGCGGCGAGTTAGGCGTTGAAGGCGCAGTTGTGCCTAATACGCACACCCTTCAGCCGGAGGTCTTAAAGCGCATCCGCCAAATGGACATCCCCATCCTGCGCTTTCCCGGCGGCAGCGATGTCGATTACGTTGATTGGGCCGATATGATCGATAACCTGCCCGGTCGGCCCGGCCCGCGCCCGGTCAGCCATCCCCGTGGCAACGAAATCACCAACTTCTTTGGCTACGATGAATATCTGCGCATGTGCGAAGATATCGGCATCGCCATGCATCTGGTGGTCAACTTTGCCGATGGTATGTTGCAGCGCAAACCGCTGGCCGATGCCGCCCGCTACGCCGCCTCGCTGGTGGCCTACTGTAACGCGTCGCTCAAGGCCCAACTGCCGCCCAAAATGTACGACTGGCCGGGTTTACGCGCCCAAAACGGGCATCCGTCCCCGTATGGCGTCAAATATTGGGAAATCGGCAATGAGAACTGGTTCTTCGTCAACACGCTGCTGGCTCAGGGGCTGGGGCATGATGAAATCGACCGGCGCTATCTCGACTGCCTGGTCGCCTATGTCGATGCCATGCGGGCCGTCGATCCCGCCATTGAAATTATGGTCGATGTCCAATTCAAGCGCACCAGCCTGATGGAATCGATCCGGGAGCGGTTGGGCAATAAGGTTCACTACTTTGTTGAGCACCTCTACACGCCGTGGGACATCACCCAGGTGTTGAAAGACGGCCAGCCGTACCCCATCCCATCGCTGACCGAGCAAGAGGTGTGGTCAACCTGGACAGTGGTGCCGGAAGTCAACAGCAGCGGCGAGTCGACGCTCAACAGCACTATCCTGACCCAGGCCCGGCGGTTGGGCTACAAAATGGCCATCACCGAGTGGAACTGGAACGGCTGGTGGAGTTTTGACTACCAGCCGGGTACAAAATGGCCGCCCGACTCCGCCTTTGCCAGAGGTGTCGGTGCCGCCGGATACGTCCACGCCTTCATGCGGGCCGCCGACACCGTAGCGATTGGATCGCAGTCGCTGACGGTGGGCAACCATTGGGGCATCACCGGTATTCGGGCCGATAAAACCGGGCAAACGCTGCCTTATTTTCTGCCGACCGGCCAGATGATCATGTTCTACGCCCAACATCACGGCGATCGCGTCCTGTCCGTGCGCTCGGAAAACGTGCCGACGTATCGCCAACCGTTTGAAATGGCCGGCCTCAAACCCGCCGAGCGCGTGGCCTATCTCGATGTCGTGGTCAGCGCCGATGATACGGCCATTTACTTCCACGCCATCAACCGCCATTTTAGCCAGGATTTGCCGGTAGTCATCGACCTATCAGCCTTTGGCGGGCTAGCCCAGAGCGTCGATCATTACATTTTCGAGGGCCGGCTCGACAGCGATCCGCCGCTGCCCAATACCAAAGAATCGGCCTGGTTCCGCGAGCAGACCGTATCGCTGACCGGCTCCGAATTGCGAGCGACGCTGCCCAAGCGGTCGATCTCGTGCCTCAAGATTGGTCGGGTCGATGTCCCGGCCTACAGCGTTGAATACGTGTCTCACAATACGCCCACGGTCGCTGTGGCCGGCGAAACCAAAGCGGTGCAGATTACCGTGCGCAATACCGGTTCTCGAACGTGGGTGGCCGGCGGCCAAAACCCGTTTCATCTGGGCTATCATTGGTATACCGCCGAGGGTCAGGAGGTCTCCGGCTCGTTGTGGGCTGACAATCGCACCGAACTGCCGCGCAATCTGGCCTACGGCGACAGCGCAACGCTGACCTGTAATTTAAGTATTCCGCGCGCCGCCGGAAATTATGAGGTCCGCTGGGATATGGTCGAGGAGCTGCGCACCTGGTTCACCTGGCAGGGGGCGCCAACCCTGAACGTCCGCCTTACGGTCAACCCGGAGGTGGTTGAGCCGCCGCCGGTCGGCAGCCTGAGCGTCAGCGCCAGCCACAACAACCAACAGCAAGGCCCCGATAACCTCCGGCAGGCCATCGACAACGACCCGGCGACCCGCTGGAGCAGCCGCCTGACGCAGCGCCCCGGCATGTGGTTCCGCATCGATCTGGGCAGCCCGCGCACCGTCAGTCAAATTCGTCTCAACAACGACTCGTCGCCGCGTGATTATCCGCGTGGCTACATCGTCAAAGTGTCGCTGGATGGGCAGAGTTGGCAGACCGTCGCCACCAATCCCAATAACGACCGGCCTTTGGAAGTAACCTTCAGCGCCCGGCAAGTGCGCTTTATTCACATCGAGCAGACCGGCCTATCTGATTCTTACTGGTGGTCGATTCACCGCATCGACGTAGCCGGTGAGGCCAAGTTGTCGCTGAGCGCCAGCCACAACAATCGCCACTTGGGCGCGGATAATCTCCAGCAAGCCATCGACGGCCAAGCGTCGACCCGCTGGAGCAGCCAGGCCACGCAGCAGCCGGGTATGTGGTTTGAGATCGATTTGAATGAAATTCGTGCGGTCAGTGGCCTGGTGTTGGGGATAGCGGCCTCGCCCAACGATTACCCGCGCGGCTACAGAATTTTGCTGTCCACCGACCGTTCGAATTGGGCGGAAATGGCCCGTAACGATCAGAACACGCGTCCGCTCGACGTCAGCTTTACGCCGCGCCAGGCCCGCTATATTCGCATCGAGCAAACCGGCAGTTCAAGCAGTTGGTGGTGGTCGATCCACGAACTGACCGTCAAATCGACGGAAACCCGACCGCCGATGAGCGTACGGGCCAGCCACAATAACGTTACGAGCGGCGTCGACAATCTCTCGCAGGCGCTGGATGGAAACCCGTCTACTCGCTGGAGCAGCCAGGCCCGGCAGCAACCGGGTATGTGGTTTGAGATCGATTTGAATGAAATTCGTCCGGTAAGCGGGCTGGTGTTGGATACGGAGGCCTCGCCCAACGATTATCCGCGTGGGTACAAAGTGTGGCTCTCAACCAACCGCTCCGACTGGGCTGAAGTGACGCGTAACGATCAGAACACGCGCCAACTCGATGCCAGTTTTACGTCGCGCCAGGCTCGCTACATTATCATCGAGCAAACCGGCCGCTCGGATGCCTGGTGGTGGTCGATTCACGGGATTACGGTGCGGGAGTAGAAAGTTCTACCCTACTGAGGATAAAGGCTTGTAGCGTCAAAGTTTACTTTGACGCTACCTGGATGACCAAGCTTGCTTTGTCGCTCCAGTAAATTCTCTTTGTCGGTGTCCCTAGCAGATAGTTGCCCAAATCTCTCGATCATTTTGTTGGGCGTCTATTTCGACATCTGACCAAACGTCTTTAACCAGTTTGATCATGGGGGTATTATCCGAAGTGGTCATAAAAACAAAGCGATGGATATTGTGCCGGCAGGCCACTGTGGTGAGCATCTCTAACAGATGGCGGCCTAGCCCCTGAGCTTGAAAATCATCCCGGATAACGATAGCGACTTCGGCCTCGGCGCCATTTTCCGATAAGCGGGCAAATCGAGCGACGCCGATAGGTTCTTCGGCCTCTGGGCCGGCGCTAAAGGCAATTAGGGCAAAATGCAGATTCGGGTCCAAGTTAGACAAGCGCCGCGATTCTTGGTGGACTATCTCATCGCTGATATGGTCCATATTGGCATTATATCGTAACCGTTTGGTTTCAGATGATAGATTTCGGAAGAGGTTGATCAATAAGTCGCCATCATTCTTATGGATTGAGCGGACCGTAATCCGTCGCCCGTCGGAGGTTTCAAAGGGTTGGAACTGGTTCATTTGAATTGTGCCTATTGTGGATAGTTTGATATAATCTTTCAGTGTCCTCTAACCGGCATAATCGGTCTAAAGGAGGGTAAACGGGTTGCCGCCAAAACGGGGGAATCGTTATAGTGGTAGTTACCATTATGCCAGCCACCGATGAGAAAAACAAGTTGGCAATAGAATTTTGGGCTATGTGCTGACGCGGTTAATTTGATGCTTGCTGGGAAATACCGTATTATCTTTCGCAACATTTGAGAAGAAGCACCCATGTCTATCACCCTCGTCCGCCCGGATGGGCTGCACATCACGACCAAAGCCACCCTGAACCAGTTGGCTCACGATGAAAATCTCCAAGTTTTTGCCGATGGCTTAATCCCCAGGATTTTATCTCACTTCGATTTAACCGGTGAGCCGTCTCTAACCTTAGCCGAGGCCCTGCACCGAACCGGCTGGCCGGCCATCGACGCGTTGCTGACCGGCCTCCTGGTCCTCGACGCCGAAGTCAACGCCGTCATCGATGATGAGACGCGGGTCTTTCCCCTGCCCGGCTTTTTAACCTACCGCGCTCGCCTGCCGCTCGAGCAGTTTCCGCTCAATCTCATGCGCCTGCCGCCGCTCAACGCGGGCGGCCATTATCGCTTCGCCACCGTCGAGCCGTACTATATGACCGTTCGGCTCGATCTACATCCTGAACTCATGGTCACCGGTCATGTCCGGCTGGCCGCCGCCGGCCCCAACCAGCCGCCCCAGCGTCTATCCCTCATCGAAGCCCGGTTGGATCGCAAAGAGCTGGACGCCCCATTGATCGAGGCCGCTCTGGCGCTTGGCCGAGGCCCTGACCAGCCGCTGCACGCGATCGAAGCCACGGCGCTGCGCCAAATTCTCCATGCGCTTTAACGCCAAAGATCAGCTATAGGGAGAGATTAGGTGATTGGGATTTATGTCTAAGGACAATTTCCTAATCGTCTAATCTCCAATCTCCAGGCAAATTTGACAATTTACCTTGTGTACCTCATAATTGAGACAATATCTCATTTTGTTCGTGTTGGCTTGATAAGAAAGTCGATTTTTTTGCCGACAAATGATACTTGTTCTCATTTATGTAAGAAAGAGGCGCTTGATGTTCTCTAAGAAGTTAATCCCTATTGCCCTTCTTATTTGGGGCAGCTTGCTGCTGGTCGCTTGTGGACCAGCCCAGGCGGGGCAGGCGGAAGCCGAGCCTGGTGATGAGGATCACGCTGGCCAGGTTCAAAATGCAGCGGCGATGGATTTGGTTCCGATCGAGTTGGCGGCTGGAGAAAAACTTCAGATGGTCGCAACAACCAATATTATCGGTGACATGGTGCAAAATGTGGCCGGCGATTTGATCGAGTTGAATATACTCATGCCGCTCGGTAGCGATCCGCATACGTTTCAACCGGCCCCGCAGGATATCGCGCTGGTGGCCGATGCCGATGTCGTTTTCGCCAACGGTCTTGATTATGAAGCGTTTCTCGATGAGCTGATTACCAATGCCGGAGGTGATGCGGTTGTTGTTCGCGTAACAAACGGAGTTGAAACCAGAGAGTTCGGCGAGGGGGGCCAGGAACATGACGGGAATGACCACGGCCATGATGAGGCCGCGACAGAGCATCACGAAGAAGCTGAAGAACACCAAGAACCGAGTGACGATCACGAACAAGCTCACCATGTTCACAGCGGGGCCGATCCCCATGCCTGGATGACGCCCCACAATGCGCTGGTTTACGTGCATAATATCGAAGCCGCTCTGAGCGCGCTCGATCCGGCCCAGGCTGAAACCTACCAGGCCCAGGCCGAAGCGTATGAAGCCCAACTGGAGGCGTTGGATCAATGGGTCTTCGAGCAGATCGAGACCATCCCGCCGGAAAATAGGGAACTGGTGACCGACCATGAAGGGTTCGGCTATTATGCCGATCGCTATGGCTTAAACATCGTGGGGGCTGTCATTCCTTCTTACAGTACGGCGGCTGAACCATCGGCCCAGGAAATGGCTGATTTAGAGAAGGCTATCAGTGTGTTTAATGCGCCGGCTATCTTTGTCAACAGCACCGTCAACCTCGATCTGGCGGAGCGAGTGGCCGGGGATACCGGCACGAAATTAGTGCCGCTCTACACCGAATCGCTTGGGCCGGCCAGCAGCGGGGCCGAAACTTATCTTGACTCTATTCGCTACAACACTACCGCCATTGTAGACGCCTTAAAATAGGATGATTTTATGGAACTGACCCAATCCTCTTCTGTTTTGCATCTTGGCAGCCAATCGGATAAGCATGATCATAGTTATCCGGTTTTGAAACTGAAAAATATTAGTGTGCATTTTAATAACACTGTTGCGCTGCGCGATGTCTCATTTGAACTACAAGTGGGGGAGCGTGTCGCCGTTATCGGGCCGAACGGGGCGGGCAAGAGTACCCTTTTTAACGTTATCTCCGGCGTGCTGGTCCCGTCTCAGGGACAGGTCGATATCTACGGCCACGTGCCGGGCGAGCATATTTGCATCGCTTATGTTTCGCAGCGCAGCCAGGTCGATTGGCAGTTTCCGGCCAATGTGGCCGATGTGGTCATGATGGGCCGCATCGGCCGGATGGGGCTGTTCCGCTGGCCTAAACGGGCCGATTGGCAAGTAGTTGAAGAGGCGCTGGATCTGGTCGGTATGAACCACCTGCGCCAACGTCAAATCGGTGAGTTATCCGGCGGGCAGCAGCAGCGGGTTTTTATCGCCCGGGCTTTGGCTCAAGAGGCCGAACTGATGCTGATGGACGAGCCGCTCAGCGGGTTGGACGTTAAATCTCAGGAGGATATCTTCGCTATTTTAGACAAACTCCGCCAGCGCCGGGTGACTGTACTGGTGGCCACGCACGATCTTAACCTGGCCGCCGAGCGGTTCGACCGGCTGATGCTGCTTAACCAGACCCTCTTGGGCTTTGGTCAGGCTGATCAGGTGTTCACCCCCAAACTGCTCAGCCAGGCTTACAGCGGCAGTATGCGGCTGATTGAAACGCCCAACGGCACCATGTTTCTGAGCGACGGCCATTGCTGCGGTGGGGAGGAGCATACCCATGCCTGATCTGCTGGCCTGGCTCACAGACCCCCTCGGTTATACCTTTATGCTGCGCGGATTGGCCGCGGCGCTCATTGTCGGCGTTGTGTGCGCCGTCTTGGGAACCTACATAGTGCTGCGGGGTATGGCCTTTTTTGGCGATGCCATCGCCCACGCTATATTGCCGGGGGTGGCTATCGGTTATCTGGTCGGCGGCACGAACCCTCTCCCGCTGCTGGCCGGGGGTTTAGTCGCCGGAATCCTCTCGGCGTTGGGTATTGGCGCGATTACGCGCAGCGGCATCAAAGAGGATACGGCCATCGGCGTGATTTTTGCCAGTATGTTTGCGCTGGGCATTGCCCTAATTTCAACCGTCCGCAGCTATACCGTCGATTTGACCCACTTTTTATTCGGCAACGTCTTAGGCGTCTCCAACAGCGATCTGTGGCTGAGCGGCGGCTTTGGCGCGTTGGTTATCATTACCATCGCGGCTTTTTACAAAGAGTTTATGGTTATTTCATTTGACCCGATTTTGGCCAAAACGCTCCGCTTGCCGATCAATTTTCTAAACAATCTGCTCCTGCTGCTGATTGCGGTCACGATTGTCCTCTCTTTGCAGACGGTGGGCGTGGCCCTGATGGCGGCGATGCTGGTGACACCTGCGGCGGCGGCTTCGCTGTTGACGCGTCGCCTGCCGATGATGATGGTGCTATCGGCCATTATTGGAGCGATCAGCGCCATCGCCGGCTTGTATCTATCCTTCTATGTCAATATCGCCTCCGGCCCGGCCATTGTGCTGGTTTGCACCTCGTTTTTTTTGCTGGCGTTTTTGTTTTCACCACGCCAGGGTTTATTGATGAAACGATGGAAGCTAAACCCGTATAGACTGGGCCAAACTCAATCGTGAGTCGGCTGGGCTAGCGTATCCTAGTCTTTGGACAAATGGGAACTGGGTTCGTTCAATGGGGTAAAGATTTTTTAACCACGAATGACACGAATTACACGAAAAAAAGATAAAAATTAGTGAAATTGGTGTAATTTGTGGTTAGATTTATCCGCTGTGACTAACATCCTATTTAATGGATCCAGTGCCGATAAATGTATCCCGGCTAAAATTAACCTCGGTTAACTGAAAAGTTAGCAGATTCTATCTTTTTTGTTTCCTCTAACCACATTCATTATTAACAGAAAGCTATTGCCGTCATCGGTATTTCGTGCTAACCTTGTGAAAATTTTTACAAGCTGTGCCGTAAGAGGAGCAAGTACCGATGATCCAACAAAATAGCCAAAATATGGAAGAAACTGTTGTAGCGTTGAACCGACTTAACCCTGGGCAAAGCGGCCGAATTTTGCGGGTTAGCGGACAGCCGGCGGCGCGACGACGCTTGTTGGAACTGGGACTTGTACGGGGAGAAATGATCACCGTGGATCGAGTAGCTCCGTTAGGTGACCCGGTCGCATTTACGATTAAAGGTTATCATTTATCGCTGCGGCGACAAGACGCCGCCCGGATCGAGGTTGAACCGGCCAGTAATTGGGGAGGCACCGCATGACCGCCAGACTGACTATGGCACTGGCCGGTAACCCCAATGCCGGCAAGACCAGCATTTTCAATGCGCTTACCGGTTCGCACCAGCACGTGGGTAACTGGCCGGGCAAAACGGTGGAGAAGAAGGAAGGGTCGTTTCGATATCAGGGGGTGAGCTGCCGGGTAGTCGATTTGCCGGGGACTTACAGCCTCAGCGCCTTTTCGCCCGAAGAGGTCATCGCCCGGGACTATCTGTTGGAAGCGCAGCCCGATGTGGTGGTCAACGTCGTCGACGCCAACAACCTGGAACGAAACCTGTACCTGACAGTGCAGCTCCTCGAACTGGGCGTCCCCCTCATTATTGCCCTCAACGTCATCGATGTCGCCCGAGCGCGAGGTATTCACATCGACCAGGCCGGCCTGTCGGCCATGTTAGGCGGTGTCCCCATCGTCGAAACCGTGGCCAACAAAGGTCAAGGGTTAGATGGCTTGCTGCAAGCCGTGGTCGAATTGGTCCAGCCGGAACCGGCCAAACTGCGATTGGTTGCTTGAAAGGAGCGTGATGACGATGACGGCCAGCGATGCCACCCTCTCGACGAAACTGTTCAAGCTCAACTACGGCGGCGACATCGAAGCCGAAATCGAGCGTTTATTGACCCTCATCGACCGTCAGCCCGAATTGGCGGCTTTATTTAACCCCCGCTGGCTGGCGATCAAACTGTTAGAAGGCGAATTAGATATTATAGAACAGGTCAAAACAGTGCCGGATGGAGCGGCGCTGCTCGACCAGGCGCAGCAAGCCAGCGCCCGCATTGAGGCGGTCTATGGCGACAGCGTCGATATCGCCATCGCCGACGCCCGTTATGGCTTTATCCACGGCCTGGCCCGCCAGGTGGTCGATACGTCCCAAATAAGCCGCTACACCTTCACCGACCGCATCGACCGGGTGGTCACCAACCGGCTGCTGGGCCTGCCGATTTTCTTAGCGGTAATGTATATTATGTTCAAACTGGTCGTCGATGTCTCGGCCCCGTATCTCGATTGGGTCGATGCCGTGATTACCGGCCCGGTGACCCACTGGTTTTTCACTTTGCTTAGCCTGGTAGCCGCCCCGGAATGGGTACACGCCTTGGTGCTCGATGGCATTATCGCCGGGGTGGGCGGCGTTCTGGTCTTTGTGCCGGGACTGTTCGTTCTCTACTTTTTCTTGACGCTGTTGGAAGACTCGGGCTATATGGCTCGGGTCGCTTTTTTAATGGATAAGATTATGAGCTTTACCGGGCTGCACGGTAAAAGCTTCATCCCCCTCATTTTGGGCTTTGGCTGCGCCGTGCCGGCCGTGTACGCTACCCGCACCCTGGAAAACGAGCGCGACCGGATTGCTACCGGCCTGCTGGTGCCGCTGATGTCTTGCTCGGCCCGATTGCCGGTGTATGTGGTCTTTGGCATGGCCTTTTTTCCGCAGAACGCCGATCTGCTGATTACCGGCCTGTACTTATTCGGGATTGTGCTGGCCGCCGGGGTGGGTTCGATTTTCAGCCGCACACTGCTCAAAGACAATGCCGATACCATTTTTGCGCTGGAACTGCCGCCTTATCGAATGCCTCCGCTTAAGGGCCTGTTGACGCATACGTGGGCCAAAACCAAAGAGTTTGTCAATAAAGCCGGAACGGTCATCTTGGCCGTGTCGATTGTGCTGTGGTTCCTGATGAATATGCCCTGGGGCGTCGAGAGTCCGCGCCAGAGTCTGTTCGGCCAGGTCAGCGCTGTGGCCGCGCCCATCTTCGCTCCGGCCGGTTTTGACGATTGGGAAGCGACCGGCTCGTTGATGACCGGCTTTATCGCTAAAGAGGTCGTTGTCAGCACGATGTCGCAAATCTACGTCGGCGAGGCGGACAGCGCGGAACCCACCCCGGAGACCACTTTTGGCGAAGATGTCGGCGAGATCATTGTTGGCTTTGGCACAGCTACCATCGATGCCGGCAAAATGCTGGTGAGCCTTATTCCCGGCGTCAACCTGGTCGAAACTGAAGCGGAGGAGCAGGATACGGCGCTCAGCGCGGCTTTAACTGCCCATCTATCCCCGCTGGCGGCGCTGGCGTTTCTGGTTTTTGTGCTGGTCTACACCCCCTGCGTGGCGACGTTGGGCGCCATTAAAGCCGAGTACGGCCAGAAGTGGATGTGGGTCTCGGCGACCTACCAATTTGCCCTGGCCTGGCTGCTGGCGGTGCTGGTCTATCAGGGCGGCTATTTCCTGGGGTGGGGCTGATGCTGAAAGAAATTATGGCCGAATTTCGAGCGGCCCGCGCCCCCTTGTGTGTCGATGAGTTGAGCAAAGCGCTGGCCATCGAGGCCAGTGCCTTAGAGGGCATCTTAGAGACGTTGGTCCGGCGCGGCCGGCTGAATGTCATCGACCCGGCCAATTACACCTGTGTTACCTGCCCGGCCAAAGGCGGCTGCGTCATCTTGACCAACGGGCTGCAAAAGAGCTATGTATTCCGAGAATAGCGACGGAGCATCAAAGCTTGCTTTGATCGGGTGTGACAAAGCAAGCTTTGATGCTCCAACTCAGGACAAAGCAAGCTTTGTCGCTCCAACTCAGGACAAAGCAAGCTTTGTCGCTCCGGTTTAAGGAGAAACCCATGCGAACCATCAACTGGATTGTGCCTACCTACCACTGCGGTAACTGCCTGCTCAAAATCAAACGGGTGCTGGCCGAGATCGACGGAGTGCGCTTGGTGGGCAGCGACCAAGGCCGCCACCGGCTAACCATCGAGGCCACCGGCCCGGAAGTGATCGCCTACACCAAACGTCGTCTGGCCGGAGCCGGTTATCCGGTACAGCCGGAGTGAGTGGGTGACTTGAACTTTGGCTCTCCTCCCATCCCCGTTATTGACACGTAGGACGTGGACCGTAGAACGTGAATCTTTACGTCCCACGTTCTACGTCCTACGTTCTTACGCCTCTGTCCCCTGGCCCAGATAGTTTAATCGATACCTCCGCTGTCACTTCCTGTCTCTCGCTAAATTGACCAAAAAATGTGTAAGGTTTTATATATTTTTGGCGACTTGTAGCTAGAATACTAATTAACTCAAGTGGCTACCGTCTCTAGAAAGTACGGAAAAACCCTGTTTCAACCCTAACTCTAGGGGAAGTAAGGAGTAAGGAGTAAGAAGTAATGGGTTTTGCCCCCTTAATCCCTACTTCTTACTCCCTACTCCCGGTTTAGACAGCCAGGTCGCAACTTGAGCTATCTATTGCAATGGCAAGGAGACATCATGACCACCATTCTATCGGATAAACTGGTCCCACCGAGCCTAATCTTACCCGAACAGGCAACCGATCTGGACTTCTACACAATTCTGGCTGCGGAACGCCCCCGCCTGTTCCGGCTCTGTACGGCCATTCTCGGCGATGGCGACGCTGCCGAAGATGCCACGCAGGAGACGTTGTTTGAGGCTTGGCGCAGCGTGGGGACATTACGCGATCCGCAAGCGCTGCGGCCGTGGCTGTCGGGCGTAGCTCGCCATGTTTGCGCCCGCTGGCTGCGAGCGCAAGGGAAGCACGTGCCTGTCATCGAGGCTCGACCCACGGAGACTGCCGACTCGCCTTTGGAGCAGGTGGCGGCTGATTTCGACCTGGAAGTCGAGCTGGAACGGGCTGAACTGGTCCTCTTGCTCGACCGGGCGCTGGCCCTGCTGCCCCCCGGCACGCGTGATGTACTGGTGCGCACGTTTGTGGCCGACCTCCCTTACGCCGCCATTGCCGACGAGTTGGGGCTGAGTGAGAATGCGGTCGCTGTGCGCGTCCATCGCGGCAAGCTGGCGCTAAAAAAGCTGTTGAAGACGGAACTGCGTCCAGAAGCCGAAACCTTTGGCTTTGTACCGGCCGGCGAAGTTTGGCGTGAAACCCGGATCTGGTGTAGCCACTGTGGCCGGCGGCGACTGCTGGGGCGG
This sequence comes from Anaerolineales bacterium, assembly GCA_020634935.1. Lineage (GTDB taxonomy): Bacteria > Chloroflexota > Anaerolineae > 4572-78 > J111 > JAGRBY01. The sequence goes on from JACKAT010000048.1 coordinate 35,558, forward strand.
CTGGATGCGGAGGAGTTTGCCCTGCGCTGTCCGGCTTGCAACGTCGAAGCGAACAGTTATCACTCGCAGGATAATGTCTCCAACTACGGCGGACTGAAGACCTTTCGCCCGGCCCTTAACCGCTTCATCGATAAAATGCACCCGCTTTTTCTAGAAGCCATGCAGGCGGGCGGCGCACCCTGTCGCTCCTGCGGCGAGTGGCTGCCCCTTCGCCAGGGTATGCCGCCTTATGCGCCTCCTTCCCTCCAGCACAGGCGCGGACTGCACATCTACTGTGCCCGCTGCGAGGAGGGATCGTATGTTTCTATCGATGGGCTGGCTCTCCATGCCCCGGCCGGGCGCGATTTCTGGCGGCGCGAGCCCCGTATCCGCACGCTGCCGGCCATCGCCATCGAGCGAGACGGTCTACCGGCGCTGCACCTCCCTTTCGAGAGTATCACCAATGATGCTGCCCTGGACGTTATCCTGCGGCGCGATACCTACGAGCTACTGGATGTTTATAGCCGATGACCTCCACCTCACCCACAGTTTCAAATTCAACGCCGCAGACGCACCCTAAACGCGTCATCTACAGCCTCTTCATCGCCAACGCCATCTCGATGACGGGCAATCAGTTGGCGCTGCTGGCTATCCCCTGGTTTGTGCTGGCCACCACCGGCAGCGCGGCTCAGACGGGCATCACGGCCTTCTTTACACTGCTGCCCACGGTGCTGGCCACCTTCTTGGGCGGCGCGTTCATCGACCGCATTGGCTTCAAGCCGGCCAGCATTATCGCCGACCTGGCCAGCGGCGTGACGGTGCTGCTCATCCCGGTGCTTTTTGTGGCGGGTTGGCTGCCGTTTTGGCTGCTCCAGGTGCTGGTCTTTTTAGGGGCGCTGCTCGACGCCCCCGGCGTGACCGCGCGCGATGCCCTCCTGCCCGAACTGGCCGCTGCGGCCGAGATGCCACTGGAGCGCATCGCCTCGCTCAACCAAATCGTCGAGCGCAGTTCGCGGCTGTTGGGCGCGCCCGCCGCCGGCTTCCTCATCGCCCTGGTCAGCGCCCAGAACGTGCTCTACCTCGACGCCGCGACCTTTGCTGTCTCCGCGCTGCTGGTTTGGTTCATCGTCCCCAACATCAAAATCGACCGGCCCGCCGACGAGACCGGTTCGTCTCCCGGCTATCTGACCGATTTGCAAGCCGGGCTGCGCTATGTGCGGCAGGACAGCCTCATCCTGACGATTGTCGGCGTTGTGCTGATCACCAACTTCCTGGATGCGGCGCTGTCGTCAGTCATCTACCCGGTTTTTGTGCGGGAGGTTTACGGTTCGGCCATTGGCTTGGGCTTGATCTTTGGCGTGTCGGGCGGGGGCGCGGTCATCGGGGCGCTGGTTTACAGCGCGGTGGGGCATCGCTACTCAGCGTCTAAGGTCTACATCTGGTCCTTTATTGTGGTGGCGCTGGCCCGGATACCCCTCATCTTTTTGCCGCCGCTGTGGATTGTGCTCACGACCGCGGCCATCGTAGGGCTGGCGGCCGGGGCGCTCAACCCGATTATGAGCGCGGTCAGTTACAGCCGCATCCCGTCGGCTATGCGGGCGCGCGTCTTGGGGGTGATCCGGTCCGGGGCGTTTATGGCCATGCCGCTGGGCGTCCTGCTGGCCGGCTACGCTCTGGACGGGCTGGGGCTGCGCCAGACCCTTATCATCGTGCTGGCCTGCTACTTGCTGACCACCGTGAGCCTGCTCTTCAATCGCCAACTGCGGGCGATGGATGCGGATAAGGTATAAGCTGTCGATCCACCAAGGACACAAAAGAGCGCACAGACAGGTTTTTCCGCAAGTTTGTGCCATACAGGCCGAAATGGAACCGCCAAGACGCACAGGTCGCTCTTAGTGTTCTTCGCGTCTTGGCGGTTTTTATAGCGCCTTTGGGTTCCAGCTTATCAACCTGAGTTCGATAATTAAAGTCAAGCATGTCATTTCGGAGCCGGAGGCGGAGAAATCCCTAAGGCATTCCCATAAATGAAGCCTTCGCCGGGAAAATAGCCGTTGTCGCTTCAAATTTTTCCAACCAGACTACTTTTCATTGTATTGTCACCGGGATTTCTCCGCTATCGCTGCGAAATGACATGGAGTCCATCTATTTCCGAACTCAGGTTATGAGGTTAACGGCGACGAGGTGGCGGAGAAGAGCCAGAGGTTTTGCTTCAAAACGGCTTAAGACTAATATTGAGGGAACCTCAACAACGCATTTTCCACCAAGGAGATGACACTAAACCTATGCAAACCCACGCCCTACGCCTGCATCCCAACCAAGATTTGAAAGTCGCGCTCGATACCTGGGCCGGCGACCAGGCCATCGAGGCGGCCTGCGTGCTGACCTGCGTCGGCAGCCTGCGCCGGACCGTGCTGCACTTCGCCGATCAGGACCAGGCGACCGAGTTGGAGGGCAAGTTCGAGATCGTGTCGCTGACCGGCACGCTGTCGCAGTACGGCTCGCACTATCACCTCAGCCTGGCCGGCAGCCAGGGCCGCACGGTCGGCGGGCATCTGTTAGCCGGCTGCTTGATCTACACCACCGCCGAAATCGTGCTGGGCGTGCTGCCCGGCCTCTCATTTCGGCGCGAACTCGACAGCGCGACGGGCTATAAGGAGTTAGTTATTGTGGAGAGCGATGGCCAGGACTGAGCGCGGGCTAGCCACTCGGCTCGGCGACCTTGATTGCCACCCCGGCGGTGCCGTTGGTCGAGGGGGTTTCTTCGGCGGCGGCCGACGGCCCGGTCTCTTTAGCGCCGGCCGGTTCTCTCAGGCGGCGCGGCCGTTCCCAGCCCGACCGCGCTCGGTGCCAGCCGCAGCAACGGCGCGAACCTCGGCTGTGACTGAATTTCCCCGGGCGCCAACGCGGCGATTGTAGGCTATAAACCGAAGGAATATAGCCTATAATCGAAGGGATTGTAGGCTACAATTGATACGATTGTAGCCTATAGAAAATGGGATTGTAGGCTGTAGTAAAACGAGTTCTAGGCTATAAAAAGTCAGGTTCTGGCCTAAAACTAGGACATAATCAGCGGGTAAAGTCTGGAGCGTCAAAGTTTACTTTGACCCTTGTGTGAATGACAAAGCAAGCTTTGTCGCTCCCCTTCATTTCCTCCCTCTTAATCCGTTGTTGTCCTTGCTCCGAAATCGCGCGGTGATTACCCCATCCATCAAATAGGCCAAAAGTTTTAACCATCATATTGAATATTGCCCCAATAACATGCTATAATGCCTTTAACCATAGCGCTTGACTGCCGCCCCCCCTCCCAGACGGATATGCCCACCCCTACCTCATCCTTCATCATTCATCCCTCATCATTCATCATTCATAACCGGGGTATTATGACGAACCTGACCGAACCTGCCATCAACTTATTGGCCGCCGAACTCAGCCGTATCCCCCTCTTAGCCGATGAGGGCCGCCGGCTGGATGTGGTCGAGCGGCTGCCGGCCTATTTTCGGGAGCAACTGGGAGCTTATACCTCCGGCGCTAACAGCCAGTTGGCCCAGTGGGTCCGGGTAGCGGCTGAGTATCCCGCCGACGGGCCGGGGCTGCTGTTCCGGGCCATTGCCGCCATCGAGCGGGCCGAAGCGGCCGACCCCGACCGCTGGCAGTCGTCTCAGCCCCTGACGGCGGCAGAGACATTGTGGGCCGACTTGGCGGCCCGCGCCGGCCGGGGCGAACCTGCGTCGCCGCGCCTGGGCATCCGGGCTGAAGGGCAGGGACGGATCACGATTTCCGGCAACGTGGCTGTGGGCGACATCCATCAGGTTAATATCCACCCGCAACAGATTTACGAACGCTACCAGGCCATCGACCCGGCCGAGGCCCAGGCCACGCTGGCCCGCATGCCGCTGGACGAACGGCCCGATTACAGTGAGCTGCCGCCGTGGTCGCTGCTGCCGTATGGCCGTAACCCCAATTTTGTTGGCCGGGAGGCCACGCTGCGGGCGCTGGCCCAGGCGCTGAAAGAGGGCGAGGCCCAGACGCCGCCGTTGGCCATTGTGGCCGGTATGGGCGGGCTGGGCAAGACCCAGGCTGCGGTTGAGTTTGCCCATCGCTACGGGCCGTTTTTTGCGGGCGGCGTCTTTTGGCTAAACTGCGCCGACGCCGCCAATATTGAAGCGGAGCTGGTGCGCTGCGGCGGGCCGGAGGGGCTGGCCTTGCCGGCGTTTGAGGCGCTGGCCTTTAGCGACAAGGTGGGGCGGGTGCGCCGCGAGTGGGAGAGCGGCCTGCCGCGCCTGCTCATCTTCGACAACTGTGAAGACCCGGCCCTGCTGGAACAATGGCGGCCCAAGCGGGGCGGTAGCCGGGTGCTGGTCACCAGCCGCCGGGGCGATTGGACCGCGCTGACCACGACGCCGTTGACCCTGCTGCCGCTGGCTCTGCTGACCGTAAACGAGAGCCGGGCCCTGTTGGGCCGGTTGGCCGCGCACCTGACCGAGACCGAACAGGACCAAATTGCCCACACGCTCGATTACCACCCCCTGGCCCTGCACGTGGCCGGCAGCTACCTGGCCGCCAACCGGGACGATTATCCGGCAGCCGACTTTTTAGCCGCCGTCGAGCAAGAAGCGTTGCAAGAAGAAGCGCTGGCGCAAAGCCGCGAGGCGCTGCACCTGCCCGGCAACCACACCCCCCATCTCTACGCCACCTTTGCCTTGAGCTATCTCCAACTGGACAGCCGCCGCCCGGCCGATCACCTGGCCCAGTTAGCCCTACTCCACGCCGCCTTGCTGGCGCCGGGCGCGCCCCTGCCGGACTGGCTGCTGGGGCAGACCCTCTTGGCGCGGGCAGAGGCCGGCTTACCCGCCCGCGAGGAGGTTCAGCGTCGGATAGAAGACCATTCTTTCGAAGCCAACGACGAATCGACCCCCTCCCAGCCTCCCCCCTTCGACAAGCTCAGGACGCAGCCTGCTAGGGGGAGGAGCCAACACCTCCCCCCCAGCGGGGGGGACAGAGGGGGGGAGAATAGGGTCGAAACCAAGCTGTCCGCCTCTGAACTCGAGGATGAGCGGGCCGAAAGGAAGGCCCGGCGTCAAATAAAGCAGGCCATCACTCGCCTGGGGCAGTTGGGCTTGATTGAGCAAACAGGGGAGGTGCTGCGGCTCCATCGCCTGATCGGGGCGTTTAGCCTGGAACGGGCCGGCCGGCTGCGGCGAGCCGGCTAGCCGGACCCGATTGGTCCGGCCCAACAGGCGGTAGAGCAGGCCGTTTTACAGGTAGCCAGCACGCAAAACCACGTCAGTAACTGGCGGCAACTACGGCAGTGGCAGACCCACCTGCTGGCTGTTGCTACCCGCGCCCAGGTCCGCGAGGATGAAACCGCCGCCGCTTTATGCAACACGACCGGGTATTTTCTAGACAATAGTAATGCCGACTATGAAGCGGCGCGGCCGTACTACGAACGGGCGTTGGCCGTTTTTATGGAGCGGTTGGGGGTGCAACACCCTAATACCGTTACGGTCTTTGGCAACTATCTCGGTTTGCTGGTCGCTATGGACGCTGTGGATGAAGCGCGCGCCTTTATAGCGCAGTTGGGTCGCGATCATCCGCTGGTTCGGGCTGTTTTGGGCGAGCCGGATGACGAAGGGGCGGCTGATGATGAGACAGAATGAACAAGATTTTCAGGATTTATGGAAAACAATATAACCGAGAATGAAAACTTTCTGGAGCGACAAAGCTTGCTTTGTCATCCACGGTGGGGTCAAAGTAAACTTTGACGCTCCGGGTGGGGTGGGGTCAAAGTTTACTTTGACGCTCCGGGTTTGTATTTTCAGGGGAGTGCGACAGAACCTACGGTATAGCAACGACAATGAAAATTCCGTAGGACAAACTTAAGTTTGTCCTACAAGCTTATTTTCAGGGGAGGCGGGATCAATGACTAAAATTCGGGATATGATCGTTGTTTTGCCCGGTATTACCGGGAGTGTATTGGAGAAAGAGGGAAAAGCGGTTTGGGCGGCCTCGGTGCCGGCGCTCTGGCGAGGGCTAACCACCGGTCTGGGTTCGCTGGGCGACCTGGCCCTGGCCGGGGTCGATGACCCGGACCCGCAGGCGGAGGTGTTAGACGACGGCATCCGGGCCACCCGCCTGATCGATGATGTCCACATCGTGCCTGGCCTGCACAAAATCGACGGCTATACGGGCCTGCGCCACCTTTTGACCCGGCAGTTTCAGGTGGTCGAAGGTCATCTCGACCGCGATTACGCGGCCAACTATTTTGAATTCCCCTACGATTGGCGGCGCGATAACCGGGTCTCGGCCCGGCGGCTACAACAGCTAATCGGGACCCGGCTGCCTCGCTGGCGCGACTTTAGCGGCAACCCAGCGGCCAAAACTATTCTCATCGCCCACAGCATGGGCGGGTTGATCAGCCGCTACTACCTGGAGGTGCTGGGCGGCTGGCGCGACTGCAAGCTGCTGGTTACGTTCGGCACGCCCTATCGCGGCTCGCTCAATATGGTCCGCAATCTGGTTGAAGGCATCAAGGTGGGCGGCTTCAAGCTCGATGCGTTGACGGCGGTGATGCAATCGCTGCCGTCGGCCTACCAGCTTTTGCCGCGCTACCCCGCCATCTATGCCAACAACCAATGGCTGCGCGTGACCGAAACCGACGTCATTCCCAACCTCACCCCGGAGATGGCTCAGAAAGGGTTGTCGTTCATGTACGAAATCGACGCGGCCCGGGAGCGCAATGAACAGGAGGCGGACTATCGTCAGCACAAGTACAAAATTGTGCCGGTGGTCGGCACCGACCAGCCCACTTTACAGTCGGCGCGGTATGAAGCGGGGCAGGTGAGGCTGAGCTACGGCGCGCCGCCGGTGGTGGGCGACGCCCTCTCGACCGGCGACGGCACTGTGCCGCGCGCCTCGGCCGTGCCGCTGGAACTGTCGGACGAGTATCGGGAGAGCTTCCACCCGGAGCAGCACAGCGCCCTACAAAGCAACCGCGATCTGCTGAGCCGGCTGGCCGCCACCCTGGCCACCACCCAGAGCCGGCTCGGTGAAGTCAGAGGCGGCGACCCCGTGCCGGAGCCGGACAAAGCGGCGCTGGCGCTGACGGTCGAGGATGTGGTTCCGGCCGGCCGGCCGGTTACGCTGACCGCGGAACTGCGCCATCGCCAGGCCGGCGGCGACCTGGTGTTAACCGTCACCGGCCCATCGGCCCAGACGGTGCCTATCCCGGCCGATGACGGCCCGCAGCGCATCGACCTGCCCCCGCTGGCCGCCGGCGCCTACCGCGTCGAACTGGCGGTGGTCGGCGGGCAGGCGACGCCGGTTCACGATGTGTTTGCCGTGGCCGAGGTGTAAGGCATTGGGCAACGTTGAAAGCAGTAGGACAAGTCGCTGACTTGTCCTACGAAACCTATTTTTGAGGGAGTCGAATAGTCCTTATAGGACGACAGCGAGCATGAAAATTCCGTAGGACAAACTTAAGTTTGTCCTACAAACAAACCCATTTTCAGAGGAGTATCACTATGAGTCAATGGCAATGGGCCCGCACTGTGGATCGCGCCGGGGTGGCGCGCTACGTGGACGCGGATCGGGCGGCGAGGGTCGCCAATTTAACCTTAACCGACAGCGCGTACGATTTGAGCGCGGCCAACGACGGCCGGCGGCGGCTGGCCCAACAGATCTATCAGGGGCTGCTGGCTCGGGCCGAGCAGGGCCAGCCTATGGCCTATGATCGGCCTGAGTACAATTACGAGCAGGATATCCAGACCATCCGCCCGCCGGAAGACGTGCTGGTCTCGCCCCGGCAAGGAACTTGCCTTGATCTATCGCTGCTGTACGCCGGGTTGTGTTTGCATTACGGCCTGCTGCCGCTGGTGGTGCTGCTCGATGGCCATGCGTATGTGGCGGTCAGTCTGACTCACAGCCGCAGCCACGATCAGGCCTCGGGCTGGGACTCATTTGGCCGCCAGGAGTTAGCGGCCATCGAGCAAGGCGAAGGGCTGCTGACCGACGCCGCGGTCGTGGCGCAGTTGATCGCGCAGGGCGCCTACCTGCCGGTCGAGTGTACCGGCTTTGCCTACACCCACAAGCTGCCGGACAACCTGCCAGAAGGGCAGGGTCGCTTTATGGGCTACTTATCGTTCGAGCAGGCGGTTGTCGCGG
>JACKAT010000049.1 GCA_020634935.1 Anaerolineales bacterium
AGGCATATCAAGAAATGTCACTCATCGGGCTTTTCGCACCCAACGACGTAAGTTATAACAGAAGATTTGGGATTTTTTGGAACTTACCGGGGCCGGCGGCTACGGCCCCAACGCCTCCGCCACCCACTCGACCAAGTGGCGCGGGCGACGGCTGGTCATATGTTCGATCTGCTCCCGGCAGGAGATACCGTTGGCGACGATAGGCGCATCCGGCCGGGCCTCGATAGTGGGGATCAGCCGGTCGCGGCCAATGGTTTGGCTGAGGGCGTAATGCTCGGCTTCATAGCCGAAATTGCCGGCCATGCCGCAGCAACCGGAGGGGATGGCTTCAACTTCATATCCGGCCGCTTTCAAAACGGCCAGCGATTTACCCATATCGGACAGCGCTTTTTGGTGGCAGTGGCCGTGGAAGAGTAAGGAAGGTTGGAGATGGGAGGTTGGAGATGGGAGATGGGAAATTGGAAATTCTTGTTGTTCGATGAGGCGGTGAAGAAACTCATCGATAGTGAGCGAGGCTTGACTTAGTCGGCGGGCCGTGTCACGGCGAGGGGCATCCATTAAAGCCGGGTACTCGTCACGAAAGGAGAGAATGCAACTGGGCTCCAAGCCGATAACCGGCCAGCCCTTCTCCACGTAGGGCAGCAGCAGATCGACATTGCGGCGGGCCATCTGCTTGACCGGTTCGACGATACCGCAGGTCAGCAGCGGGCGGCCGCAGCACTCCCGCTGGGTTTCCAAATTGACCTGATAGCCGGCGGCTTCCAATACTTTCACCGCAGCTTGGCCAATTTCGGGATAGTTGTACTCGGTCCAGGTGTCGTTGAACAACAGGACCTGTCTGGTGCTGACAAGCGGCTGCTGGCGCTGTTGGAACCAATTCGAAAAGGTTTCCGGGGCAAAACGGGGAAATTGGCGTTCTTCAGTTAGCCCAATGCGACGCATCAACGCTTTAGTTTGCGGGAGGCCGAGCAAAAAATTGGCCACTTTCAACCCGCCGGGCGCGGCTGCGGCCAGTTTGGCCAGGCGCGGCACATTGCCGATCAGCCGGCTGCGCAGCGGATAGCCCACCCTGGCGTAATATTGGGCTTTGTATTCGGTTTTGATGCGGGCCATATCGACCGAACTGGGACACTCGCTCTTGCAGGCTTTACAACCGAGGCACAGCTCAAAAACATCGTAAACCGTCTGGTCGGTCATCGCGTTGAGTGGCAGCGTACCCGATAGCAGCGCCCGGAACACATTGGCTCGGGCTCGAGTGGTATCCTGTTCATCCTGAGTGGCCATGTACGACGGACACATCGTGCCGACATCTAACTTGCGGCAAACGCCAGCGCCGTTGCACATCTCAACCGCGCGATCCAGACCGCCATCGTCGCTCCAATCGAAATACGTTTCCAAAGGGATGGTGCTGTAATTGGCTCCGTAGCGCAGGCGTTGCGTGGGGTCCGGGGCCTCAACCACCTTGCCGGGATTGAGCAGGTTGTCCGGGTCAAACACAGCCTTGATTTGGCGCATGGCCTGGTACAGCTTAGGGCCAAACAGCTTTTCATTGAAGTAACTGCGCTGAAGCCCATCGCTGTGTTCGCCGCTGGTAACGCCGCCGCATTGAAACACGATTTCGGCCCCAGCTTCGCCAATTTCCTTCATGATCTGCACGCCTTCCGCTGTTTTAACATTGATCAACGGTCGAAGGTGCAAACAACCGGCCGAGGCGTGCCCATAAATGGCCAGACGAGTATCGTAGCTTTTGGCCAGGGCTAGCATCTCGGCCATATATTGAGGTAGGGTCTCAACCGGCACCGCAAAATCTTCGATGACGGGAATCGGTTTGTAATCCCCCCGGATACTCATAAACAGCCCCAGCCCCACCTTGCGTACGCCCCAAACATCGGCCTGAGCTTGAGCCGACATGGCTCGCGAGAAACGCCGCCCGATTTTGTGCCGGGTAAGCTGCTGTTCCAGCCGATCAAGTTTAGCGGTGAGTTCACTTTCACTCTCACCATAAAATTCAACCGCCAAAATAGCTTCCGGCGTACCCTCGACAAAGGTTAGCATGCGGGCGTACTGAGGCTGCTGGCGAGTCAGTTCCACCAACAGGCGATCCATCAACTCGACGGCCGACGGGTTGAGTTCCAAAATGATATTCGTAGCTTCCAGGGCGGCGATCATGTCGTCGAACTGAATAATCCCCAACGCGGTCATTTTGGGGCGGGGCATCAGGTTGAGGGTCGCCTCGGTAATAACGGCCAGCGTGCCTTCTGAGCCGCAGACCAGTTGGGCCAGATTGGGTTGGTGCGGCCGTCCGCTGGGGTTGCCGGGATGGCGGCCGGGGGCGTCGGGCAGCATATAATTGAGGTTGTAGCCGCTGGCTCGCCGCCAGTGGCGCGGCCAGTAGGCGCGAATGTCGTCCTGATGGGCGTCGATGATGCGGCAAACATCATGCCATAAAGTTGTCGCCCGGCCGGCGTCGTGGTCTTCATTTAGTTCAATCACGCTCCCGTCGGCCAAAATCGTTTGCAGGCTCAACACGTGGTCGGCGAACATGCCATATAAAATCGAGTGTGCGCCGGTGGCGTTATTGCCGATACAGCCGCCGACGGCCGCCCGCTCGCCGCTGGCCGGATCAGGGCCAACCATCAGCCCGCTATTTTTGAGCTGCCGGTTGAGCTGGCCAAAGGTGATGCCCGGCTGAACCCGCACTTCGCGGGCTTCGGGATCAATCGAGAGGATTTGGCGCAGATATTTGGAGGTGTCGATCACCACGGCCTCGCCGACCGTTTGCCCGGCCAGCGACGACCCGCCGCCGCGCGGCAGCACCGGCACCTTGTAACGGGCGCAAATTTCAACAGTGGCAATAACATCGTCAGTGGTGCGGGGGATAACCACGCCGATAGGCATAATCTGATAGTTACTGGCGTCGGTGGCATACAGCGTGCGGGAGACTTGGTCAAAGCGAATTTCGGCCTCGGTGCGTTGTTGAAGTTCGTAAGATAGTTCGGTTAGATTGGCATAGATTTGGTCCATTTAAGTTCCGAGGCTTAGCTACTTAAGATCGACTCCTCTGAAAATGGGTTTGTAGGACAAACTTAAGTTTGTCCTACGGAATTTTCATTGTCGTTGCTGTACCGAGGTTCTGTCGCACTCCCTTGAAAATAACGGTCTGGAGCGTCAAAGTTTACTTTGACCTTACTGCGCATGACAAAGCAAGCTTTGTTGCTCCCGTGAATTTTCATTATAAGGGGCCGAATCTCCGGTTAAGATTATAATGGAGTTCCAAAAAGAAACCAAAAAGCACAGAGATTGATGTTAATCAGCCACTCCGGGGTCTCAATTTAAACTTGTTCATTTCTCCTCAAATAAATCCAACGTAAATCCAATTAAACTCAAACGCTACGCAACATTTTTACACAATTAGTAGTGCTATACTTTTTTCCCGGCTCTAATACATTCCGTGGTTTGGGGATGACATCGCTAACCACAGAATCTGGTAGAACTGGCTTTTTTGAGGAGCTATTGAGGAGGGTTTGAACCTACTTTGTTTGCAGCCCTGCCGACGATAGGAAGCCCCCGGCTTTGATGGGTATGAAAATTTGGGGCTTGTTCTTCGTCAAATCACCGTTCCCCATGTAAAGCTACACTTGCAAGACATCACCGACCCTGACCAGGTACACTAATTTATAGTCAAGGTAACGTAAGCATGTTTAACAAACAGTCACTTCGTAAATCTATCGTTATTGTTTTTACCCTGTTGTCAACCTTTACGCTGATTCTTAGTCATGCGGCCGCCCAGGACCCCTCCTCCGATTCCAATCAGCCAAATATTGTGGGCGGGCAGCCGGCTGATCCGTATGAGTATCCCTGGCAGGCCCTGGTTCTCTTTGACGGCTACCTGTGCGGCGGATCGTTAATCGATGCGGAGTGGGTTTTAACTGCGGCTCACTGTGTTTATAACGGTTCCACTGTGTATGATCCTTCCGTCTTTGATATCAGTCTGGGAGAACATTATCTTTATAGCTCCGATGGTACCGAGCAGTATAAGACGGTTGACCAGGTTATTCCTCACCCCAGTTACAATGCCAATACCAGCGACTACGACGTGGCGCTGCTGCATCTCAGTTCGCCGGCTGTGCTCAATAGCGCGGTGGCGACTATCGCTTTAAGCAGTGTGGCTGATGTGGAGGGCGAACTATCGACCGTGACCGGCTGGGGAACCACCTCATACGGCGGCTCCATATCGGATGAATTAATGGAAGTGCAGGTCCCGATTGTTTCCAACGCCACCTGTGCAGCATCTTACGGCAGCAGCATTACCGACAGTATGTTATGTGCCGGCTATGCCGAGGGTGGCAAAGACTCCTGTCAGGGCGACAGCGGCGGCCCTCTGATTATTTCCGATGGCGGCGGCGGCTTCAAACAGGCCGGTGTGGTGAGTTGGGGTTTTGGCTGCGCGGAGCCAAATTATTACGGCGTTTATGCCCGAATTTCAACGGTCAAAAACTGGATCGATTCCTATGTCAACGACAACGCCACGCCAACGCCCACCGCCGTGCCGGGTTCGCCGGACATCAACGTGAGTCCCACCGCGGTTGATGTCACTTTACAAGCCGGACAAACGGCCACCCGTTCTCTGACCATCGACAATGAAGGCGACGTGACCTTGTCGTTCAACATAGCCATTGCCGGAGCAGAAGTTACGGCCACCAGTATGGCAATCCAGCAAAACGACTGGCATCCGGTCTCTTTTCCTCCCGATAAAATAGACCCGGCCTTACAGAATGACGCTAGGTTAAGAACTACCGAGCCGATGGCGTTTTTAGTGTACCTGACCGAACAAGCCGATCTGAGCGCAGCTTACCGTATTGCCGATTGGTCCAAACGAGGCCAATACGTGTACAACACCCTATTTGAAACCGCCCAACGTACCCAGCCCGAAGTTATCACCTTTTTGGGGCCGGAGGCGGTGCAGCGCACGTTTTACATCGTAAATGCCGTCGCCGCCACCGGGAGCTGGGACAAAATTGTTAACCTGTCAAACCGGGCCGATGTGGTTTACATCGAAGCGCAGGGCAGTTACAGTATCCCCGATCCACAGCCCGCCGATGAGATCGGCGTCGCGGCGGCCCAATGGGGGATCAGCAAAATTAGGGCGGATCAGGTCTGGAACGAATGGAATATCCGGGGCGATGGTATCGTGATTGCCAGCATCGATACCGGCGTTTACAGCAGTCACCCGGCTTTGATCAACCAATATCGCGGCACGGCCACCGGAAGCCACGATTATAACTGGTTTGACCCCACCGGTACCTACCCGACGGCACCGGGCGATAACAATGGCCACGGTACGCATACCGTTGGGACAATGGTCGGTCTGGATGGAACCAACCAAATCGGGGTGGCGCCTGCGGCCAAATGGATTGCGGCTAAAGGGTGCAGCAGCAGCAGTTGCAGCAGCACGCATCTACTGGCCGCGGCCGAATGGGTGCTGGCCCCTTATCCGATTGGCGGCTCAACCAGCAATGGTGATCCCAACCAGCGGCCCCACGTGGTCAACAACTCCTGGGGCGGCGGCGGCGGTAATCTATGGTATCAGTCTACGGTTCAGGCTTGGCGGGCGGCAGACATTTTCCCGGCCTTTTCCGCGGGCAACTCCGGCCCAGACGCCGCTACCGTCGGTTCGCCAGGAGATTATGCCGACAGCTTTGCCAGCGGCGCCACCGACAGCGGCGACAGCATTGCCTCTTTTAGCAGCCGAGGGCCGTCATCGGTAACCAGCGAAACCAAACCGGATATCAGCGCTCCAGGGTATAACGTCTACTCTGCTTGGAATAACGGCTCCTATGCTACCATCAGTGGCACTTCGATGGCCAGCCCGCACACTGCCGGTTGCGTCGCCCTGATCAAAGCCGCCAACCCTGGCCTGACCGTCAGCCAGATTGAAGATGTGCTGACCAGCACCGCAGTAGATTTAGGCAATACCGGGCCCGATGACGATTATGGCTATGGTCGGCTCGACTGTTACGCTGCTGTGGATGCTGTTCGGGGTGATATTTGGCTAACGGTCAGCCCGGCCACCGGGCATGTGACCTCCGGCGGGAACGCCACGATTGAACTTGCCTTTGATACGAACAGCCTGGCTAATGGAAATTATTCCGCCACTCTGACGATTACCAATAACGATCCCGATGAAAGTCCACTGACGATTCCCGTCTCTCTAGTGGTGGGCGATAGCAACACAACCCCGACTCCCACATCCACGCCCACGGCTACCGCGATGCCAACGGGTACCGCCACATCGCTCCCAACTGTGACCCCGACGCCGACCAGCACTGCCACATCGCTCCCTACTATGACCCCGACGCCGACCAGCACCGCCTCGCCTACGCCCACTCTTCCCGCTCCGCCTCAAATTACCGCAGTCAATGTCGATGGCAACAGCTTGGAAATTATTGGTAGCAATTTTATCAACCCGGTTCATGCCTCGCTGGGAACGTATCCTCTGTCTGGTGTAACCTTTATTAACAGTGGGGAATTCCAGGCGATAGCGCCGTCCAATTTGCCGTCTGGTACCTACACGCTGATTGTCACCAACCCGGACGGGCAAAAAGCGACCTATCCGGCCGCATTCGCCGTTGGCTCATCGGCGCTCGATTTGCAGGTAATTGCCCCCCAGCGAGGCCGCGACGACCTACCCTCTCTGTTGTACGCTTTTGGGTTAAATTTCAGCGAAGACACCAGGGTTAAATTAGGGGCCACCCCCCTAACCACCCAGTATGTTAACCCAAACTTCCTGTGGGCCATTGTGCCGGCGGGGCAAACGCTCGGCTTATATAATGTCTCCGTGACGGATAATGGTGTAACCGACACCCTCACCAATGCCTACACCGTTTTTAGCGCCACTGACGATGATCTGTTGAGTTACAGCAGTTTGCTCTGGACGGACCCCGGCAGCCTGCGAGCCGGCAGTCAAATTGACGTTGGGCTGGTGGTGTATCACCAAGGCGGTGTTCAAACCCTGACCGATGTTGCCGTTCGCTTTGAGGTGGATACCCCGACCGCTGAAACGTTGACTCTGGGTACGGGTACCGCCGACCTGCCCCCCAACCGCTACGATACCACAAACCCTGTCAGTTGGGTCCCGACGGCTACCGGCAACTACATCCTGCGGGCCATCATTGACCCGAATAACACCGTAGCTGAAAATGACGAGACCAATAACGTTATTGAACGGACGATATCCGTTCTACCGGCCGCAGCCGATACAACCCCGCCGCAAATAAACAGCTTTACCGCTGCGCTGCCCTCCGACTCCACCATCGCGACGTTATCCGTGACCGCCACCGACGTTGGCGCTGGCGTGAAAGCAGTCCTGTTCATCGAATATGAGTTCAGCCCCTCGGCCCGGCAATGGATCGTGGTGCGGCAATCTGAATGGCTTGATTATCAGACAGCGCCATACAACTGGGAGGTGTCATCCACGCCAGGTATGAAATATTTTCAAGTATGGGCCGCCGATGTCGCCGGTAACATTGCTCAATCGCCGGGACAAGCTGTTCTCAATTACGTGACCCCAACCGATAGCCTGCTCCAGGGACAAATCCGGCTGTATCGCTATCGACTGGCTGCCGGTGAACAAATTACTGTACGCACCGCCCCCACCAGCGGCGACCCGGATATTTACCTGTGGGACACCAACTCCGCTAACCCCGCGGCCAGTAGCTACAACACCGGCGCCAGCATTGACGAAATTAACTATACTGCGGCGCAGGATATGATTGTACAAATTATCATCCACGGCTACACCGACACCGAATTTGCCCAATCCATTGAGGTGGCAGCGGCCGGGGCCGCTAGTGCGACACTCTCCGAACCGCGCGATGTGGCGATCACAAGTAAAACACCGCTAGATGATGCCATTGTACCCGCAGAAAACTCGCCCAGCGACAAACAGGGCCTACCTAGCGCCCCTGTTACCGCGAACACATCGGCCGTTTACCTGCCGGTGCTCATCAAATAGTGGGTCGGTAGCCTTTCAAAATAACATCGATAACAATCACTGCAAAACAGCCCCATCGGTAACCTGTGGGGCTGTGCCATTTTTATGATCTTTGTGCGTGGGTATTATTGTACGGTAAAAGGAATAACGCCTTTCATCCCCTAATCCCTACTTCCTACTCCTTACTCCCCCGTTTGAGTATATGGGTGGCAACTTGAGTTAGTCATATCTCCGTGAACGGCATAGGTTTGCGCCGTTGTTGCGGTTGGCGTATAGTAACAACTAAATCACCATTGCTGTGTTTTTCATGTTCAACGTTGTTCTCATTGAGCCTCAAATCCCGCAAAATACCGGCAATATCGCCCGGCTGTGCGCCGCGACAGATATGGATCTGATCATCGTTGGTGAGCCGGGTTTTTCATTGAGCAGCCGGTATCTGCGGCGAGCCGGGTTGGATTATTGGGAATTCGCCCGGATTAAACACCTGCCGGATGTTGAGGCCTATTTTGCCCAACTCGATTTTGCCCGCACCCACCTGCTGACCACCAAAGTCAAACGTCCATACACTCAAATCCAACCGCAACCCGGCGACAGTTTCCTCTTTGGCAAAGAGACTGCCGGCCTGCCGGAGTGGCTGCTTAAGGCCAATCCTAATTCGTGCGCGACAATTCCCATGAAAAATCCCAAAGTCCGCAGCCTGAATTTGGCCACGAGCGTTGGGATTGTAATGTACCAGATGTTATCGGTATATGGCTTTGGCTTGGATTAATCTCGAAGAATGAGGGGTAAATACGAGCGCAACGGTCCCTCGCCGATGCTAACCTCATCGATATAAATGTTCGCTGCGCCGCCGGAGTTGGTGAATCGGGCCCCCACCTGGCCGGAATAATTTTCGCCCAGCCCGGAGTCCAGCGAGGCGTAAGTCCACTCCGATACCGGACTCAGCGTCTTTGAAGCAACGGCGCCTGACCCATTCAAGAACTCGACTGTAAACGAAGAGTCGCTTTTATACCAAAATGAAACCAGCGGTCGATCCATGCCGGTAACGCTGTTGGCCTGGGAGACGGAGGTATTGTTGGCTATCAGCAAACTGCGTTGGCCGGTATGCCGGTCGCCGGTCGAAGCCGAGGCCGAGCCGCCGGATGTCCAGCCGAACAGGCTGGTTTCGAAATCGTTATTGATCAGACCTTGAGCCGCCCCGCTTGGCCGCAGCATAAGATCGAGTTCGGCGATACCATTCGGTGGCACGCTAACGCTGGTAACCGGTGGGGCTACCAATCCTTCAAAACTGCTGGCCACGATGTTAAAATTGCCCCCCCCACCGGTCGCTAGAGCATAAGTGCTGTCTGTCTCACTTGTGGTTGTGTTTGAGGTGCCGTCAATCGAGACCGTAACGCCGCTTAAACCAATACCCATGTGATTTATCACTCGGCCGATAACCGCATTGCCGATAGTCACGCTTTTCTCTTGCCAGATGCCGGGCATGGCCGTGGTGGCGGCATCGCCCGTGCCGTGCTGCTGCCAGGGACGGACCCGGAAGGTATAAGTTTTACCGGCTTTAGCGGTTAGAACATAGCTGGTATCTTGCCCATTACCGCCATTATGTTCCTGAATGGTTTGCCACGTGCCGACAGCATCATCTTTGTATTGGACATCATAGCCCCATAAACTCCAAAAGCTGGGGTCGGGGATGGTGACGCTCCAACTCACGTTAACCGCGCCGGGATCGGCCTGAGCCGGTAGGTTGAGGGCAGCGACCGCCGCCAGCTCGAATTTGAAGTTGTCGATGTAGCCGGTATTTAAATAAGCCGCCCCAACATCCGGTTCGGTGTTGTTAATCTGGATAAACAAGGTCGCCTGGCCGGTGGAGGCGGTATAAGCCAAGGCCGGGCTGGTCCAGGCGTTGTCGGTGGCGTCCCAGTCGGTCCAGAGAATATTGGGGCTGGTGTGATCGGTGCCGCCGGTCGGATCGACGCCGATGCGTTTGAAGATTTTGGTGTGGTTGATCTCAGGGCCTGAACCTTTATAGAACGTTACGATCTTGCCGCCGAGCGCATAATCCTGCCCGATCGTCGTGTTGATCGTTTGATACAGCACATAGTTAAACGCGCGTCGCGACGCAAATGCTTGAGAGTAATTGCCTTCTATTTTGTAGTTCAGGTAGGGAACGCCATAATTCGCGCTCAAAAATTGGCCAAACGTGTCGCTGTCCATAAAGTGCAGGCCGTCTTCATTGAGCACCGTGATGTGCCAGCCTTGTCCATATTTTTCGACATAGCCGCGCCAATTTTCGCCATTGTAGCTTTGAAAGCTCTCAAACCGGCCATTAATCAGCAAATCGACCGCCCAAGCGACCGTTGGTACAAGTAGACCGGCTAAAAGAACGCCGGCAATGATTAGTTGATATTTTCGGTGACTAGTCATAATCCTCCCCAGGAATCTAACTTTTGGTTACTAGTATAACCGAAATGTTACTAAGCTTCAGGGGGATATTTGTCCCAAATAAATAAGCCGCCATTTTTGGGCGGCTTATCGCCTTACAAACATTCAGCCCCATTGACAAGATTAACCGGATTAAAATAATGTTTAAACATCTACATGACCAAAATCGGCTGGTCGGCCGGCATAGCCACCAGATCATATTCCATCGCGCCGGTAACTAAAACCGGCATCATCTGGCCAACGGGCAGCTCTTTTTCAACCACCACATAACCGTCGATCTCCGGGGCGTCGCGGTAGCTGCGGGCAATGCTGAGGCCGTCGCCCGCGCCGTCGATCAACACCTCCAACCGTTGGCCGACCATCTGCCGATTGCGTTCCAGAGAAATAGGCTGCTGGAAGGCCATGAGTCGTTCCCAACGATCCTCTTGAATGTCTCGATCAATTGGGTCGGGCAAATCGAACGCCGGGGTACCCGGCTCCGGCGAAAAGGTGAAGGCTCCCACCCGGTCGAACTTAACCGCCGCCATAAAATCGAGCAAGCCCTGAAACTCGGCTTCGGTTTCGCCGGGATAGCCGACAATAAAGGTAGTGCGCAGCACCGCCCCCGGCATCGAGGTGCGATACTGTTCGATCCAGCCCAGCAGCTTATCCACATTATGCGGGCGACGCATCCGTTTGAGGGTGTCGGGATGGCCGTGCTGCAAGGGCATATCGATGTAAGGAATAATCTGCGAATGGGCAGCCATGACCTCGACCAGTTTATCGCTGGCGTGACCGGGGTAGGCGTACATCAATCGCCACCAATTGACGCCGGGCGCGGCTGCGACGAGCTGCTCCAGCAGCGCGGGCAGGCCATCCAGTTCACCCCAATCGCGGCCATAGGCGGTGGTATCTTGGGCGATAAGGATGATCTCTTTAACGCCGGCGGCGGCCAGGCGGCGGGCCTCGGCCAGGATGTGCTCGCGGGGGCGGCTGCGGTTAAGCCCTTTAAAGCTGGGGATAGTGCAAAAGGCGCACGGCGCCGAGCAGCCGTCGCTGATTTTGAGATAGGCGCTGGCTCGGCCCACTTCGACCTGCTGCCGGTCAAGCGCCACCGTCTCGATCGGCGTGTCGCCGGTTTCGGGCAGATGGTAGAGCGGCTGGGGGCGTTTGTTGGCTCGCAGTTGCTGAATAAACGGCACAATATCCGTCCAGGCCCGCGTCCCGATCAGGCCATCGAGACCTCTGACCTCACGGGTGACTTCACTGCCGAAGCGTTGGGCCATACAGCCGGCGGCAATCAATAACTGGTGCTTTCTCTTGATCCCGGCTAATTCGCGCAGCGCACCAATCGACTCGTCTTTAGCCGCTTGTAGAAAGCCGCAGGTGTTAACGATCATGACATCGGCTTGTCGGGGATTATCGGTGCTGCGATAATCGGCCTGGAGCAGCATCTCGCTGATGCCTTCGCTGTCGAACGTGTTTTTGGGGCAGCCCAGAGTCCGTAGGTAAAAGGTCGGTTCTTTTCGTCTTTTCTTTGCCATAATCTTTCCATAAATGAAAACCGAGCTTGCGCCCGGTTATAATTAGAAGGATAACATACCATAGATATGTAGTTGTGCCAACTTTGTTTAGAATTTGTTTGTGAAAATTGAAATTCGTTCGTACAAATCGTGATTCGTTCGTACAAATCGCGATTTGTCGCTGAAAATTGGAAGAATTGCGTAACCGTTGGAATTTGTCGCTGAAAATTGGAAGAATTACGTAACCGTTGGAATTTGTCGCTGAAAATTGGATTTTGTTCGTACAAATCGCGATTTGTCGCTGAAAATTGGAAGAATTACGTAACCGTTGGAATTTGTCTCTGAAAATTGGAACTATTAAGTGCGCGTTGGAATTTGTTGCTGAATAGGGGAAGATTTAAATCCACTTTGGAAAAATTTCATGAGCGTTAGAATTTGTCCTATTGGGTCACTCTCGCACGGAGTTAATCAACATCAAAATCTTATCTTCATCATAGGCATCAATAAATTGGCGCAGCTTTTGGGCAAACGGTTTAAACGTTTCATCTAACTGTTCGATATGAACGGTATGGCGTCGCAAACGACGGATCTCGCCTTTCATAGCCAGATCAAACAAGATGGCTATTTCCTCTGGAGGCGGTGGAATCAAGGCAGCTTCAATGTCCAATTCTGGATGATGACTGCCCTTGAGCGTGTCTTCGTAAACCCACTCTAAAGCTAAGTGGGTTTCGAGCAGATCAAAGAGTTTTTTATGTTCGATGGGTTTGTATAAAATCGCCTCATAACCAGCGCTGCTGTGCTGCAACCGATCTATCTCAACGGTGCTGGCCGAGGAGGCGATAATGATTGATTGCTGCAGCTTTCGCATGGCTTTCAAGGCGTCGATGACCTGAACGCCGCTCATCTCGGGCATTAATAGATCAACCAAAATCACATCAGGTTGCGTTTCGCGGGCTTTATCAATACCCTGCGGACCATCTTCAGCTTCTATCATCTCAAAGCCTAAAGGCCTCAACAAATTCATTAATATCGAACGGTTAGCGGGGTCATCGTCTATAACTAACACTTTGCGCTGCGGCCCCATATAGCCCACAATAGTTTGCTTTAGCGGCTCGGCATACCGTGTAGTTGTTGACCACAGCATAGGCGGACTTAATTCCAAACAAAACTTGCTGCCTTTGCCTAACTCACTTTCAACCTTTAAACTGCCCTGCATGGCTTCAACTAAGTCTTTGGTAATCGTCAACCCCAGACCGGTCCCCTCAGCGCGACGGTAAGAATCGCCTACTTGTTCAAAGGGCAAAAATACGCGCTCCAGTTGTTCAGCGGTCATGCCGATACCGGTATCGATAATTTCGAAACGGATTTTGCGGCTCTCGAACGGCCCATCTTGACTAACAAGCGTTGAATTTGATCGGGTAGGCGTTTTGGTGGACCCGTGAAGATCATCCACAATACCAACCCGGAACATCACCTGGCCCAAATCGGTGAATTTAATGGCGTTGCTCAACAGATTAATCAGCACTTGCCGCAGTCGTTTTTCATCGGCATGGACCATAGACGGGAGTGTTGTTGACTCTTCGTAAATAAATGTTATGCCTTCTTTTTGTTGAGTGCGTAACTGGAACATGCCCACAATGCCTTCAAGAAAGCGGGAAAGTTGAAAATCGGTCTGATGTAATTCTAACTTGCGGGCTTCAATCTTAGCCAGGTCCAAGACATCGTTGATGAGGGTTAGCAGGTGATCGCCGCTGTCTTGAATAATTCTTACGGCGTTTTTTTGGGTTTGATTCAAGCGGCCATCTCGGTTTAGAATTTGGGAATAACCTAGAATACCGTTCAAAGGAGTGCGAAGTTCGTGACTCATACTGGCCAGAAACTCGCTTTTGGCGCGATTGGCAATTTCCGCCGCTTCTTTGGCCTTAGCCAATTCCACCGCACGTTGCTGAGCCTGCTCAAGCAGGCGTTGGTTTTCGACGGCAACGGTCAACTGCCCTAGCAGCGAAAGGTAGGCGCGTATTTCTCGCGGCCTAAAGGTATAGGGCCTGTCGCCCTGAAGTAACAGCACCCCTATTTGTCGATCTTGAGCCCACAAGGGCAGAACAACCATAGCTCGAAGTTTCAAGCGGCGGACAACCTCGACGGTGGCCGAGTCGGCCCGTGGGTCCTGTTGGACATCGCTAAAAAATAGTGGCTCACGGGACATAAAGAGGTTTATAGAGCGATTGATAGCTAGCGAATAACGGGTTTCGGGCGGGCTGGGCGCGGTGCCATAGCCGCTGTACCAATTGGCTATCACTTCCATTGCTTCAACCTGCCCATATTTATCATAATCAAAAACGTTCAGTACGGCCCGATTGATCACCGGGATATTGGCGCCTTCTATTACGGCGGCAATAAGTTCAGACAGGCTTTTAGCCGCCATCATACCCTGGCTGATAGAATAAAGTTTTTCGGTTTCGGCCAAAGCCTTTTGGGTTTGTTCAAAAAGGTTGGCATTGGTTAAAGCAATAGCAATTTGGTTGGCCAAGGTGCGCATAAGTTTGGCATCGCCCCGATCTAAACCGCCCACATGGTCATCTTGCACATCCAAAACGCCAACCACCTGCTCCTCGGCGATAATAGGCACCACCATTTCAGACTGGGTATTGGGTGGTAATTGTGGCTGTCCCTCTTGTTCCTTTTTTATTAAGACAATTTCACCCGTTCGGGCCGCTTGCGCCACCGGGCTGGCTTCATCGTCCAAAAAGATTCGATTGGCCGGTCCATTTCCCTTGACTCCCCGGCGATCAGACGCCTGAGCTACCACCAGTTCTTTTTGGTGGCGATCAAGCAAGTAGACATAGGTGTAGTTATAACCAAACTCTTGTTTAATACGCCTGACCACATCTCGGGCGAGTTCGCTCACATCCAATTTGCTGGTTAAGCGCTGACTGATTTCTACAATTGTTTCAAGCTGTTGGGTTTGTTTGGCTAAACTATCAATGGTGTTGCGAAGCCGAGCGGTCATAATATTAAAGGTGGTGGCTAACCGACCAATTTCATCTCTGGATTCCACATCAGCTTGGGAGGTGAAATCACCGGCCGCAATTTCCTCCGCCGTCGTAATTAAGCGGCGAACCGGGCCGGCAATATTTTCCTTGAAAAGAAGGGCCATGCCCACTCCTAAGACTAAGGCCAATATACCGCTGACGATGGTCTGCATCCGCACGCTGGCTAAGCTCTGCCGGCCTTTGTTCAAATCGACCCGCAACCGCGCCTGTTGGCCGGTTGTCATTTCATCTAACAACGCCAACATTTGCTCAGCTTGAGGTTCTGCCTCGGTTTTAGATAGATACAAATCTTCATAGGCCCGTTCGCTCTCGGTAATCTCAAATATCTTAAGCGGCAGCAGCAACAGCTCTTTTCGCGTTTGGGTCACGTCGGCAAACAACCCCAGTTGATTAACCGTCAATAACGATTTGTTGGCCTCTAAATTTTCCCAGGCTAATCGATTGGCATTTAAGTTGGAAGCATACCCGTACTTAAAGGTTAAATCACCCGACGTGGCATAACCATGAAGATTGGTGGCCATCGCCTGAAATGACGTTTTCAAATCGACCACCGTGGCCAGTAACTCTCGATTTTTAATTGCGGGGTCCCGCTGCTCTTGTATGTCAATGATCTGATCGAGGTTTTGCAGAATAACCTGATTCAGCGGGTGAAACTCTAACCGTTCAAGCCGAAGCGCCGGCCGATTTTCTTGGGGATTGTCGTGCAGTTCAAACAATCTTTCAGAAATGGGCGACCAGGCTTCAAACATAGATTTTAATTCATTGAGGCGATGAATATCCTGGGCATCAGGCCAGTTTTCAGAGAGCATTTCCAGTTGGGCCAGGTTCGTTTCAAAGATGGCTTTGGCTTTATTGTAATCGTCGATGTTCTTGAGATCGCCTAATACCAAATAACCCCGCACCGCAGCCTGCATTTTAAGCAGGCTCGATTGAGCCCGAGTTGAAGCCAGCGCCGCCGGAACATGGACATCTTCGGTTAAGTTGATGTTTTGCGTGGCTTGCCGGCTGGCGACAAAAATTAAGCCCACTACCAACAAGGTGAGTAAAACCAAAATGCCAAACCCCATATTGAGTCTCATCCCAATATTGAGGTTGTTAAAGCTCCTCATACCGGGTATACGACTCAACCGGCTTGGCGTTCCGTACCTATTCGTGGCTATTTGATTGGCCAACGCAGTTTTTGATATCGATGACATGACCCTACCCCCGAAGCATACTAACCCCAGAAGGCGGCAACTGGAGTTAATTAGGCGTTACGCAGTTCAAAAGGTGTCCTATTAATAACAATTCATTTCATTTTACTGGCCGTAACCTAAACGAACAAGCGCCTCATCTACGGCAATGGCGGCCTGATCGAGCGCCTGATCGGGCGTAAGTTCACCGGTAATGGCTTGGTGAATATAGGGCGCTATTGTATCACGAATCTCGATGTGGAAGGGAAATGGCGGCGCGCCGGCAAAGAGCTGGCCTTGCTCTTTCATTAACGTGTAATAGCCGTTGAGTTTTTTATCCTGACTTTGCACCAACGCATCGTCAAATGTCGATAAATGGACCACCCGACTGCTGGTCGCGGCCCACTCGGGTTGGATGTCCGGCCGGCCCAGATACTGCAACCACAGTAAAGTTGCCTCCTTATTTTTAGATGTGTGTGAAATACCAAAGGCGCCGCCATCATAATAACCCAGATACCCCTGCCCCATCAACACATCTTCTATTACGCCCGGAGCGGTAGGTGGCAAGGCCACACCTACTTTGCCTACCACTTTCGACCGGCTTGAGTCGGTGGCTATCCAGGCCGTGTTCTCACCATAGACCCAACCTTGCGCGGCCCGACCAGCGGCGAATGTATTGGCCACTTCATTCCAGGCGCTATGGGTTGATTCCGGCGGCGCGTATGGCAACAAATCGACCCAATACGCCAGGGCTACTTTCGCCTGTTGGCTATCTAACTGGCCGCCATTAGCCGTGGTTGCTTTGTAGTTGTCCAAGTTGATGCCCCAATTATAGATGCCAAAGGTGGGGGCTATGGTTTCGAAGAATTCATAAAAGGAGCCTGGATGACCTAAAGCCGCTTGAGCCGTCGTTCCCCATAATTCTAATCCATTTTCTTGACCGTATCGGGTGAAAAACTCAGCATTATCTCGATATTGTTCAACGGTGACAGCCGGAGCCAGGGGGTAATTGTATTCGGCCGTAAAAGCCGCTTGAATAGCCGGGTCTTCAAACAGATCTTTGCGATAAAGGTACAATTTGAGAAAGGCTTCGATGGGAACTCCGTACAGATCACGGGTACGAGGATCTCTGAATTCGTTGATAAATGAGGTGAAGTCGATCGGATCAAAATCGGGCAAGTTTAACTCGGGACGTTCTCGCATAGCCTCAGATAAATTGACTAAAAATCCTTGGGCTAGGTAGTCATAAAAAAAATCTTGCTCAACGTAGATAAAATCATAAACACCGCTGCCCTGCCTTAAATCCTGAATGGTTAAGGCGTACATTCTGTCATAGGGGGTGACGTCCATTTCAACCTCGATGCCTGTTTCTTCTTCAAAGACAGGGACCAGGACATCTTTGATGTAAGTTGACGCTGGTGTATTTTCGCTAATACCTCGAATAACTGTACCTTGATAGGGTTTGGCGGCTTGTTTGAGAAAGTCAGATTCTCCGCCATTCGGTAATGCCAGATCGGTTTCCCTCGGCTCGGTCGTGGCGCTTGATGCCTGGGTGCTGTTACAGCCAATTAGACTCAGCCCCAGCCAAAACAGAACTATAATCCATAATTTTCGAGACCTCACTGTCTCCTCCTCCTCAATTATAAAGAAAACCCCGCCAACGGCAGGGTCTTTTTTGAACGTGGGGGTATTGAGTAAGACAAGGCGCCCTTCGGATAATATTCAATTTCCAGAATAGTAGGTTTATTAATCACTATTCCACGGAATAGTGATCGATAAACAAGTCCCCTGCCCAAGCTGTGACTCGACATTGAAATTCCCCCTCAGTAAATTAACCCGCTCCTGCATGCCCAGTAACCCGATACCGCTGCCAGAAGCCTGTTCTCCCAGAATTTCGGCCACATCAAATCCTCGGCCGTCATCTTTGATCAGAACGGCAATGGCGGTTATTGAACACTCCAGCCGAATCTGGACATTTTTAGCGGTTTTGGCATGTTTGGCAATGTTGGTCAAGGCTTCTTGCACAATTCGATACACCGTCGTCTCTAAAATTGATGGTATCCGATCTTCCAGCCCAACGGTTTCAAAGTTTACGTCGATATTCACTCTTTGGGTGTATCGCTTGATATACCACAGCAACGTCGGCACCAAGCCTAGATCATCGAGCATCGGGGGGCGCAGATTTAAGGATAATTCTCGAACCTGTTCAAGAGTCTGGTCGGACAACCAACTTGCTTCAGCCAATCTTTCTTTAATGACCGGCGATATTTCTGGGGGCAGCATTTCACAGACAGAGGTTAAATTAAGACTAATTGCGGTTAGAGCCTGGCCCATTTCATCATGCAATTCTCGGGCCAGTTGGGTGCGTTCAGCTTCTTGCACTTGAGTCAATTTGCTATTTAAGGATCTAAGCTGTTCACGCTGCTGAGTAACCGCCTCGAACAACCGCATTTTCTCCACCCGACTGCTAACTTCCAACTGTCGATTTTTCTTCTCTAAAGTCAGGGTCAAATCTCGCAAACGAAGATGGGTTTTGATACGCGCCAATACCTCTTCTTGATGCAGAGGTTTGGTCACATAATCAACCGCCCCCACCTCAAACCCTTTTACTTTATCTTCGGTACCGGTCAACGATGTCATAAATATGATGGGAATATCTTCCGTGGCCGGTTCTGCTTTCAAGCGCCGGCAGGTTTCAAATCCGTCTAGACCGGGCAGGAGGACATCTAACAAAATAAGATCGGGCCGATCATACTCAACCCGTTTTAAGGCGTTCTCGCCACTACGGGCCATCCGAATACCAAAGCCGTAGCTCTCCAAAAAATCAATGATGACTTCCAAATTCACCGGCGTATCATCAACAATTAAAATATTATAACTTTGGTAATCTAATGGGTTTGGCTGCGTTGTATCCATTACTCGTCTAAACTGATAACCCCTTTGCGAATAGCATACTTCACGAGCTTCGCCGTGTTGTGGATATCAAGTTTGTCCATCAAATTTACCCGATGATTGTTCACCGTTTTGATGCTAATCGACAAGCGTTCGGCAATTTCTCGGTTAGAAAAACCCTCGGTGATCATCTGTAATATTTGCCGCTCGCGATCGGTGAGCTTTTCATAATTGTCTTTTTCTTCTATTTTTTGGGATTGTTGAATATAGCCTTCAATGACCGTCTTTGAGATCGAGGGGCTTAAATAGGAATCGCCCTGACAAACTGCATGGATGGCTGTCACCAGCTCTTTGGGCGCTGTCTTTTTAATTAAATAGCCCGATGCTCCAGCCCGTAAGAATTGAAGAATATACTCTTCGGTGGTGTACATGGTTAAAATGAGAACTTTAACGTCGGGGAACCATTTTTTGATTTGGCGAGTCGCTTCCAGGCCGTTGAGAACGGGCATGGTATGATCCATCAGCACTAAATCCGGCATGAATTGCCCCACCTGGTCAACGGCTTCCTGGCCGTTTTCGGCTTCGCCCACAACTTCTATATCATCCTCTGCATCCAACAGCACCCGAATGCCCTTGCGTACAATGGTGTGATCTTCAGCCAATAACACTTTAATTTTGTTCAATGCCCGATCTCCAAAACCATAAAATCTCAATACCAGGATATTTCGCCAGGAAGTTGGAGGTTAGCAGTTGAAGAGCCATAATTGACCATCTCTAATCTCCAATCTCTTAAGGGATAAGTTGAAACATAGCCTAAAGCATCATAATTATAGCACGATACCCGGCAGAAACTAACCGGCTGCAAAGGCGCTTTCAACGTTTTTTGTTCGGCAAACGGTTGAAATACCGCAGCGCCCCTTTACCAAACACAATAACCGCCATCGATGATCATATCGTGGCCGGTCATAAAATCGGAAACCTCCGCCGCTAAATAAACCACCGCGCCTTGCAAATCGCTCACTTCTCCCAAACGGTGCATCGGGGTTCGATCCAGCCAGTAGGGCAGTTTCTCTTGGCCAATCGGCGCTTTGATAAATTGGTCTACCATTTCGGTGCGGGTGTAGCCGGGGCTGATGCTGTTGACGCGCACGCCCCGCGAGGCCCACTCGGCGGCCAAACTGCGGGTTAGATGAAGAACGCCGGCTTTGGAGGTATTATAAGCCGCCTGATTTTGAGGCATGTTGGCAATGTGAGCCGACATCGAGGCTGTGTTGATAATTTTGCCATAGCCGGATTTCAGCATAATTCGGCCCTCTGCCTGAGCGCACAAAAAGACGCCCTTCAGGTTAAGATCCATTATTTTATCCCACTCGCTGGCTGGCATAGTTTCGCCATCAAACCACCCCGAAATCCCGGCGTTGTTCACGGCGATGGTCAACGTATTCCATTGATCTACGACCGTATCCACCATTTTCTGCACTTGGTCGGCTTGGGTAACATCAGCGGTAACGGCGATGGCCTCGATGCCTTTGGTCGATAACTCCTCGGCCACGGTTTCAGCTTTGTCTGAGGCCAGATCGACCACCGCCACCTTTGCGCCGGCTTCGCCCAGCGCGTGGGCAAACGCCCGGCCGATGCCCTGCCCCCCGCCGGTCACAAGCGCCACCCGGCCATCTAGCCGAAACCGTTCTAGTATAGGTTTTGTCTGTTGTAATTTGTCTGTCATCTCTCACTCACTTTTTGGAGGTGGCACTTTATCAATGGGATTTCATCGAAAAACCGGATTTTATCCGGTGCCGTTTCATAGCCCGGATCATTTATGTCCGGGTGGGGTTGGCCGAACATCGCGTTCGTTTGCAAAGTGATGTTTGGCTAGATCGCCTATTAAATCTTATGGCCTTAAAGCCACCTTGATCGACTGCTGACCCGAGGCCACCATATCGATGCCTTCTTGAAACGCCGCCAGCGGCAACTGATGGGTGATGATGGCCTCTAACGGCAAGCGACCTTTAGCCAGCCAATCAATCGCCACCGGATAACAGTAGGGACCCAGATGCGCGCCGTAAATAGTCAACTCTTTGGTGTCACCGATGATGGTCCAATCCGTTGTGACCGGCTCGCGTAGGACGCTGAACTCAACAAACGTACCCAGCTTGCGCGTCATGTGTAACCCCTGCTCAACCGCCGCCGGATGGCCGGTGGCCTCGATATATACATCGCAGCCGTAGCCATCGGTCAGTTTGCGCACTTCGTCGATTACATCAACTTTGCCGGGATTCAGACCCAAGTCCGAGCCGCAGGCCCGAGCCACCTCTAGCCGCTGGTCATTCAAATCGAGCGCAATCAACAAACGGGGCGTTTTTAGACGGGCGGCGGCGATCATCCCCAATCCTAACGGGCCGGCTCCGGCAATGACGACCACATCTTGAAATTCAATCCTGCCGCGCTGCACGGCATGGATGGCGCAAGCCAGCGGCTCGATGTAAACGGCTTGCTCAACGGGAATCGATTTCGGTACTTTGTAATTCAAGGCATCGCGAGGGAACCGCATGTATTCGGCCATTGCGCCGAAGGTTCGCTGGCGAAAACCATACACGTCGTGCTTCGTCTGGCACATCCAATACTGCCCTTGGCGGCAAAATCGACAGCGCCAGCAGGGGACGATTTGCTCGGAAATGGCCATATCGCCCAGAGCCAGACCGTATTTTTCGCCCGCGCCGTCCCCTAGCGCCACCACCTCGCCCACAAATTCGTGGCCGGGAATTACCGGCGGTTGGCAGTAGCCTTCCCGGTGAGCATCGCCCCAAAATAGAGGCGCGCCCAGGTAGCACTTTAAATCGCTGGCGCAAATGCCAACCGACCGCACCCGCACCACCACCTCTTCCGGGCCGGGTTCCGGTACAGCCCACGCTTCTAACCGGTAATCTTGCGGGCCGTGGCAGACCACCGCCTGCATAGTTTTGGGTAAGGGTTCGTTGGCTTGATAGTTCATTAGGTCCTTTCCTAACCGGGCCGAGCCGGCCTCAACTCAATTAACGACGGTTGGAGACGTGGTGAGTTTTACTCACCACGTCTCCAATGACTACGTTACTCGCTCATAAGCCATCAACCTGCTTCTGAGCGTCCTCTACTGACCATACCCCAACTTAACCAACTCCTCATCGGTGGCGGCGGCGGCTTGGTCGAGAGCTTCGTCAGCGGTCAACTCGCCGGCGATGGCGCGATAGATGAAGGGGGCGATTACCTCACGAACGGGCGCGTGGAAGGGGAAGGGGGGCGCGCCGGCGAACAGCGGGCCGTCTTCTTCCAGAAGGGTGAAGTAGCCATCGACTTTGGTATCGAGTTCGGCGATGAGGGGGTCATCGAAGGTGGCTTGGTGGACGATGCGTGAACCGGCGGCGGCCCATTCGGGCTGGACCGAGGCCTGACCGATGTACTGCAACCACAGCAAGGTCGCTTCCTTGTTCTTGGAGGAATGGGGAATACCGAAGGCCCCGCCATCGTAGTAGCCGATGTAACCTTTACCGGCTTTGGCGTCGTCCATCACGCCGGGCGCAGTCGGCGGTAAGGCGACCCCGACATTGCCGACGACGGTCGAGCGACTTTCATCGGTGGCAATCCAGGCGGCGTTTTCACCGTAGACCCAGCCTTGAGCGGCGCGACCGGCGGCAAAGGTGCTGGCGACCTCATCCCAGGTGCTGCTGGTCGATTCGGGCGGAGCGTAGTCCAGCATACTGAGCCAGAAGGCCAAGGCTTCCTTGGCGGTGTCGCTGTTCATCTGGCCGCCGTTTTCGACCGTGGCTTTCCAATTCTCGCTGTTGATGCCCCAGTTGTAGACGCCAAAGCTGGGGGCTATGCTTTCAAAGTATTCGTAGAACGAAGCCGGATGGCCGGAGGCGGCTTGGACAGTTGACCCCCACAAGTCCAGACCATTCTCTTCGCCATAGGCGGTGAAGAATTCGGCATTGTCCCGATATTGGTCAAAGGTGGTGGCCGGAGCCAGGTCGTAGCCATATTGCTCTTTGAACTGGGCTTGGATGTCCGGGTTTTCAAACAAGTCTTTGCGATACAGGTAGACTTTGACGAAGGCTTCCATCGGCACGCCGTAGACATCGCCGGTGGCCGGGTCTTTGAAGTAGTTGATGAAGGAGGTGAAATCATCGATATTGAAGTCGGGGGAGGCCAGAGCGGGATTGTCAGCCAGCGATTGGGTGATGTCGGTCAGGTAATCTTGAGCCAGGTAGGAGTAGACGATATCCTGTTCGATGTAGACGAAGTCATAGATGCCGGTGTTGGCTTCCATATCTTTGATGGCTTTGTCATACATTTGGTCCCAGGAGGTGACTTCAAACTCGACTTTGATGCCGGTTTTTTCCTCGAACTCCTTGGCCAGCACATCGCTGACATATTTGGAGGGGGGAGTGCTTTCGGAGATGCCGCGAATGGTCACACCTTGATACGGCGCGGCCGCTTCGGCCCACCAACTATCCCCGCCGGCCATCGCTTCTTCTTCGGCTGCGGCCGCTATTGGAGCGGTGCCCTCTTTGTAGCCTAATTTAGCCAACTCCTCATCGGTGGCGGCGGCGGCTTGGTCGAGAGCTTCGTCAGCGGTCAACTCGCCGGCGATGGCGCGATAGATGAAGGGGGCGATTACCTCACGAACGGGCGCGTGGAAGGGGAAGGGGGGCGCGCCGGCGAACAGCGGGCCGTCTTCTTCCAGAAGGGTGAAGTAGCCATCGACTTTGGTATCGAGTTCGGCGATGAGGGGGTCATCGAAGGTGGCTTGGTGGACGATGCGTGAACCGGCGGCGGCCCATTCGGGCTGGACCGAGGCCTGACCGATGTACTGCAACCACAGCAAGGTCGCTTCCTTGTTCTTGGAGGAATGGGGAATACCGAAGGCCCCGCCATCGTAGTAGCCGATGTAACCTTTACCGGCTTTGGCGTCGTCCATCACGCCGGGCGCAGTCGGCGGTAAGGCGACCCCGACATTGCCGACGACGGTCGAGCGACTTTCATCGGTGGCAATCCAGGCGGCGTTTTCACCGTAGACCCAGCCTTGAGCGGCGCGACCGGCGGCAAAGGTGCTGGCGACCTCATCCCAGGTGCTGCTGGTCGATTCGGGCGGAGCGTAGTCCAGCATACTGAGCCAGAAGGCCAAGGCTTCCTTGGCGGTGTCGCTGTTCATCTGGCCGCCGTTTTCGACCGTGGCTTTCCAATTCTCGCTGTTGATGCCCCAGTTGTAGACGCCAAAGCTGGGGGCTATGCTTTCAAAGTATTCGTAGAACGAAGCCGGATGGCCGGAGGCGGCTTGGACAGTTGACCCCCACAAGTCCAGACCATTCTCTTCGCCATAGGCGGTGAAGAATTCGGCATTGTCCCGATATTGGTCAAAGGTGGTGGCCGGAGCCAGGTCGTAGCCATATTGCTCTTTGAACTGGGCTTGGATGTCCGGGTTTTCAAACAAGTCTTTGCGATACAGGTAGACTTTGACGAAGGCTTCCATCGGCACGCCGTAGACATCGCCGGTGGCCGGGTCTTTGAAGTAGTTGATGAAGGAGGTGAAATCATCGATATTGAAGTCGGGGGAGGCCAGAGCGGGATTGTCAGCCAGCGATTGGGTGATGTCGGTCAGGTAATCTTGAGCCAGGTAGGAGTAGACGATATCCTGTTCGATGTAGACGAAGTCGTAGATGCCGGTGTTGGCTTCCATATCTTTGATGGCTTTGTCATACATTTGGTCCCAGGAGGTGACTTCAAACTCGACTTTGATGCCGGTTTTTTCTTCGAACTCCTTGGCCAGCACATCGCTGACATATTTGGAGGGGGGAGTGCTTTCGGAGATGCCGCGAATGGTCACGCCTTGATACGGCGCGGCCGCTTCGGCCCACCAGCTATCCCCACCGGCCATCGCTTCTTCATCCATCGCTTCCGCTTCCGCCGCCGGTTCCTCCGCTGCGGCTTCTTCTTCGGCGGCGGGCTCCTCGGCGGCGGCCGGTTCTTCGGCGGCGGCTTCTTCAGCCGGTTCGGCTGCTGCGGCGGGTTCCTCGGCGGCCGCTTCTTTCGCGGGTTCGGCTTCTTTCGCGGGTTCCGGCGGGCTGGAGGAACACGCGACTAACAGCGAAGCAAACAATATCAATAGAATGGCCATAAGCCCATATTTTTTATTCATATTTTGACCTCTTCTCAGTTTTTCGAATTAGATAAGACATTCTTAGCTTTGACAAAGGCCGGCCCTCATTGATAGGCAAACGTTGGATGGCAGTATGAACAGTTGAGCCGTTTATCGATCTATGTTATACTGCGCCGCAAGCCATAGCAATGGGGCGACCAAAGACGCCTCAACATTTATGGTGCTTGTAAGGAGATACTGCTGACCGTCACGTTTGCGGGTATCTCCTTACTTATTGTTACGATGTGCGGGCCTTCGGAGCCAAGCCGGGGAGCCACGTATTGGCATCTCTTTCACCTCCTTTCTTAGCCTCAAGGTATTTACGGTGACCGGCACTTAATCGCCTATTTGAGAAAAGTGCCAGTCACCTGAGTATTACGCCTCAAGCCGCAAAAAACGCATCCCAGGGAATCTCTACCGGGGCGTCGTGACGCACAATTTCGATCATCGTTTGCAGCAACGGCAGAGCCTGACCATCAAGCTCGCCTTTGGCAATGAGATTTTTCACGGTAGGGCCAATCGCCTCGGCTAATTGGGCCCCCTCAATGGTCACATCGGCCATGTGGGTGGCTTTGGCCTCACTGTAAGTCATCCCTAAACCGAGATAACGCCCCATCCGGCAGTTGCGCCCGCCTTGCGCGGTCACGTACAGATCGCCCGCGCCGGGGAGCGTGTAGGCGCTGCGCGACTGGCCGCCCATGTAGTTGACCATATAGGCGATTTCGTTCAGCCCCTGAGCGTAAATGGCGGCGGACAGGTTGTACATCACCGCGCCGTTGCCGGCCTCGCCTTCTTTTTCCAGCAGCCCGATAACCAACCCAACGGCCAGGGCGTACACATTTTTCATCGCGACGGCGACCTCAACGCCGACAAAATCGGTGCTGGTCCAGATGTGATAGTAGGGCGTGCGCAGCCAAGCGGCGAACTGTTTCAGCAGCGCGTCGTCAGCGCCGGTGAGCACCACGCAGGTATGACGCCGGGCCGCCAGCTCACCGGCAATCGACGGGCCGCCCACCGCGTTGAGGCTGACCTGGTCTTGCATCTGGCCCGGCAGATGGCTGCGGAACAACTCCGGTAAGGTAGTCAGCCGTTCGCCATCCCCGTGCAGCCCTTTGGTCAGGGCCAGCACCGGCACGTTTGGCGGTAAAACCTCGCCCAGCCGGTCGGCGGCCCAGATAACGCCGTAGGAATTGACCCCTTGCACAACCAAATCGGCCCCTGCCAGGGCTTCGCCTAGCCGGTCCCAGGTGTACGGCATCACCGTGTCGTCCAGACGGCTTTTGAGCCGGGGATGAACGCGACTTTCGTGAACTTCCTCAATAATATCGCCGTCAAGATGCGTGCCGACTAACGCAACGGCGTGTCCATTATCGGTCAGGGGGATACTGAAGGCGCTGCCCATGACGCCAGCGCCGAGAATTACCACTTTAGCCATTGTGCTTAATTAACTCCTAATCCTATGACGTGGACCAACTTATCGACGTTAAAGCGGTCCCGCAGATAATGGGCGTTTTTTACGGCTTCGGCCACCTCAGCGTCGCTAAAGCCGAGGGATTGCAGCGTGGTCGCGCCCCCAACCTGGGTTAGCCAGGCGGCTAACTGGTCAGGGGAGGGGACAGTGGCGGCAATCGCTTGGATCTCCGTCCAATGGTCAGCGATTTTGTGCTTGAACCGGTCGAAGTCGGCCTCGGTCATCGCCAAAAATTTAGATTGTTCGGCCATCACTTTATCGGCAATGGCCGGATAAGCCGCCCGAATGGCTTGGCGATGCTCATCAGCCGGGGTCAGTTCGGCTCCTTCCAGCCGTTCGAGGGCTTTTTCACGGCTGACCTGGCGTAGTTTGTCGTATAATCGCGCCATAATAATGGTGCTGGCCCCGACCTTAGCGCCGTGCAAAACCGCCGGACGGTGCTGCTCAATCAGTTTCATTTCCAGATGATGCGAAATTTGATGCTCGGCCCCGGAAGCCGGACGAGAGCCGTTGAAGTCCAGCATACAGAAGCCGGACTCAATCAGCCCATCGAGCAAGACTTGCAACCCTTCAGTCGAGGCTTGCCCAATCGCTGCCGCGTGATCAACGCAGTTTTGCAGGGCCGTTTGCACCCGCCCGCAAATTTCCGCGTCAAACGGCTCATCCCACAACAAATGGCCTATCTGCCAATCAGCCAGAGCGATGTACTTGCCCAGCATATCGCCAAAGCCGGAGGCGGTCATCACTTGGGGCGCGGCGCTCAACACCGCCAGGTCGCCAAAAACCGCCTGGGGCGAATGGCACATGACCGTTTTCTTGAAACCGGCAATGACCGACGGCGCGCCGGCGCTGGTGTAGCCATCGACCGAGGCCGCTGTTGGGAACGCAATGAAATCGGTGCGGGTGTGGAAACTGACAAAGCGGGTAATGTCGGTGATCGAGCCGGAGCCAACGGCCAGGTAAGTCCGCGCTTCTTGGCCGGCCTGAAGCATAACATCGATAAAGTAATGCTCATCGGCAATAATCTCTGCGCCGGTTAACAGGGCGGTTTTGACGTCGAACCCGGCGACTTTTAGCTGGGTCTCTAAGGACTGCCCGGCGGCGGCGTAGGTGTTTTCGTCGGCCACGATCATAAACTTGTCTTGGCTATATTTATGGCTGTATTCGATCAACTGCTCGGCGGCGTTTGGGCCGATATAGATAAAGATGTCGTTTGACATGAAAGAAGCACTCCTGTGAAAATAAGATTTGTAGGACAAACTTATGAAGATCAAGCATTTAAGTAGTTTTCAACTCTAAGTTGTTACATTAATTTAGACAGAATTAACAGGATTAATATGATTTTTCCTTATTTTAATCTTGGAAATCCTGTAAATCCTGTCTATTCATCCTGGTCTCAAACTCACAAGTTAGTTATGAAAATTACTTAATCGGCGTACCAACTTGCCGTCCCCCGGAGCACGGGCCTAAAGACCCGTGCTGAGAGAGCGAAGCCCTGTCGGGCTAGGATTGCGCCATCTGAGGGCGCTTCAGCGTCCTTCGCTCTTTTAGCGCGATGGCTTTAGCCTCGCGCTTGGTTTTGCCCCGACCGCGAAGGACAAAGCCAGCTTTGTCGCTCCCATAAATTTTCTTCGGGACCGCTGAACTGACCCCGGCCCCATCCGAAAAGTCATTCCGACCATCCGCCGAACGGTTCCTACCGTCGCCGAACGGTTCCTACCGCCGAAAAATCGTTCCTACCATCCAAAAAGTCATTCCTACCGTCGAAAAATGATTCCTACCATCCAAAATGTCATTCCTACCGCCGAAAAATGATTCCTACCGTCGAAAAATCGTTCCTACCATCCAAAATGTCATTCCTACCGCTGAAAAATCGTTCCTACCGCTGAAAAATCGTTCCTACCATCCAAAATGTCATTCCTACCACTACTCAGCCCCTTTCTCTGGCTGCCAAATAAGGCCGACGCTGGTCGAACCGGCTTTTCGAGAGTAGCGGCTACCCATCCGCCGCCATCTCCGACACAACCTGCCGGAGGGTGGCTCCTAATTCAGCCAGGTCTTGCTTAACCAGGTCGGGCTGGTGCGGCGCGCCAGGAATATCACCGGGCTGCGTTTCACCGCTTAACACCAAGACGGTGGTAATGCCGGCCGCGCCGAGCGCAATATCGGTATAGAGCCGGTCGCCCACCATACAAATTTGTTCAACCGGCGTCGCCATGCGCTCAACCACGGCTTCGATAATCGGGTGATGCGGTTTGCCGACAATGACATCGGGCCGCCGTCCGGTGGAGGCTTCAACCAGGGCCATCATTGCGCCGATATCGGGCATGAAGCCGCCCTCGATGGGACAGTTGAAGTCGGGGTGAGTGGCAATGTAAGGCACGCCGGCTCGGGCCAGGTCGCATAAGCGCCATAGTTTCCGATAGGTGAGGGTGGTGTCGAAGCCCAGCACGGCATAATCGGGCGTTTCGCTCTCATCCACTAATTTAAAGCCGTGCGATCTGAATTCGTCTTCAAGGGCCGGAGTGCCGACCAGATAGATTTTGGCCCCCGGTTTGGCTTGATGCAGATAGATGGCCGTGGCCTCACCGGAGGTGAAAATCTTGTCCTCACTGACCGGCAGCCCCAGATGAGCCAGCTTTTCGGCGTATTGGCCGCGATGTTTGGAAGAGTTGTTGGTTAGAAACAAATACTCGATCTGGTTGGCCGTTAGAAATTCGATAAATTCCACCGCGCCGGGCAGCAACTTTTCCCCTAAATAAACCGTGCCGTCCATATCCAGTAGGAAGAGGCGGATGTTGGCTAATTGTTCCACAAGCTTATCCTTTTTCATATAGAATTTACGCACTTCAACCGGTGACAGTCACTTGCGTCCGCAAAACCGATCTGTTTGAGCCAGATGGACGCTTATTTTAGTCATGAAGTGACTGTCACCTGCTACGTAACTTCTAATCATCGTCATGCGTTAGTTCGGTCAGCCGGTTGAGCAGCGATTGCAACGTCGGAAACAGATGTTTGTAGACGTCCGCATAGAGGCGGTCATAGAAGGGCTGCGTTTCGGGATCGGGCGTGAAGCGGTCGGCGGTGCCGGTCATCGCGGCGGCGGCCTGGTAGGCGTCGGCGTACCAGCCGGCAGCGGCGGCGGCCAAAATACCGGCCCCCAGGCAGGTGGCTTCGGTGGTCGTCGAGCGCACAATCGGGATGCCGGTCACATCGGCCATAATCTGGCACCACAACTTGCTTTGACTGCCGCCGCCTAGCGTCACATATTCGGTATAGGGTTGGCCGGTGGCGGCCATAACCCCTTCCCCGGCCAAGCGCTGCTCAAAAGCGATGCCTTCGAGCAAGGCCCGGTAAAAATGTTCTTTGCCGTGCGAGGTAGACCACCCGACCGTGATGCCGGAGGCCGCCGGGTCCCAGTAGGGGGTCGAGACGCTGGTCCAGTAAGGCACCAGCAGCAACCCCAACGCGCCGGGCGGCACTTTCGCGGCGGCGGCTTCCAGCATCTCTTCGGGCCGGAGCGACAGCCAGGTCGCCGGTAAATCGCCGGCTATTTTATCGACAAACCACCCGACCGTGAGGACGCCGCTGCGAATAACCGTTTCCAAAAAATAGTTGCCGGTAATGGGCGCATACATCGTTCGAAAGGCGCGATCAACGGCATAATCCGGACTAAACGGCCCGCTGACCACAGCCGTCCCCAGATTGAGATAGGCCCGCCCCTGACTCACTGCGTTGGCTCCCAGGCCGGCGCATTGGCCATCACCCGCTCCGGCGACGACCGGCAGCCCGGCCGGGAGACCGGTGGCGGTGGCGGCAGCGTCGCTCAGAGCGCCGATAATCTCGCCCGGCGGCAGCAGCCCCGGAAATTGGTCGAGCCGAAAGCCCAACGGCTCAATCAACTCATGCGACCATTGATGCGTTTGCATATCAACCAGGCCCATCGGATCGGCGCAGGCCAGGCTGGTGCGAAAGCTGCCGGTCAAACGATGGATCAGGAAGGCGTGCGCGTCTAAGAATTTGTGGGCGTGGGCCACTATCTCCGGCTCGTTTTGCTGCAGCCAGACCAGCTTGGGCAATGAGGGGGTCATCGACAGGGGTTTGCCGCTGATGCGATGGATCTTATCAGCCCCTATTTTTTCGTCTAAATAGGTCAATTGGGGCCGGGTGCGCTCATCGAGCCAGAGCATGGCGTGGCGAATGGGCCGCCCCTGGGCATCGACCGGGACAAAACTTTCTCGTTGGTGGGTGATACAGAGCGCCTCGACTCGGGCGGCGTCAATTTGGCTGAGGAGTTCGGTTAAAGCCGTGCACAGGCTACGCCACCAATGTTCGGCATCCTGCTCGAACCAGGTGGGGTGGGGGCGCAGCAAGGGGTACGTCGCCCGGCCTTCAGCCACGGCTCGCCCTTGTTTATCCCAGGCAATCGCTTTGCAGGCGGTGGTGCTGCTGTCAATACCAATTACGACGGGAGTAGCCATAAGTTTTCCTCTCTGTTAGATTTCTATATCACGCGCCGAGCGTTACCTGAGCCTTGAGCTGCTTCAACCGTTTCATGACGTTGTTTGCGCCTCGCCCAAAGTAGTCGTGCAAAGTGAGGTACTCGGCAAAGAGGTGATCATAAATCGGTTG
Organism: Anaerolineales bacterium; assembly: GCA_020634935.1. Classification (GTDB taxonomy): domain Bacteria; phylum Chloroflexota; class Anaerolineae; order 4572-78; family J111; genus JAGRBY01. The sequence goes on from JACKAT010000049.1 coordinate 31,330, forward strand.
GTGGTCGGGGGTGGGCTGATAGACTTGATCGCTCAGATGGACCATATGCTGGCTGGCTTCCACAATTGACTCATAGCCGCCCGCCGCTTGGCCGGCCGCCACCGCGGCATGCATAGCCGCGCCCAAAGCGCCGCCCTGCGTGGTACCGGAAACGATGATAGAGCGCCCGGTCACGTCGGCAAAAATCTGCATCAGTAGTTTGTTGCGCCCCGGTAGGCCGCCGGTCGCGACGATATCTTCGACCGCGACATGATGCTTTTCAAAATTTTCAATGATAACGCGGGTGCCGTAGGCTGTGGCTTCGATCAACGCCCGGTAGATCTCCTCCGGTTTGGTGGCCAGCGTGGCCCCGATCAACAAGCCGCTCAATTCAAAATCGACCAAAATGCAGCGATTGCCGTTCCACCAATCCAGGGCAATCAGCCCGCTTTCACCCGGTTTAAGCTGGGCGGCTTTTTCCTCAAGCAGTTGATGGATATCCAGCCCGCGCGATGCGGCTTCCTGGCTATAAGCGGCCGGTACACAGTTTTTAACAAACCAGGCAAAGTGATCGCCCATGCACGATTGCCCGGCCTCGTACCCCAAATATCCGGCGACGATGCCGTCTTCAACATAGCCGCAGATGCCGGGGACCATCCGCTCCGCTTCCCCTAGTAATATGTGGCAGTTAGATGTCCCCATAATAATCACCATCCGGCCCACTTTTTCGGCAATGCCCCCGGCCGGGGCCGATACATGGGCGTCGATGTTGGCCGTGGCCACGGCTGTACCGGGGTGTAAGCCGGTTAATTGGGCCGCTTGGGCGGTTAAGCTCCCGGCCCTGGCGGCCAGCGGGACGACTGCTCGCCCAAATTTGTCGTCGATGACCTGCTCCAGGCGGGGATCGAGCGCTTTGAAGAATTCAGTGGGCGGGTAGCCTTCGCGTTTGGACCAAAACGATTTGTATCCGGCCATGCCGGCGCTGCGCGTTTCCGCGCCGGTTAGCTGCCAGATAATCCAATCCCCGGCTTCGATAAAGCGGTCGGCTGCTTGGTAAACCTCCGGCGCATCATTTAAAGTTTCCCAGACTTTGGGCAGCGTCCATTCGGAGCTAACGATGCCGCCGTAGCGGTTCAAAAACGTATAGCCCATTTCTTCGGCAATGTTGGTCATTTGCTGGGCTTCGGGTTGGGCGCTATGATGTTTCCACAGCTTGGCCCAGGCGTGCGGGTTGGTGCGCCACTGCGGCAGAAAGCAGAGCGGGGCGCCGTCCGCTAAGGTGGGCATAATGGTCGCCGAGGTAAAATCGACGCCAACGCCGATAATATCAGCCGCATCGACGCCGCTTTGGTCAAGCACTTGGGGGATGGCGTACTCCAAAACAGCCAGATAATCCTGGGGGTCTTGCAAGGCCCAATCCGGTTCCAGTTTAATATCGGTACCGGGCAGATAATCGCTAATTACCCCATTCCCATAAGCATGAACGGCTTCGGCTATTTCTTGACCATTGGCGATGTCAACTAACACCACTCGCCCCGACTCGGTGCCGAAATCTATACCGATGGTGTATTTGGCTGTACTCATCGTTGCCTCCTAGCCCCAACGCACAATGATCACCGCTAAAACTAATGAAATGACGGTGGCCATAACTAGCGGGATGAATGACTCGATAAAGCGCATCCACAGTAAATGAATGGCTACAAAACAGACCACGCTAATAAAGCAGCGATCAAAGGTGTTGGTGTCTATCGGCAAAAATCCGGGCCGAGTTTTATGGGGAGGAGCAACGGCAAATTCGGCCGGGGTCTCTTCGGTTTGCGGCGTATTATCCATTATCGTATCCATAGGGTTACTCGTTTTATTCCTTGACTGCGCCAAAGGTTAAGCCCATGACGATGTACTTTTGAACAAAGGACAAAAATAGCAAGGCCGGCAGCAGGGCCAGCATCGCTACAGCGGCCATTTCGCCCCAGTTGGTGCCGGTGACTGTGACAAACTCGGCCAAGCCGGTGGTGATGGTCCGGGCCTCGACACTGGTTAGACTGGCGGCAAAGAGATATTCGTTCCAGGCAAAGACCCAACTTAGAATAGCGGTGATGGCCAGACCCGGCGCGGACAGAGGCGCAATAATTCTGAGCAATATCGACCACGTCCCGGCGCCATCGACCATAGCCGCCTCATCCAGCTCCTTGGGGATGCCGTCCATAATGCCTTTCATCAGCCAGATGGCAAAGGGGAGATTAAAAACGCAATAGAGCAGGATCAGGCCGAGCCGGGTGTCGAACAGCGTCCATTCGCCAAATTTAAAGATGCGGGTGTACATCAAAAACAGAGGCAGGAGAAAGGCCGCCGGGGGAGCCATCCGGTTGGTGATGGTCCAAAAGAAGATGTTATCGGCTCCCGGCAGTCGCCACCGCGACAAAGCATAGGTGGCGATCAAGGCTAAGACGGCCACGAGCACCGCATTAGAAGTCGCGATGATGACCGAGTTGATCATGTAGCGCTGAAAGGTAGGATTTAAGAGGGGTTTGGTGTAGTTTTCGGCGAAAAAGGTGGTTTGGATTAATGACGGCGCGCCAAACATTTCCACCCGGCTGCGCGCCGAAACAATAAACATCCAATAAATGGGGATGATGACCACTAAGGTGGCCACAATCCAAACTAGATAAGTTCCTATCCAATTTAATGTCTTTTTTGAGGTGGTTTTGGCCATCTTTATTTGCCCCGCTTCCTTAGCTGTTTTTTTGAGATGTCGAAATAGCGACAAAGAGTAACCAACAAAAAACGATGGTGAAATAAAGAGTCAGTAGTGAAGTGGCCGACCCATAGCCATAATCAGTTTTAGGGAAAACAACGCGGAAGATGTGCAGCCCAATATAGCGCGTGGCGTCTCCCGGCCCGCCGCCGGTTAACATGTACACTTCGTCTACTATCCGCAGGGCATCCATAATTCGAATAAAAACGGTGGTGAGAATGATGGGCATCATCATAGGAATGGTGATATAACGGTAAACTTGCCATTGGTTAGCGCCATCCACCATAGCCGACTCGACCGGATCTTTGGGAACAGAGGTCAAACCGGCCAACATGGTAAGGGTCACAAACGGGGTCCAGTGCCAAATGTCCATCAGCACCGTGGTAATAAACGCTTGCGACGTTGATGCGCCAATCCGATATTCAATCCCAAACCACTCTTCCAGGACATACCATATTGGCCCAAAGCCAGGGATAACCAGCAGCCGCCATAAAGCGCCTACGGCAATGGGAGCAATCATTAAGGGCAGGGCATGAATAATGCGGAAAAACGTTTTGCCGGGGAAATCTTTGGTCAGCAGTTGGGCCAGCGCGAACCCTAATATCAGCTCGCTGGATACGGCCCAAAAGGTAAATTTAATGGTGTACCACAGCGACCGCAGAAAATCGGCGTCGAAGACCAGCCGGCGGTAGTTGTTGGCGCCGGTGTAAACTAATCCTTTTTGAGCGGCAAAGATATTCCAATCGAAGAACCCAATGTATACCACATATAAAAAGGGTAAGAAACCTGTAATTGCCAGAATGATGAGCGTTGGCGACAAAAATCCCCAGCCTAGCCGGTTTGACTTCATGCATCTTCTCCTTTGAAAATAACGATCTGGAGCGTCAAAGTTTACTTTGACCTAACCGTGAATGACAAAGCAAGCTTTGTCGCTCCAGCACATTTTCATTGTTGGTGTCGTCTCAAGTGAGACTGTCAGACTCCTCTGAAAATAGGTTAGGTAGAACAAATCGCTGATTTGTTCGGGTCAGGACAAGTCGGCAACTTGTCCTACAGTTTTTATTCCTGGTGGCATTCCCCAGGAATGGTCGGACTTCTATGACGATACGACTCTACATGTAACTGGCGACGTTGTAGGTCATCATCCAGATTTTTGGCTTGGCCATCATAAGCGGTGAAGAAGTCAGCGATATGGCGATAGTGGGCCAACGGGGTGATCGGGGCCAAAGCGTAATCGTACTGATCGGCCAGCGTGGGGGTATCAAACCACTTTTTAGCTTTGATGGCTTGGTTGGAGCTTGGGTTCCAGATGTTTATGGCTAACTCTAAGCTGATTCGGGAGATCGTTTCAAAAGTGGGGAAGAAACCTGGGTTAATATCGCAAGAGGAAGAGGTGCTTTCTGAGATGTTGCGAATAACGGGGTCGGGAGCGCCGGGTCGAACAACAATAGCCTGGTCGCGCTCAATGTGGGGTTGAGCCGCAGCGGGCGTTGGCGCAAAACTGACCGTAAAAGCCGGCCAAACAACGTGGCTAACTATCGCTGTTAGGTTCTTCATCGAAGAACTCCTCCTTCACTCTCTGAGGGATACCTAATTTCGTCCGTAGAAATTAGTAAAGAATTTCTGATTAGCTCTATAGGTCCACTGATTAAATGTATATTAATACCATATCAAAATGAAGTGATTTTGCCCATAGGAAAAACTCCCATAGCTGTGAGGAAAAGGACCTATTTTTTTAGGGCGGTCAAAATCAAAGTAATGGTATTTTGCGGGAGACGACCGACGGCAAAAAAGGGCAACATCGCTGTTTTTTTGAGACGGTGGTTTAGTTAGAGAAGATATTGGTTTGTTGGATGGCTGGATAGTCAGTTGGTAATGAAGAAAAGGGGTTCTTTTTCTTCATTCAGTTCGGACTGTGTCAAATCCTATTTCTTATATGCCTTCTCACCGGCGCGAATGGCAACTTTGAGATGGTTCTCAAATGGTGGGATCGGGCAGGAGTAGCTGTCGGAGTAGGCGCAGTAGGGGTTATAGGCCAAATTGAAATCGACCAGCAGTTCGCCGCTGCCGAGTTTCTGCGGCTCCAGGTAGCGACCCGCGCCGTAGGTTTCGCTGCCGCTGGTGGCGTCGCGGAAGGGGAGGAACAACTCATCGTGATGCGGCGATTTGTAGACGGCCAATCGCGCCGGCTGGCCTTCGACCTCAAAGTCGATGGTGCCGGCCTTATAGTAAACCTGCTCATCGCCGGTGCTGGTTTGGAAGATGATTTCTTCCGCTGTTTCGACCGGGTTTAGCGGCAGGGTGTAGCGATAGTCGAGATTGGGCGGATAGTAATTGAGCCCCTCAAAATTCATGCGATCTTCAATGGGACTGTAGGCATCGCCGCGAAAGTAGCGATCTTTCATCACCCGCTCGGACTCGATGGTGTCGATGTAGAATGTTGATGGGTCTTTTGGGGCCGTGGCGGATTGTGGGGCCGGTTCGGTTTTTACTTCGCCGGTGAACACTTTTTTTAGATTATCGAGAATACCCATGGGGATTGCTCCTTAGCTTTTATCTATTCTGACGCCCTGCAGCCGCAAGCTATTACCCACCACCATAATCGAACTGAACGCCATGGCCAGGGCGGCGGCGGCGGGGTGGAGTTGGCGCAGGTAAATCGGCAGTTCGGGCCAGAGCAGGGCGGGTAAGCCGGCGGCGATAGGGATTAGCACCACATTATAGGCAAAAGCCCAAAAGAGATTCTGCTTGATGGTGCGCATCGTTACTTGGCTGAGACGGATAGCCTTGGAGACGCCGCGTAGATCACCGCTGATGAGGGTGATGCCGGCCGTTTCCATCGCCACGTCGGTCCCGGTGCCGATGGCGAGGCCGACATCGGCCTGGGCCAGGGCCGGCGCGTCGTTGATGCCATCGCCGACCATGCCCACGGTTTGACCGGCTTGTTGCAGCCGCGCGATCTGCTGTGATTTATCCGCCGGTAAAACCTGGGCCAGCACGCCGTCCTCGTCGCCGGCCAAACCGACTTGCCGGGCGATGGCCTGGGCCGTGGTCCGGTTGTCGCCGGTGATCATCATCACGCGCAGCCCCAGCTTTTTCAGGGCCGCGATCCCTTCCGCCGACCCCGCTTTAATCGTATCGGCGATGCCGATGACCGCCTCAACCTGCCCATCGACCGCCATCCACATGGTGGTTTTGGCCTCGTTTTGCAGCCGCTGCTCTGCGCTGACCAGACCATCGAGCTGTACACTTCGCTGCTCCATCAGCCGCAGATTTCCCAGTAAAACCTGATGCCCATCGACTTCGGCGGCGACCCCCTGCCCGGCAACCGCTTCAAAAGCAGCCGGCTCGCTGAGCGACACCCCCTGCGCCTGGGCCGTTTCGACAATCGCCTGCCCCAACGGATGCTCCGAACCCCGTTCAGCCGAAGCCGCCAGGTGGAGAAGGGAGAAGGAAGAAGGGAGAAGGGGGAAGGGAGAAGGGAGAAGGGCGGGCAAATTTTGTCCATTCGCTTGCTCAACTTTTTCTTCATTCTTCATTCTAAATTCTAAATTCTGACGCACAATAATGTCCGTCACCGCCGGCTGGCCGGTGGTGATGGTGCCGGTTTTGTCGAGGACGATGGTCTGCAATTTGTGGGCCAGTTCAAGCGCGGCGCTGTTTCTGAAGAGAATACCCTGCGCCGCGCCTTGGCCCATGCCGACAACCATCGCCGTCGGCGTGGCCAACCCAAGGGCGCAGGGACAGGCAATGAGCAGCACGGCCACCAGCCGAATGAGCGCTGTGGTGAAGGTTGCCCCGCTGAGCAGCCAGACGGCAAAGGTTAACAAAGCCAGGCTAATGACCATCGGCACAAAGATGGCCGCAATTTTATCGGCCAAGGCCTGGATGGGCGCTTTGGAGCCTTGGGCCTGCTCCACCAGCCGGATAATCTGGGCCAGAGCCGAGGCTTGCCCCACGTTGGTGGCTCGTATTTTTAATCGCCCCTGTTTGTTGAGTGTCGCGCCGATGACGGTGTCGCCAACGACTTTATCGACCGGCAGACTCTCGCCGGTCAGCATCGACTCATCAACGGACGACGCGCCGCCAGTAACGATGCCGTCCACCGCGATCTTCTCGCCGGGGCGGATGATAACCGTGTCGCCGGTTTGGACCTGGCCGACCGGCAGATCGATCTCCGCGCCGTCGCGCTCGACCCGGGCGGTTTTGGCTTGCAGGCCGATCAAGGTTTTGATGGCCGCGCCGGTTTTGCCTTTGGCCCTCACTTCCAACAGTTTGCCGATTTTAATTAGGGTAATAATGATGGCCGAGGTTTCAAAATAGGTGGGCGAATTGAGCAGCCCGACCGTGACGATGACCGAATAAAAATAGGTCACCGACGCGCCCAGCGCCACCAGCACATCCATATTAGCCGACCGGTTGCGCAGGCTTTTGTACGCGCCCACATAGTAATCCCAGCCCGTATAAAATTGCACCGGCGTGGCCAGCAGCATCAGCGCCCAATTGACCCAGGGCGGATAGACCCAATTATCGAGCGAGTCGAAGCCGTAAACCGTCAAAAACAGGAACAGCCAGTTGTGGGCGATAAACCCGATTAAGCCGGTGAAGAAGAGGCCGACCATCAGCTTGCGCGTTTGGCGCTGAATTTCCTCCTGACGGGCGACCTGTTCGGCGTCGCGGGTCGAATGCTCTGCCTGCGGATCGATTGGCACTACGCCGTAACCGGCGCGCTCGATGGCCGCGACCATATCGGCCGGTGTAACCGCGCCGGGAATGTAGCGAACCGTGGCCTTCTCGGTGGCGAAGTTGACCGCCGCCTCGATGACCCCAGGCACTTTCTTGTTAAGCGTCCGCTCGACGGTGCTAACGCAGTTGGCGCAGGTCATGCCGGTAATCGGCAGGTCAATGGTGGCGACCGGAATCTGGTAGCCGGCCCGCTCGATACGTTCGATAACGCTGTTTAACGTCGTCGTGGCGGGATCGTAGCTGATAGTGACTTTTTCGCTGCCGAAATTAACGACAGCGTCATCGACGCCGTTGACCTTTTTGGCGTTGCGTTCAATTGTGGCCGCGCAGTTAGCGCAGGTGATGCCGATAACCGGCAGGGTAATCTTTTGAGGCGATGCCATACGCGTTTACTTTATCCATATAAGCCGTTAGGCTGTCGAAAGGTAACCAGGACTTACGCAAAAACCAGGTGACAGTCACTTATTGGCGATAAATCAAGCACCTGAATGGCTCAAACAGGTCGATTTAGCGTGCTCAAGTGACTGTCACCTCTGTAACCGTTACTCGACACCCTAAGGGAGATAGCTTTGTCCCGATATTGTGGCATAAAGTGACGATGGCTACAAATATGGCCGTATGGACAGCGCCTCAGTAATTCAGTCCGGCGCCCATGAGACACCGTTCCACATACGGGTGCAGGCCGGTGGGGATATGATCGACCCACTGGTAATCCGAGTGATGCTCATCTAAGTTGAGGCTAAAATTAGGATTGACCGGATAAAGAAAGAAACAACTATTGATACTGTGGACCGGAATGTTATTGGGGCCATCAGGAAAGATCGTCTCGGCCGTATGAATAATCGGGCCGACGTGACACTCAAGGCCCACTTCCTCACGCGCCTTACGGGCGGCGGCGTCTCGCATCATCTCCCCCTTTAATACTCGTCCCCCCGGAACCCACCATTGGCCTTTAGCCGGGGCATCCTGGCGTTTGACCAACAGGACCGCCCCTTGGGCGACAATGGCGATATCAACACAAGCAATCGGCAGATTCTCCAGGACTTGAAAATATAACGCTTCGGGAATGAATTTACTCATGACCTACCTCTCAGGTGATAATGTTTTTGCCTTTTGGCCAAGCTGCGGATAATAACTTATGAGTTACGCCCTTCAAAAGGTGGCCGTCACCTTTCAGATATTATAACTATCCGACAAATGGAGAAAAAAAATGAATCAGCGCCCAACCATCCGCCGCGCGGAAGCGCACGAAGCCCAACGCCTGAGCGAGGTCGCTTTTCTATCGAAAGCGTACTGGGGGTATTCCCCGGAATTTATGGCCGCCTGCCGCCGGGAACTAACTTTCACCCCGGCTGAGCTGCGCGATAATCTCTTTTTTGTGGGTGAAGTCGATGGGAAGGTGGTTGGTTTTTATGGCTTGACCCCGCACGCGCCCTCTGACATCGAGTTAGAAGCGCTGTTCGTCGAACCGGCCTACATTGGGCAGGGATATGGCCGCGCTCTGATGGATCATGCCAAAAGTACGGCGAAAAGCTTAGGCGCTGCCGCCCTCATCATTCAGGGTGATCCCCATGCCGCGCCTTTTTATCGAGCGGCCGGCGGCCAACAGACCGGTCAAAAAGAGTCGGGCAGTATTCCGGGGCGCTACCTGCCGATGTTCGTTATTCAGCTAACCAGCCATTAGCGTCGTACGGTCCTTCCGGACTAAAAAAGTGGGGTCGGTTTCAAACGGAGGGGCTTTCTGCGGTAAAAAAAGGGGGTCGGTTTCAAACGGAGGGGCTTTTTGCGATAAAAAAAGGGGGTCGATTTCAAACGGAGGGGCTTCTGAGGAGGCCAACAGTCCCACTTGAGACGGCATCGACAATGAAAATTTACCGGAGCGACCAAGCTTGCTTTGTCATGCGCCGTAAGGTCAAAGTAAACTTTGACGCTCCTGTTTTTATAAAAGGTAATTACGTGCCAGTAACCTCACTCCCTTTGCACTTCAAAGTATGATGGCCAGAAACCAGGGTTTTTAGCGTAAAAAAAGGGCGCTTTTTGCCCCAAAAGGCCATCAATTAGGCCTCAAAAGCCTGGTTTCTAAAAAAGTGCAACCATAGTGAACCTCTTCTGCTGAATAAATACGGTAAAAGTTTAAGATCAAGCGTTATATTAACGTTCCATTTAACTCTTCGCGCCTAAATGTCTTCCCCGACGCCGTCAAATCGCGAGCAATCGGTACGCGTCCCCACACGTTCCACAGCAGAACGCCGCAGACTTTCCCCGCTTGCAGGTAATACACCACCGTGGGCTATTTTCTCATAATTCTTTTAGAAGAAACCCGCGTGCCGTTGGTGGCCCTATTCTCGCTTTTTCGCACTTATTTTGCATTTATGGTGCAGTCGTCTGGTACTTTGAGCGGAGTAACTTATCGACAGAGAAGGAGTGAGATAAGATGACAAAAACAATAAGAATCCTATTACAACTAACGTTGTTATTCTGCCTTCTGGGACCGGTCGCGGCGCTGGCGCAAACGCCGGCCGGCGCGATTGTCATATATCCGGCTGTTGAGCCTCAAGACGACAGCCTGGCCCTCGATGTTTTCTTCACGGTTTTCGATCAAAACGGCCGGCCGTTACCCCGCAATGATGCCAACATCGAGTCTGCTACCATCGAGCTGCTGGGTGGGGGCAGCGCCCCGGTGCCGGCCAGCGTGGGCGATCCCAAAACGCCGATCTACATTACGTTACTGCTCGATGGCAGCGGGAGTATGGCCAACGTCATCGGCGATGTCCGGGCCGCGGCCAAAGAAGCCATCCAAAATGCCACGCCCAATGCCAGCTTTGCGGTGGTCAAATTTAACGAACTCGCCGTTGACCAGGACCTGCGCCCCATCGAAAACTTCACCAATGACCACGTGCTAATCCAAAGCGCCATCGACGCCGTCGTGTCGGACCCCGGCGCGCCGACCTGTATGTACAATGCCACCTACAAAGCCATCGAACTGCTCGACAAACAGATCAAAAGCCCGCAGGAGCGCCGCGCCATCATTCTCTTTACCGACGGCAAGGATGAACGGGCCGACGGTACCCGCTGCAGCCAGCGCGACTACAACGATGTCATCTACCGGGCTACCCGTGGCGGCAGCCCCATTACCCCGATCCATACCATCGGCCTGTGCAGCGATGACAATTGCAGCAACATCAATCGCACCGAGTTGGCCGGCATGGCCAAGGACACCTTCGCCTTTTCGGCGGTCGGGACGCGGAATAACCTCAACACGCTGTTCCGGGAGATTATCGAAGGGTTGAACAGCCAGTGGGTGGCGCATACCAATGTTTTCGCCAATGAAGGGCAGAACCAGGCCGTACTGACCGTCAAGCTGCGCGACTTCGATACGCCGCTGACCACTACGTTCAACTTTTTCTCCAAACGCGATTACGATGTGCCGCCGCCCCCGGCCAACGCCGAAATCACCAGCCTCATTTATAACGACGAGAGTGATGGGTATAACTTGGGTTTAAGTGTGGCCAGCCCGGAGTTGATTAGCCAGGTGGTAGTTGAAGTATGGGATGAGAAAAACGGCACGCAGGTTCCTCCGGAGCAGGTTTTCGAGAACCCTGAAGCCACCCTGCAATTTGAACGCAACAGCAAAGGCTTAGTGTCCGGTCGTGAATACAGTTTTCGGGTGAAGGCCGTCGATAAGCAGGGGTTTCTGGTGGCCTTTGGCGACAAGCAGGAAACCCTCCTGGATTTGAAAACCTTTGTCTATGAACCCCCCGAACGAGAAGCCGTGGCGTTTAACATCAAATCGGTACAAGCCGACTTCAAGACGCCGCAACTCAATCTCAATTTGGATGTGCTCGATAAAAAACAGGATATTAACACCTACGAGGGGTTCATTGTCGATGTGGAAACCGGGGCCGGCATCTACGACTTCTCGCCCACCCTCTTCCCAACGGGCGGTCACATCGCAGAGGACCTGCCGCCGGCCATCCGCCAGTTAAAAGGGCCGAGAGAGTATCGAGTTACGCTCTTTTTGACCACCAAAGACGGGCGGCGTCTGGCGGCCGATCCTTACGAATTCAAGGCGGTTCCGCCGCCGCCGCCGGGGCTAATTGCCCGGATTCAACAAACCCTGGCCGCCAATCCCATTGTCATTGTCAGTGTGCTGGTCGTCACCCTGAGCGCCTCGATTTTGGTTGTTTTCATGAAACGGCCGGGCCGGCGAACCTCCGTCCCCACGCCGCTGCCGCGACCGCCGGTTGACCATACCATGATCGGCCTGGCCGCTGTTGAGCCGGACCCAGTCCCGCACGCGGCTCGCGTGCCGAAGGCGGCTAAGGAAACCCAATTGCCCCAGCCTCGGCTGCGGCTGAAGGTTCTGCAAACATCCAATCCTATTCCTGAAAAGGAAAAGGTCGTTACCAGCTATCCTTTTGTCATTGGCCGGGAAGGCTGCCATTTTAACTTCCCCGACGACCTCCGCATCTCGCGGCGGCACCTGGAATTTACCGTTCACGGCAAGCAAATTTTCGTCACCGACCTGGGCAGCCAAAATGGCACGTTTATCGGCGAGA
>JACKAT010000005.1 GCA_020634935.1 Anaerolineales bacterium
TTAGCCGTAGTTTTATTCACTCATCTATTCGCAGCCCGAATCAGGAAACGAATATTGGCTAAATATCCCGGTATACAGCCTGCTATAGATTTCGCAAAATTTTCCCCACGAAGATTAAACGGTAAACTCTCAGAGTTAGCAAATTTTAACGTTAGGCAAAGCTTGAGACTGGGTTGGGATCCAAAAGGAAAACGGTGGTTGTTAGGTCGTAACAAGGGAGGAGTTGACAAAAATTTGTGGCAAAATCGTCGTCGTTTTAATTTTATCCAGTTATAATTATGATAGCTATGTTTTGATAAAATTTCAACAGGACTTCAATACCTATTAACATTTGCGTACATTGCCTACCGGTTAAGAGGCTAGCTTGTAAGCTAGCCATTTTCACAGTTCATATCCAGACAACGTTGTGGTACACTATCTATTGAAGATAAAGTTTTTGGTGTATGAAGTTAAGTCAGAGTGAAATCGTAGAAGCTGGAGGCGGTATCTTCTTTTATTTTACGTTTTTTTAGGTTTTTGAAAAACAAAGGCGTAACATGTTAGCCCGCCACCCCGCTGCTAGATGGATTCCATGACCTGAGGTTTATTAAAATGGTCATCAAACCTCGATGGCGCAAAGTCATCCGCGATTTATGGCTCAATAAAAACAGAACCCTTATCGTCGTTCTATCCATTGCCGTCGGCGTTTTTGCCGTAGGGACAATTGCCACCTCGCAGATTGTTCTGTCGCGAGATTTATCAAACACCTATCTGGCCACCAATCCGGCCAGCGCCACGTTGATGACGTTCGACTCCTTTGATCAGGATGTGGTCGATGCGGTGGACGGGATGCGCGAGGTAGCCGAGGCCGAAGCTCGCCGCCGGCTGACGGTTCGAATCAAAACCGGGCCGGACGAATGGCGGCAAACCTGGCTGGTGGCTATCCCCGATTTTGATGACATTAAGATCGACAAATTTGAACCGGAGAGCGGGGCCTGGCCCCCGCCTGACCACGAAATTCTGATCGAACGGTCAGCGTTAAGCCTGATTGATGTTAAAGTGGGTGATGTGGTGCTGGTAAAAACGGCCGAAGGCAAAGAGCGCGAAATGCGCATTGCCGGGCTGGCTCACGATCTCAATGCCCAGATGTTTGTCTTCGATGGGGTCGGCTACGGCTATATTACCGAAGACACGCTGGAGTGGCTCGATCAGCCGCGTGATTATAACGAACTTCGTTTTGTGGTAGCGGACCACCGCGATGATTATGCCCACATTCAGGCGGTGACAAACCAGGTTCGCGACAAAGTTGAGGATAGTGGCGCGATGGTTTTTGTCGCCTTTGTGCCGCCGCCCGGTAAGCATCTGTTCCTCGACCCGTTTATCCAGGCGATTTCAGTCATGATGGGCGCGCTGGCGGGGCTGTCGCTGTTGTTGAGCGGTTTTTTGGTGATCAACACCATCTCGGCCCTGCTGGCCCAACAAACCCGCCAAATCGGGATGATGAAAGCCGTAGGGGCCAGGACGACCCAAATTATGAGCATGTATTTGATCACGGTCGCTATTTTTGGCCTGTTGGCCCTGCTGATAGCCGTACCGGCCGGGGTAGTTGGAGCTTACTTATTCAGCCGCTTCATTGCCAGTTTCCTCAATTTCGATGTAACCGATTTACGCCTGCCTACCGAAGTGCTGGTAGCCGAAATCAGTGTCGGTCTACTGGTTCCACTCATCGCGGCCCTTTACCCTATTTTTGCCGGGGTACGGGTTACGGTGCGGGAAGCCATCAGCGAATATGGCCTGGGCAAAGGCCGTTTTGGTACTAACCGGCTCGACCGGCTGCTGCTGCGGGTACAAAACAGCCGTTTTTTACGGCGTCAGCTTACCCGGCCGCTGCTGCTGTCGCTGCGGAACACGTTCCGACGTAAGACGCGCTTGAGCCTGACCCTGCTAACCCTTATCTTGGGCGGGGCCATTTTTATCACCGTCTTCAGCCTGCGGGTGTCGATGTTGGAGACGCTGCGGGGCTGGATGGACTATTTCCGCTACGATGTGGCCGTACAGTTTGAACGCGACTACCGCATCGAGCGGATTGTGCGCGAAACGCAAGGGGTACCCGGTATTGTCGAGGCCGAGCCGTGGGCCTTCTATAATACTCGCCGTGAACGGCCCGATGGGTCTGAAAGCGATAGTATTACCCTGCTGGCTCCCCCGCTCAACACAAAGTTGATCAACCCAACCGTGATCGAGGGTCGCTGGCTGGCTCCGGAAGATACCCAGGCCGTGGTGATCAATTCGATTATCCGGCGCAATGAACCGGATATTAAGGTCGGTGACAAGATCACCCTCAAAATCGACGGTCGAGACGATGACTGGACGGTGGTCGGCGTCTTCACCGGCGGCTTCCCTGCCCCAACCATATTCACCAGCTATGAAAACTTTGCCTCAGTCACTCACAATGTTGGCCGGGCTGAATGGATTTTTGCCACAACCGAGCAGCACAACCTAGAATTTCAAACCCAGGTCTCTCGGGCGTTAGAAGAGCGATTCGAAGCGATTGGCTTTGATGTCGGTCTGACCACTCGGGTGGAAGAGGAAATTGCTGAAGTAGAAGCGATTTTCAATGTCATCATTGTCTTGCTGCTGATTATGGCGGTGCTGCTGGCGGTTATCGGCGGATTGGGGTTGATGGGGACCATGAGTATCAATGTATTGGAACGCACCCGCGAAATTGGCGTCATGCGCGCCATCGGCGCGTCGGATGGTTCGGTGCAAAAGATTTTTATGGTGGAAGGGATTATTATTGGCCTGTTGAGCTGGCTTATCGGGGCGGCGCTGGCTTATCCGCTCAGCCGGTATTTAAGTCAGCTTATCGGCCAGCAGTTTCTGAGCGCCCCACTGAACTACACGTTTTCGATCACGGGGGTCCTGTTGTGGTTAGGCGTCGTGATCGTCCTATCGGCCGTGGCCAGTTTTGTGCCGGCCTGGAATGCTTCGCGCATGACGGTTCGGGAGGTGCTGGCTTACGAATAAACCTTTGGTTTGGGGCATCGGCTGGCGTTATCCGCTCTAAAAACCCCTAAAGCGGTGACTACTAACCATCCATGCGAGCTACTAGCCATCTAACCAGGAAAAAGACTCCCCATCTTATTAGCTTACAAACTCCCCAATTGCCTGGCGTAATTGGGGAGTTTTTTGATTAGACTCAAGGTAAAAAGGAGTTAAAGAGTTGAGAGTTGGGGAGTTTATAGCGTTAGGGCTTACAAGAACGTTATAACTCCACAAACTCCATAAATTCTACAAACTCATCAACTAAACTAAGAAGGTGCCAAAATGAGAAACGAATTAGTTGCTAACTGGATGAGTCCCGATGTTATTACCGTTACGCCTGATACTTCATTAACCGATGCGGACAATCTGCTGCACGAGTACAATATCCGGCGTCTTCCTGTAATAGATGAAGAGAATAATCTCCTGGGGATTGTGACCCTAGGCGATATCCGCGAAGCCTCAGCTTCCGATGCTACCTCGCTAAGCATTTGGGAACTGAACTATTTGTTGGAAAAATTACTTGTGCAAAAAATCATGACGCCCAATCCGATTACGGTTTACAGCAACGACTCAATTGCTATGGCGGCCAGTTTGATGCTGGAAAATAAAATCAGCGGGCTGCCCGTGCTCGATCCGGCTGATGAAAGCCTGGTGGGCATTATCACTGAGTCGGATATTTTCAGTATGGTGGTTCAAGATTGGGAAGAATTCGACAGCCGAGAGTTAGAACCGGCTTGAAAGGAGGCGGCGTGTGTATAAACGCATATTAGTACCCCTTGATGGATCGAAACGGGCTGAGGTTATTTTGCCTCATGTGGAGGCTCTAGCCCGCAGTTGCAGGGCCACGGTCATCTTTGCACGTGTGATTGAACCGGAACCGATCTTGGTTGCGACCGAGCCGGTTTACCCTCAATTTGAGGCGGATAGTTACCGCTACAAGATGAATGAGGCCGAAGTCTATCTAACAGCGTGGTGTGGTGAATTTCGAGAAAAGGGGATCGAGGCCAGATCATCCATTTGTCACGGCCCTATTGTGGAGAATCTCATTGATATGGTAGAGCAAGAGGATATCGATTTAATTGCGCTAGCCAGTCACGGCCGCACCGGCCTGTCTCGTGTCATTTTTGGTAGTGTGACAGCGGGCCTACTCCATCATCTCGATCGCCCCATACTGGTCATTCGATCGCTAAACGACTAATCGTGCCACATCCAAATTTTTCAGCCACGAATTATCTGAATTTTCCCCGATTATTCTTTATTTTTCGGGTCAATTCGGGCCATTCGTGGCTGATTTTATTCTTCTAACGTGTTAACTGCGTAAGTTCTGATTCTTAACCTTCACCAGCCGTTATTATCCCCAATTACCTTTCAGCGCCCAAAAACCACCTGCTGCCAGACCCAATAAGACCAAGACCGACAGCGTTAAGGCCGCCGTGTTAACTGGTTGAGCCAGCCGACCGGTAACCGGCAGCAACTCTTCTGTCTGAGACTCGCTGCTCATCGACTTCGCTTGAGTCGCCGGTTGGGCGGTTGCAGATGCGACCGGAAACGCGCCTGAAGCGGCCAGGGTCACGGTCGAGGCACCGGCTGTAGCGGTAGGGGCGGCCGATTCTAAAATCACCATGTTGCTGTCTGTCACTTCGGCCGGCTTGGAGGAGCCGAAAGCGCGGGCAGCAGCGGGCAAATTGGGCAGGCCGGCGGCATCGACGATGATGACCTGGGGCGTTATCTGCTGGTCGTAGGTGAAAACCACCCGCAGTTCAGGCGCAGTCAGGCCAGCCTTTACCCCAGGATTAGCTTCCGGCAGAGCGGCGATCGACACGGTATCACCGCCGTCGATGGAACTGACATCGATTTGAAAATGATGGGGGTCATAATCGACCACTGTACCGGCACTGGCCTGTACGGGCGGTATAACTTTGATAATGGCAGGTGACATAATGGTGATTTGACCGCCTGTGGCCGCTTTTGAGGTCTGATTCGCTATTTCAACCGACAAATCGGCGCCATTTAGACTGGCGGTTAGCCGCACTGGAATCGAGGCGCCGTTGTCCCAATAGTAGCCCAGATTGACTTCGGTGGTAGCGCCGCGTACCAGTCGAACCGGCCAGTCGGGAGCAGCGGCTTGCACCCCCGGCGGTAAGCGCAGGTTCAGAATGCCGCCGTTGCTATCCAAACCATTAATCTGGTAGAAACCGTTGCTGTCGGTGACGGTTTCAGTACGCCAGCCTTCTGATTCAAAGATAACGGCTATCCCCCCTTGGTAAACGTGGTTAGTGTAATCATAGACAAAACCGGAGACGCCGGCCACGGGCCGAGCCGGCGCCGCGCCGCCGCCGCCATCGTCATCATCATCGCTGCTGTCACGCCCCAAATCGGTTGGGGTTGGTTCCGGCCCGCCTTGGGCCTGGGTGGTGCCCACCGGCAACGAACCGAGCACCAACAGCAGGGTGATGATAAAGATGAGGGGTAGGATGGGTTTGATCTGTTGCAATTTGGCTGACATGTTGCGCATGGTCTTCAACTCCTATCGCCTATTCAACTCAGCGATTCACTTCATTATGTTTAATTTTATCGCCTTTCGACAGTTATGTCCAGTGAGGACACAAATCGAACGCTGCCTGGCTCCCACGCAGAACGTGGGAGCCAGAAGAATTGCGGCCAGGCTAATCTCGATATTGTTAAGGTGTCTGGGTGGGGGTGGGCTGTGGCCCCGGCGGGTAGGTGGGGATAGCTTGGGGTGAAACGCCGGAGGCCGCCGTTACGGTTACGGACAGATCGCTGGTATTGTTGCTTTCGTTCATTTCCACCACCACGTTGAATGGATCGGTCCAGGCCCGCAGGTTGAGCGAACCGGAATTCGGGAAGGTGAAGTTGTTAACGGTTAGCACTCGACCGCCGCCGGACGGGAACCATTCGCCCTGCACCCCCCATAGAATGAGCGGCGTGGTCAGGTCGTTGGTATCATAGACGGCCACGTGGAAGTTGTTCGGATCGGCCACTGAAATGGGCCCCTGATTAACAGCAGTCACCGAAACGCGATAGGTTCCATCGCCGTTAGGTGTAACGCTGAATTCAGAGATGATCAGATCAGGCGCGGGTTCCGGCTGCGGCGGGCTGAAATTCTTGAGCAAGATCGGGAAGTGCAGGTCATACGCTTGCGCTTCTAAGGTAAAGGTGAACTCAACTGAGGTCGAGGTATTTCCGGCCCGATCATGAGCTTGAACCGCCCAAGTATAGGTATCGAGGTCCAGGTCGATTGACGGTGTAAAGGATGTAGCACTCAGATCGATGGCGAAGGGAGCCCCGCTGCTATTAGTCAGAAGCAGGGTGTAAGATACCGGACTGGATAAGGCCTCAATTGAGGCCGTCCACACGAAGGTCGGCCGGACCGTGGTGGTGATGATCGAGCCGTTCGCCGGGGCGATCAGATTCGGCGCGGTTGGCGGGGTGAAATCGACCGTCAAGCGCCAGGTATCGGTGTAGCCTAACGTTCGGCTATAGCTATCGACAGCCTGGACTGTCCAATCGTAAGCCCCTTCCGGTAACGCCACGCCCACCGATGTACTACCCACGACATCGACCGTTCCGTAGCCGGAGATATTGAGCGTATAAGTCAAGGTATCGGCCGAGGGCGACCAGACAAAGTTCACAATCGGATCGTTGGTAAAGGTCTGGTCCGGCGGACTGATTAGCGACGGGATTGCCGGCGGGTTTAGGTCTACCGTGAAGGTGTGAGTGCCGGTAATGGCCGTGTTGCCGGCTCCATCCGTGGCCCAGACCGTCCAGTCGTAGACGCCGTCGGCTAGAGTCAAGGTGGTGTTAGTCAGAGCCAGGGTCTGCGTGGGCGTGCCGTTGAGGCTCAGGGTGTAAGTCACCGGGCCGGTCAGGGCATCGACCGAAGCCGTCCACTCAAAGGTGATCAGGTTGGTTTGGGTGAAGACCGCGCCGTCTGGCGGCAGGATCAACGTGGGCGAGGTCGGCGGGGTGGTGTCCAGGGTCAGGGTCCAGGTATCGGTGAAGCCGGAGGCATTGGTTGCGGCGTCGATCGACTCGACCGTCCAGGTATAGACGCCGTCGCCATCGACCAAGGTTAGCGGCGCCGACGTATTGGTGAACGGTCCCAGAATGGTGCTGGTTGCCGGCGTGGTCAAAGCCAGCCGGTAGCTGACCGCATCAGGTACATCGCTCCAGACAAAGGTCACGTCGGGGTCATTGGTTAGCGTGCCGTTCGGCGGCGCGATCAACGAGGGCGCGGCCGGGGCGGTATTATCGATGGTGAAGACCCAGGTGTCGGTGATGCCGCTGGAGATATCGAGAGAGTTGACGGCGGCCACCGTCCAGGAGTAGACGCCTTCCGGCAAGACGGTCGAACTGACCACCTGGCTGCCGGTGATTGGGTCAGGGATATCGAAAACGCCGTTCGGTGTTAAGAACAGGGTATAAGTCAACGCGCTATTGACCTGCGACCAGATCAGATCGATGTTGTTGCTGTTGGTGATCGTGCCGTTCGGTGGCGCGATAAGGAACGGTTTTTCAATAGAGTCGTCATCATCCAAAATGGTCAATGTGCTGGTAGTGATAACCGAGCCTTCCGACTCGGCAGACAGGCTGATCAGCGACAGTTGCAGATCTTCGTCACCTTCAACCAGCAGATCATTGGTGATGGGGACGGTGAAGGTCAGCTCGGTGATACCGGCGGAGAAGGTCAGGATACCGGTGGTGGTGATGTAATCCTCGGTTGACCGCGCGGTCAGATCGCTAGTCGTGTAGCCCACCGTGCGCGAGACGCCGGTTACCGCGCTGAGGGTGACGGTGATGACCGCCGGGCCGGCATCTTCATCGACGGTATAGTTCGAGGTCGTGAAGTCGAACTCCGGTGTGGGATCATCATCTCGAATGATCAGGGTCGCCCGGCTAATGCCTAGAGTGGCGGTGATCGCATTAGAGAGGTCCAGAATTAACTGCTCGTCATCCTCAAAGAGATTATCTTGGGTAATAGGCACGGTAAAGGTCAGTAGCGTAGTTCCGGTGCTGAAACTGAGCGTACTACTAACGGCCGTATAGTCGCTGATAGCCAGGGCGGTATCGTCGGTGGATTGGTAATCCACACTGACGGTGGTCCCGGCGGCCGGACTTAAGGTGACAGTAATGATTGCGCTGCCTTCAAACTCTTCCACTGAATAGAATTCGCGGTCAAAGCCTAGCTCAGGCGGCTCCTCGTTGTCGATGATGGTGAGCGTGGCCGCGCCGCTGCCAATCACGGCATTGACCGCATTGGACAGCCACAGCAAGACCGTTTCGTCACCTTCATAGATCGAGTCATCCGTAATGGGCACGGTGAACGTGGTCGAAATGACACCCGGATTGAAGGTCAAGGTATTAGTCACAGCGCTGTAATCGCTGGCGCTGCTAGCCGTACCGTCACTGGTTGTGTAAACCACACTGGCCGAAATTTCAGAGGCCGCGCTCAAGGTGACGGTAATGGTAGCTGTACCGGCGGTCTCGTCAACGCTAAAGTCGACGGTTTCGAAATCAATGGTTGGCGGTGTATCACCGTCGATAATCGTGACAGTGCCGGTGGGACTGCCGATATTGGCGCTGACCACGTTGGTTAAGTTGAGTTGGAACGACTCAGTCGGCTCGAGGATCGTGTTGTCGACGATGGTGACGGAGAAGGTTACTACCGTTATGCCCGGCGTAAAGGTTAGAGTATCGCTAGCGCTGAGGTAGTCGGCCGGGTCAGTGGCGGTACCATCGCTGGTGAAGTAATCGACCGTAGCCGTAACCGCCTGAGGCTGAGTCATCGTCACGGAGATGACCTGCGTACCGACGTTCTCAAAAACCATATAGTTGGCTGGCTCGAACTGGATGGTCGAGGCGTCGTCATCGATGATGGTTAGAGTAGCCGGGTTGTTGGTGTTGCCCAGATTGGCGTTACTGACATTGCTCAAGGTTAACGAGACCGTTTCGCTGCCTTCCAGCTCAGTATCGTTGTTGATGGTTACGGTGAAGGTCTGAACCGTGGTCCCGGGTGCAAAGGTCAGCGTATCGGTGGCCGAGATGTAGTCGGTCGGGTCAGTGGCCGTGCCGTCGCTGGTGGCGTAATCGACCGTAGTTTGCAGAGCCGATGAGAGGCTCATTGTGACGGTGATGGTGGCCGTGCCGGCGGTTTCGTCGACGCTGTAGTTGGCGGCGCTGAAATCAACGGTGGGAGTGTCATCGTCGATGATGGTCAAGATAGCGGTATCAGTAGTGGCCAGGGTCAGACTGATCGGGCTAAAGAGCGTGAGCGTGAGCGCTTCATCGCCTTCGATGGTGATATCGTTGACGATGGGTACGCTAAAGGTGGCCGAAATAGCTCCCGGACTGAAGGTAAGCACATTGCTCTGAGCAATGAAATCGTCGGGGCTGATGGCCGAGTCGTCAGTGGTCTGGTAGTTGACAGTGGCCGTCGTCGCTGTGGCCGCGCTAAGGGTGACAGTGATCGTGGCGATGCCGTCGCCTTCATTGATGCTGTAATCGGCGGCGGCAAAACCGACCGAGGGGAAAGCCACGGCATCGAGAATAGTCAGCGTGGCCGGGTTATTGACATTGGCCAGGGTGGCGCTAACCGGCGTAGAGAGCGTCAACGTCAGGCTCTCGCTGCCTTCGGTCAGCGCGTCAGCCACTATCGGAATAGCAACGGTGGTTTGGGTCACACCAGGGCTGAACGACACCGGGCGGCTGACGGCCGTATAGTCGGCCGGGCTGGTGGCTGTGTCGTCGATCGTGGCGAAGTCCGCCGTTGCCGTGATGCCCGCCACCGCGCTGAGGGTGACGGTGATGCTGGCCGTACCGGCGGTTTCATCGACAGCGTAGGCGCCATCAGCAAAATCGATCGCCGGTGGGGTATCGTTGTCGATGATGATCAGGCTGGCCGGGCTGTTGAGGCCGATGTTGACCAGGTTCGGGTTGAACAGAGTCAGCACCACGGTTTCATCGGCTTCATAGAGTAGATCGTCAGTGATCGGCACGGTGAAGGCTTGCTCGGTGATGCCCGAAGTAAAGGTCAGCGTGCCGCTGGCCACACCAAAGTCGCTGCCCAGAGTGGCCGTGCCGTTACTGGCCAGATAGTCGACACCTACATCTTGGGTCGAAGTCGCGCTCAACGTGACGGTGATGGTCACTGTCGGTGAAATCTCGTCCACGGTGTAGATGGGGCGGCTAAAGTCGGCCGTAACGGCTTCATCGTCTAAGATGGTCAGGGCGGCCGGGTTGTTGACGGCGGTCACCAGGGTGCCGCTGACCGGGTTGGAGAGGGTTAGGGTCAGCGTTTCCGCCCCTTCCAACAGCCCATCGTCGCTGATCGGCACGGTGAAGGTCAGCACGGTAGTATTGGCCGAGAACACCAGCGTCTTGGAGATAGCGGTATAATCGTTGCCGGCGGTGGCCGTATTATCGGTTGATTTGACCGTGACGGAGATGGTATTGGTCACGGCCGACGACAACGTGAGGGTGATGACGGCTTGCTGGGCAGGATCGTTCTCATCGACCCGGTAAGTAGCGGCGGAGAAGTCAATCGTCGGCAGGAAATCATTGTCGATGATGGTCAGTTGGGCCGGATTATTGAGCGTACCCAAGGCAGCCCCCTGAGCGTTGGACAGAGTGAGGTCAATGATCTCGTCGGGTTCGGAGAGGCTGTCATCGGTGATGGGGACCGTGAAGGTGGCCGAAATAGCCCCCGGATTGAAGATCAGCGTGTCGGTCACCGCGGTGTAGTCGCTGCCGGCAGTGGCCGTATTATCGGCCGTGGCATAATCGACCGACACCGGCTGAGTTGAGGTAGCGCTTAAGGTCACGGTAATCGTGGCGGTACCCGCGCTCTCGTCGACCGAGTAGTCTGCCTGGCTGAAATCGACCGTGGTCTCGGATACATCCAACGGAGCGGAGTCGCTCAACGTGGTCTGGCTGAGGCCATAAGTGGCAGTGACCAGCGGGTTGACGTACGTACCGACGGTCAGCGGGGCGGTGGCGGTAAAGGACACGGTCGCCACGCCGTCACCGAGCATCGTTCGAGCCGGGATCACGACATCAGTCACCACCGAGGTCGGGCTGAATCCGTCTGCCAGCGTATCGGTCAAGGCCACGGTGAGCGGGTTATCGGTGCTGTTGGTTAAGGTGATGGTGTAGGTTACGACTCCCCCCGGAGCAGTACTAGGTGGATCAACCGTTTTGGCCAGCGTGAGTTCGCCGGTCGGGGTCGTCTCGACGGTGACCGTCACCGGCACGCCGGTAGCGACGCCGACAGTGCCGCCGCCGGTGACGCTGTAGGCATCGTTGACGATGGCCAGGCCGTTGGTAATAACCGTGTTGACCGAGACGACCAGCGTCACGGTCAGGCTTTCGCCAACATCGATGTCATCACTCAAAACCCACTGGACCGGATCGGTGTTATTGGGTGGTGGATCGGCGCTGACGAAGTTAACGTAGGTCAGCGGCAGTTGGTCGGTGATGGTGAAGTCGGCGGTCGCCGTTACCTCGCCGGTGTTAGTGACGGTTAGGGTATAGGTAATCAACCCGCCGGGCTGAACCGTGTCAGGCGGCTCGGCTACTTTGCTGATTGCCCAGCGCGGGCCTTCAACCTGAATGGTATCGACCACTGTGACGGGCACCAAGCTCGTCGAGACCGGGGTGGCGGTGATGGTAGTGACATTAATCAGGCCGGCCGCCGTAAACGGAACGGTGTAGGTCGCGGTTACAGTGCGGCTCGTTTGGCTGGTCACGACAAACGGCGTGGAAAGCGGGGGCTCAAGGTTGGTCAACCAGCCTTGAGCGCTGCTTTGGCTCAGGGTGACTTGTTCATCGACTTCGCCGCTGTTCACTAGCGTATGCGTGACCACCACCGTCGTTCCGGGCGTGGTCAAGGTCAAGGTGTCGGTGATAAAGGTCAAGCTTTGAGCCAGGACACGCTCGTCCGCGCCGATATCATTAACGCCGGTATCCGGCAGCGGGCGAGGATCGTTGTCATAATCGATGGCTAAGGTTGAGGCCGGATCGCCGCCCTCGCGTGCAGCAGAAGCCAAACCAATGTGCAGATTAGGTGGATCGGCGGCGGGATCGATGAAGGCCGGATCGCCGCCGGTAAGGTCGTTGCCCCCTTTGGTAAGGCCATTTACATCGCCGCCGCTGTTGCCGACGTACAGGTTGTAATCCGATGTAGCCGCGGCGTTGCTGTCAAGTGCGCCGGACGTGCCGCTCGATGAGGTATTGGTAGCGATGATACTGCTGTTGACCAGCAGCGTCCCTTGATCGATGTAGACCGCGCCGCCGTTTTGGGCAGAGTTATTGTAGAGTGTGTCGTTTTCCACGGTGACGGAACCATCGGCGACGTAAACCGCGCCGCCATCGTTGGCGGCTTGATTGCCGTGGATGAAGTTGTTCTGTAGCAGCAAATTGCCGTCACGGCTGTAGAGGCCGCCGCCGTAAGCCGCGTCACTATCTTGGAGGCGCAAGGCGGTCAGCGTCAGGTCCGCGCCGTCGTTGTAGATCGCGCCGCCGGCATCGGCATTGCCGGGACCGCCGCCCAGACCGGCGGCATCGCCGTTAGCGATGGTCAGCCGGTTGACGGTGACTGTGCCGGTGGGATTGGTGGTGACAAAGATGGCTCGACCTGCGCTGCCAGGATCGAGGGTGGTGGTTTGGGAGATGTGGTTGGGGGGGTCTTCGTCCCAGTTAGTAATAGTGTAGCCACCTTGTAGGGTGACCGCTTTGTCGATGAAGGCGATCTGGGTGATGGTCAGGCTGTTGTAGACGGCGGTGACGATGTCAGTGCCGATGAGATTGTAAGTCCCCTGTTCGATCTTGATCAGATCGTCGGGGGCGGCCTGGCCGAGCGCCCATTGAATCGAGCGGCAGGAGAAGTTGGGATCGGTGCAGTTGTTATCGCCCAAAATAGCCGTATCGGTGATGGAGGTGTTCCTCAAATTCTCACCGTTGAGAGACACGTAGCGGGTGCCATTGGTGCCGCTAATGGTCAGCGTATTAGCTGCCCCGGTCTGAAGAACATCATTTTGAGCGAGAGCAACACCCGATTGGGCAATAGCGCTGACCGATTCGACTACCCCGCTGCCGGCTGACGGACTGACCGTTAGGCTGATAATCACCGTACTGCTCATATTAGGCCCTAGCGTCACCTGGTAATTCGGGGCAGGCGGCTGCACAATGACACCGCCCACGTAGATGCCGGATGCATTGGAGAACAGTGTGTAGGTATCGGTCAGGTTGCCGGTGTTGGATAAGGTATGGGTAAAGGTCAACACATCGCCGGGCGCGGCTGTGGCGAAGTGGTCCGGGGTGAGGGTGAAACGCAGCCCTTCTTTGACGCTGGTAACAGCCGCCGGGCTCTTATCCGTTCGTGAAGTTCCATCAGCACATTGGTAACCGACAGCCGTCAGCGTCGTCGAGTCCGGGTCGCCGCCGGCGAAGGTGCCGGTCGGCACGGTGGTCTGCACCAAAATCGTAGCCGACTGACCGGGGCCAAGTACCATATGGGCGCTCAGGCCATCTGGTTGGGCCACCACATCGGTCCCGCCCACTACGCTAATGATTTCGCTCCAGTTTTGGGTGCTGTTGAGGGTGATGGTCACGGTTTCGGTATAGCCGTTACCTGGATCGTCAATCGGTACAAGAGGAGCACCAGAATAGTTCCAGCTAGAATTTGTAACGACAAATGTGTAAGTCACCGACTCGGTGGGCGCTAGAGTCGCATTGGCCGGTGTGGGGCCGACCCATTGCAAGAGGCGTG
This sequence comes from Anaerolineales bacterium, assembly GCA_020634935.1. Lineage (GTDB taxonomy): Bacteria > Chloroflexota > Anaerolineae > 4572-78 > J111 > JAGRBY01. The sequence goes on from JACKAT010000005.1 coordinate 13,811, forward strand.
ATCCGACATTATATTCATCGCGGCCCATATCCCAAGCACAGAGCTGAGGCCGAGGCTCGTTAAACCGATCAAAGTCTACATCAGATGCCCCGTCAGGCACAGCATCGATGGCCGGTGAGTTATACGATAGATCCCCGCCCGGATCGGTTGTCCTAAACAGCGGATCGCCGACCTTGTTACCGGTACCGGCGCTGACGCCGCTATAGGTATTGTTCCATTGCAGCGTGTAATTGACCGCTACATTCCCGCCCGCCACATGAATACCTGTGCCGTCAAGCACAGCCGTGTTCGAGGCCACGATGCTAGCGCTAATGGCGGTGCTGCCACCTAAGTTATAAACGCCGCCGCCTTGGTTGGCGTTGTTTTCCCTGATCGTGGCGTGATAGAGTTTAGGAGAAGCAGAACCATCATAGTAAAAACCACCCCCGTTCGTATTGGCCTGGTTTTTATAGAAGTAGGGATTGATGAGACTTAGATTGCCGCTGCCGGTAGCATACATGCCTGCCCCGTTGCCGGCCATATTTTCAGTAATTTGCTTGTTGATAAAAGAGAACTCAGCGCCTTCATAATAGATGCCGCCGCCAGTTCCGCCGGCTTCATTGCCGGAAATGGGGAAGCCACCTTCAATTGAGACCTCGCTACCGGAAGCAATATACACACCGCCGCCGTTCCCGGTAGCCTGGTTATAGCTAACCCCACCGTTTTCTATGGTCGCCGTGACATTGGAACCGATGTAAATTCCACCACCATCACCGGTGGCAATACTACCAGGCTGGGATACGCCGATGCCCAGATCAACATTGGACAAGTTAGCCGTAGTGTTATCAGCCAGATAAATCCCACCGCCGTTGACCGCGCTGTTGGAAATGACATCCATGTTGGAGAGAATCAGCAGTTCGGCCTGACTGTTAATACCACCCCCATTACCGCCGGTCTGACCGTTAGAAATTTGCAACCAGGACAGATCGGCTTTAGCGACCGCGCCGGTAATGTCAATGACGCCCCCACTGGCCGTGCCGTCAATAGTGGTGACAATAACAGGCTGGGAGCCAGCTGTCACTTTAGCCGAGAAATCTTTTTCCCATGAGCCCTCGATGGTGATATCCTGGCCAATGGTCAAGTTCTCTTCGCAGACGCCTTCGGCTACATCAATAGTGTCGCCGGGATCAGCATCCGCCAGCGCCGCGCCGATGCTGCCATAGATAGTACCACCATTAAGTCGAGCTAGACAGGCGTTAACTTCATCCGCGCCGATATCGGAGGCGGAGTTGATGGGGCGCGGGTCGTCTTCAAAATCGTGGGGCACCGCGCCGAGAGTCTCCCCGGCATTGATCGCCGGCGAGTCGGCCATTAGATGAAAATCGCCTTCGGTTGGATTTTCGAGCAGGGGATCGCCATTAACAGCGTTGGGGTCAACTACGACTTGTCCGGTCAATTGCGTCCCGGCATTGGCAGTAAAGTAGTTGTTGAAATCAATCGTCGTGCCAGCGGCGGCTGCGGCTGTATGGATGGCGTTGTCAGTGCCGTTAGACTGGTTCAGCGCAAAAATATTGTTCTTGATGGTTGGACTGCCACTGTTCACGTAAACAGCACCGCCGGCAGTTGCTGCGGCGACCTGGTTGGCATAGAAGGTGTTGTGCAGGATGTTGGGGTTACCGCTGTCAATATAAACCCCACCGCCCTGGGTTGTAGCTTGGTTGTTGTAAATGAATGTATTTACAAGCGACAGGCCACTGCCGGTGGCGTGATAAATCGCGGCGCCCTGATCGGCCTGGTTGCCGTAGAAGCGACCGCCCAGGTCCAGATTGGCCGTGGCCGTGTTATACAAGCCACCGCCGTGAACGGCGCTGTTGTCGTAAACGCTGCTTTCGGCCATCCCCAATATGCCGGTATTGTAGAGGCCGCCGCCGTCGGTGGTCGCTGTGTTGTTGTAAACTTCACTTTCGCCGGTTAGCGAGAGACTGCTGGTGGCGTTAATAAATACACCGCCGCCATATTCGGCTGTGCTGGACACAACCGTCATCTGCTCGAACACGACCGTACTGCCATCCAGATAAACCCCGCCGCCCGCGTCGCCGCCGCCGGGGCCGCCGCCCAAGGCGCTGGCGTCGCCGTTGCGCAGACCAACGTTAACCAACGTCACCATCGAGTCGAGGATGAACAGCGCCCGGCCCTGGCCCTCCGGATTTAGAATAGTGTTATCCGGGGTGACAGCGGTAAATGCGTCATTGTACCCACCCTCGATCGTCAAGTCATGGGTAATGTGAACCGTTTGGCTGACCACGCCGCTGCCGGGATCGAACGGATGCACGCCGCGACATTCATCGGCTGTGACCCGAATGGTATTGCCCGGCTGGCTGTTGTAGATAGCGGTCTGCAGGTTGCCGTAGACCGTATCACTCTCGACGACTTTGGCCAGACAGCCCGGCGCCTCATCCGCGCCCAAGTCGAAGCCCTGGTGGCCGGGCCGGACGCTGAAGGGCTGGTCGAAGTCGTAGGTCAGCGTCATCGACGGATCGCCGACATCGATCATCGGCGAGCTGCTGCTCAGGTGGAAGTCACCGTTGGGCGCATCGATAAAGCCCGGATCGACAGCCAGACTGTTCGGGCCGGCTGTTGCGCCACCGCCGTACTTATTAGCATCATCCGGGAAGGCGTTGTTGTAGTCGGGCGTAAAGGACGGGGTACTGAAAATTGCGTGGCCAGCAGTAGCCGTATTGTCGGAGAAAATGTTATTGACGACGGTCGGGCTGGCATCTTCGGTGTAGAAGCCGCCGCCGTTAGTGGTCGCATCGTTGCTGTAGACGGTGTTGTGGCGCACGGTTAGCCCAGTTGAGGCGTTGTAGATGGCCCCGCCGTTATTGGCGCTGTTGTCTCGCAGAATGTTGTTTTGCAGCAGCGAGTTCCCGCCGCTATGATAATACGCCCCACCGCTAGTGGCCGTATTATCGCGCAGTAAGGCGTCATCGACCGTCATTTGACCGCCGGCGTTGTAAAGCGCGCCGCCGTTGGTAGCGGTGTTGCCGTAAATTTCGTTATCACCGGTATCGAGCAGGTTGTCACCTTGCAGGGTCACGGTTCCGGCCTCATTGTACAACGCACCGCCGTTGACAGCCGTGTTGCTGTAAATGCGGTTGTGAGTCAGGGAGATCACCCCACTTCTGACCAGCACCGCCCCACCGTTGGCGTCATTGCCACCGCGCAGGTGCAGCCCATCTAACACAATCGGCGCACCGGAAGCGGTGGTCACATAAACCACGCGGCCGCCGCCCAGAGCATCGAGCACCGTCGGGTTCGTTTCAGGATTAGCCGGTCCGGCCAGGTTGTTGGTTTTGGTGTAACCGCCCTGAACGGTGATCGATTTGGTGATGAGGATGGTCTGGTTGACCACTGTACCGCCGTCATCAAACGGGCGCACCCCGGCGCAAACCCCGGCCACACGGACGACATCGCCGTCAGTGGCGGCATCGATGGCGGTTTGAACCGCCCCGTAAATGCGCGGATCGGTGTTGATACGGGCGAAACAGCCCGCCACTTCATCGACGCCGATATCGGGATTCTGGTTGGAGGGGCGCGGGTCTTCATCGATATCGAGGATGATCGGGCTGGCGGGATCGCCCTGGTCTTCGACGGGCGAGCCGGAGGAAATATGCAGGAAATTGGCATCGGCCAGGATAGTGGACAGGAAGCGGGGATCGACGGCAATGTTGCCGTTGACGCTGGTCTGGTCGCCGATGCCGCCATAATCGCCGCCGGTGTTGCCGACCACATCGTTATAGCCGAAAGTGGGATCGGTCCCATTGCTAAAAATACCGCCGCCGCTGCCGGCTGTGTTGGAAATGAGAATCGTGCTGTTGATGATCGGCGTCGAGCTGCCGGCGTCGTGATAAATACCGCCGCCCTGATTCGCCTGGTTGAGATAAAACGTATCGTGACGAACCGTCAAATTGTCCGACTCATTGTACAACCCGCCGCCGTTACCTGAAGCGGTGTTGCCGGTTAGAATCGTGTTGACCAGAGTCAGCGTGGCGCTGCCGGCGTTGTAGAAGCCGGCGCCATCAATAATTGCCAGGTTGTTTGCCGCGATGACCGCTTCGGTTGTCAGCGAACCGGCGGCGTTGTAAGCCGCGCCGCCGCTGCCGGCGGTATTGCTAATCAGGGTAGTCCGGCTGAGGGTCGTGGTCCCGTTAAGGTTATAGAACCCGGCCCCATTCACCGCCTGGTTACCGGTAATGGTCAGATCGACGGTGTGCAGTTGGCTGTTGCCATTGTACAACCCGCCGCCGTCGGTAGCCTGGCCGCCGGTCAGAGTCAACCGCGACAGGCTCACGGTGGCCGCATCGGTCACCACCAGCGTTCGACCCAACCCCTGGGCGTCGAGGGTGGAGGTGACGGGATCGGTCTCGGGGTTGTTATCGAAGGCGCTGTTGTAGCCTCCTTCGATAATCACATTGCTGGTTATAATAGCCGTTTGGCTAAGCGTTTGCCCGCCGACCAGCCGGCCTTGCACCCCCCGGCAGGTGCCGGACACCTGAACGGTCCCCCCGTTGCCGGCGGCATCGATGGCGGCCTGGAGAACGCCATAAATTGTGTCCGGCGCGGCCAGCACCCGGGCCAGACAGCCGCTCAACTCATCGGCGCCGATATCGAACCCCTGGTTGATCGGGCGGAAATCGCCGTCGATGTCGTCGGTCACAGTCGAAGCGGGATCGCCGGCGTCAACCGCGGCTGAATCGACGGTCAAATGAAGATCGCCGCCGGCCACATCGGCAAACAATGGATCGCCGGTCCGGCTATTGGCGCCGGTGGCGACATTACTGTTGTCAGGCGTATTGTTGAAATAGAGGTTGTAATCAATCGAGGCCGGAACCGTCCCGGAATCGCCGCGATAAAAAGCGCCGCCGCTGGAACCGCTGTTGGCGGCAAAAATCATATTCGATAGAACCAGCCCGCTGGTGTTGTTATCGAACACACCGCCGCCGAAGCTCGAAGCCTGGTTGGCATACAACGTATTGTGGGCGGCCTTTAACGTCCCATTGTTAAAAATCCCGCCGCCGCTGCCGGCGGTAGCGGTGTTGCTGAAAATAAAGTTATTTTGCAGATTAAGCGTTCCGCCTGAAACATAAATCCCGCCGCCATTTTTGGCATCGCCGCCATAGATACGGCTGCTGGTCAGGGTTGGGCTGCCGGCGGCGAGGTAAAGGCCGCCCCCGTTTTGAACAGCGGTTGTATTGGAAATCGAAATATTGCTGAGCCGAGGGCTGCCGCCGGCCACATAGATACCACCGCCCAAATTACTGGCGGTGGTATTGGAAACAACAACCTGGTTCACAATAATCGGGGAGGTGTTGCTGCTCAGGTAGATGCCGGCGCCTTGAGTGGCTGAACTGTCTCGAATAATCAGCCGCGATAGGGTGATGGCCGGGCTTTGCTGTAAGAAGATCCCTCCGCCGGCTCCGGCGCTATTAGCGTTTTTGATAGTCAAGTTGTCGATGGTGATGGCAAAGGGACCGGGGCTAGCATTAATGGTTAGACCACGCCCGGTGTTTTGAAGATCGATCTGGGTATCGGCCGGCACGCCGCTCTGGCTCGAAAAGCCGGCATTGTAACCGCCATATAATCGAACTGGCTCGTTGATGGTTACCCCGCTGGGAATAACATATGTCCCCTGCGCCACCCGCACCGCATCACCTGTGGCCGCCTGCCCGACTGCGTAATTAATGGTACGGCAGGGGCTGGCCTTTACCGTACAGTTGTTGTTGGTATTGCTGCCGCTCAAAGAAACGTATCGGTCGCCAATGGTGCCATTGGCGATGGTCGTATCGGTTACGGTAGCGGACGCATCAAAATTTTGCGACGTGGCGGTGACCTTGACAATTTCGGCCAGACCGCCCGGCGCTGTTGCGGCCACCGCGACGCGCACAATGATCGAGGCTGAACTGCCGGAGGCCAGCGTAATCGGGGTCGTGTCATCGGGCGGGGCGATCAGCGTACCCCAGCCAAAGGGCGTTGAACTCATGTTAATGGCAAATGTATCGGTGGTTGGCCCGGTGTTGCGCAAGGTATAGGTGTACGTAATCACGTCGCCGGGGTCCAGTGATTGGGGATCGTCAAACGGCGGGTCGTCATTATCGATCAACTCCACATTCGGCGAGGCGATCAAGTCGATGACACGGGCGAACGTGCCGGCGTTCGATTGGGAAGTGGCCGTGACGACGGTCTGATTGAAGAGGGGGTCTGGCACCGTGCCTGGGACTTGAACCACCACCTCAAACGTGGCGCTGTCGCCGGCATCCAGCGGACTCAGCGAGGCGGGAACCACGTTGACGGTCCAGCCATCGGAGTTGGAGGTGGACAAAGTAAAGGTGTCGTTGGCGGATATATTTCCTAAGTTCGTAATAGTATGGGTGAAGGTGATGAAGCTATTGGCGATTAGAGTCGTATCGGTAACGACCTGCGGACTCTCAGGCGCTTCCGACAGCAAAACATCGGCATAGAGCCGGCTCTCATCCGCGCCGATGTCGGCCCGGCTGCCCTGCGGTCGTGGATCGTTTTCAAAGTCGGTGGTCACGGGTGAAGCCGGGTCGGCGGCGTTGATGGAGGTCGAACTCGGTTGGAGGCGAAAATCACTGCCGGGGTTCACAAAGTCAGGGCTATCCGAAATATCATTCGAACCTTTAAAGACCGGGTTACCGTAGTTAGTGGTATTGTCGAAGTTGTTATAATCGAGATTAACCGCGCTCGTACCCGAAGCGTCGAGGCCATTAACATTGTTGTTGGCGACGATATTGCTGCGCAGCGTGACTAGACCGCCGCTGGCGCCATAGACGCCGCCCCCGGACGCAGCGCTGTTGCCGTAGATAGTATTATGCAGCAGGGTTGAGGTGCTGCCGCTGGCGTTGTAGACGCCGCCGCCCTGCCCGGTAGCCGTATTGGCCTGGATAATGTTGTTGCGCAAGGTAGCATGGACGTTGCTGCCCAAATAGACGCCGGCCCCATTCGCCTCTGCCCCACCGGTCAGACGCAGGTTTTCAATGATCGGGCTGATGCTCGAGGCCCCTTCGACGTAAATGGCCCGGCCGCCGCCGCTGGCATCGAACACCGTCGGGCCGTAAACCGAGTTGACCCAATCGGTGACGGTGTAGCCGCCCCGCAGCGTGAGCGTTTGAGTGATATAGGCGATCTGGTTAAGCGAATTGACCGTCTCGACCTCGTCGCACAGCCCGGCTACCTGGACCAGATCGCCGCTGGTGGCGTCATCGAGGGCCTGTTGGACGGTGGTGTAGACCTGCCCGCCTTCCACGCGAGCGAAACAGGTCGCCGCCGTGTCAATCGCCTCATCAGCCCCCCGGTCGAAGCCGGAGCCGAAAGGCCGGCCTTCACCTTCGAAGTCGAAGGCCAGCGCCACATCTGTGCCGGAGTTGATAGCGGGTGAACTCGGGGAAAGATGGAGATTGAAGGTGGCGGGGTTGACGAAGAGCGGATTGCGAACAAAGTTACTTGAGCCAATCGTGGTCGGATCAACACTGCCACTTCCATTGTTGATATCATCAGCACTATTTCCGAAAAAGTCGGTAAAATTAATGGTGATGTTATTGGCCGAGGAATAAATCCCGCCTCCGCTGACAGCGGTATTGGCGGCGATGAGACTATTAACAATATCGACGCTGCCACTGCCTGAGTAGAAAACACCGCCACCGCGAACGGCGCTATCGTTTCCAAAAATGGTATTATTGGTGAGATCGACATCGGCATCAACGACACCAACTCCCCCGGCGGCAAAACTCGTAGCTTGATTATTATAAATAAGATTGCTTCGTAAAATAACCGTACCGTCGTTGGCGTCAATCCCACCGGCGTCGCCGGCCGTGTTACTAAAAATCTCGCTAGCTTCAATTACGACTGTACCGGTAAGTACCCTGATAGCCCCACCGGCCCCTCCAGAAGCACTGTTTTCATAAATTCGGCTGTTCTTAATAGTTAATTGAGCCACAGAGCCAGAACTGGGATTGCCATTGACTATAGCACCGCCGGAAGCAGTTCCGGTGGCACTATTACCGAAAATATCACTATTTTCAATAGTAAGGGTACCCCGCTCATTATATATGCCCCCGGCCACATCACTTCTACTACCACCGGTTATATCAAAGCCGCTAATTGTCACCGCGACCGCAGTAGTTACGTGAATAACTCGATCAACGCCTTGAGCATCAATTGTCGTAACATTCACAGCCGGATTAGCCGCCACCCAATCGGTTGTAGTATAGCCCCCTTTGAGAGTTAAAGCTTTATTAATAGTAATGTTTTCGGAGTAATCTCCAGTGGCTACACGAATCTCATCCCCGGAAGTAGCCTGATTAATGGCTCGCTGGATGGTCTCACAGGGGGAAAAGCTAATCGAGCAGTTGTTATTGGTGTCGCTGCCGGCAGGCGCTGGCGCTACGTAGCGAATCGGCGGCCCGGCGGCTTGCATAACCTCAGGCTGGCCTAGCAGGCCCAAAAAGACCACCAACAGCATACAAATCGCCAATAGAAAAACCGATCCCAGTCGAAACAGCAATCGGGACGATTTTTTGCTATAAGGTTGAGCCGATGGATCAAATACAAAGCCGTTTGTTATAGAAGCAATTTTTGGCAATACGTTAATTTTTTTCATGGGGAATCCTCAGCAATAGGCTTCTGAGTGTTTAAAATTGGTCAAACTCCAACCAGTCGAAACTGATGGACGTAGAAGTCGAGATAACGCTCAGAATGAAATGTTTAGCTAAAGACAATTAGATATGAGACGGGGTAGTGGTCGTGCTGATCAAATTTTTAATGGACGGGTATAAGCGGTATGGCCAGCGGGCAATCAACAAGTAGACCTATGATATAACATTATGTTACATAGCACAAGACTGTGCCTACAAAATTTACAATACTTTGTTAATGTTTTATAGTGATCTAGTATACGACGATGGCCTGGTTAAGCCTGGTCAGCAGTATTGAAGACAAAAAGCAGCGAACAAACAGACTGGCGGTCGATTTGGCGCCAACCAGCCCACTGCGGTTTGCTCGCTGCTTGCTTTACCAACTAACGGTTACGCCCTCACCCCCCACATCATCCACGGCTGTTACAAAACCGTGGCCAGGGGGATTGTTGAACGTAAAGGTGCAAGTTCCTGAGCACGATTGGCTGCCTGAAATACCGCCATCGCCGCTCACTGAAACGGTTGCGTTTTGAGAAACTGTAACACGAACGATCAACCGAGCCGGAGTACCGTACCCACCCGGCGCATAGGTCGCGTTGAGGCTGGTAATAGCCCCGTTACTAATAATAACGCCGCTGCCTTGCAGTACGGCGGTAACCCGGGCAAAAACCCGGCTCACTTCCGGTCCTAGCTGCAGCAGTATGGCAATGACCACTATGGCCACCAGAACCAAGATTAGCGCGTACTCCACTAAGCCTTGTCCTTCTTCCCGCTTTAGACGGTATTTAATCATGAATAATTCCCTTTACTTGAATAAATTTGGTTAATACAATAAATAATAAGAAACCCTATAATTTTTACAATTCTACTTATAGGATACAATAAAAGACGTTTTATGAGAAGTGAAAATAGTCAACATATTTATACCCGAAAGTACTTGACAAATTGCCCAAAGGTCACAAATAATATAATACATAAGTACTAGCCCAGACCATAGTCTATGAGTACCTATTGTCTTGACACCGCCATGTCGCTTGTGATACGATACCATTGGCAATTATGGAATCGAATCGGTTGAAATGACTGAACATCCATTCCACTATGCTAAAAAAATAATATGAGCGATAAGCACAAAACCAAAGCCCAACTTGTCAACGAGTTGGCTCAGATGCGCCAACGTGTATCTGAATTGGAAGATTTAACAGTCAAATACCGGCATCAAGAGACAGAACTGACCATGCAGCTTGGAGGAAAACAGCGCCAACTAATTGAATCGCTCCATCAGGCCGGCAATGTTTTGAGTAGTTCTCTCAACTATGCCACCGTTCTCGATTACACTCTCGAGCAGCTTAGTCAATTTATTCCTCACAATGCTGCCTGCATCATGCTGGCAGAAGGGGATGCTGCTCAGATTTTCCGGTGGCATGGCTATACCTGGTCTGAAACTAAAAACGCTGTCTCTTCCCTCATCTTCAATATCAATGATATCCCCCCGCTCAAGCAGGTTAGACAATCCTGGCAGGCGATAGTTCTGTCTGTAGTTGAGGAAGGCGATCTGTGGCTGCATCAACTTGGTGATGATTGGATCCGTTCTCATTTGACGGCCCCAATTGTGATCCGCGATCAGGTTATTGGCTTCATTAATGTCGATAGTAATAAACCCGGCTTTTATTCCCAATTAGACGCCGATCGGTTACAGCTGTTTATCGATCAGGCGGCCATCTCGCTCACCAACGCCCAAATTTACGATCAAGCCCGGCGCGAGAGCGCCCAGCGACTGGCTGTGCTCCGTAAAGAGCGCAACTTTGTTTCGGCTGTTCTCAATACAGTCGGCGCGTTGGTCATGGTCATTACGCCTCAGGGTCGGGTGCTGCGGTTTAATCGGGCCTGCGAACAAACTACGGGCTATTCATTAGATGACATTCGCGGCCAATATTTTTGGGATATTTTCCTCTCAGCCACCGATAAAAAACGAATTAAACAGGGGTTTGAAACCCTGCATATGACTGGCTTGCCTTATGAGTATGAATCTACCTGGCTCACTAAAGATCGCCGCTCTCGCATTATTGCCTGGGTAAATACTATTCTTCTTGACGATGAAGGTCGTACCGAATACGTCATCAGCACCGGCACCGATATAACCGAACGCCGGCAGTTAGAAGATCGATTGGCGGCCATTCACCAGCTTGGCCGCGAGTTGAATTTACTGCGAGATGAAACCGCCATCTGTAAGAATGCATTGGATACGGTTTCCTTTTTATTGCAAATCAAAAGCTCCGGTTATGGCGTGCTGGATAAGGCCACCAATAAGCTAATCTACCAATACTACCCGCGCCGGGGCATTCCTGAAGTCATCGAACTAAACCTGCCTTTGGCCCACGATGAGCGCCTTGACCTGCTCAAATCCCTACGCGGCTACGATCACGCTACAATGGAAGATACCCAGCCATCGCTCTCCATTTTGGCCGCAAATCCCAATCCCTCGTGGCTTTTAGCCTCGATGAAAGTCCGCGAGCGAACAATCGGGGTAATCGATGTGGAGTGCCAGCCGCCCCATCATTTTAGTGAAAATGATCGCCGGTTGCTGCAAACCCTGGCCGATCAAACCGCGGTTGCTCTGGAAAACGCCCGGCTGTACCGAGAAACTCAGCAGCGCGTTGATGAATTGACCACATTGACGATGATCAGCCAGGCGATTACATCTACCCTCAAAATCGAGGAAACGCTGACGATTATCACCGATCACACCATCCGCCTGCTGAATGCCACCGCCGCTTCGGTGGTATTGGTCGATCAAACCCGGGGCGATATGTGGTTCAACGCCGCCTCCGGCGGCCTATCCGATTTTGTCAAAGGTAGACGGCTGCCGGCTGGTCAGGGGATTGTGGGCTGGGTCATTCAACGGAGTGAGTCGGCCCTGGTACCCGATGTGTCCCAAGATCCTCGATTTTTCGGCAAAATTGATCAGCAAACCGGCTTCAAGACTCGCTCGGTGATTTGTGTGCCGCTGCAGAGCGGCTCGCTAACCACCGGCGCTATCGAAGTAATGAATAAAATCGACGGGACCTTTACCGTTGAAGATTTACGGCTGCTAACCTGGCTGGCCACCCCGGCTTCGATTGCCATCGAAAACGCCCGGCTGTTTGAAGCGGAACGTTCGGCCCGCAAACAGGCCGAAATTCTCCGGGAAGCGACATCGACTCTCACCTCCACCCTCGATCTCGATAAAGTCCTCAACGATATTTTAGTTCACCTGGAACATGTGGTGCCATATGATCATGCCTTTGTCTTTCTGCATCGAGAAGACGATTGGCTGCACATTGTAGGTGAGCGGGGTCAAACGGCCATGACCCAAGGGGTAGGTCATCGCCACTCCACCGATAACGCCATCTATCAGGAGATCCGTAAAACCGCCCACCCGGTTATTCTGGCCGACGCCCAAACCGATCGCCACTTCCAAACCTGGAACAGCACCGATAAGGTCCGGGGGTGGATGGGGGTGCCGTTAATTGTCCAAAATAGGGTTATCGGCTGTTTAACATTGAATAGCCGGCACGTTAATGCCTATGATCAGGTTGAGGCTTATCTGGCTCAGGCTTTTGCCAATCAGGCGGCGGTGGCTATTCAAAACGCGCAGTTGTTTCAACAGGTTCGCACCGGGCATAACCAACTGCAATCGTTATCCCGGCGGCTGGTTGAGGTGCAAGAAACGGAACGGCGGAACATTGCCCGTGAACTGCACGATGAAGCCGGGCAAGCGCTCACCTCGCTAATGGTCGGGCTGCGGCTGCTGGAAGGAGAGAAAGATTGCCCGGAGGCCATCGTCGAGCGGTCCGTCGAACTGCGGCGAGTTACCAACGATGTTTCTGAAAATCTACACCGGCTGGCCATCAATTTGCGCCCAGCCAGTTTGGATTATTTGGGCTTGGTAGCGGCGCTGCGTCAATATTTGGAAAATTTCGGCCGCCAGCATGAGATCCCTATTCATTTCGAACCGGTGGGCTTTGATGATCAACGCCTGCCCTCATCGATCGAAACTAATCTTTATCGTATTGTTCAAGAGGCTTTAACGAATGTTGCCCGGCACGCCCAGGCAACCCGCCTTGACATTTTACTCGAACGGCGCGACGGTCAGGTAATTACGATTATAGAAGACAATGGCGTCGGCTTTGACCCTGAGGAAGCTAAGCGGAGAGGTCGCCTTGGTATTTTAGGCATTAGAGAACGGACTGAAATGCTAAACGGTACTTTAACCGTAGAAAGCACAATTGGTACTGGCACAACAATTTACGTAGAGGTTCCTTATGACAACTCAGATTCTAATAGCGGATGATCAAGGCTTACTAAGAGCCGGCCTACGGGCTTTACTAAGCAACGAACCCGATCTCAATGTGATCGGGGAGGCGGAGAACGGCGCAACTGTCCTGAAACTGGCCAGGGAATTGTCGCCGGAGGTGATCCTATTGGACATTAGCATGCCCGAACTGGATGGGATCGAAGCCACCAAACGATTGAAAGATATTCTTCCAGACGCTAAAGTGCTCATCATTACTGTCCACGAGGACGAAAGCCTGCTGCAAGAGGCCATTCGGGCCGGAGCCGCCGGCTACATCGTCAAACGGGCGGTCGAGTCTGAACTGATCGACGCCATTCGCGCCGTCCGCCGGGGCGATATGTATATTCACCCGACGATGACCCGAGCTTTCCTAAAAGACTTTTCCACCACCGGCCGCGCACCTTCAGTCGTTGAACCACCGGTCAAAAAAATGTTAGATCAACCGGTAGAAGATCTCACCCCCCGCGAACTGGATGTCTTGCGCCTGATCGCTAAGGGCTGCACCAATCGCCAAATGGCGGAAGAGTTAACTATCAGCGTGCGCACCGTAGAAGGACACCGGGCCAATTTGATGGGTAAATTGAACCTGCAAGGACGGGTGGAATTGGTGCGCTACGCCCGAGAGCATAACCTGGTTGAATAGACACAGCACCTGATCCCTAATTGATAACTCATAACTGCTACCAAACTACGTAGTTTATACGTGATTCAGTTCGCTGCTCATTCTTGGCTACGTATAATAAACCCGCATATTTTACGCTTCATAAAGAACAGTCATGCGCGTATACTAAAAATATTCATCTTTATCTTTTACCCTCGTTTTCGTTGAATTTTACAAAAAAATAGGCTTTTATTCTTCCTTTGGAGAGGAGGTCCAGTATGAATAGAGGTACTGGCAATGTGCGTCAATCGCTCATTATTGGGGTAACCGAATGGCTTTTTACCGTTTTTGTCGGCTATCGTAGCGAAGGAGTTATCTTCTACATCCGTTTTCTTGTCCTTTTACCTTTACTTCTATATTTATTCATCATCGGCGTTCAAGCCGCTTTTGATTGACCAGGAGCACCACCTATGAGATCTCTGACTATCTTTTTATGCGGCAGCAATGCCACCACCTTAAAGCACATCGCCCGAAAGCTGGCTGTCGAAGGCGTCACGGTCCAAGTTACTACTGACCTCATCGACTGTGTGCGCCTCTCTGATCAGAGAATTGATCTGCTTCTAGTCGAATTGGACGGACTGTATGGACATCTACTGGGGTTACTCCCCACCCTCCGTCGTAATGCACCCAACCTACCCATCGTTGGCCTCTTTACCCATTCTGAAATCGATCCTCTTATAACCGGGCTGGCTTATAGTTTAGAATTGGATGATTATTGGTTTGAAATTCCTTGCCTGGAACAGTTGCATATCCGCTTTCCTCAATACGAAACTAAATCATCCATCTTAGTCAACTCTTTCGCCGCCTTGGAAAAACAATTCCGGGTAGTTTTGAGGTCTCAAGCTTGAATCAATAAAGCCGCCCTCGGTTCGAGGTGCGGCTTTTTAAGTTTATGAAACCAAGACCTATATCGGGGTCAATTATGACTCACTAAAGATAATAAAATCCCATACCCACTGCTCCGGGTCGGCGGAATAGGACAACGGAACGACCGGCGAAAGGGGGGTACCCGCGCTGTCGGCCACATAGATATTCCATACCCCGTCAGAAAAGGTACCCGGCTCGAACTTGACATTACCAAATTTCACATAATCACAATCAAGGCAGTTGGTTGCGCTCCAATGCCAATCACTAGGAGCGCTTTCGATATGAATCCCGGATGAGTGATCGCCCACAATTTTCAGCCCGCCGATAGGCACGTTACTGGCCGTAACAATAGCCACATAAATGACAATGGCCTGATAATTTGTCCGCTGAAAGGCCCGATTCCCCTGCTCTTTGACCGTAAAACGGAAAGAGGGAGCCGGCGTATCCGTTGGGGCGGGAGTCTCAGTCGGCGGGGCCGCCGCAGCCACTTGCACTGGCACCTGATTCTGAGACTGTACCACCGCTTGAGTCGGCGGCGGTGGTGGAGTAGGGGGTACGGCCGTGTCTGTTGGTAGCAGCGCCGGCGTATCTGACGGCAACGGGGCTGGGCTGGGAGTCAGAGTCGGCACCGGAGTGGGTATTTCGGTAGGAACTTTGTGGGGGCTGGGCAGATCGGGATTTTCGATAACCGCAACCTCTACACCGGCTTGCGGCTCTTCTATCACTGGCTCTGGGTTGGGGTTGTTAGGGTCGAGGGTAGGGGTGAAGGTGGGCCGCAGCGTTGGTTGAACATTAAGAACCGATCCTACCTGAGCCAGCGCCGCCTCTTGATCACCCCGATTAACCTGGGTGTATACGGCAAAAATGACCGTGCCGAACAAAAAAATCATACCGATGAAGGCAATCGTGGCGATCAAATCGATGGTGGCCTGCGATAAACCTAAAAAACCCCCCTTCTTAGCTTTCGGTTTAGCAACCGGAGTCTTTTTGTTAACCGTCTTCGCTTTAAGACTCTTCTGGGGGGACCGCTGTGATTTTGGAGCGGCTTTGACCTTACTCTTAGATTTAGCTTTGGCACTGTGGTTAACCGGGCGGGCCGGGCGGGTCAAGTCAGCCTCAAGCATGCGGCGCAGTTCAGCCTCAAGCTGGTTGATCTCGGCCACAATCTGATACGGCGTATTGGGTCCATAGTAAGCCTGGTAGCGCCGCAGCGTCTCAAGCCGATATATTTTTTGCTGGACGTGATAATCTATCGACACGATGAATGTTCGCTTGATAAGTTAACATAAACTACTATTACTATCTTATCACAAATATTTATAAAAGCAACCTCAACGACTCTTTTTTAAGGAAAGATACTAGATATAGTATAACATGCTATATAATAGCTCAATATACAGTAGGGTTATTCCCCTTTTTATCCGGCCCCACCCAATGGCCGGAATCTTGAAATTTTCAAAATTTCCTGATACTATCTTGGTCTTATACCTCAAGCTGTTCATTCAACCAGAAAATTGACACTTATGAGCATCCCTCTCGTCGACAAATATATCGATCTGGTCAGTACCAATCGGGATTTCCGTTATCTCTGGTTTAGTCAGATTATCAGTCTGCTGGGCGATTGGTTTAATTTAATTGCCTCGGCTACCTTGGTGGCCGGGCTGTCAGGATCTGGATTGGCCTTTAGCGGCTTGTTTTTAGCCCGACTACTGCCGCCGTTCATTCTTGGGCCGGCGGCCGGCGTTCTGGCCGATCGGTTTGATCGCCGCCAGATTTTGATTGTCAGTGATCTACTGCGCTGCGTGGTGGTGCTGGGCTTTCTCTTTATCCGTTCCAAAGAGGATATCTGGCTGATTTATGTATTGACCACCCTCCAGATTAGCATCGGCGCCTTTTTCGAACCCACACGGTCGGCGGTTTTGCCCGGCCTGGTTAGCCGGAAAGACCTCATTACTGCCAACGCCCTGGCTGGAGCCACATGGAGCAGCATGCTGGCGTTGGGCGCCGCCGCCGGAGGTGCGGTCACAACTCTGTTTGGCACGACCAGCGCCTTTATGATCGATGCCGCCAGCTATCTCATTTCAGCTTACCTCATCACCCGGATCGTTTTTCCACCGAAAGAGGAGCTGACGGAGTCGAGGGGCGCAACCAACAAGGGCTGGCAAACATTTGTCGATGGGCTGCAATATCTGTGGCAGCGGCCGGCCATCCTGGTAGTGACCTTGCTGAAAGCCTCCAGCGCCATTACCTATGGCAGTATCGATATTGTCCAGGTTTCATTTGCCAATGTCTTTCCGTTATGGGATAGTAAGGCCGCAACACTGGGCCTGATCTATTTTGTGATTGGCCTGGGTACCGGTTTCGGGCCGATTTTGGCTCAACGTTTTACCAAAGAACAGTTATGGCCAATGTATCGGGCTATTTTAGTAGCTTATGGGTTAATGGTCACCGGTTATCTGCTGCTGGGGTGGGGGCCATTGTTAACCATTATCTTAATGGGAACCTTCATCCGAACCATCGGTACCGGTATCAACTGGGTCTACTCTTCATCGTTACTGCAAATGAGCGTTCCCAATAATTTTCTGGGGCGGATTTTTGCCTTCGACCTGGCGATGACAACCCTGGCTGCTTCGACCTCAACCTTATGGGCTGGCTGGGCCAAAGATACGCTGGCTTTCTCGCCTCACCAAATTGCCCTGGTTATGGCCGGTGTTAGCCTGATGATGGGGCTAAGCTGGTTAATTTATCTATCCAGTTACGCCAAAAGATCGCGGCCATCACTGTAAGCCATTCGATAGCTAGAAAATCCTGTTGCCCATGGGCTCTAACCGTGCTATACTTGGTATAACCTTAAGTTGACCGGTACAGCACTTTAAATTAAAGGCAAAATAATGCAAACAGACTCAAGACCCAACCCGACATCCTCAGACGGCATTATCAAGCCCACTCGCATTACGCTGGTTGACGGCGATCAACCACTTTTGCAGCCGTTATACCAGGCTCTGAAACAACAAGGTTACCAACCTCATCTGTTTCATCAGGCTGACGAAGCCTTAGTCCATCTCTCTAAAACCGATATTCTTCTGCTCGATGTTTCGGTAGCCCAGCAGCCTAAATCAAGCAAATTTATCAAAGTACCGACTATTCTGGTTTTAAGCGCTCAAGAGGGCGATCAGCTGCCGCCGTGGCTGCAGGTCCGCCACGTTTTTTTGCTGAGTCCGCTGCAAGACCCGCAAACGTTAGTGGCTCGACTGGCCGACTATCTACCGCCGCGCACCCCGGATTTCGATATCGCCGCCTATAACAGCCAGCATCTAGCGCTGCTATTTGGCATCACCCAATTTCTGAGCGGTCACCTGAATATTAATGATTTATTCGAGCGGATTCTGGCCCTGACCCCTTACCTGGGAGCTCAATTTTCAGCCTTGCTGGTTTTGGAGGATGAGGAGATTATCTACTACCGCTCCACCCAACCAGGCCGCGAAGAGTTAACCGGCCCGGCCGGTCGACGTTTTGCCCGGCGGCTGCTTGAGGACGGACTGGAAGGCTGGACCTTACAGCACCATCAAGCGGCAGTTGTCCTCGATACCCAAAACGATCCTCGCTGGTTCAAGGCGCCCTACCTGCCCGATCATGCACACTGCGTTGCGGTGATGCCGTTCAATATTAGCCGGGTTAAGGCGCAGGGGGCCTATCTGATCGGCCATCGCGATGCCCTTTGCTTTAGTGAAGCGGATATTCCCTTGCTGCAAGCCGCCACCAATCAAATTAGTTTGGCCATTGAAAACGCCATGCTGTTCAAAAACCAGACGCAACGCTCGATGCAGTTGGCACTGATTAACCAGGTCAGCCAGGCAGCTACTTCAATCCTTAATCTGGATGTCATGCTGAGAACCGTCGTGCAAGCGATCCGGCGCAGTTTGGCTTGTTACAGCGTGGCGATTCACCTTTACAACCAAAAAACGAACTTGGTCGAACTCAAAGCCAGAGACGCCCTCGATCGACCCCGCTATCGAGCGCCTGATCAGCCACCGCTGACCGTTACGCATGAACTCAAGCAGGGGCTAATCGGCTGGGCCATCGCCACCAACCAAACTGTGCTAGCCAACGATGTGGCTCGAGAAACCCGCTACGTGCCCGATGATGCCAATAAAGAGATCCGATCGCAGGTGTGTGTGCCGATCACATTGGGGATCAAAACCATTGGTGTGTTAGATTTGCAAAGCGCCCAGCTCGAAGCGTTTAACAAATATCATGTCGATGCGCTTAAGACCCTGGCCGATCAACTGGCGATTGCCATCGAAAATGCCCGTCTTTATGACGAAATCAATCAGCGTGTTCAAGAGCTAAAATCGTTGAACGAAATTGGGCAGGCTGTAACCTCTACCCTCAATTTAAAGGAAACGTTGACCCTAATCACCGATCAAACCACCCGGCTGATGGAAGTGGCTGCGGCCTCCGTTGCCCTCCGCGATGAATCGGGCCAGGAGATCTGGTTTGCAGCGGCGTCCGGCGAAGGCTCAGCGGCCGCCATCGGGCTGAGGATGGCTTACGGTCAGGGAATTGCCGGCTGGGTCGTTAGCCACGGTAAACCAGTAATTGTGCCGGATGTACGCGTTGACCGGCGCTTCTTTGCCGAGGTCGATAAACAAAGCGGTTTTACCACCAAATCAATTTTATGCGTGCCGCTCATCACTAAGGGACACACCATCGGCGCCATAGAAGTGATGAACAAACAGCACGGCACGTTTAATCAAGAGGACTTAGCGTTGCTGCAAGCTCTGGCTGCGCCGGCAGCGACGGCCATTGAAAATGCCCAATTGTATGAAAAAGAACGCGAAACGATCAACCGCCTGGCCGAAACGCAATACCAACTGGTTCAGAGCGCCAAGCTGGCCGCGGTCGGTGAGTTGGCAGCCGGCGTCGCCCACGAAATCAACAACCCCTTGACCGCAATCATCGGTTTGACCGGTGTTTTGCAAGATACCCTACCCGCTCTGTTGCCGGATCAGCCTGAAGTCACCGAAGATTTGCAAATGGTTTACGAGGAAGCCCGACGGGCCCGAGATATTGTGCGTCACCTGCTTGACTTTGCCCGAGCCGAGCCGCCCAAACTGCTGCCCACCGACTTCAACCAACTTATTGACGACGCCATTTTCCTGGTCTACACCAAAAACCTCAGCCAAAAGATCAAACTGCGCAAATCCCTGTCCGACCTACCGGAGATATGGTTAGACGCCAACCAGATTAAACAGGTGCTGGTCAATCTATTGAATAACGCCGTCCAGGCAATGCTCGAAACCGATCAGCCGGCGGTGTTAACGGTGACAACCCAATATCAATTAGGAAACGGAGCGCAGTCTCATCATTCTCCAACGATTGTCTGCACTATCAGCGATACAGGCGCGGGCATTCATCCGGACCATCTCGACAAAATTTTTGATCCCTTCTTTACCACTAAGGAAGTGGGCGAAGGCACAGGCTTAGGATTATCCATCAGTTACAAAATTATCGAAAAACACGGCGGCACAATCGAAGTGGCCAGTATGCTTCAGCAAGGCACAACCTTTATGCTTACGCTGCCTGTTACTCAGGCCCCCGGCGGCGCCCCCAACAGTGACAGTATTTTAACCAAACCGGTTGAAATAAAAGTTTTGCTCAAATGAGGCCGCATGTAGATCGGCAGGCTGTTAATCCAGTTAATAAAGGATATCGCCTCATGGTTAATGAGAGAATTTTAGTAGTCGATGATGAAAAAGGTGTGGTGCGATCTTGTACCCGCATTCTCGAACGGGAAGGGTTTGACGTGTCCGGCCGCACGGAGAGCAGCCAGGTGCCGGATTTGCTGCGCCAGGAAACCTTTGATCTGCTGCTGACCGATATTAAGATGCCAAAAATCGACGGGCTAAAGTTACTCAAAATCGCCAAAGAAATCGATCCTCACCTAACGGTCGTGTTAATAACTGGCTACGGCACGATGGAAGATGCCATCGAGGCGATCAGTCTGGGAGCACAAGGTTTTTTAATGAAGCCGTTTGAGCCAGAAGATTTAATTGGCACGATCAAAGAAAATCTACGGCGGCGGGCTTTGCTGCGAGATAGTCTGCGGCTGCAAACGCTGCTGCCGTTGTTAGAGATCAATCAAATGTTACAAGTATCCGGCGGCGAAATTTCCCTGGCCCGGCGCGTGCTCGATATCTCTACCAAAGCCATTGGCGCCCAACGAATGTCATGGCTACGCTGTATGCCGGCGTCGTATCAAAATGGGTCCCGGCCGGTAAAACATCTTAGTGAAGCGGCGGTTGTATCCCAAGGGGTCGAGGTCTCGCAGCTGCCGCCTCAAGCCATTGAACGAGTGCTGCAATCGGCCCGACCGGTTTGGATCACCGCTACCGGTTCGCTGCTGGAACAGTACGCCGGGCAGCCCAACATTATCGGCGCGGTACTGCCGTTGATGGTCAAAGGCGAGGTTGCCGGTATTATGACGGCTGAAACCGGGGGTGACAACCGCAGCGGACCATTCGGCCAAATTAGTTTAGATTTGTTATCGGTCCTGGCCGGCCAGCTCACCATGATTATTGAAAACGTTCAGCTTTTCCAGCAAACAGAAACCCTGCGTGCTTTTAATGAAAGTATTATCCAAAATTTAACCAACGGTTTGATTGCAGTTGACGCCCAAAACCGGGTAACGGTTTTCAATCCGGCGGCGGCAGCCATGCTCGGTTATTCAGCCGACAAAATATTACACCAGCCGCTGCCGGCCTCGATGGATCAAGCTGATCGTCTAATGAATATCTTCAAGGCCACGCAGCAAAGCGGTTCGGCTCAACCGCGCCAAGAGATCACCATCCAACATCAAGATGAACGTCATCTGCCCATTTCCATCAGCACCGCGCCGCTGCTGGCCGATGATCAGCAAGCTACCACCGGGGTAGTGGCGGTTATTGAAGATTTGAGCGAGATTAAAGCGCTGGAAGCGGAGCGCCGTCGTCTGGACCGGCTGGCCGCTCTGGGCGAAATGTCGGCGGTCGTGGCCCATGAGATTCGCAACCCCATTGCCGGTATCGCGGCCGGCGTCGATTACCTGACCCGGAATTTACCTGCGGAGTCGGCCGAAGCTGAAGGCGCGGCTTTAATTCAGGGCGAGATCAGTCGAGTAAATCGCATTTTAGAGGATATTCTCTTTGTGGCCCGACCCTTGCAGCTCAATTTCTCAGCCGCATCCCTACCGGCGATCATCGACAAGGTCATTCAACGATACCAACGCCAAGCCGCAGCTAAAGCCATCGAGATTCGCTGCGACTGTGATCATCACTTACCGGTGATTGAGGTTGACAGTCAACGCTTAGAGCAAGTCTTCAATAATCTCATCTTGAATGCCATTCAGGCTATGTCCGGCGGTGGTCCAATGAGTATTGAGGGGGGGCTCGATCCGTCCGGCCGGCATATTTCCATCACCATCTCTGACTCTGGACCGGGCATCCCGGCTGATATTCAAACTCGCATATTCGAACCGTTTTTTACTACAAAAACTAAGGGAACTGGCTTAGGGTTGAGTATAGCCCGCCAAATTATCGAAGCCCACAACGGTGCCATCACCATTGAGACCCGATCTGGGCACGGTACGCAGTTTATCATAAACTTACCAATCACTAAGGTGGACCGTGACGCATAAAATTCTTGTGGTCGATGATGAAAATACGCTCCGGCATTTTTTACGGCTGCACCTCCAGGCTAACGGTTATCAGGTTAGCGAAGCCGCCGACGGCCAGGAGGCGATGAGCTTAATTGCCAGAGATCGGTTTGATGTCGCCCTGGTTGATTTGAGATTGACGGATATGGACGGCTTAGAGGTCATGCGCCACCTGCGCCATCACGAACCTCAGACCAGTGTGATTATTCTAACCGGATATGCAACGGTCAACTCGGCGGTGGAAGCACTGCGCCAAGGCGCGCATGATTATCTGATCAAACCATGTAACACCGCCGAACTGTTGACCAGTGTGGCCGATGCTATCGCCCGGCAGCCGGCCTCGCCGGAGGCTCAGAGCAATGGCCCGGATATTATGGAAATACGCGGGTTAAGCGTTAATAAGGCCTCTCGCCAAGTGACACGCGAAGGCGAAATGATCAATCTAACCCCCACCGAATTCGATATTCTAACCACATTAATGGCTCAACCGGATACGGCCATCGACTCCATTACCTTAGTTAAGATTGTCCGGGGCTACGAAGCAACAGAGGCCGATGCCCGCGCCATAGCCAGAGTCCATGTTCATCGGCTGCGCCATAAATTGGAGTTCGATCCAGCTAACCCGCAATACTTGATTACAGTGGCCGGCGGGCGTTATCTACTGCGCTCTAGCCAGCCTTAATCCTTCACCAGAACTGTAACCATCCTGTAACCGGCAACCCTGTTATTTTGTGTTATATTGAATAGCACAGGCAAGTTCAGGCAGGGAAAAGGAGCCGATCCTATGCTAAGTCAGTCAGGCAGGGTCAAACGTATTCTGGTTGTTGATGATGAAGCCACCCTTATCTTCTTCTTAAAAAAAGATCTACAGGAAGTTGAAGATAACTTTTTTGTCGATGTGGCTTCTTCAGGAGAAGACGCCCTCAAAAAATTAACCTATCATCGTTACGATCTCTTGATTACCGATTTAAATATGCCGGGCATTAGCGGCTTTACTCTGGCCGAAGTCGCCCGGTCGATGCAGCCGGATATCCACATTGTCATTATGACCGCTTTTGGCTCACAAGAAGTGAAAGACGAGGCCAGTTCACTTGAAGTTGATGGCTACCTCACCAAACCTTTCCCAACCGCTCAATTACGAGAGATAGTGAGTAACATCCTGATCACAACGGTGTCAAACGACGTTACTAACCCGATAGGCCACAACAACAGCTAATCTTTTCATCACCAAGGAGATCCTCTGATGAGCAAAGCCAAGATTCTTTATATTGAAGACAATTCCGACAGTATGACCCTTGTTAAAAGAGTCTTGGAGATCGAGGGCTATGAGGTCATCTCGGCTGATACCGGTCGAGAAGGGCTGGCTAAAGCCTTTGATAACCGGCCGGATATTATTATTACCGATATCAATTTACCCGATATTGATGGCTACGAAATTACCGATACCTTAAAAAAGGATAAATTAACCGCCCACATCCCGATTATTGCCATGACGGCTAATGTAATGAAAAAAGATCGTGAGCATGTCATTCAGGCAGGTTGCGATGGATTTATTAGCAAACCGATAGATATTGATGAGTTACCCACCCAAGTAGAAAACTTTTTACGAGGCAAAACCAATGACACACACAGTAATAGCAGAAAACTCAGCTAAAAACATGCCGATTGATCCAAAAGATGCTTACGTTCTGGTTGTTGAAGATAACCTGCAAAACTTGGTCTTAATTGCTCGGCTTTTGGCTTTTATAGGCGTCCGCCGCTACGAGTGGAAAGCTTCCGGCTGGCAGGTTCTAGAATTTGCCGACACCATGCCTCGGGTTGACTTGGTTTTAATGGATTTGCATCTCCCTTATGAAGATGGCTACGACGCCCTGGCGAAACTGCGCAACGATACCCGGTTTGCCAAAACCCGAGTTGTAGCCGTTACGGCCGACGCCAACCCATCTTCAATGGAAAAGGCCAAAGACTCAGGCTTTGACGGGTTCTTGGGCAAACCCATCGATCCGGATCGATTTCCGGATCAGATCATTAAAATTTTAAAGGGAGAGTCGGTTTGGGATTTGGGGTTTCAAACCTAGAGCATAGTTTTCCTGGCTCGATGACAGTTCAACTACGGGTAGCTCAGCCGGCATAAGTCCATTAACAATCAATATGTATCCCAAACATCTTGGATTTAGAAACTATGAGTACAAACAATCAAGATTTGATTGGTCAATTGAAATCCCAAATAGCCGAATTGTCTCAGGCTTTAGACCAGGCCAATCATCATCTGCAACAAACCGTTGTTGAAAGGGATAGAGCCAATTTCCTCTTCGAGATTAACACGGCGCTGAATATCGCCAATCTTGATATTGATGCGATAATCACCATTGTGGTCAATCTCACCGAACGGCTGGGAGCCACCTTGGGTGAAGTTTACCTTATTACCGACGCCGGGCAGCTCCATTTCAAAAGTTCAGATCCGGCTAGAAATAACTTAGACATCGAGCAGCAAGAAAAGCTGTTACTCCACGCGGTTAGTGATGGACCGATCCCCCATGCCCTGGATAATAATAAAATCCTTCTTATTCCAGATGTACAGCAAAATTATCCGGATGTGCTTGAGTTTCTCGATGCTCAATTGAGATCGCTCATTTGTGTGCCGCTGGTGGTTGATCCGGATTGGCCGGGAGCCATCATTTTTGGCCATCACACACCTCATTTTTTTACCGAATACCATACCTCGCTGCTAGAAGAGATTGCCACTCAAATTACAATTGCTTTAGAAAAAGCCACTGATATTAGAGCCATTAAAAGCAGCCTGCATGAAACCCATCTTATGCTGGATATCAGCCGCCAACTGGCCAAGGCCGACAGCTTAAATAATATTTACGATGCCCTGGTCCACGCGGCAATGTCCGCCGGAGCGAACCGCTGCGTCTTATATACTTGTGAGGAACTGGGTAAAGACAGCCTACCCATTTACGCCCAAGTTGTTTTTACTAACGACGACAGCAGCGACCACCAACAACCCTATCAATTCGAGCGTTTCAGAATTGCGAACTATCCGGTTTTACATAACCTGATTAAGAGTCAAGAAACGCTTGTTATGGAAAGTATCAGCAGCAATAGGCAACTTACCAAACGCGAAAAAGAACTCTTTATCGACTTCAAAACACAAAGCGCGGTAATTAATCCCTTAGTCACCCGCAGCACCGTTATTGGCCTACTTTCAGTCGAATACCAATATTATCACGCCTTTAGTGAACGGGAACTGGCTCTGTATCGGGCTCTTTGTAATCAGACGACCATTGCCATTGAGAATGCGCGTTACAAGCAGCGAACCCAAGAGGCCTTAGCCGAAACTCAAACCCTTTACCGGGCCGGTCGGGTATTAGCCGGCGCAGCCGATCTGCAAGAGATTCTGGAAAAATCACTGGTCGAATTTGTTTATAGTTTGGGTTTGGATCAGGGTGGAGTAACCCTGGTTTCACCCGATCGCAAAACCGGTAAACTAATGGCTTATCTTGAAAATGGATCGTTACAAAATATCGAAAAGCTTAAATTTAACATCGATGAAACCGTCCCCTACCAGGCGGTTTTGTTGGCTGGGCAGCCCTTCATCAGCTTAGATGTTGCAAGCGACGATCGGGTGGTTCAGTTTGTTACCTTTAATAAAAATCGGCCCATCAAATCGATCTTGCAAGCGCCGATGATCATTCGCGGTGAGACGATTGGCTGGATCGGGGCCGATGCCGTTAAAAACCAGCGTGAGTTCAGCCAGCGCGAGGTGGATTTAGCCCGAGCCATGGCCGACCAAATTGCCATCACCATCCAAAATCGCCGCTTATTGGAGCAAACCGAACTGCGAGCCGACCGGCTTAGAGCCGTAGCCACGGTGGGCGAGGCTGTTACCGGCCTAACCGAACTCGATGAAGTTCTAAGTCAAACGGTTGATCTCATTCGTGATCGATTTGGTTTTTATCACGTTTCTATTTTTTTATTGGATGAAGCTAGAGAATGGGCCGTGGTCCGGGCCTCAACTGGTGAAGTCGGCCGCATTATGGTTGAGCGCCCTCACCGGTTGGATGTTGGCGGCAACTCTATTGTCGGTTACTGCACTCACCATGCCGAGCCTCGAATTGCGCTGGATGTGGGCGCAGACGCGGTTCATTTCGAAAATCCTCTACTGCCCAACACCCGGTCTGAAATGGCTTTACCCTTAATTCTACGGGGGATCGTCATCGGGGCCTTGGATGTTCAAAGTCATGAACCGAATGCTTTCTCTGACGAGGATGTAGAAACACTCCAGATTATGGCCAACCAGATCACGGCCGCCATCTCAAATTCCCGTCTATTTGAACAGATTCAGCAGCGTCTGTCGGAGCAGCAACATCTTTATGAGATTGGCACCCAACTGGGGGGCACCCTTGATATATATGAAGCCACTACCATTTTAACGACCAAAACCGCCCAATTTTTAAAGGTGGCGGAGTGTGTAGTTAGCCTTCTTGAGGAAAATGACACCATTTACATTATCAGCGACTACGTTGAAGAGACATCACCATTTCGAGTTGATGAAGGCAGCTACCATAAAATCTCTGACTTTACCAGTTGGGAGAAGATGCGCGTTACAAAACGGCCGCTAACGATGTATATTGATGCGCAAGCGGATGATAGTTGGGAAATGAATTACCTTAACACCCATAACGGGACAGCTTTGGCTATGGTGCCAATTCTGCTCCGTAATGAGGTCATCGGACTATTAGAAGTCTATGATCATACGCCTAAGCGGCGTTTTAGGCAGACCGAAATATCGCTGCTCGAGTCGATTGCGCTTCAAGCGGCCAATAGTATAGAAAATGCCCGACTATTTACCCGGGTCCGTGAGAGCCAAGCCTTTATGACCGCCGTGATCGATCAAATTCCTGATCCCATCTTTATCAAAGACAGAGACCACCGTTTGATTGCCGCTAATACGGCTTTTGCTCAAGGACTTTTGAATCATACTGTAGAACAGGTTATCGGTCTCAATGATTACGATTTTTTGCCTGAGGCAGAGGCCAATACATCCTGGGCCATTGAAAACACTTTGTTTGAAACCGATGAAATCCAAGAAGTTGAAGAAACAAGAACCGATGCCCATAACCAGCAGCATGTATTTTACACTCGAACAATCCCGCTAACCCTAACGGAGAATAATGATAAGCCGAAATATTTAGTCGGAATTATCCATGATATCACGCAAATGCGACAGCGAGAGGTTGAGCGTGATCGGCTAATCGAGGAAACACGACAGACCCTCGATCGGACCCGTACACTCTATCGCATTAGCGACAACCTGGCCACATCCACCGAGATCGGCTCGACATTTGAAGCAGTGTTGATTGAGTATTTAACGCTACTGGGACAAAAACAAGGGAGTATTATGCTGTTTGATAAGGCGACCAATAGTAATAAAGCTCAGGCTCGGGTCGTCAACGGCCGCGTTATCACCCCTAACCTGATTATCCCTGTAGAGGAAGACAAAGTTTTTCAATATCTTAAAGGCAACCCGAAGCCCCTAATTTTAGAAGATGCCAAAAACCATTCGCTGATCGGTTCAACGCTTATCGAACGAGGTCATACCAACATCAAGACGATGCTGTTTATCCCGCTGGTCGTCCGGCAGCAGCTTATGGGCAGTGTAGTGGTTGATGTTATTGATGAAACCTACGCCTTTGATCCCAGCGATATCGACACCGGCGAAGCTATTGCCGACCAATTAACCATCTGGCTGGAAAACCGTCGCCTACTGACCGAAGCCCAGTACCGCTCAGATCGTTTGCAAACCGCGGCTGAGATTTCCCGCGCAGCCAGCCAGATTCTTGATATCGATGACTTGATTAATACCTCGGTGAACTTGATCCGCGATCAATTTAATTTTTACTATGTTGGGCTTTTCCTGGTTGATGAAGCTAAAGAATGGGCCGTACTGCACGCCGGAACCGGTAAAGCCGGCGAGATTCAGCTAGCGAAAAATCACCGGCTAAAAATCGGCGGTGAATCGATGATCGGCTGGAGTGTTTATCACGGTAAAGCGCGGATTGCTCTGGATGTAGGTGAGGAAGCCATCCACTTCCAAAACCCGGATTTGCCGGACACGCACTCAGAGATGGCGCTGCCGCTGATCAGCCGTGATGAGGTCATTGGCGCTTTAACGGTTCAGAGCGTCGAGCGTGGGGCTTTCTCGGTGGAAGATATTACCTTGCTGCAAACAATGGCGGATCAGCTAGCCAACGCTATCGCCAACGCGCACTTGTTTGAACGGGTCGAACAGGCCAAAATGGAAGCGGAAAGTCGCCTACGCGAAACCCAAGCTTTGCAGCAGCTTAGTCAGGCTCTGTCCGGAACCCTTAAGATCGATGATGTGGCTTATGCCTTCTTCCAAAGCTGCACCCAACTGCTCGATTTTGATTACGTGATGATCTCGCTTATGGATGAGGCCCGGCGGCAAATTAGGGCAGTCGCCGGTAACAATATTACCAATGAACATATTAATCGCTCTGTTTACAGTTTAGATAGTGACGCAATGCAAGCTCACGTCGTTCGGAATAGTAAAACAGAAATAATCTTTGGTTGGGATAATCGCCTTGATCGTGTTGTTTTTGAGGCAGCCCATCAAATCAACTGGGGAGCTCGCGTTTTCATGCCGATTACTTTGAGACAGCGGGCCATCGGTGTGGTTGAGGCGGGGTTCAAACAGAAACGACTACGCTTGATTCCTGACGAACAACTCAAGCTGCTGCGAACTTTTATCGATCAGACAGCGCTGGCACTGGAGAGCGCCCAACGTTATGAAGCGGCTCAAAAAGCAGCGCAGCGTGAAAAAATTATTCGCGAAGTGACCGAAAAGATTCAAAATGCTGTGACTGTAGAAGATATTCTAAAAACAACCGTTTTGGAACTTAGTAAAATTGTGGGAGCTAGCCAAGCCGGGATCAATTTGGGTACCAGTTCACCTCAGCCGGCCTTGCCCAACAACATCAAACTAAAAAACAGCGAGCGTAGCCATCGTAGTGACGGCGCCCGCGCCAAACCACCTACCAAACCGGTTAACCATGAGGAAAGTCAATAATTATGATTGACCCAACGTTCACTCGCCTCCAGACTCATTTGGCCCAACTTGTCACCCAGATCCCTGAGCTAAGCAGCAGTGATCTGTGGTCAAATATCTTACAAGATTTAGAGGTCCTTTCACACAGCCCTACCCTTCAGAACATATCAAACCCTGTCTCATGGCCTAATCCTGACGATATAACGACTCAGATGCTGCTGGAACATGCCAACACTATTATTTTGCGGTTGGATACCGCAGGCCGGATCACCTATCTCAATGAGTTTGCCCAAACGTTTTTTGGGTATAGTGCGGCTGAAATTATTGGACAAGATGCGGTTGGAACAATTGTACCTGCCGCGAGTGCTGATCTAATCCGGCGCATCGTGACTGATCCCGATAAATACTCTAGCCATGAAAATGAAAACCTGCGCCGATCCGGAGAACGAGTTTGGGTCGCCTGGTCTAACAAGTCTATACTGGATGAGCAAGGACAGCTCAAAGAAGTGCTCTGCATCGGCAGTGACATTACCGCCCACCGGCATACGGAACAGGAATTGCTTCATCAAAAGGAGCTGCTCAGCCGAATTATTGATGCGCTGCCGGTGGGTATCTTTGCCAAGGATGTGCAAGCCGATTACCGCTTCACGGTTTGGAACAAAAAAATCGAGGAAATCTTTGAGATCGAACGTGAAAAGATCCTGGGTAGAAATGATTATGATTTCTTCGATGCCGCCGACGCCGATTACATTCACCTCACTGATGAGGCCGTAATGAAAGAGGGCGAGGTGATGGACATTCCGCAGGAGGAGATCACCACTAATCACGGCGAAATTTTAGCCCACACCATTAAAGTTCCCATTTACGACAGCGCCGGTTCGCCCCAAACCTTGTTGGGTATTCTGGAAGATATCACTCTATCTTCCAGAATCAAGGCTGAACTTCAAGAGAGTCAAGAGCGGCTGTCTGAAGCGCATCAAATTGCTAAACTGGGTACCTGGAGTTGGGACTTAACCAACAATAAAGCGGTCTGGAACAGACGGACACGCGAAATTTTTGGGATTCACCCGCAGGTTGAAATTGATTTTGATCTATTTACAATGCTTCTCCATCCCGATGATCGAGACCGGGTGCTCAAGACTATTCAGAAAACCCTAGAATCGGCCAGTGACCGCTATGAAATCGAGCATCGTTTGCTCCGCGAAAATGGCGACACCCGGCACATCCACACGATTGGCCGGATAAAGCGGCTAGAGGATGGTCGCCCGGCTGAGATCGTTGGGGTAACCCAAGACATTACCGAGCGCAAAGAGGCCCAACACGCCTTACAGCAGGCTGAAGAAAAATACCGCAGCATTTATGAAAATGCCGTTGAAGGTATTTTTCAGACTTCTTTAGATGGCCGTTATATTAGCGCTAATCTGGCCCTGGCTCGCATCTATGGCTATCCATCACCGCAAGCATTGATGAAAAATCTAACCGACATCAAGCATCAACTTTATGTGGATCCTATCCGCCGTGACGAATTCATCGACATTGTTAAAGAAAAAGGACATATCTCAGAATTCGAATCTCAGGTTTACCGCCGAGAGGGAACAGTAATTTGGATTTCTGAAAATGCCCGCGCTGTTTACCACGCCAACGGCGACTTGGTTTACTTTGAAGGTACAGTCATTGATATCACCAAGCGTAAACAGGCCGAGCAACAAATTTTACAACGTAACGCTGAATTAGCGGCCATAAACCGGGTGGCCACCGCGATTACATCGGCCGCCCATCCAAAAGACGGATTTAAGATCGTTGCTCAAGAAATGCTCCAACTCTTTGGCGCCTGTCGCAGCGGTATCGCCATGTTAACCGCCGATAAGCAAAACCTTCAGGTGGTTTCTGACTTCGCCATTAATCAAGAGACTGAAGCCTATGGAGACTTAATTCCGCTAAAAAACAACTACTCCTCCAACTACGTCATTGAAACCGGCCAGTCAATCGTTATCGATGATGCGCCAACCAACCCCAAAACTACTGCGGTTCACAATTTGATAAAGCGGCTGCAAATTGAATGCTTATTAATTGTGCCTTTGATCACTCACGGTCAGGTCATCGGTACGCTAGGCGTGGCGTTTGATAAACCGGGCCGCACATTTGAGCCGCATGAAGTTAAACTCGCCGAAACCATTGCTAACCAAATTGCCGGAGCGTTAGATAACGCCCAACTGCTTGACCAAACCCAAGCCGCCCTTATTGAGCAACAAAAAGCGGAAGAAGGTCTGCTACAGGCCCTGCAAAAAACCGAGTCACTTTATCGCATTGGCGATGCCATGGCGACCTCTTCTGATGAGGGCTCGACATTTGAGACCGTCTTAGGTGAGTATCTGCGCTTGCTGAATGTTAAATCCGGTAAATTAGCCCTCCGTAACCGGGCCAAAGATCAAAATGAAATCCGAGCACTCTACATAAATGGACAACCGGCTTCGATAGACCCGACTGTTTCTATGGGTGGCGACCTGTTCCACTATCTGGTCGAACAGTCCAAACCCTTAGTGATTGGCAACGTGTTTACCCATCCGCTGACTCGAGACAACGACATCTTACGGGAGATGATGCAGGTTAAATCTATGCTCTATCTGCCGATTGTATTGCGGAGTCAAACTATCGGAGTTATCGCGGCGGGGAGTCAGCTGGAAAACCGAGACTTTTCGCCCAGTGATATCGAGTTGGGCCAGGTCATCGCCGACCAACTGGCAATCTGGCTGGACAACCGGCGCTTGCTGGCTGAAGCGCAATATCGGTCAGATCGCTTGCAAACGGCAGCCGAAGTTTCTAGAGCCGCCAGTTCAATTCTAGATGTAGGTGACTTGATTACAACTTCGGTCAATCTCATTCAAAACCAGTTTGGATTCTACTATGTGGGGCTATTTTTAGTTGACGAAGTCGGACAGTGGGCTGTCCTGCAGGCGGGAACAGGTGAGGCCGGCCGCATTCAACTGCGGCAAAATCACAAACTTAAAGTCGGGGAAGAATCGATGATCGGCTGGAGTATTTACCACCGCCAAGCTCGCATTGCTTTGGATGTAGGCCAGGACGCCGTTCGGTTCAAAAACCCGGTCTTGCCTGATACCCGTTCGGAGATGGCCCTGCCCCTTATTAGCCGTGAAGAAGTGATGGGGGCGTTGACCGTCCAAAGCACCGAGCGTGGCGCTTTCTCCGCCGAAGATATCACGCTGCTCCAGACCATGGCCGATCAATTGGCCAATGCTATTACCAATGCCCACCTCTTTGAGCGGGCTGCCCAGGCTCGCCGTGAGGCGGAGACGCGACTGCGGGAGACTATAGCCCTCCAGCGCCTCGGTCAATCGTTATCCGGGACGCTGAACCTAAATGAAATTTTCAGTCTTTTCTTTGAAACCTGTATGCGAGAAATAGGCTTTGATTACATTATGCTGTCTATGGTCGATTCAGGGCAACAGCGTATCAAAGCGATAAGTGGGGTAGGTATTTCTGATAACAACATTAAGCAATCTGACCGTGCGCTAGATGACAAAGACATCATGGCCGATATCATCAAAACCGGTAAAACAGAAGTAATTACCGGCTGGGATGAACGGTATGATCGCACTATGTATGAAGCTGAGGGCCATGCTAACTGGGTGCGAGTTTTCACCCCCATTGTTCTACGCCAGGAGAATATAGGGCTGGTGGAAGCCGGTTTCAAGAACCCCGATACATCTATAGAAGATGCCCACCTAAGGTTGCTCAAAGCCTTCATTACCCAAATGGCCCTATCACTTGATAACGCTCAACTATTCCGGCAAACCCAGGAGGCTTTAGCCAGTACGCAACAACTCTTTAGAATAAGCAGTTCGCTGGTCGAAAGCGTCAGCATTGATGATATTTTTAATATCGTTCTAGATAATGTCAAAATATTCGGTGTTGATCGGGTAAGTCTCTCCCTGCTCGATAAATTCAAAGAAGGCCAGCCCGAGTCGGTCACGATTGTCTCCACTTGGGATAGAGACCCATCCCGAAATATCCCGGTAGGGACTAATTTTTCGGCCAGTGATTATAAACTGGTCCAGTCATTTGCCCACCCTCCCTTTACGCCGCTTATTTCTCAAGATTTACGACAGCCGGAGCAAGATGAGCGCATGGACGAAGAGTTCCGGCAGTTTGCCCTGAACGAGTTACAAACGATTACTTTATTCTCCGCGCCCATGTTTTTAGGTACAGAATATAAAGGTGTACTCTCAATTTATACGCGCCAGCCTCACCACTACACCGAGCAAGAGAAGCTGATCTATCAGACGCTGGCTGATCAAGCCATTATCGCGCTTGAAAACCACCGGCTGTTGGAAACAACCAAAAACGAACGTGACCGGGCAGCACTTTTATACCAACTAGGACAGCGATTGAGCAGTACTACCTCTGTAGAGACGGTTCAGCAAATCATTCTGGAGTTCACAGAACGGATGGGGGCCAGCCATGCCGAAATATTTATTACTGACGGCGGTGCGTTTTTGTCGGTGGCTACATCCATCGCAGAACGGCAAAATGTCCCGCTGGTCGATCTGGTTCGCCTGGCCTTACTTGAAGGACCTGAAGCACTGGCTCTGGATCGAGGCGAACGCATCACCCTAACCCGCTCAGATCAGCAGCCCTGGCTGCTGGATGAAATTGCCGGGATGCCGGTCGTCAATACCGTTACTTGCGTGCCTTTTTACTCTCAACGCAGCATCTTACACGGGGTACTGACCTTTTTACACCCCCAAACCAACGGTTTTACCGAAGAACAATTAGCCACATTTGACTCGCTGGCTATCCAAACTGCCGCAACCTTAGAGAATGTTTGGCTTCTGGAGCAAACCAACCAAGTCCTTAAAGAGACGGAGTTGCTCTATAAGGCCAGCCGTCGCTTTAATACGGCCCAATTCCCTGAAGATTTGTTAAATATTATGGTGGACAGCTTCGCCGATACAACGAATACAAATTGCATGTGCATGGCCTTAGTCGCTGGAATGGATGAAACCGGTCAACCCAAAGGATTCAAAATTATCGCTAAATGGAGCCAGAAAAATCCGGAAATTTTGAGCACCAGTATCCATCTGTCCCCCGATAAGTTCACCTTTATTCAGGATCTACGTTATGACGCGCCGCTTGAAATTAATTTGGATAATTTGGATGCGGCCAGCCAAGCCAGTCTCCAAGTCCTCTCTACCGGTGTTCACGCTATTTTAGCTGTCCCGCTGGCTGTTGGCCGCAATTGGTTGGGCGTATTTCTGTTTGGGAGTAAAAGTAATCGATACGAACTCAATTCCAATATCATTAACCAAATTACCAGCCTGGCCGGTCAAGCGGCCGTGGTGATTCAAAATTTACAACTGGTGGCCGAAACCCAACAAAACCTCTATAACTCTGAAATTCTTTCCTCATTGGTTCAGCAGCTCCTGAAAGCCGAAACAATTGGCGCTATGTATGAGATGGCCGTGTCAGCTATTGCGGCCACCGAGCCGGATCGCGGCGTGTCGATCTTTATGTATGAGCCTATTGAAGACAGCATCGATTTGGAATTGGTTGCCTTATGGGATAACCCTCGCCAAGAATGGCCGAGTATTCCCGTTGGCTCTCATCTGTCCACCTCTGAACTGGGCTTGGAACCCCTGCTCAAAACTGGCCAAACCGTTTTTTCCAACGACATCACTAAGGATGAGCGCTTCTCGCCCATGCTTAAACAGTTACTAACCGTTATGCACATAAAAACGATGGTAGCTGTCCCTATTTGGTTAAACAAAAGTGTTGAAGGCTTCATTTTAATCAGTAATCACGTCGATCTGCCTTTTGCTTCTGATATGATCCGGCTGTACGAAAGCATCGCCCGCGAAACCTCAGGGGCATTGGAAAATAGACGGCTACTTGACGAAACACAGCACCGGGCTCACCAACTGCAAACGGCGGCTGAAGTATCTCAAGCAGCCACCGCTAATCTGGACCTGGAAGCACTCTTGTTTGAAGCCGTCGATTTGATCAAACAGCGCTTCGATTTTTACCATGTTTCAATCTTCCTAACTGATGAATATGACAAGCATGCGGTGGTCAAAGCATCGACCGGTGAAATTGGTCAGAAGATGCTGGTCATGAAGCATAAACTGGAAGTGGGGGGTAAAAGTATTGTGGGTACAGCTACGGCCACCGGCGAACCTTGTATCGCGTTGGATGTGGGTAGTAATGCGGTCCATTTCAACAATCCGCTTGTACCCAACACTCGCTCGGAAATGGCGCTGCCGCTTATTGCCCAAGGTCGTATCATTGGCGCACTCGATGTCCAAAGCACCAAACGCAACGCCTTTGATCAAAGCGATATCACCATCCTCCAATCGATGGCAAACCAGTTATCCAACGCCATTCGAGCGGCTCAAGCGGTCCAAGAACTCAACCAAGCGCTGGAAGAAGTTAACAAAATGCACCGGCATTATATCGAAAATCAGTGGACTACCTACATCCGGGAGCAGCGAGCGACAACTAATTACCGTGTGACCGATAGGGGCATTACAATTGAAAAGGATCAGGAAATTTTGCCCGGTGTTACCCAAGCTTTTGTCGAAAAGAAACCCATTATCATTCCGGCAACCCGTTCAACCGAAACAGACAGCCAATCGGACAGTTCTAGCCAGCGGCCGGCCAACGGTAAAAATAATCAGGACTCGTCTAAGTGGACCCGGCCCCTGCCGGAAAAAACATCGACATTGGTTGCACCGTTAACACTTAAGGGGCAGGCTGTACTCGGCACGATCGATTTCGAATTACCTAAAAGTACGCTCGATGCTATTTGGGAAGATGATACGCTAAAAATCATTGAAGCTGTCACCAGCCAGGCAGCCCAGGCTATCGAGTCGGCTCGCTTATTTGAACAAACTCAAGTTGCCCGCGAAGAAGCAGAAGCGCTTTACCAGGTAGGCCGGCTTTTGGTCACCACCGAAGATGAACGGGAGATGTTCAATACAGTTCTCAGCAAAATGCTGACCACATTGGGGTTAAAACAGGGGGGTATTCTATTATTCGAAGAAGATTTTGAATACGGTAAACTTCATGCCCTATTTGAAAATGGGAAACCGGTTATGAAACCCCGGCTCCGTATTCCCATTAAAGATAACCCTTCCTACCAACGCCTTATCGAAACAAAGCAGCCAATTGCGATTGAAGATGTAGCGACCGACCCGCTGGTAGCGACAGTACGAGAGATTAACATTCCACGTGGGATTATATCTCTACTACTGGTGCCGATTGTCATTAATGATCAAGTTGCCGGGGCAATCGGAGCCGACTCGGTGGGCAAACGCCATATCTTCACCGAAAGCGAGATCAATCTAGCGATGGCTATGGCCGATCAGTTATCGATTGCGCTGCAAAACCACCGCCTGATCGAAGAAACCAAACGGCGGGCGATTTTACTCCAAACCAGCGCGGATGTGGGCCGGGTAGCCACATCCATTCTCGATCCATCTAGTATGGTCAACCAGGCCGTGGAACTAATTAAAGAGCGATTTGGCTTCTATCACGTTCAAATTTTCCTGGTGGATGAGGCCGAGCAATATGCCGTGCTGCACAAAAGTACCGGCGAAGCCGGCCGACGGCTGCTGGAAATGAATTACAAAGTAGCTATCGGCAGCCAGAGTGTGATCGGGCAGGTGACGGACCAGCGCAAACCCATTGTTACCCGCAGTACCGATTTCGACAGTAAAAAAATGGTAGCGTACCAGCGTAATGAGCTTCTGTCGGAAACCCAAGCCGAATTGGCTATTCCACTCCAAGTTGGCGATAGGCTGGTCGGGGTGCTCGATGTGCAAAGCACATTACCACAGGCCTTTTCTGAGGAGGAAAGTTCGACGCTGGGTGTTTTGGCGGCTCAACTGGCCGTTGCCATTGAGAATGCCAGGGCTTTCCAAGAACAACAGAAAACAGCCGAACGGCTCAAAGAGATCGACAAATTAAAAACCCAGTTTTTGGCTAATATGAGCCATGAATTACGGACACCTCTCAACTCGATTATTGGGTTCTCCCGCGTCATCCTCAAAGGGATTGACGGCCCGCTGACTGAACTTCAAAAAACCGACCTGACCTCGATTCATAACAGCGGCCAGCATCTGTTGGGTCTCATCAACAATATTCTTGATCTGTCTAAAATTGAGGCCGGCAAAATGGAACTCAATTTCGAGCAGACTGAAATCGAGCCGATTATTAAGACCGTTATGTCTACAGCCTTGGCCCTGATCAAAGATAAACCGGTCACCCTAAGACAAGAAGTTCCCGAAAATCTACCTCTCATTTGGGCCGATCCAACGCGAATTCGGCAGGTTGTGCTTAATCTGGTTTCAAATGCCTGCAAATTCACCGAGGAAGGGACAGTCATAACCAGAGTAACGATTGAGGATGATCGGGTCATTTTTAGCGTGACTGACACTGGCATCGGGATACCGCCGGCAAAATTATCGACTATCTTTGAGGAATTTACGCAGGTTGACGCCAGTACTACCCGCAAAGCTGGGGGCACTGGGTTAGGGCTGCCTATTAGCCGCCACTTTGTAGAAATGCATAAGGGCAAAATTTGGGTGAACAGCATCCCCGGGAAAGGTTCGACATTTAGTTTCTACATTCCGATCAAACCGATCAAAGCTGAATTACCTGCTCCCGATAACATCGCATCATTAACCAGGGAGGACGAGCAGCCTACGGAAAAGTTGGTGGCCGTCATTGATGATGATCCAGGCGTTATTGCCTTGTATAAGCGGTTCTTAGAAAAGCAGCACTATCACGTTTTAGGATTAGACCATAATCGTAATGTGGTTACGCAGATAGTTGAGCTTTCACCGTTTGCCGTTCTATTAGATGTCATTTTGCCCGACAAGGACGGCTGGAATGTACTCAAAGAACTCAAAGAAAACGCGACCACTAAAGATATTCCGATTCTGGTCTGCAGTATTGCCAGTGACAAAAATCGTGGCTTTTCGCTGGGGGCAACCAACTATCTCATCAAACCCATTGTTGAAGATGAATTAATCGAAGCCCTCAGCTATATCGACCAAAAACAATCGGGGGAGATCAATGTGTTAATTGTCGATGATAAAGCCGATGATATTCTGCTCACCCGCCGTATGTTGGAAGCTCAAGGTAACTACAGTATCAGTGAAGCATATAATGGTAAAGAGGGTTTGGAGCTGATAAAACGCAAAAAACCGGACTTGATCATTTTGGACCTTAATATGCCCGAGATGGATGGCTTTACAATGATTGAAGAACTTAAAGCTAACGAAAATACCCGCTCGATCCCAATCATTATTGTCAGTGGTGAACAGGTGACCCCCGAACAACGAGATAAACTTACCGACCAAGTTGAAGTGCTACTAGAAAAAAGTATTTTTACCGAAAATGAACTGCTGGAAGATGTCAGCCAAGCTCTTGCCCGACTTCGCCAGGAAGAAAAGAAACGATCCCGATCAGAAATCTTACAGTAAAGAGTAGCTCGTGAAAAAATTTTTTTATCAGTGTGCTCATTGCTCCTTCAAAGCCGAATACACCAAACTTATAGGCGCTTGCCCCAAGTGTGGCGGTGAGTGGCTAGACCCCCTCTATAATCTAGAAGAGACTGCCGCCCTTTGGCAAACAGCGCTACCTGAGCGTGATCACACCATTTGGCGCTATTGGGAACTCCTGCCCCTGCGTAACCAACAAAACATCGTTTCGCTAGGAGAAGGCTGGACCCCCTTGCTGCAAATCGAAAATATGGGGGCCATGTTAGGCAATCGCCATATTTTTGTAAAAGATGAGCGACAAGGCCCAACCGCCTCTTTCAAAGACCGGCAAGCCTCGTTGGCAATTTCGGCAATGAAAGAAGCAGATATAAAAGAAGCAGTAGTAGCCTCTACCGGCAATGTGGCCATCTCGTATTCGGCTTACTGCGCTCGATCGGGGATAAAGCTGTGGGCTTTTTTAGACAGTGATGTCCCTCATGAAAAAATGCGTGAAGTAACTCTGTACGGTACGGAAGTAATCAAAGTATCGAGCAATTACGACACAACCAAGCAGATTGCCGCCAAATTTGCCGACTATCGCAATCTGTTCCTGGATAAGGGTATCAAATCCCTGATTGCCAGAGAAGCCATGAAAACCCTGGCTTTCGAAGTGGCGGAACAGTTGGGCCGGATTCGCAGCACCCGCTGGGCCGCTCCGGATTGGTACATTCAAGCAGTCAGCGGCGGTATGGGGCCGATTGGCGTTTGGCGCGGCTTTAAAGACCTGTATGATATGAAATTAATCGATAAAATTCCTAAAATCGCTATTATCCAAACCGAAGGCTGCGCGCCTATGGTCAACAGTTTTCACAAAGGCCTGGACGTAGTTGAAGTTGTCCACAACCCAACCAGCGTAATCAATGTGTTGGCCACCGGTAACCCGGGTCCGGCTTATCCCTTTTTACGCCAGTTGGTTTTATCTTCCGGCGGAGCTTTTAGCAAGGTCGACGATCAGGAGTCGTTCCGAGCCATGCGAGTTATGGCGCAATTAGAAGGCATCTCGATGGAGCCGGCGGCGGCGGTCGCATGTGCCGGGCTGGTCAAGCTTGTGCAAGATCAGGTCATCAAGCCGCACGAAACTGTGGTCGTTAACGCCTCGGGCCATACTTTCCCCATCGAGAAGCAAATCCTGGAAAGCGAAATTGTTAAAAGACATACCCGAGTGCAAAACATTGATGGCGAAGCTGTGGCGATTATGGAGCCGGACGTTACACCCATTCGCCAGGAAGGGCTAATCAATGCCTTAAAACGCTTGGATGAAAAGGTTCAGAGCGTAGCCATTATCGAAGATGAACCGGATGCCCGGCTGTTACTACGCCGGATCCTGCAATATGAACGCAAATACAAAATTTATGAAGCCGCCGATGGCGCCAGCGGGATGGCCCTCATCCAATCGAAAAAGCCAGATTTGGTTTTGCTTGATTTAATGATGCCGGAGGTGGATGGCTTTACCGTGCTCGACACCATGAAGGCCAACGAACAACTCAGGGACATCCCTGTTATTGTTATCACTGCTAAAGATTTAACCAGCCAAGATCATCAACGCCTGTCAGGGCGAATCGAATCGCTTCTTCAAAAGGGGGAATTCATGGAGGATCAATTGGTTGAAAGTATTAGCGATGTTCTCAAGTAAATTCTGACCAAACTTACTAGAAAAATGCAGCCGCCGGAGATGACACCTTGTCACAAACTTTACTAGCCACTAAACCTCGAATTTTGTACATTGATGACGATCCTATTAACCGTTCCCTGGTCAATCGAGTGCTAACCCGCTACGATTTTGAAGTTATTGAAGCAGAAACAGGGTTAGAGGGGATAAAAATCGCCACTAAATACGCGCCGGATCTAATCCTAATGGATATTAATATGCCCGGTCTTGACGGTCATGAAACCACAACCCGCATGCGCACTATTGCCGGGTTGCAGCGAACGCCGATTGTGGCTATCACAGCCTATGCTACCAAAGGCGACCGTGAACTCGCTCTAACCGCCGGCTGCGACGGCTATATTAACAAACCTATTGATGTCGATCGCTTTCCCAACCAAATTGTAAGCTACCTTGAAGGCCGGCGAGACACCATCAGCAAGGATGAGCAGCAGCATTATCAGGATCAGTATAGCAAAAAACTGGTTGAACGACTTGAGTCGAAGATTCTCGAACTGGAAGAGGCCAATGCCCGCCTCCAGCAAGTTGATAAATTGAAGTCCGACTTTATTACTGTTGCCAGTCATGAACTGCGCACCCCGATGACCTTGGTTTACGGCTATGCGCGTTTGCTCCTGTCGGCTATTAAAGAAACCTGCCAGCCTGAAAGCCCCGAAACCCATGTGGTTAATCTGGCTAATAAAATCTATAAATCGGTTCATCGGCTCAATGAAGTCGTCAACGACGTACTCAACATCTTTCTCATCGAAGCCAGCAGCATGCAGCTTCAACACCAGCGAGTCAATTTAGGCAACCTCATCAAAGGGGCGCTCGATGAGTTAAATCCTAATAAAAATAACCGGACGTTGAATATTGAGTTGGTGAATTTAGAGGTCCTACCCGAAATTATCGGCGACGCCGAACGGCTTAAGCAAGTCTTTTGGAATCTGCTCAGCAACGCCATCAAATTTACCCCGGATCACGGCACTATTACCGTAGAAGCGCGGGTTACATCCGCAGCCGGCGAAGCGCAGGTATCTGGCCAAGCCGGCCAAGAAGTTATTATTACGATTAAAGATACCGGCATTGGCGTTGCGGCATCGAAGCAATATGATATTTTCGATCGGTTTTATATGATTGAGGATATTACCTACCACAGCAGTAGTAAAACGGCGTTTGGCGGCGGGGGAATTGGCTTGGGGCTGCCCATTGCGAAAGGCATCATCGAAGCCCACGGAGGCAGGATTTGGGTAGACAGCGCCGGCTACAATACCGAACAAAATCCGGGCAGCACGTTTTATGTGCTATTGCCAATTAATGCGGCTCAAACTGCTCCAGATAAGCCATAATGTCAGACCAGTACCATCTTATCCTGGCCTCAACCTCGCCTCGACGCCGAGAGTTTTTGACGCTATTGGGCATACCCTTCACAGCCGTATCCCCTAGAGTCAGTGGAGATGTCGACGAAACGCCGCTGCCAAATGAGCCGCCCGACCAACTAGTGCAGCGTCTCAGCCGACTTAAAGCTCAAGCCGTGGCTAAAAATTTGGCTTCATTCCCTTCCATCGATGGATTAAGCGAAACTCACCACCTGGTCATTATTGCCGCTGATACGATTGTGGTTTTAGATGAGTCCATTTTAGGCAAACCGCATTCAGCCGCCGCCGCTAGCCAAATGCTTAAATCGCTGCGAGGGCGACAGCATGAGGTATACAGCGGTCTAACTCTAATCCATCGACCGCCCTCTACCAACCCCACAAGCAAACAACACATTGCCACCGATCTTCATCGCAGCCAGGTTTGGATGCGCCCCTACAGTAACGCCGAAATTACCGCCTATGTGACCGGAGGCTCGCCGCTGGACAAGGCCGGAGCCTATGGCATTCAGGATCAACCGTTCGCTCCAGTTGAGCGGCTCGAAGGTTGTTTTGCCAGCGTCATGGGGCTACCCCTGGCCCAGTTAGCGGGCAGGCTGCGTCAAATAGGACTATCGCTACCCGAAGTCAATTTGCTGTGCAGCCGCCACACCGGCGTCGATTGTTGCCAATTGTCGGCTAACCCTCATTTGACCGGTATAATCAGTTAAACGTCTTTCTCTTTTCGACTGCGAAAAATCATTTGAAGCGGCGTACCTAAAAAGCCGTATTTCTCGCGGAGTTGGTTTTCCAGATAACGGCCGTAAGTAAAGTGGACCAACTTGTGATCGTTGGTAAAGAAAACAAAGGTTGGCGGATCGGTTCGGGCTTGAGTGGCGTATAAAAACTTGAGCCGGTGGCGATGGCCGCCCTTGGGGGGATTTTTAGCCACGGCCTCGTGCATGACCCGGTTTAGCTCCCCGGTAGGGATACGCCGCAGCCGTTCTTCTTGAACT
Source organism: Anaerolineales bacterium (assembly GCA_020634935.1). Lineage (GTDB taxonomy): Bacteria > Chloroflexota > Anaerolineae > 4572-78 > J111 > JAGRBY01. The sequence continues at coordinate 56,709 of JACKAT010000005.1, forward strand.
TGCAGGGCCAGCGGCAGCACCTTCTCGACCCGTTGGCCGGTTTTGGCCGAAATGAAAAGAATAGGCACGTAATCCAAAAATCTCAGTCCGGCCCGAATCTGGCGCGTATACTCATTCATTGTATGGGTATCTTTTTCAACCAGATCCCACTTATTAACCAGCACCACTACACTTTTATTTTTCTCTAAAATATAACCGGCGATATGGGCATCTTGAGCGGTCACCATATCGGTTGAGTCGATCAGCAGCAAACAGACATCGGCCCGATCAATGGCTTTAAGCGAACGTAAAAAACTGTGTTTTTCAACGCCCGGCTCAATTTTACCTCGACGCCGGATACCGGCCGTGTCGATGAGCACCACTTCCAAATCCTCATAATTGATTCGTGTGTCGATAGCGTCGCGAGTGGTGCCGGGTACGTCGGAGACGATAACGCGATCTTCGCCCAACAAATTATTCAACAATGACGACTTGCCCACATTCGGCCGGCCTAAAATAGCGATTTTGATGGCCTCATCTTCTTCCGGTTCCTCACTCACCTCCGGCAGCGCCTCGACCACGGCATCGAGCAGATCGCCGGTGCCGGCGCCATGCAGCGCCGAGACCGGAATGGGTTCGTCCAACCCCAAGGCATAAAATTCCAGGGCATCGACCCGGCGTTTTTGGTTGTCGGCCTTATTGACAGCCAAAATAACGGGCTTGTCAGTGCGGCGCAGCAAGTCGGCGATATCCTCATCGGGGCCGGTGACGCCGGTTTCGGCATCGACCAAAAAAACGATAACCTCGGCCTCAGCGATGGCGATTTCGGCCTGCTCCCGAATCTCCCGCAGAAAAAGCCCGCTGGCTACCCCGGCTTGATACCCGGCCGAGGTTCCATCTTTGGGATCACCCCCTTTTTGGGCCGATGCGGTGGACATCATGCCAAAATCAAGCCCGCCGGTATCGACCAGGATAAAATCGCGGCCGTTCCAATCGGCGTCACCGTAGAGTCGATCCCGGGTTGTGCCGGCTAAATCTTCAACAATGGCCTTGCGCTGGCCTACCATCCGGTTGAACAAGGTCGATTTGCCCACATTGGGCCGCCCGACCAGCGCGACAACCGGTCTTATGTGCTGTTTGGATGTTTCATCAATCATACGTTATTAAATCCCCTTTGAGTAAATCATGATTTGCTCAAAGGGGATTGTCAAGTTCCCGTTTTAGCCCGGATATAACTATCCGGGCTGAGCAAAGTCATACCTTATCTCTAATCCAATTTGAATTTCTGACTCGACTCCCAACCGAGCATCGCTTGTTTGCGGGCCGATCCCCACTGATAATCGCCCACCTGGCCTTCTTTTCGAATAACGCGGTGGCACGGGATGACAAAACCAACCGGATTTTTACTCACAGCGTTGCCCACGGCTCGAGCCGCTTTTGGTTGTCCCACACTGGCAGCCACCGTTTCATAAGAGACCGCCGCTCCCGGCGGTATTTTTAGCAGCGCTTGCCACACTTTAAGTTGAAAATTGGTTCCCTTTAAAACTAAGGGTAAGGCTTGTTGATGCCGAACCGGCTCAAAAATTTGAGCCGCAAACGGCTCTGTTTCAGCCGGAGCCTCGATCACCGTCGCTTCGCCCCAATCGTTTTCAAGCGCCGCCAGCGCCGCCTCACGTCCCTCATCGAGCACAAAGTTGAGCGCACAGACGCCCCGATCGGTGATCGCCAGCAGGCACTCGCCGAAGGGGCTGGGATGAAATCCATAGCGAATCGTCAGACCCGACGCTTGCTGTTTGTATTCACCGGGAGTCATGGCTTCACAGGTCACAAACAGATCGTGCAGCCGGCCAGGACCGGATAGACCGGCTTCGTACGTCACCTCCAGCAGGCTTTTGGATTGAACCAAAAGCTGCTTGGCGTGCTCAATGGTTAGAAACTGCAAAAATCGCTTAGGGCTAATGCCGGCCCACCGGCTGAACAACCGTTGAAAATGATACTCGCTCAAGCCAATTTTGTCGGCCACTTCCTTCAAACTGGGCTGTCGCTGGAAATTTTGCCGCAAAAAAATGATGGCCTGTTCAATACGGGCGTAATCTTCAACAGCTTGAATATAGGTTCCTGAGTAAGACATGTCAAATCCTCCATACGAGTCTTTTTCTTTATTTTATCCGACTCGTGCGGCAACAACCACCCGATTCTTGCGTTCGTTGGGCTACAACAAGCGCCAAGTCGCCCCGCCATCGACACTTTTGTAGAGACCTGAGCCGGTGGCGGCCAGAACCACATCCGGGTTGGTCGGATGGACGATTATTCTTTTCACGTAGTAAGGGTAGCCTGTATCCGGGTTGACGGTCATATTGCTGTTGATACTGAACCACGTATCGCCGTCGTCGATGCTTTTGAACACCCCTTTAGCCAGCGGATTGCTTTCATAACCACTGCCGGCATAAACAATGTTAGGACTGCTGGGAGCATAGGCCAGCGCCGAGTAAATGGAATCGGCGCCGCCGTAAATCAGACCGTCGCTCACCGAGTGGAACTCAAACCCGTCGGTCGATTTAGCAATGGCGCTGTGGGCAGCATTGACGCCGACCAAATAGACATTGGGCTGAGTCGGATGAGCCACCAGGCTAAACGCACCCTCGCCGGTGTTAAAGGGCAGGCCAATAAAGTTCCGCCCGCCGTCGGTCGATTTATAGAGCGACCCGGCCGTACCGGCTACGTAAATGGTCTCCGAATCAAATGGATCGATCACAATCTGATTTAACTGTGAACCGCCCAGATCGCGCCCGTAGCCATCCGAGACCCACGTCTCGCCGCCGTCGGTCGAGACCACCAATGTTTCGCCGATACCGCCAAATAGAGTATCGGGTTTAGTCGGATGAACTACCAGTTCATTGACCGACCGGTTGGCCGAGGCCAGCCCATCGGATCGAAGATCCCAGGTGTTACCGCCATCAGTCGATTTGAGAACCGCGTTCCAGGTCGGCGCGTATAGGCGGGTAGGATTGCTGGGGTCGATGGTTAGACCGGTGAGACCGGTCCCATCGACATTTAATTTTAACCACGGTCCCTCGCCCCCGGACACGCTTTTGAAGATGCCCATCCCTTTGACCACGGTGTAGACCTCGTTGGGATTGCGAGGGTTAAAATCGACATCGATCACTTCTTTAGCCCCAATTTGAGCCACAGTTTCCCCCGCAGTCACTGGAATCGCGGTTGGTTCAGCGGCGGTAGGTTCAGATGGGTCGGGTTCAGTGGTGGGCGGCGACAGTTGCACTGCCGTGGTGGCTGTTGCGGCCACCCGCGGTGGTGAAATCGTATCGGTTCGGGTGATGACATCGCCCAAGGCCGAGCGGAAGGGCGGCGTTGGCGTGGCGATCGGCGAAATGGTCTCCGGGGCAGTTTCGGTTTCGGCGGTACCGACCACCTCATCAACCGAGTTATCAGGCTGAACCTCCTGGGAGGTTTGTCCCGTCAAAGGCGCAAATTCCTCTTGGCCCTGATCGGCGGCTGATTGACCGGAGTTGGGTTCATCAGCCGCCAACCCGGCTCGATACCACCAAAAACCGCCCACTGTCAGACCACCGCAAAAGAAGAACAGCACAATGGCTAATATTGGCCATAAGAGCCGCCGCCAGGGATGAGCCGGCACGCGAGGTTGGGACAAATCCACTACTCTTTCCGCATCGATGATCTCGGACGGGGTGAGATCAACCGGCGGGGCCGTGGTATTGGCGTCGCCAGCCGGTATAGCTACGACTTGGTGGGAAACCACATTAGCAGGTTCAGTGGTGGTCACGTAAAATCGGGCTGAGCCGATGGTTAACGTATCGCCTTGACCGACCGGCTGCCAGACCTGGGGTAGAGGCCGATTGTCTAAAAAAGTCCCGTTGGCGCTGTCTAGGTCGAGCACCAAACACCGATCGCCGGCTAACCGGACTTGCGCGTGCTCGCGAGAAACAGACTGATCGTCCACCACAATATCCGCTTTGGGCGAACGGCCAATGACCAGGGGTTTAGCGCCAAGCTTATAGCCCTGCCCCAAGGGATCGACCAGCCAATATTTAGCTGTATCGGACGGTGGATCAAGTATTATCTCCCCCATTAAGGTCGCATCGTCATCAACATCTGGTTTTCGCTTGCTAAACACGGTTGAGTCTTCAATTATACGGGCAGACGAGAGTCCGGTCAGGATGGTTTCTAAGCGCTGCTGCCACAGCCCCACGGTTTCCGGGCGATCCTCCGGTTTAAGCTGCATGGCGTGCAACACAGCCTGGGTAATCTGCGGGCTGAGGCTGGGATTGACCAGGTTGGGTGGATCGAACTTGACTTCGCCGGCGGTAAGATTAGTGCTACGTGGAGGCTTTTTAGCGGTTAGAATGGCATATAAGGTGGCTCCCAACGCATAGATATCAGAGGCGGGGGTAGTTCCTTGGCCAGTATACTGCTCCGGGGGTGAAAAGCCTGAAGTAACACGGCGTGCGCCGCTTTCGGTTTTTTGCAAATCACCGGAAATTTCCTTGGCAATGCCAAAATCAACCAGAACGGCCCGGCCGACCGAGGTAATTTTGATATTTTGAGGTTTAATATCGCGATGGATCAGCGGCGGCGTCTGCATGTGCAAATAAGTAACCGCCTGGCAAATTTGAATCATATAATCCAGGGCCTGCGCTACGGGCAGGGGTCCTCCCTGATCAATGACAATTTGCCAAAGATTTTGGCCGTCGATAAAATCCATCACCAAGTACTGCTTGCCGCTAAAACTGAAATAGTGAATGACGCGGGGCAGGCCGGCATGCCGTAAACGAGCCAGGATCAAGGCTTCTCGCTTGAACTGGTCGATGTGTTCTGGTGTTTGTAGAATATTTTCTTTGATAGCAACCGGTATATTGAGGTTGGTATCGAAAGCCTTATAGATGGCCCCCATACCGCCTTGGGCCAGCAGCCCCTCAATCCGGTAGCGATTTTCCAAAATGGTATTTTCTTTAAGTGTCATTTCTGATTCGCGTAACTAATGCGTCAACAGGTGGTTATTATAGCATGAGAAGAAGCTAGGCGTTAAAATTTGAGTATCGGTCAAAAAAACTGAATCTTGAAACTTAAAGTTGCCAAATTTTTTTCATTTGTGATAAACTTTAGGCTTAATTTTACTCAGTACCCTTAAGTCAGTTTTTTCAATTTAATCGAGTAGTTAATTGGAGGCATAACGCCAGGCGCTGTCATTATTTACTTGGTCCGTTGATTGACGAAATAAGGGCTTTTAGTACGGCCCGGTCTAAGGCTTTGTTTCAAGAATTTGACGATTAGATAAGGGTAGGGAAAATGTCACGCGTAATTATAGCTGATGATGAAGCAGTAATTCGGATGGGATTGTCGCAGATGGTTTCTGCATTAGGCTATCATATAGCCGGCACTGCGGCTAACGGCGAAGAAGCCCTGGAAATGACCAAAAGTATTAAACCAGAATTGTTACTACTGGACATAAAAATGCCCCGGCTGGATGGGTTGACTGTAGCTGAAACCTTGGCGCAAGAGATGCCTTTGCCCATTGTGATGCTAACGGCTTACAGCGAACGAAGCTTAATTGAGCGGGCGGCCAATGCCGCCGTGATGGGTTATTTAGTCAAACCTATTCACGAAAAAAAGCTGGGGCCAACATTGGCCCTGGCCATCAACCGGTTTGAAATTATGCGCACCAAGGCTCAGGAGGCGTATCGATTACGTGGGCAGCTAGAAACCCGTAAATTGGTAGAAGCAGCCAAACAGATTCTTATTGCAACCGGTATCTCTGAAGCTGAAGCTTACAAACGTCTACAGATGACAGCCCGTCGCAAACGCTGTCCTATGCACCAAGTAGCGGAAGCGATTGTTGCGATCGGGGCAAAAATATAGTACTTGTGCATAAATTCTCAAATCTTAAAATTTCCAAAAAAACTGTATCGCTTGCTTGACAAGAATTTAGAACTTTGGTAAGATACGCCCCAACAAAATAAAGACAGTATTAAAGAGCGGCCGCGAAGCCCTCAGTTTTGGAACAAAATTCCGCAACTGGGGGCTTTTTGTTTTTTTAGTCCAATGATAACCCTTAAGTAACCTTTTAATTTTAACTCACAACAAGGAGAAGGGATTGTGATAAAACATCGTATCCTAAAAGCTTTACCTATTGCATTACTGCTAACTTTAGTAACCGCGAGCATCGCTTTCGCTCAAGACGAGATCACCGCCGACACAGTGGCCTACGCGGTGGACAATATTACCTTAATGATTGCGGCTGTATTGGTATTGTTTATGCAGGCCGGTTTTGCGATGGTCGAAGTCGGTTTCAATGCCAGTAAAAACTCGGTCAATATTCTTTTCAAGAACCTGATGGACATGGCCGTAGGGGCTCTGCTGTATTTCCTGATCGGTTATGGCCTTATGTACGGAAGCGACATTACCGGCGGAGCTGGCTTCCTGGCCTGGGGTGGTTTTGGTATCGGTGGGGTAACAGCCGATCCGGTTGCCGGTAGTTTGAACCCTCAAGTTGACTGGCTCTTCCAGGTAGCTTTTGCCGCTACCGCCGCGACCATCGTTTCCGGGGCAGTGGCCGGTCGGATGCAGTTCCGGGCTTACATTATTTACAGTATTGTCATTTCTGCCCTGATTTATCCGATTAGCGGTTTCTGGCAGTGGGGGGGCGGCTGGCTCAATGCGCTGGGGTTCCACGACTTCGCCGGTTCGCTGGTGGTGCACTCGGTCGGCGGCTTTGCTGGGTTAGCCGGAGCTATCATCTTAGGGCCTCGTATCGGCCGCTTCAATAAAGACGGCACAGCCAACCCCATGCCTGGTCACAACTTGACCTTCGCTACGCTGGGTGTTTTCATTCTCTTAATCGGCTGGTTTGGGTTCAACCCCGGCAGCCAGTTAGCCTTCGCCGGTGCTGTCAATACCGATGTGGTGATGCTGATTGCCACTAACACCATGCTGGCTGCTTGCGCCGGCTGCTGTTTTGCGCTAATATCCGGCTATTTTACGCTAGGCAAACCCGATCTGGGGATGGCGCTCAATGGGATGCTGGCCGGTCTAGTGGGGATTACTGCCAACTGCGACACAGTTAGCAATGTTTCAGCCATTATCATCGGTCTTGTCGCCGGTATCTTGGTTGTCGTTGGAATCATGATCCTTGAAAAAGTTCGCATTGATGACCCGGTTGGGGCCTGGCCTGTTCATGGGCTATGCGGTATCTGGGGTGGCTTGGCTACCGGTATTTTTGGAACCGGCCAAAGCCTCGGCGCTCAAATTATCGGCTCTATTGCTATCCCGGTCTGGGCCTTTGTGACCTGCTACATCCTGTTTATGGCTCTGAAAGCCGCTGGTATCCTCCGCGTATCAGAAGAAGAAGAATTGGAAGGTTTGGACATCACCGAACACGGAACCATCAATTATCCGGAATTTACCGGATCGCTGGGCAGCGCTGCGGCTAAATAACCAACGCACTGATCCGTTGAGATAGTAAATTAGGCTGAGAGGCTAAGCTGTAGCTCTCAGCCTAAACTTTGTTCTCACAGCCTTGTATCCGAGTTGCCAAACTGGGCAGGTTACAGTAACTTTAAATAGCTAAGTTGACCCTCGGAAAAAAAGCTGCGAGAGATATTCATGAAAATTTCATTTGAACGGAATACCGAACAAAACAGCGATATCATTCCCTACTTTGTTTGTATTGAAATTGGGGCGTCTGAGTTAGATTGGGGACGAACCTTTAAAGTTCCGGTAATTTTATCCCACGGATTGATGTACGTGGTTGAAATCTGCGGGCTACAAATAAAAGCGGAAACACTTAAAGAATTAGGACCGCTGGTCCAATCGAAATTGATTAGTCTTGAAAACCTGTCGCGGATGCCCACTTACGTCTTTATCACCCGGCGATCGCGTAAGTTGTTTCCAGTATATACCATTGGCGACAAAGTCATGGCGGTGACCCCCCAAGGGATCACCTTTCGGCACGTAGAACTGGCCAAGGTTCGAGAATATCTTAAAGATTATCTCCATCAAATCGGTTTGCTGGGGCCTATCGAACGCGGTGACAAACTGCACGTGCGCGGAGTGCATAAAGAAACGCTTTCTTTGATTCGCCCGGTATTTTACTTAAAAAAACGGGCTTTCGATGAAAAAGAACATGAATTTTGGGCGCCGGTTTTTCGTGCGACTGACAGCGACTCAATCTATGTTTATGCGGCCAGCACCAAGCATGAAGCGCCGGTAGACAATGGCCACGAAATATTTCGTCTACGACACCAAGTGGCCGAAGCTCTGATCAACGATCATCGGCTTACCACTAACCTCAATCTCCGCACCGACCGTCTGATGCCTGATTCTTGGGAAAGAATTAAATCTAATTTGACCAAACTTGATCGTGATATGGTCTATGAGGGCATCAAGCTCCCAATGTATGAAGGCGAGAATGTGGTTATCGCGCTGGAGTACCGCAGTGCCGAAGACCGTTATAGTCTCTTTTTGGGCCAAGATGACGAAGATTTATGTGACCGAGTAGCTAGTGACCTAATGCGGCGAGGATACATTGATAACCCACGCGCCGTTTATATCCAGGGCAAATAATAATTAGCATCTATTTTCTGGTTAAAAAACAGGCCCTATGGAAATTGCTTTAAAGAAAAATAATGAGGACAACCGCAAGGCCATTCCTTACTACGTCGATATCAAACTTGCTCCCGCAAAGACTAGTGATAATACCTATTTTCAACTTCCCATCTACTTAAAATTTATTAGAGGGCAAAACCATTATACGGCTGAACTTTGTGGTCTTCAGATGCAAGAAAATAGCCCGCAGTCAATTCTGAATACCATCAAAAAAGTAGTCCCTACCTTGGAAAATCTCGGGCGGATGCCAACTTATGTATTCATTGCCCGGCACAGCTTGAGAGTCTATCCGGTTTACACCAGCCGTAATGAGAATCTGGGCTTGACCGTGCCGGGTGGCCCTGTGGTTAAACATGTGGAACTGGCTTGCGTCCGCGATCGAGTTGCCCGCTATCTTAATAAAGTCCGGGTCTTGGGCAAAACCGGAGATTTTGAAAAGCTACATGTGCGCGGTGTTCACCAAAAAACATTAGGTTTGGTTAGACCTGTCTTTTATCTCAAAAAACGACCCCTAACCCCCCAAGATACCGAATTCTGGACTCCGGTTTTCCCCTCAGATGAAAACGACTCCCTTTACGCCTATGTGCTGGATAAAAAGTATCAAAATAATGAAGATAGCGGTCATGAAGTCTTTCGTTTGCGCACTCAGATCAGTCAGGCCCTTATGGCTGACAACCGTCTGGCGCAAGACCTTGATCTCCGCATCGACCGATTACTGCCTGACTACTGGTCAAAGTTACAGACAAAATTAGAGGCTCGGATCGATAAACTGGCTTATCGAGATAAAACCCTTGATATGTACCAAACCGGCCCTCTATTAGTAGCTGTAGAACGCCGAACCGATGAAGACCGCTACAGCTTGTACATTGGCCATAATCCGGAAGACCTGCGCCAAAGAGCTGGCCAAGATTTGGCCCGGCGCGGCTTTATCGCTGACCCGACCGAAGTAAATTTAATATCCTAACTGTTGTTAATCGGCAACCGCCGTTTTAATACCATACAAAACAAAACAAAGGAGTAATGTTTCAAAATGGCAGCAACTGTAAAAGATGTATTTGATCTCATTAAGGCTGAAGACATAAAAATGATCGATATGCGTTTCATCGATCCCTTTGGTGTGTGGCACCACTTTAGTCTGTCAGCAAAAGAGTTCTCCGAGGACGCGTTTGAAGAGGGGCTGGGCTTTGACGGATCATCCATCCGCGGTTTCCAGACCATCAACGAATCAGATATGATCTTGATTCCGGATCCAACATCCGCCTTTGTCGATCCTTTCTTCCAAGCACCTACACTGGTTCTGATTTGTGATATTTATGACCCCATCACCCATCAGGCCTATAATAAAGACCCGCGCTATGTTTCCAAAAAAGCCGAAGCTTACCTCAAGCAAACTGGCATCGCCGATACAGCCTTCTTTGGTCCGGAAGCGGAATTCTTCGTCTTCAATGACGTAGCCTATACTACCTCAGTCAATACCGGTTTCTATCAAATTGACAGCCCCGAAGGCTGGTGGAATAGCGGCGGCGGCGGCTTGGGCGGCCAAATTCCGGCCAAACGCGGCTACTTCCCCTGCCCGCCCGTTGATAGCCTGCAAGACGTACGGACCCAAATGGTTTTGACGATGGAGCAGGTGGGTATGGAAGTGGAAGTTCACCACCACGAAGTCGGCACCGCCGGCCAGTGTGAGATCGACCTGCGCTTCGACACCATGACCCGCATGGCCGACAAACTGGTCACCTACAAATACATCGTCAAGCAAGTGGCCCGCCTCAATGGCATGAGCGCCACCTTTATGCCCAAACCGCTCTTTGAAGATAACGGCAGCGGCATGCACACCCACCAAAGCCTCTGGAAAGGCGGCGAAACCGTTATGTACGATGAGTCGGGTTACGCCGGCCTGTCCGACATCGCCCGCTACTACATCGGCGGGCTGCTCAAGCACGCAGCAGCCATTCTGGCTTTCGCCGCGCCCAGCACCAACTCCTACAAGCGCTTGGTACCCGGCTATGAAGCTCCGATCAACCTGGTTTACTCGCAGCGCAACCGCTCGGCCATCTGCCGTATTCCGATGTACTCCAGCAGCCCCAAAGCCAAGCGCATCGAGTTCCGCGCCCCCGACCCCAGCTGTAATCCCTACCTGGCTTTCTCGGCCATGTTGATGGCCGGCCTCGACGGCGTCCAAAACCAAATCGACCCAGGCGCGCCGATTGACAAAGACCTTTATGATCTGCCTCCGGATGAAGCGGCTCAAATCACCAATACCCCCGGTTCGCTTGACGCCGTACTCGAAGCCCTGGAAGCCGATAAAGAGTTCCTGCTGCAAGGTGATGTCTTTACCGAAGATTTGATCGATGCTTACATTGATTACAAACGCTCTGACGAGATTGACCCTGTACGCTTGCGACCGCACCCGTATGAGTTCAATCTTTACTTTGATATCTAAATAAAAAACTTTACGATCCTCAATAATATCGGAACTGTAGGGCAAACTTAAGTTTGTCCTACAAAATCTCTTCTTAAAATCATAAGGGATGAATCTGACCGGTTCATCCCTTTTTTGCTGCTTTTGCTAATTCCCAATTTCAATTATAATACCTGGTACGATGGCCCCACTAACCTTCAAGGGCGCTGAAGCCCTACTGCTGACCGAGTCGCTTGGCGACGACGCCTTACAGACTTGGCTGGCCTCGGTGGGCCTGAGCGACATTCCCGCCGCCGAACGCTGCCTGAACCGCATTGCCAAGTCCGAACCGGCCCGCCAAGCCCTGGCCCCGGCCCTGCCGCACCTGCTCAACGCCCTGGCCGAAACCACTAATCCCGACCATGTGCTGGTCAATTTTGAGCGATTTATCAATAACGCCTCCAACCAATTGGCCCTTTATCGCGATTTTGCCGCCAACCCTCGCGCCATTGAAATTTTGCTAACGATTTTTGAAGGCAGCCAGTTTCTCACCGAAATTCTGCTGCGCAATCCCCACTACTTTGATCGTCTGACCGCCCATCACCAGTTGACCCAACCCAAAAGCCTTAACCAATTCCTGGCCGACACCCGCGCCATCCTGTCCCGAACCCTCGATACCGCCGATCCGCAAAACATCGCTACTCTCGACTCGCTGCGCCGTTTCCAGCGCTGGGAACTGCTACGCATCGGCACTTCCGATCTGCTGGGCGCGTTCGACCTGTCGACCATTACCTTGCAATTGTCACACCTGGCCGACAGCCTGGTCGAAGCCGCTCTGACCCTGGCGGCGCAGCAGTTGAATATCGACGCCGCCGAATTTTTTGTCGTCGGTATGGGTAAATTGGGCGGTCAGGAACTTAATTACAGCTCCGACATCGATTTGCTGTTTCTGGCGGCGGCCAAACCCACTGCCTACCGCCAGTTTGGCCAGCGTCTCATCGACAACCTGACCCGCATGACGCCCGAAGGTTTTCTCTACCGGGTTGACATGCGTCTCAGGCCTTGGGGCAGCACCGGCGAGTTAGTGTCATCAGTGGACGGCTATTTGAGTTATCTACAGCGACACGCACGCTTGTGGGAAAGACAGGCGCTGTTGAAAGCGCGAGTGATTGCCGGTAACAAAAAGCTGGGAGAACTCTTTTTACGAAACATCCAGCCCGAACTGTTCATCACCCCGGCCGAGACCGTGCGGGAAGAGATTCGCTCGCTCAAAACGCGCATCGAAAGCCAGCTAAAACAGCGCGGCCGCCAGTGGGGCGAGGTCAAGTTGGGAGAAGGATCGATCCGCGATATCGAATTTGTGACCCAGTACAACCAATTGGCCCACGGTCAAAAAATCCCCGAAATACGCAGCTCAAATACGTTAAAAGCGCTAGCCGCGCTATTGGCTAAACACCTCCTGACTATCGACGAATACCGCGTGTTGACCGAGGGCTACACGTTTCTACGTACGGTTGAACACCATTTGCAGTTGATGCATTATCGCCAAACCCACACCCTGCCTGATGAACCTGACGACCTGACCCACCTGGCCCGGCGGCTGGGGTTTCGCGGTAGTGAAGCCGGCCATCGCTTTGTCGATCAATATCAGCAGCACAGCACGGTCATCCGGCTGGTTTTCCAGCAGCAGTTGGGCGGCGACACCCCCCCTAAAACCCGGCCCACCCCGGCTGACCCGACTGAATTCGATCAACCGGCGGAGTTACTATCGCACCTGGCCCAGATGCACGCTTCTTATCTCAAGACGTTCAGCCCCAAGGAAATTGAACATCACGCCGCGTTAATGAGCGATCTGAGCGACCGCCAGCCGGTGCGAGTTGAGGCCGCGCCGCTGCCTGACGGTTTTTGGCGCGTCACCATTGTTGGCTTTGATTACTTAGGCGAACTGTCGTTGATTTGCGGCCTGCTATTTGTCCACGGCTTTAACATCCACGCCGGCAGCGTGTTCACCTACGAACCCACCCCCGAGCCGGCGCTGCCCAGTTACCATCCCGCCGGCCGCCGCCCGCGTTACCGCACCAAATCAGGCCAACTAATTCCACGCCGGAAAATTGTCGATGTTTTTACCGTCAAAGCCGCCACCGAGACGGCCCAAAACGGCTGGCTTACCTATGAGCAGGATTTGGCGCAGTTGGTTAGCCGCCTGCACACCGGCCAAGGAGAGGAAGTTCAGGGCCAATTGGGCAAGCGCATCGCGGCTGTGCTCACTACAGCCACCACTGAGCCGGCGGTTCTTTACCCGGTCGATATCGAGATCGACAACGATGCTTCCCGAAATTATACCGTCCTCAAAGTGGATGCGCCCGATACCATTGGCTTTCTATACGAGTTAGCCAACGCCCTGGCCTTACACGGCATCAACATCAGCCGCATGTCGGTGGAGACGGCCGGCAGCCGGGTGCGCGATACCCTCTATGTCACCGACAGCCTTAACGACAAAATAACCGATCCGGCCAAACAGCTTGAACTGCGGGCAGCCACCGTTTTGATCAAGCAGTTCACCCACCTGCTGCCCCGCTCCCCTAATCCTGAAGCGGCGCTGCTCAACTTTAGAGAGTTCGTCGGCAATCTATTCCGCCGGCCCAACTGGCCCGAAGATTTCGCCTCGCTGGAGCAGCCAGAACTGCTGGCCACGCTGGCCCGCCTGTTGGGCGTGAGCGATTTTCTGTGGCAAGATTTCCTGCGCATGCAGCACGCCAATCTGTTCCCCGTGTTGAAAAATTTAGAGGCCCTACAGGAGAGCAAAACCAAATCTGACCTGCGGGCCGAACTGGTGGTGCTGCTCAGTCAGACGCCGCCCGGTCCGGCGCACCGTATAGCGCTCAACGCCTTTAAAGATCGCGAGATGTTTCGGATCGATATGCGCCAAATTCAGGGGTATATCACCGGCTTTGGCCAATTTTCCGCCGAGTTATCCGATCTAGCCGAAGTGGTTGTGGAAGAAGCCTACCGCATTGCGGTCCGTGATTTGCGGGCGCACTACGGCCTGCCCCGGCTAACCAATCGCCACCCCTGCCCCATGACTATCTGCACGTTGGGCAAATGCGGCGGGCGCGAGATGGGTTTTGCTTCGGACATCGAGTTGATGCTGATTTACGCCGGCAACGGCCGGACGACCGGCCCGCGCGTCATCACCACGGCTGAATTTTTTGATCGCCTGGTCAGCGAGATCAACAACGTCATCGATGCGAAGCGAGAGGGCATTTTTGAACTGGATCTGCGGCTGCGGCCTTACGGCAAGGCGGGGAGTTTGGGGGTATCGCTCGACGCGTTTCAGCGCTATTTCGCCCCCGGCGGCGATGCCTGGCCGTATGAGCGCCAAGCCCTGGTCAAACTGCGCCCCATCGCCGGCGATGTCAAGTTGGGCCAGCAAATCATTAAGCTGCGGGATGACTTTATCTACAACGATGAGCCATTTGACATCGCCGCCATGCGGGCCATGCGCGAGCGTCAGTTGCGGCATCACGTTACCGCCGGCACCATCAATGCCAAGCTCACCCCCGGCGGGTTGGTTGACATCGAATATCTGATCCAAGGGTTACAAATCACCTACGGCCAGCGCTACCCCAGTTTACGGGTGACAAACACCCGTGAAGCCCTCACGGCTCTGGCTGCCGTCGGGATTTTGTCCCAGCCAGATTACGTTCATTTGAGTCAGGCGCTGGGATTTTTACAAAATTTGATTAACGCCCTGCGGATGGTGCGGGGCAATACCAAAGATTTGACCGTTCCCCCGGTTGACAGTGAGGAGTTTATTTATTTAGCCCGCCGCATGCGGTACGACGATCGCCAGCTGATTCAACTCAACTACGATCTCACCACCCACACCAGCCGGGTGCAAGAGATCAATAGCCGCATATTGAACTAATCATTTAATATTAATCTAACCGGCCCCCTATTCACACGTCCTTAATCTTGGCTGGCTAATATCTTTTTCAATATAAAAATCTGGAGGAGATTCCATGCTAAAAAAGACCGGCGTTCTACTGGCGATGATGGTTCTAGTGAGCGCAGCCTTGACCGGCTCAGCCTTGGCCCAAGAAGGTGATGTAGAGGCTATTGATTTTGAAGACTACATGCTCGACCTGGTTGATTACACGCTGCCCAACGGCTTGCGGGTCATCCTGGCCGAAGATCACTCCGCCCCCGTGGTGGCGGTCGATATCTGGTATCGAGTGGGCGGAGCCAACGATCCCACGGATCGATCCGGCTTCGCTCATATGTTTGAGCATATGATGTTTGAAGGTTCGGCCAACGTCGGCAACGACGAGTATCACGCTTATCTGGAAGCAATCGGCGCCGACAACAACGCCTACACCGCCGCTGATAAAACCGCTTATTGGGAAGTCGCGCCGTCGAACGAACTGCCGCGCGTGCTGTGGCTCGAAAGCGACCGTATGGCCTCGCTGGATGTCGATCAAGACGCGTTTGAAACGCAGCGTGACGTGGTGCTGGAAGAATACAACCAGCGCGTGGCCAACCAGCCCTATGGCGTGTCCGGCCGGCGGCTGCTGACGCTGCCCTTCCAGGGTTACGTGCCGTATGAGCGCTCGGTTATCGGCAGCCCCGATGACCTTAAGGCCGCGGCGCTGGATGAACTGCAAGATTTTCACGCTACGTTTTACAAGCCCAACAACGCGACGCTGGTCATCGTCGGTGACATCGACATTGAACTTACCCAAAAACTGGTGCAAGCCTACTTCGGCGATATTCCCGCCGGCGAGCCACTGCCGTTGATTACCCAGGTCTACCCGCTCCCCGAAGAATTTCCCATAACCGAAACCACGCCCGCAGGGTATGCCCTCGGCTACCAAGAGACGTTGATCGACCCGCAGGTGGAACTGCCTCGCTACGTCATGACCGTGGTCGGCCCGCCGCGCGGCACACCCGATTTTTACGCCCTCGATTTGCTGATGGATATCTTAGGCAGCGGCGACAGCAGCCGCTTTGAGCAGAACATCGTTCGCCAGGGCAAAGCCGCGTCGGCCTTTACCAACCTGGTCGATTACCTGGGCGCGAGCATTCTATACGCCGGGGGCTTCCCCAACGCCGACGATTCGGTCGATACCGTAGCCGATCTGATCCGGACCGAATTTGACTCGGTTATCGAAGCGGGTGTTACTCAAGAGGAACTCGACCGGGTTAAGACCCGCATCTTGGTTGGAGCCATCACCGGGTTTCGCGCGTCGGCCCTGAGTACGGCCGAGTCCATTCAAGATTCGGTCCTCAACTTTAATGATCCCAACGCCTTGATCGACGAACTGGATATGTACGAAGCCGTCACTCTGGCGGATGTTGAGCGCGTGGCTGAAATCTATTTGCGCGATAAACCGGCCAACATCCTCATCACCCTGCCCGATGGCGAAGAGGCATTGGCCGACTATCCCGGCCTGCTGGTCGAGCCGGTTGAGGTCGAGGTCAGTGATGATCCGGCTTCGGACCTGCTCGATATCGAGCTGACCGATGAGGTGCTGGCCGAATTACCCGAAGGCATCATCACTCGTACCGAAGTTCCAGCCTCGCTGCCCATCACCGAGACCGACTTTCCGCCGTTTGAAACCTTTACCCTGGACAATGGCTTGGAAGTTATCTTTGTCGAGCAAAGCGAAGTGCCGAAGCTGAACTTGCAGTTGTACGTTGGCGGCGGCACGGCCGCGGCTGAGGCCGATCAACAGGGAGTGGCCGATTTTGTGGCCGAACTGCTGACCAAAGGCACCCAGAATCGCACCGCAGCAGAGATCGCTCAGGCGATCGAGGCGGTCGGCGGCTCGGTTAGTTCGAGCGCCTCGCTGGAGTGGCTGTCGCTGTCGGTCAATGCCCTAAGCACAGACGCCGACCTGGCTTTCGATCTGCTGCAAGATATGACGCTCAACCCCACCTTTCCGGAGCAGGAACTTGAGGTGGTCCGTGAGCAGACGCTGACCTTTCTGGAACAGGACGACGTTGATCCCAATACCCTGGCCAATCGCCAGTTTGGCCGCATCGCCTATGTCGATCACCCTTACGGTTACTACACAACCCCGGAAACGGTCAGCGCTTTAACCCAGGCCGATCTGATCGATTATTATGAAACTTACTTTAAGCCCAATAATGCACTGCTGGTTGCTGTCGGCGATACGACGTTGGAGGAAGTTCAGGCTCAAACCGAGCGCGTTTTTGGGGATTGGCCTGAAGGCGACGTCCCCGATTACCTCGCTTATCCGAAGGTCAAAGTCGGCGACACCTCGGTGATTTACCTGGTGGACCGGCCCGAATCGGAGCAAGCGACCATTCAAATCGGCAACCGGGCCATCAACGCTCGTAACCCCGATCGCTACGCCCTGACTGTGGTCAACTCGGTCTTGGGCGGCGGCGCTTCGTCACGCTTGTTTGATAATCTGCGGGAGGACAAGGGCTATACTTACGGTATTTTTAGCCGCTTTGGCCGGCCCAACGATATCAGTACCTTCCGGGTATTGAGCGATGTCGATCAAGCCCACGCCGGCGACGCCATCCGCGAGATTCTGGCCGAGCTGGAGCGCATCACCACCGAGCCTATCTCCGAGGCCGAACTGGCCGATGCCAAAGGGCTGTTGATCGGCAACTTTGCCCTGCGCATCGAAGACCCGGCCGATTTCGCCGATCAACTCAGCAACCGTTACCTGACCGGCGTACCGATTGACGAGCTAAACGACTATCTCCCCACCTTGGAAGCCGTAACCGCTGATGACGCCCTCACAGCCGCGGCCAAATACATCGATACTGAGTCGCCCCTTATCGTCGTCGTCGGCAACGCCGAGGAGGTCGAACCCCAACTTGAGGAGATCGGCCCGGTAGTGGTCGTAGATGCTGATGGTCAGGTTATTGAGGAGTAATTGACAAATCACCTGTGGCTTCAAGAATTAGTCAGTTAACGAGTTGGAGCAACAAAGCTTGCTTTGTTATTCTCCGATTAATTGGTTGATTTACAACTGATAAAAATACTAAGTACAAACAAAAAAATTATGCGGCATTAGAGCCAATAATAGAAAGAAGACGGTTTGGCATCTGATTGTAGCGGTCAAAGAAATTACGGGTCGCAGCTAAGAGAGCCTTAACCGTTTCAAAAAGTTCACAATGGGTGACTTCACGCCGGAAGTGACGCCACAACATTTCAATAGGATTGAGCCAGGGACTGTACGTGGGCAAGTAAAGCAAAACCAACCGGCCTGTAGCCCCACGGACAACCGCCTCAACTTCATCATCTTGATGAGCGGTAAAGTTGTCCCAGGCGACATAGACAACTTGATCGGGGTGTTTATCGAGCAATGTTTGTAAGAACTCAGCAATTTCTGACCGTCGTTTTCGTTAGCGGATTAATACGACTGTCTGGCCGGTATGATAGTTGACCCCCCCGATGCCGTAATGCTTTTTGGGCTGACCTGGGGTCGGGATCATGACCTGTTGGCCTTTGGGACTCCACATCGCCCGCAAGGTCGGATGCCAGCTAATGTTAAATTCGTCAGCATAGTAGAAAACTTCATTGGGTTTCAAGTTGTCTCGTTTTTCTTCAATCGTCTTTTTTTTACCATATATTCTGGGTCAGGGCTACTGACCTTGTGCTGGGGGCGGCTGATGACTATATCCTCCGCCTTCAAGTGTAAGCGAACCGTTTCGGTTGAGACCCGCAGACCGGTCTCTTCAGCCATATAGTCAACCAGCCGTTGCAATGTCCACAGGGAGTAAGGTAAGTCCAGACTACGGGGCCGTCGACGCACAACTTGGATTAACTGGTCGTGGTATTCCGCCGTCACTTTAACCGGCGTCCCCGGACGGGGGGCATCAAACAGTCCGTTAACTCCTTCGGCATTGTAACGTTTGATCCATCGTCGGACCGTTTGGTCATTTTTGCGAACAATCTGAGCGATCTGGGGAGCCGTCATTTGCTGTTCAACTGCCAGCAAGATCATTTGGGCTCTCGTTCGGACCCGAACCTGTTTCGTCTGATGATACAATTCATCCAGTTCGTTCAGTTCCATTTGACTTAGTGGTCTTATTTCAATTGGGTTCATACACCTTAGTATAGGTGACCCATCTCATCCACCAAAATCTTTTTGTTTGTACTTAGTACTAAGTCAAGTAACAATTGACGGGTAAAGATGTTTTAACTTAATTCTGGCATCAACGGTGGTAAACTGCCAATCAACTTTAACGACAAGGGAGTTACGCCGATTTTGCCATAAAGTGACCTTATCAATCAAATGCTGTTTGGAGGCAATCCGACCGCCAAGACACTGTCGAGCCAAAACACTCAGTTCAATTTCAGCGATGTTAAGCCAACTGCCGTGTTGGGGGGTGAAGACAAACTCCAGTTTATCCAAGATAGATTTAGCCCGGTCAGGGTCAAACAGTTCATATAAAGCACGGGGTTTGTGGGCCGACAGGTTATCCTGAATCAGGGTAATTTTGTCCGCTTGAGGATAACGGGGCTCAACCAGGTCAGCCACGACGGTGGCCCAATCGAACCGGGTATGGTGGTCGCCAACGGTCACCAAACGTTGCCCAGTCAAGGGTTCACAGACCATAAACAAGTCACAGGTGCCTTCCCGATGATATTCATAATCATACAAGGTGGTGCCATGGGCCGTGATAATCGGCTGACGTATTTCTGAAACCAATTGTTTGGTCGTTTCATCCAAACAGATTTTGGGATGGCTAGGGTCGTAAGGTTGGTGGTAGACCTGTAACACTTGTTCCATCTGATACACAAAATCCGCATTTTGCTGTGGGGGGATGACCCAACATAAGCGTTTATGCGGCTTCAATACGTTTTTTTAGCCGTTGACGCACACTTTCGTGCGAAATACTTTCAACATAGTCCAAGGCAACCATTTTCTCGGCTAACAAGCGAAAGCTCCATTTGTCGTGGCCATCGGGTACTTCACTGCGGGTTAAGGCCATCAAATGGGCTTCGACCTGACCATCTATTTTTCGCTGACGCACCGGTTCACTGCGGCGGCCATTTAGGGCGGTCTCAAAGCCTTCGGTCACCCATCGTTCCCGCAGCCGTTCGATGGTCCGAAGGCTGACTTGGTAGAGGTCGTGAATAGCTTGGTCGGTCAGGGCCGGCCTATCGCGGGTGATGTCGGCCGCCAGTAAAACATACGCCCGTTTCATCTTTGTCGCATTCTTACCTTTTTTGATGATGGCTTGCAACAGTTCACGTTCAGTCTCCGTTAAGCTCACTATATATTTTTTAGGCATTGATTATCCTCCTGCTGGTAGGATACTCTTTTGCCTTTACCCGTCAACTCTCTGTTGACTTAGCACTAGCCTGAAAACATCAAAGCTGGCTTGGTCAAGCCTAACCCAAGCCAGCTTTGTCGTTCCAGCGGGTAGATGAGGGCCTTGCCCTGGTCCCACCTCAGGTTTGCCTTTTCGGAGTCCCCGCAGTTCGCTCTCTCCGATCTCTCGGAAATAGATCGTGGTATGTTCAAACTAGTCAATCCAATCAATGGAACCAGATTGATGACGAGTCATCGAAACTGAAGTTCGGCGCCAAATTGTCAAAGTCGGCGGTAATGGTATAATACGGCGGCTCAAAATTGTGTAACTCTTCACAAACCAGTCTTGCCACCTCGACCTGTGAAAGCCTGTATTCACTGACATCATCCCTCACAAATTATATGGGTATCTGCTCCGTGAACCAGCCCAATGAGTGTGAGCGCTTGACGTTAGAGCAAATTGGCCCTTTATCCTTGCGATGAATCGACCCTAATTTATAATTACAATTACATAGAAATTTTGATCGGGAATTTAATCAGAGCGTTATCTACAGTTATGGTTGACGATGGCTCAGATGAAAAAACTTGATCACTTCGTTACCGCAGGTAATCTTAAAATAGGATGAAAAACGCATGAAAGTCTTACTAATCGGGCTAAGTCACAAAACCGCCCCTATCGCTATTCGAGAACAACTCAGCTTCTCACCCACGTCCCTCAAATCAGCTTTAACCCATTTTGATACCACTCACCACCAGCAAGCCCATCTTGAAACGGTGACGGAAGGTGTCATCTTATCCACCTGCAATCGCATGGAAGTTTACGCCACGGTGCGCGACCCCATCAAGGGCAGCCGGGCCATCATCGATCTGCTCAGCCGGGCCTGCGATACGCCGGCCAGTATCTTTGCCGAACACCTCTACATGCTCGAGGACGAACAAGCCATCCGTCACCTCTTCCGCGTGGCGTGCGGGTTAGACTCAATGGTGCTGGGTGAGCCGCAGATTCTGGGCCAGATTACCGATGCCTATGAGGCCGCGCTGTCGCAAAAGGCAGCCGGAACGGTGCTGTCTGGCCTATTTCGGGCGGCCATTCACGCCGGTAAGCGCGTTCGCACAGAAACCCGCATCAGCGTCAACCCAGCCTCGGTTAGCTCCGTGGCCGCCGGTTTGGCCCACCAGCTTTTGGGCGACTTGACCGACCGGCATGTAGCGCTCATCGGTGCGGGTGAAATGGGAACCGTCGCGGTCCGGGCGCTGATGCAGCGCGGCGTGTCAGAGGTAACCGTGGTCAACCGGACCTACGAACGGGCTCAGGTCCTGGCCGATGCCTGGGGCGGTAAAGCCGCTACGTTTCAGCACCTACCTCGCATCCTGGTCAATGCCGATGTGGTTATCGTGGCGACCGGAGCGCCTCACATCATCCTCACGACGGAAATGGTTGAACAGGCCATGATCGAGCGGGCCAATCGCCCGTTGTTTCTAATCGATATCGCCGTCCCGCGCGATATTGACCCCGACGTGCGCCAACTGTCCCATGTTTTTCTACGCGATATCGATGATCTGCAAAGTCAGGTTGACGACAATGTTCGCGAGCGGGCCTCGGAAATCCCTTTGGTGGAGCAAATTATGGTTGAAGAAGTGACCCAGGCCGTTGAGTGGCTGATGTCGCTGGACGTGGTCTCGACCATAACCGATCTGCGCAGCCAGATCGAGGAGTTCCGGCAGCGAGAGTTAGAGCGGCTGTTCAACAAGCTCGATCTGGATGACCGTGAGCGAGATCTGATTGCCACGATGAGTCACCGTTTGGTTAATAAAATTCTGCACAATCCCACCCTCCACCTGAAACACGAAGCCGTCCATGGTAATGGCGCGGAATATGCCTCCAAAGTACGCCAACTATTTGATTTAAAGTCAACCCGCAAGTCGATGCCCCAACCGGGCGAGCCATCGACAAACGCGCCCGAAGCAAACGCCCTGCGAGAACTAAGCAATGCCAAAATTTAGAGTCCTGGAGCTATCGGGCCGCCCCTTTGACCTGGGCTACCAGCACGGCTTGGCCTACGCCGACCAAATCCCCGAACTGGCCGAAGAGCGCGTCCGGCTCAGCAGCGATAAAAAATGGACCGGCCGCGAGCTGAGCCGGGCCGAGGTGCTGGCATTGGGCCAGGCTTGCCTAACCTATCACGAAGCTTACGCCCCCGCCTTAGTGGCCGAACTGCGCGGCATGAGCCAGGCCACCGGCGTTAGTTTGCCTGAATTAATCATCCTCAACGGCTTCACCGATTTTATCGACACGGTTTACAACACCGACCCTATCGCCCAGCACAGCCCAACCCCGGCTCATCCCGGCGCGGACAACTGCACCGCCTTTATCGTTAGCCCGGATGCCACAGCCGAAGGCCACGGTTTTTACGGCCAAACCTGGGACATGCACGATACGGCCACCCCTTTTGTTATTCTGCTACGCGGACAACCAGCCGGGGGCCTTAGTTTTCTGACGCTAACGATTGTCGGCTGTGTGGGGATGATCGGCATGAACGAAGCGGGGATTGCCGTGGGGGTCAATAATTTATTAGGCGGCGATGGCCAGATCGGCGTTACCTGGCCGTTTGTGATCCGTCAGGTTCTGGCTCAAGACAACATCGATGCTGCGCTGGCCTGCATCACCGCCACCCCATTGGCCGGGGCGCATAACTATATGCTCATCGACGCCCACGGCCGGGGCTACAACGTCGAAGCTATGACCTCGCGCTGTCATGTTGAAGCCGTTTCCCACGGGTCGATGGTCCACACCAACCACTGCCTGCTGCCCCGCAACATCGAGGTCGAACGGCAGCGCTTGCCCCAATCGCGCCTTAGCTCCGAAACGCGGCTGAGCGTCGCCCAAACCCGGCTCGCGCCGGGCCGTATCACCCTGGACGATTTGATCGCCCTCACTCGCAGCCACGAAGCCAGCAGCGGCATCTGCGTTCACACTGAAGAACCCATGTGGCTCGAAAGCTGCAGCGCCGCCATTATGCGCCCCGCCACCCACGAAATGTGGGCCGTGTGGGGCAATCCCTGCCAGAACGAGTACGAACGATTTGTAGTATAACAAAAATAGAGCTAATAAATAGACTCTATCGGAATTAAGGTGACAGTCACTTAACGCCCTGGATATCGGGCCTGTTTAGGGAAGAGCCTCCCTATTTAGCATCAAAAAGTGACTGTCACCTGATTTTTTGTTATTTCCAATAATGTCTAATAGGCTACGGCCTATTTTTGTCTAAATCAGGCCCGATTTACGTCCTAATCTCCATGTGCTTGATGTAACCATCCCGAATCAGGTAAATATGTTGCACTGGCCCATCGAACAGCAGATGGCCGTCTAAATCGCGAACAACCTGCTGAACATGCGTCACAATCCGGCCATCCTCAGCGATTTCAAAGCCGTGTGGCTCAACATGCGGGTCGATTAGCCCCCATTGCCGCGTCCAATAGTCGCGAATGCCCTGATGCCCATAAACGTAGCCACCTTCCAGCCCGTTAGGCCAAGCGACCTCAGGATGCATTACCTCTAAGACCGTTTCGATGTCGCGCGCATTAAATGCCCGGTAAGTTCTCGTTAAAACCGCTTGAGTGGCCAAATCCACCTCAATAGCCATCATTTCACCCGGTGAAGTTGACATTGCCAACCGTTGGGCTAAATTTCTGACCTCTTGGTCAATTTTAGACAAGGCAATTCGAGCCGGCACAAAGCCTAAATCCCGAACGCCCCAGTAAATCACTCGATCAGGCCAATCAGGAAACCGTTTGGTTAAATAAGGCCGATGTTCAACCTCATCCAGGGCAATAATGAGATCGGCTTGGCTCAAATCCGCTTCTTGCACTTGAATTGGCCAGCGATTATAGGCTTCCGAGCTAATGCCTTGCTGCTGCAACCGTTTTGCGGCGATACGATTCATCGGGCCAACATTATTGACCCCAACTTCCAAAGCCAGCCCGCGCGACGAGGCGATCCAGTTCAAATCCATTTCCGCCGCCAGTGTATTGAACAAAATTTCCGCATAGCGGCTGCGATAATAATTGCCGGTGCATAAAAAGAGCAGTTGCAACGTCATCGATACTCCCACTGATAATTTCCGCTCATTTTAAGCCGATTAACCACGCCGGGCCAAAATCGATGCCTCTAATCGCGATTTAGCCTCGAACTACCAAATACCGGGTAATAGTCGATAAGGAGCGTGTCGGGCATAACTCTGATACACGGTTTCTTCTTTGAGGATTTTCTCTTCAGCGTTAATGCGAAGAATAACGGCGGGAAACGCAGCTAAACAAGGCCAAACAGAAATGAGGGTGGGATGGGCTATAAAACAGCCTATAATCATAAGCATTTCACCGGCATAAGCGGGATGCCGGATGATAAGATATGGCCCTTGCGTAACAATGCCCCGAACGGCGGGCAGCACGGCAAAATTACGTCCCAAATAGATAAATGAGATAAAAGTGAAGAGCGCCCCTGTTACAAAGACCAGTTCCGCATAAATCGGCCATAAATCCGTTGGAGGAGCCAATTTAAAGGCCAAACCGGCTATCAATAGCGACGGCAAACTAATTATGAGGCTGGATGGGGCGCCTGGTTTGAGCAGAGGGCTTCGAGTCAAAAAAAGCAAGCCGACTAAGAGGTTCAAAAGGGAAATACACAGGCGAACGGGCGTTATGCCCATAAAATTAGCGTCGGTAAGCATACCCAAGGCCGACCACAACAGAACACTCAATCCGGCTGTAATATTAAAGATACGTTCACTGTTAGACAAAGCGTTGGCTACATTACCAAACCCAGAACGGCCAATCAAAGACCCAACTCAAAAAATTGATCAGTAGTAACAAACCAATCCAAATTACCCAGCCGGGTAACCCGCTGCCGGTATTGTTCCCTCTTTTTTCCTGTGACATGATCTATTTCCTCCATAATTAAGTAATTTTCATAACTAACTTGTGAGTTTGAGACCAGGATGAATAGACAGGATTTCCAAGATTAAAATAAGGAAAAATCATATTAATCCTGTTAATTCTGTCTAAATTAATGTAACAACTTAGAGTTGAAAACTACTTAAACCCAAGTTGCTACCGTGCCAGAAAATAGCAAAAAATGAATGTTTCAGGTCTAACCCCGTGGGAAGTAGGGAGTAGGGAGTAAGAAGCAAATGGTTTTCCCCTTAATCCCTACTTCCTACGCCCTACTCCCCGGCTTGGACAGCCAGGCGGCAACTTGAGTTAATTAAACAATATTTGCTGTTATAATCCCACGTAACGGCTCACCTCAAAGCGATGCTCCTTAATTTCCCCTGACTTACCGTGACACTCTAATGATATCACCTTTTTTCTTACCAAGTCCAGTCTCGGCTGCATAATTCTGTTACATTAGAGAGCAACTGTTGCATAACATCCTTAAAATTTGGAAAATAGGTCATAAAGAGGCCACAGCAGGGAGAAAAGTAACCGCCATTGCATTTTCCCCTATAACCGGGTCTGCAAACGAAGGTCAGTGAGGCATGAAACTCGAT
Source organism: Anaerolineales bacterium (assembly GCA_020634935.1). GTDB lineage: Bacteria > Chloroflexota > Anaerolineae > 4572-78 > J111 > JAGRBY01. Next base: position 82,577 of record JACKAT010000005.1, read on the forward strand.
CAAAGGAGATTTTTAGACCCTTTGGGTCTTAGAAGCTGTCTTAAACGAATTTGTCCACAGATTTACACCGATATTCACAGATTTTTATCTCAATTTTGATATTATCAGTGACCATCTGTGTCGGTCGCTCTGCCCTAAACCGTGGTGAAAAAATTTAGACAGGATTGACAAGATTTACCGAATTATGATCGATAAAATCGTGATAATCGTGTCAATTCTGTCGATTATGGGGTCGATCTGCCGTCGTTCTCACGTTTCCACGGTTTAATGTTGTACGACCTCTGGATCTATCTGTGGACCTTTGAAGGCTTTTAAAACAGTCTGTTAGCGGTTCAACTTTGGCTCACAAAGCGCTGACTGTCTTAAATTGCGACAGCCTTACACGTTTCGGGTAACTTTGGCTGTTTAATTTGACCGCAGCGAGCCCATTTGAGATTAAAACCGCACGGGGAGAGCAGACGAGGATAATCGAGTGAACATCGGTCGTAGCGAGGGACAAATCCGACAATTTATGATGAGGATATGGGTTTCAGGCTCGATCTAATCTACGACGCAGATTATTCAAACAAGTCCCATTTTAGTGGGGCAAAACCAGGAATTCGCCGGAGATTTTATGGCGGCTTTAGTTGGGTTTCTTTATCTGCATCGATTTTCAGAAGGAGTTTTTCTAAACCATCATTCAACGCTAAAAAGACCACTCGAGTGTTGGGTGGGTTAATTTCACTGGCCGGCGGGGCCGATGCTTCATAAAAATTGAGACCCAGCGGGTCGAGCCGGGTACTGTTGAGTTGTAAATAATAGTGATTAGCGTAATTAACTCAAGTTGTTACCCTTCCAAGACCTTTAGGGTTTCGACCCTGATTTTGGCAAGAAGTGGCGCTAAATATCCGAATTCTGGTCGAGATAACATGATTTCGGAACCCCTAAAGGTCTTTTCCACACAAGGTGGCAACTTAGCGTAATTATATAAAATCCCGTTCAGATCCACCGAGATTGTTAAAAGTAAACTCAAAATGAGGCTAACCAGAAAGAACTGTTTTTGATTCATCTGCGCTGTGCGTATCTATCTCCCCCTACCGCTCCGACGCCCGAAAACCGGCCTTTTCCGCCTCGACGGCGCTACAAAACCAGCGATCGCCCTCTTCGGGCTTGATATCACCCGCAGAAGGCTGTTTTTTTGTAAATTGAGCCATCTGATGGGGGCTTTAGCGAGACAACGAGATTTCATAGAGAATACGTTTATTATTTTCAGAGCAGGCTTTAATCGCTTCAATCATTAGCCACTACTGATGATAATGCGCACGGATTTTAGCCCATTTCATTGAAAATTCTCCTGGCAGACAGACAAGTCGCTGGATTTCAACCCCTAACTCTAATCCGCTTTTCATCGACTATCCATAGATATCCCTCTAATTCTTCCGCAGCAAAAGCCTTAACCAGACCAGCTATAACGTCCAATACACTTTTTTTGTCTTGTTGCTTCAACCGCAAAACCACTAGTCCAGCATATTGACTTGGCGGGTACGTCCGAATATCAGCAAAGTCTGTATCGAGGGTAATCAGCGCTCGTCGTTCGAATTGACAGACCAGGGCTAACTTATGGTCATCTTCACCCGCTAAATTTTGATCATAGACGGTTGCTGCCTCATAACCGGCCTGCTGAAGCATCTCGGCCACTTCAACCGGCAAATTTTCATCGATTTTGAATTTCATGGGGTCAAACCGGTAAGTTTATAACGCGTTCACGAGCTAATTCAGCGGCATAGGCCATCGCCGCTTGGATCGCTTCGGGCGTCAAAGAGGGATAGCTGTTGATGATGTCATTTACACTCAAACCAGCGGCCAAATTATCAAGTACAACCGAAACCATAATCCGCGTACCTTTAATACAAGCTCGACCGTGACAAACAGCCGGATCAACGATAATATGATCTTGCCAATTCATCTGCAACCTCTTGATAAGTGAGATACAGCCATTATATCACGAACTTTCCGAAAAGGGCCGTACAGTACATCGGGTTGAGGGCCAAAACCCGACAAAGAGCGGCGGAGTGTTGAGTTCATTCCCCAATCCCCGTCAAACCGCTCCCCCTACCGCTCCGACGCCCGAAAACCGGCCTTTTCCGCCTCGACGGCGCTACAAAACCAGCGATCCCCCTCTTCGGGCTTGATATCACCAACGAAAGGTCGTTTTTGTAAATTTAGTTATTTGACTGGGTGTAGAGTGGGTCGATTTGAGGATTACGCCGGATGAGGAGAGCAAAATAGTATAGCTTATTATTCTGCATCCACATACCAATCTTCCTCTGATAAACCAACGGATTCTATAGCCTGTGTACAAAACTGATAAATATTCTTGGCAGATAAATTCACATAAATGTAAAATCCGTTAGTTAATTGATAGCTACGTCTAAATCGTCCGCCTTCTGAACTAATAAAACTTGGATATTGTTTGGCGAGAGCATTAAACAAATCCGGCTCTAAATCAGCAATAGTACTAACAGTCTTTATTAACACATCACGCCACGATTGAACTACTATGTGTTGTCCCAAAATTGTTAAAACTTTTGGCTTTTTACCAGTCACAGTATCCACGCTCGCTGATTCAACTTGCTCATCGCCAAAATAAGGCCAAACAATTAAAGCTAAATCAGCAAGGGTGTTAGATCGTTTTTCAATTTCTGTCTTATCCCACTTTAAGACGTTTTCAAAATAACGATTTAGTTCAAGATGACTTTTTATTAGTCGTTTTTGTTTTTCGGGAAAGGGGTCATTTGATAATTCAGTGTTATATGCGGTTAACGTTAAATTACCCAAAGTATGTAGATATAGCTCGTAATCTATTTGCCATTCCTCACCAAGATGTCGTTCCCACCAATCCGTTAGCGTTTGAGGCATAAGATGTTCGATCGAGAGAGTATCAAAAGGAACCTGTTCTTTATGATGATAAGCAACTTCCAACGTTTCTAAAATCAATTTGGTTTTTATTGCTTTTTCTCTGGTTCCATAAAGTTTAGAGTCAATCAATCGTGTTCTGAACTCTGTATCTTTAGGATAACCACGAGTTTGCAATATGGAACAAACACTTTCCGCAAAGTTTGGAAGACTCTTTAAATAGGCTTGCTCATACAAAGGTGGGAATATCTTGTTGAGTTGATTAGTTGGTATGTTACAAACAAAGCGTCGGACAACAAAGTTTTCCACTGACTGTAAAATCGCTACAAAATCTTGAGCCGATAACCTGCCCTGAGCGTAGTCATGATAACAATTCAATAAAAATGGATATGCTGTTGTAACTTCAAGCCGATTGAGACGTAATAGAGCTGTGCGAATCTCAAGATTAGATTCATTCTCTGGTGCAAGTAATTTTTGATAGTATCCCGCAAAAACAGCAATTTCCTTCAAAGATATTAGCGCATCACTCTGTCCAATACGATCTTTGAGTGTGAAATAAATATCGCTTTGTTTTACAAATGAGCCATTACGCATCAAATAGTGTCGAATACATTCAGTTAAATTGTCCCCTAACGCTTTTTGCATTGGTTCCCAATATTTGGCGTGAATTTTCTCTTGTTCATCTACATGGATTCGCATAAAGAAATAATTGCGGATCAAATCTGCTTGGGTGAGTGGGCGACCTTTTGCATTTAGGCTTTCAAAGACCAAATGCGGGTTATCGTCAAGATCAAGAACGATACTTACCACTGACAATCGATTGGTTATTACATTATTGATAGCCTGGACTTCTACATTTTCTTGTTTAATTTTACGCTCAAAAAATTGGTAACATTTAGTCAATTGTGTAGAGCCATCGGCCTTAGATAGTATCAAATTTTGAAATGAAGCTCGATCAACTTGCGTGGGCAATAGTTTAAAGTAATCGCTTCCTTTTTTGAAGGGGTTGACAAGCATTGTCTGGTTAATTTCGTCAGATAATTCTGCTTCGCTGTCATTCTTGGCTATATCACGTAACAGAGCTAAAAGGATAAACACAGTTGTTAATCTCTGTTGTCCATCTATCAACAAAAATTTAGTTACTCCTTCTGGCACTGATGTGGTAGGCATCGTTACGATTGAACCTATAAAATGGCTTTTGGGGTCGCTATTTTCGCACAGATAAATCAAATCATCCCATAACATTTCCCATTCTTTTTTATCCCAACTATATGCTCGCTGAAATAAAGGCACAACATATTGCTTGGTTCCCTCGATGATAGGTTGAAATTTGGTTTCAGATGCTTTCATTGTTAACTCCTGATACGAAAACGAACTCAAGGATGAATTTTGAATGGCCTTATAACCACTTAAATTTTAACGCCGAAATCCAAAACTACGCATCAAAGTATAAATCGACGTAATAGCCCCAATGGTCGCTCACTGGCTTTCCATCAAATGGGGGAGCTTCCCTGTAATGGAGTTGTTCCTGAATAAGACTTTTGAGGTTCGACCCGTTTTATGGGACGCAGATTAACACAGATTTTTGATTTTTTATCAGCGTTTATCCGCGAAAATCAGCGTCCTATTTCTCATCACGCTTATTGAGGAACAACTCTAATGTCGTAAACAGTTTTTCTGTCCTTGTTTTAACAGCCCAACAATTTACTATCCGGCTTTCTTTTCCCCCTACCGTTCCGACGCCCGAAACCCGGCATTTTCCGCTTCGGCGGCGCTACAAAACCAGCGATCCCCCTCTTCGGGCTTGATATCCGTCCGATCATAGAACTGACCGCCCCGCGTATGATAAATCTTTTCGCCTTTACTGTTCACATTGCCTTTAATGTCGCAACTGGGGTCCGGGGCGATGGCGCAGCCGCCGATGCATTCAAATGGCGTGCCGTTTGACCCTCCGGCCGATGAATTACCTCCTGTTTCATTAGAAACCACCGGCGGTTGGGGTTCGATGGGCGGTATTTCCGTTGATACGGGCGGTGGAGTTGGCGTTGATGGAATTAGGGGCGGTGGAACGTCTACCACCGGAATAGTTGCATCAATATTATTGGCGGTGACGACATTTGCCGCCACCCAAGCCAAACCAGACGGTGTTGCGACCTGCCACCACGACGAATCGACATTGCGGCCGATAATGTCGAGCGTATGGCCGGCAGTTAAGACGCCTATGGCGTCATACGCCGTGCCGGGGCCGCTGCGGAGGTTGATGTTACTATTTCCGGCTAAGACAACCGGTTTTAATGTCATTGTGGGAGAATTTTCTATTAATGGGGCGGCTGTGGCCGTTGATAACGGCGTTTCAGTGGCTAATAATGCCGTGGCTGTGCTGATGGTGGGTATGGGCGTAACCTCCGCCTCCGAGGGTTCAGCCGGTCGTGTTTCTAACGTTTCGATGATCACTTCGTTGGATCGTGACGCCGTATCCTGCCTCTTATCCTTCGATCCCACTAATGCACTGCAAATCGTACAAACAAAACAAAGACCGATTAATCCCGCTGCGCTGCTGCCAATAATAGCCAGTTTACCCAATCTAGTTTGCCAAAGATGACGGATGGCTTGCATTTTCGGTATCTTTCTGTTGTAAAGAATGTAAGTCTTGCTGGAGACGTTCCCTGTAATGGGTTTCTTAGGCGGATCTGACCTTGTATTACTTTCATTATCTCGATTGACTGAGGCTGGCTATTACTTCTGCCGTAACATCTTTGCCACCTCCAAAATTGGTTAACAGAGAACTTATGGTGTATATTGGCCCCCAAGGTATCCCCCACCAGCCCAAAAATAGGGTCAGGATTGTGTAGCCTATGCTTTTACTGACCGTACTCTCACTCCCCTTAATAAAGTAAATGTTAGAGCTTCGTTTGAAAGTTAGAATAACGATAGAAATACAATATTGAAAGATAACAAACTTACCCCCTGTTTGTAATTCCATATTCAACTCATTTACGGTCAGGCCCTCAATGCCAATGATTTTCATAGGTGTCTTCCTTATAATTTATTGATTTTGTGGTTAAATTTAGTATTTGACAGCACTTTGAGTTGTAATATAACCGGGTATGAGTTAAAGCCATGTCACTACTGGATTAACGAAGCCAAATTCACTTGCTTAGACCACCCAATTTAGGTCAAAATGAGGGTTTGACAACCCCTTTCTTGAACTCACCAGTTTTCAAATGCCATCAAATGGACTAACAATTTATTATCCAGCTTTTCTTCCGTATATCCCCGTTACGGTAGGCACCGCCTCACCCAAAAGTGCGGCTCTGGCGGTCGCAAGCAAAATGTTTGTTAGGGCGCACTTCTTAGCATAAACGATACACTATAATACCGGACATCAATGTTGTTGACCATTGTTAATGCGTAAGAGAGTTTTGGGTCTGGGTCTCGGCAAATTACCAGACCTTTAATCTGTTGACCGTCTATGCATAGATTCTGCTTGACCCAGCCCATATAGCGAAGAATTTGACCAACAACTTGATCCGACGGCCGACCTTTCTTTAATTCGATTACTACAAACGAATTTGACGCTTGCTCTATTGCTAGGATGTCGATAAGACCAATGTCAGTGGAATACTGCTGCCCATCAATACCTTCCGCTTCCTCGTAAATTTTCAATTTCCCCTTGAATATCGCATTGAAATTGCTAACGATAAATTCCTCAAGATATTTTTCCAGCACGAACTCATTCTGGTTTTCAATCATTTCATTTGAGGTGATGAATGACTCCGGGGCAGATTCCTCCACCAGAGAAAGATACTGACTCTCGGTGATCTCGTAGACTGTATGCATGGGAAAGACAATATTGGGGAAAATTTTATTGCGGGGTTGATCCAACCACTTAACCTCCAAGAAGTTAGGATGCGAGTTATCAGGTGATGCTAGATAAGAATTTTTCCCAGGAGCGTAAAAACCTCCTTTCATCACCTCGCCAACTGCGGCAAGTATCTTTCGGCCTTTTCGTGCAATGACAACATCCCCAGGGTTAATCTCGTGATGAAACGACCAAAGCATATTCGTATAGAGTGACTTCGTAGCCTTTGGCTTGTCTGGATAAACAGTTGCCACAGCTTCAAAGAGTGTCTCGTGGCTCATCTTTGATACATCACCAAGCTGACCCCACCCAATTGAAATTACATTGTTGACAAGATCGAATTGCCAAACTTTATCAAACATCTCAGGATTTTTTGACTCAAATGGAGCGATTACCCAGTAACGTGTCATTGATTACTCCTATGTTGCAATTTCTGCCACCCAACAATTTATTATCCAGCTTTTTTTCCGTATATCCCCGTTACGGTAGGAATATCCATAAAAAATGCGACACAATCCCACCCCTAATCATACCGCTCCTTTTCCCCCTAAGTCCAGCTTCCCCTCCGAAATTTTGGTTTCATGAGCGATCACCTGTTACACAACCACCTTAAAAATTGGGCGGTAGGATAAAAGTAATAAGATCCTCATTCTTGCCCAATACCGTTCTCTCTTATGCCTCGACAAAACCCGCGCTCCCCCCTCTTGGCCCCAACCTCCCCTTCATCCCGCATTTTTCGTGGGGTTGGCGGTAAAGTCGCGCTAATTGCCCGCGCACACGACCGTTCTGCCAGGCGAACGGTCTGAATCCGGGCGAAATCGACCGGTCTTCGGCAAGAATAGTCGAAATTTTCAAAAATCATCCGTTCTCGGTAAAGATAGCTCTGCACTAAACCGTGGTGAAAAAATTTAGACAGGATTGACAAGATTTACCGAATTATGATCGATAAAATCGTGATAATCATGTCAATTCTGTCGATTATGGGGTCGATCTTCCGTCGTTCTCACGTCTCCACGGTTTAATGGCTACCTCGGTAAATATGGTCCTATTTTTTTCAAAATGGCCTTTATTTCGGTAAATATCGTCTTATTTTTTTTAAATCGGTCTTTATTTCGGCAAATATCGTCTTATTTTTTTTTAAATTGGTCTTTATTTGGGCAAATATCGTCTTATTTTTTTTAAATCGGTCTTTATTTGGGCAAATATCGTCTTATTTTTTTTAAATCGGTCTTTATTTCAGCAAATATCGTCTTATTTTTTTTAAATCGGTCTTTATTTGGGCAAATATCGTCTTATTTTTTTTAAATCGGTCTTTATTTCAGGCAAATATCGTCTTATTTTTTTTAAATCGGTCTTTATTTGGGCAAATATCGTCTTATTTTTTTTAAATCGGTCTTTATTTGGGCAAATATCGTCTTATTTTTTTTAAATTGGTCTTTATTTCGGTAAATATCGTCTTATTTTTTTTTAATGACTCTATTTTTAGTAGAAATGAGGTTGTTTTTTGGGTGAGCCTCACCCAGGAGTAGCGCAGCATTAAACCGTGGAAATATAAAATTGCCTGGAATAATCGACAGAATTAACCCGATTGACTGAATTATGACCCATAAAATCGTGATAATGGTGTCAATTCTGTCTAATTTTTCTTTACCACGATTGCGTGCAGAGCTATCCGCCCAGGAGACGGCCCAAAATACCTTTAATTTTTAGGCGAGTAAGGGGTAGGACAAACTTAAGTTTGTCCTACAGCTCTTATTTTCAGAGGAGGCCGGCGGTCTTACTTGAGACGCCGGTAATGAAAATTTAGGGGAGCGATAAAGCGGGCTTTGTCATTCACAGTCAGGTCAAAGTAAACTTTGACGCTCCGGAGCTTTATTTTAGAAGGTCAAAGTAAACTTTGACGCGCCAGACCGTTATTGATAAAAGAGAGACCTTACTCCCTACTGACAGCCCAACATTAAACCGTGGAAACGTGAAGATGACGGAAGATCGACCCCATAATCGACAGGATTGACACGATTATCACGATTTTATCAGTCATAATTCGGTAAATCTTGTAAATCCTGTCTAAATTTTTTCACCACGGTTTAGGGTAGAGCTACCTCCCTACTTCCTACGTCCTATTCCTTGATTTAATCCCCAGACGGCGTTTATGCTCCCTACTCAATCGCCTGGCGGGCTTGGGGCGCGTAGCGGAGGGAAAAATAGGGGTTAATCTCCAGAGCGCGTTGGAATTGGGCCCGCGCTTGGGCTGTTTGGCCTAAGGCGTCGTAGATTTTGCCGGCGTGGAAGTAAAGGGCGGCGTCTTGAGTGCCTAGCCGTAAAGCGGCTCGACTGTAGCGAGCGGCGGCGGGGTAGTCGCCGTTTTGGTAGAGCGCCCAGGCTAACCCGTCCGCGCCGTAGATGGTGGGTCGATTTTGGTAGGCGCGGCGGGCTTGCTCAACGGTTTGGGCCGGTTGGAGGTGATGATCGGCCCGAAAGAGGGCCATTTCCAAATCGCTGTTCATGCCGGCCTCCATATTCAGGCGATCGATGGCTTGGACCAGGTCATACTGCTGCTGGGCGGCCTGATCTTGGCCCGTGACCTGATAAAGGTCGCCCAGAGCGATGAGATATGAGGGTAACGGTAACATCGTGACGACGGTCTGATAATAGGCGATGGCTTCATCATAATTGCCCTGGGCGGCGCGAATACCGGCCAGACCGGCCAGCGCGTGGACATAATCGGGCTTGAGGGTCAACGCTTCGGTGTAGAGGGTCTCGGCCTGGTCTAAATCGCCTTGATTGAAGTAAAGTTGGGCTAAATGAACCTGCGCCCACAAGGAATCGGCGGTACCGAGCAAACTGCTGTCCACAGCCAGGCGCATGGCGGCCATCGCGCCGGTAGGGTCGCCGTTTAACTCGCGCAAGTAAGATAGGCGGCTGTAGGTAGCCAAACCGGGCCGCGTGGCCAGCATAGTGTCGATAGTGGCGGCGGCGGCTTCATATTGGCCCAATTCAATCTGCGCGTCAGCGATAATGCCGTAAACGCGCACATTATGGGCGTTAATCGCTTTGGCTTGCTCGCCCCAGGTCAAAGCGGTTCGAAAATCGTGCCGGGCCAGCGCTAATAAGCCCTGACCGATCAGCGCGTCGAAATTTTGGGGAGCATCTTGAATGGCGCGACCCAGCGCGGCTTCGGCCTGGTTGTACAGCGAGGCATCGGCCGTAATCGCCGCCCGTTCCAGCAAAGTCAGGCCCAATTGGGCGTAAGCCGCCGTATTATCGGGGTTAAGGCGCAGCGCTTCTTGCAAACGGGCGATGCGGGCCTCGGTGGTGGTCAATGATCGCAGCGATAAGCGCGGATTGGCCTCGGCGGACAGGGATGGCGGCGGCCAGAGTAAGCGGCCGGCCACAACCAGGCCAAAGATGACGATGGCGGCGGCTAAGGCCCACAACGGGCGAAAACCGGATAGAATGCGCATGGATAGCTCCTTTGGCAAGGCAATGAAAGAATTAAGAATTAAGAATTAACAGTTAACAATTAATAATTAACAATTAATAGACATTATCGGAAATAGGCGACCGTCACTTTTTGCGACTAAATATAGGACGTAATTGACAGAACCAACTCAACAATTAGGGTATTAAGTGACGGTCACCTTAAATCCGATAAACTCTAATTGTCGTCCGTCAGGACATCAGGCACACTCCTAACTGAAAAACCGTCAGACATCGTGCAAAACTCAGGGGTTTGTTTCCTATCGGTAAAAGGGAGAAAAGTCAGCAAATAAATCGCCATAAGGCTCTGATTCAGTCGTTTACGATTGAAAATTCGGTCATTTCTTCGCTTCGCTTTTTTTAACTTGCTTCCTATCGCATGTTTATGCACGATGTCTTGCAGGCTGATAATTAATTATTAATTATTAATTATTAAAGGTAACTACTCGGCCGTCATGTCATTTCGAGCGACGAAGGAGCGAGAAATCTCCCAAGTCGCTGGTTGCAACCGACCATCCGGGGGATTTCTCGGCAAAAAACGCCTCGAAATGACATGCCTGAGGAGTTACTATTAAAGAATGAAAAGGATCAGACCTGACAGGGTTGACCCGATGCTGTCGAAACCCTGGCAGGTCTTAAATCAACTTACTTGCTGTCTTTTCTTATCTGCGGAATGTATTGCAGCAGTGAAATGGTGTGATTGTTTTCGTAACCGGGATGAGGGGTGCCCATGTAGGGAAATTCGCTCAAACAGGGCACGTCATTGGCGTTAACGCCGTCGCCGAGCAGGTTATTGGGGCTGAGGTTCTTGAATTCCGGGACAGCGCCGCCAAATGTGGTCGATAAGAAGTCGCCGTAGCCTTGAGCCACGGCGCGCAGGGCCATATCGGTCACATCGTCTTCCAGACGGCGGCCATTGGGGAATGCGGTTAAATCGCCGGCGTCGGCGGGGCCGGCGGCCGGATCATTGAACAAACCGAGCGGGTCGCCTTCGCAAATAGCCTGGGTGGGCTTGATGGCGGTGTTGAGGCGCAGTTGTTCCGACGGATTAGCGGCGGATAGGGTCTGTTGGTTGACGGAGGGAATCCCTTGCAAGAAAACGGTCACTAAATCATCGCGGCTGTTTTCTTGAACCGGTTCTAAGGCGCTGCCGTAGAGTAAATTCATCAAACCGGCCAGTTCGGGGTCGGTTACGCGCGAAACAACGGCCGGTACGGTCGCATCGACATTAGGCGCGACGCTATTGAAGACATCTTTAAGGGCCAGGCTCATCACCACTTCATTAACCAGCGGATTACCTAAGCGCGAGACTTGCACCCCGCCGCGTTCGGCGGTAGACCAAACACCGATGACACAATCGGTGTCGCTGGCTTGATTCGAGCAGCCGCCGGAGACAATGTCGCTAATCGGCGCCTGAATGGCCGTGGCGTGGGCGTTGAACCCCTTTAAAACATCCTGGCCGTCGGCCACCCCCAGGGGAATGGCGTGGACGTTGTTAAAGGGTCGCAAACCGGCTAAATCAAAGATCGAACCGACATCAACAAAGAAGGGGTCGTCGCGCTGGCCGGTAAATTCTTTATAGCCGCTCGGAAAACCGTCGCCGGAGTCGCGCACGGCGCTGGCCGCAATCGCTTCGTAATTAGAGGTGGATCGGGGGCCGATATTGTCCGGTACCATCACAAACGGCCCGGCCTGAAAATCAACCGTGGCCGCCCCGCCGGGATCGAGGATTTTTCTAACGGTGTAGCTTTGGCGCAGGTTAAAATCGCTGTCGCCTTCGTAATTACTGCCAATCGGACCGGTATTATAAAGGAAAGTGGCGTCATTTTGCGGCGTCAGCGGCGAGAAGTCCCATTCGTAGACGATATCGGCGAAGGTATCGCCGTCCTGGTCGATATTGATCAGATAACGGGCGTTGGGGTCAAAATGGTAGAAATTTGGCCCGCCGCCCGGCTCTTCGAACGGAATCCAGGTGGCGATGAGCGTAACGGTGTCGGGCGCGTCGGGACTGACAAAAGCGTAAACATCCAGGTTATCCACCGTGGGATCGCCGGAGATGAGGGGCGCTTCCCGGTGGCTGGAGGCGTGACCGGCCTGCGGCGCGGCGGCAATCAACCAACTGGCCGAAAGAATGACCAGGGTTAAGCTGAAACACAGGCTTAGCCCTACATAGCGCATCAATCGCGCCTGAATCATCTTTTGAAAGTTCATGGGTTAGTTCTCCTAAAAATTATCACTCAATAAAAGGTTTGAATAGGGCGATAGGGTCAGCGATCAGCTTTCAGCCGCCAGCCGTCAGCTTTAACGCCAACAGATTAGGGTTGGGCCACCAGCATGGCCTCTGTAGCCCGCTATTAGCTAAAACTAAGGTAAAAGCGGCTCGCTGACCGTCAAGGGCGGCTGAGCGCGTCGACCTTATTCCTTATAATACAGAAACTCGGCGTGAGTTATGGGCATCACCTCCTTTGAAATTGCCCTCACCCCCAACCCCGCTCCCTGAGGGAGAGGGGAGTCGCGTTAGCGACGGGGTGAGGGAGAAATACGATTTTCATTGTCGATATCGTCTTAATTGAGCCGGTTGGACTCCTTTGAAAATGGATTTGTCGGACAAACTTATGAAGATTAAGAAAATAAACGGACAACCCGGATTGTCTCTCCCCCAACGTTCGCCGGGCGATAAATCGGCCCGGCTATGAGCCGCGCCCGCTCAAGACGGGCTTTTCAAACCCGCTTGAGCAGGCGCCGTTGACTAGCCCGGTCAATTATGAAGATTAAGAATTTAATCGGCGTACAACCTGGCCGTCCCCCGCCGCACGGGCCGAAAGGACCCGTGCTGAGAGAACGAAGCCCTGTCGGGCTAGGATTTCGCCATCTGAGGGCGCTTTAGCGTCCTTCGCTCTTTCAACGCGATGGCTTTAGCCTCGCGTTGGTTGGCCCGGCGTACCCTGTTTATTTTCTTAACCTTCATTATCGCCGGGTGAACGCCGTTAAAACGTGGTGTCCGATTAATTCTTTAACGTTCATAAGTTTGCCCTACGAAATTTTCATTTCGTTGCTGTACCCAGGTTCGTCGCACTTCTTTGAAAATAGCCCTCACCCCCAACCCCTCTCCCTGAGGGAGAGGGGAGTCGCACCAGCGACGGGGTGAGGGTAAAACACGATTTTCATTCCCGATATCGTCTCAATTGAGACTGTTCGACTCCTCTGAAAATGGGTTTGTAGGACAAACTTAAGTTTGTCCTACGGAATTTTCATTCTCGCTGTCGTCCTGTAAGGACTGTTGGACTCCTCTGAAAATAAAGCTCTGGAGCGTCAAAGTTTACTTTGACCCCAATGTGGGTGACAAAGCCAGCTTTGTCGCTCCCGTAAATTTTCATTGTCGGTGCTGTACCGAGGTTCTGTCGCACTCCTCCTCTGAAAATAAAGCTCTGGAGCGTCAAAGTTTACTTTGACCCCATCGTGGATGACAAAGCCAGCTTTGTCGCTCCCGTAAATTTTCATTGTCGGTGCTGTACCGAGGTTCTGTCGCACTCCTTTGAAAATAGCCGTTAGCGGTTAGCGGTTAGTTTCAAAAAAGCGCCTCTTTTATCAGGTGAAGGCCGATCAAGCCGGATGGGGCGTTTCTCAGCCTTAGCCTCAGCCTTAGCCTATGGGCCAAGTCATCTCCGGCTGAATAATTACCCTCAATTGTAACTACTCAGGTGACTGGCACTTTGGCTCAAATCGAGACCATTGCGTGGTATCGGTAGCTCTGCACTAAACCGTGGTGAAGAAAAATTAGACAGAATTAACATGATTTACTGAATTATGACAGATAAAATCGTGATAATCTTGTAAATTCTGTCGATTATTTTGTCGGTCTTCCGTCGTTCTCACGCTTCCACGGTTTAATGTTGTGCTACCGTGGTATCTAACGCTACAATTACCGCGATTAAGTGCCCGTCACCTGTCTGCTGAGTAAATACGATCAATTAAACAAACCGGTCTGGGTTAAGGCTTGGGCGGTCACGCCCAGGCCCACCAAGGTGATAAATAGGGCGCTGGCGGCGGGTACCAGTTGAAGCCAGCGTTTTTGACCGGGCAGGCGCTCAAACCAGCGGCTTTTTTGGGAAAATCGCTCGAATAGGTGGGCGGCTTGCACCCACAGCACGCCAATCATGGTCAGCACGCCGGCCAGCCCCAAACTGAAGGTGATGACCAGCAGCAGGCCAAATCCAATCCGCTGCAAGGCAATCGCGCTGAGCATAACCACCAAAGCCGATGGACAGGGGATTAATCCGCCTGAAATGCCCAACGCCAGCAAATTACGCCAGGTAATCGTCTCAGGCGGCAGGTGACTGTGCGAATGCGGGCTTGAATGGGTGTGATGAGCGTGATCATGAGGGTGATCGGCCTGATCGGGGTCAGGATGGACGTGATCGGCGGGGTGATGGTGGTGATCGAGGTGAGGATGAGCGTGATGGGCGTGATTAGGGTCGTCATCGGCCTGATGGGGATGATCATGGGCGTGATCGGGGTGATGATGGTGATGAGGCGTCGCCGGCCCCAAAAAGTAGCTCATCAGGCGATGACGAACCAAAGATAGGCCGATACCCACCACTAACAGGCCGGATACAACGCCCAGCCACGGATAGAGTTGTTCCGGCAGAATAAATCGCGACGCAAACAGCGTGAGCAGGCCCAGGACAAAAACACCGGCAGTATGGGTCACGGTCGTGGTCAAACCCAGGAAAACGGCCTGCTGCACCGTGCCACGCGAGCCGATTAAGTAAGCCGCGACAATCGTTTTGCCGTGGCCGGGCGTCAGCGCGTGCGCCGCACCCCATCCGAACGCGGCCAGCAGGGCCAGCAGTAAAACGCCCAGGCCCGGCGTCGGCACGGTGATAAGCGCCGCAAAGTGATCGAATTGGGGGCTAACCGGCGCTGGCGCGGCGAGAAGCGAGCTTGGCCAGGCCGCCGAAGCGGTTGGCGCGCCCGGTTCGAAGCGAAATGTGGCGCGACTGTCGGCCGGCGGGCTTTGCAACAAATCTTGGGGATAACGGCGCAGTTCGTCGCTGATATCGACGGTGGGCGCGGATGAATCGAGCAAACTCACGCCCGAGGCCGGTTGCACCACAATTTCCTGCCAGCCCAGGCGGCCGGCGTAGTTATTGTCTTCATATTCGACCTGCCAGGGCCTCTTTTGAGGCGATAGCGGCGCGATCAAATCGGTTTCCAGGCGCAGCGTCTCTAAACCGCCCTGACCGGGCTGCACCTGCAACGATTGAGCCACAACGGCCAACGGCAGCGCCTGGCCATCGACTTGCAAGCGAATATGATCGAGCCAGGTTGATAGTTGGCCCTCTAAGAAGCGATCACGCTCGGTCGGGCTAATATGGCCGTCATTATTGGCATCGAGTTGGGGTTTGATTTGAAAGGTGGGGATTTCGGCCAGATCGACCACGTAGCGCAGCCGAATTTGCTGCGCATCGAGGCTAAGCCGGCTGTAACGGTTGATGGTGAAGTTCCCCAAGGGATGGGCCAGCGCCGCCGCCGGCAGCAGCCCCAAAAAGAGCAATACCCCCGCCCATAGCAGCCAACGCCGGGGCTGAAACAGATATTTCATCGCCTCGTCCTCTCCTTTGCCAATGCAATAAAAAAATTAATAATGAAAGAAGGGTAACTGCTCAGGCAGGGGTCATTTCGAGGCGTTTTTTGCCGAGAAATCCCCCGGATAGTTGGTTTCAAACAGCGACTGAGGGGATTTCTCGCTCCTTCATCGCTCGAAATGACATGACGGCTGAGTAGTTACAAAGAATGAAAGATTGAAATGTCAGCGGTCATTTTCATTCAGTAGACAAGGTGACTGGCACTTAATCGCCGTAATAGCCGCGTTGTATTCCATTCAATGGTCTCGATTTGAGCCAAAGTGCCAGTCACCTGAGTAATTACAATGAAAGAATGAAAAGTCTAGGAGTTACGCAGTTGGGTGAATCGAACCAGGTGACAGTCACTTTTTGTCGAAAATGAAGGTCCGTTTAGCCTAAACAAGTTGACTTATCGCGTCTAAGTGACTGTCACCTTTTGAACTGCGTAACTCCTAAAGTCAGCGGTCATTTTCATTCCCGTTACTGTATCGCAGGTTCGGTTGCACGCCTGGGTCAAATTAGGTCGATAAAAAACTACGCTGCCCAAATTTCAGACAATCGTAGTTTAGGGGAGGTCGTTGCTCACTTCACAGACCAAAAAATGCTCATTTTTTGGTCATTTTTCAGGGCGAGGCTAAAGCCCTCGCCCTGAGAGAGCGCAGGACGCTAAAGCGCCCTACTCTGACGAAATCCTAGCCCGACAGGGCTTCGCTCTCTTAGCCCGGGTCTTTAGGCCCGTGCGGCGGGGGACGGCCCGTTTGTACGCCGATTAATTTCTTGATTTTCGTAACTTTGACGCTCCACCGGGTTGTTTTCAGCGGAATAGGGGAGCGGGGAGTGGGAGTAAGGGGTAAAGGGGCAATAATTGGGACAATGCTGTTAATTGAAGTCGCGTATGTCATTTCGCAGCCGCAGGCGGAGAAATCCCTCAAATATTCCCATAAATGAGCTATTCACCGGGAAAAATTGGCTCACTTCAAATTTTTCCAGCTAGATCCTTTTTCATTGTATTGTCACAGGGATTTTTCCGCCGGCGTGGCGAAATGACACCCAATCTATCTATGTCCGAACTCAGATTATTGAAGGTCTATGCTTTAGCCGTCATAACGCGATAAAATCAGTAACCAATCTCTTGCTGCCACAAAATATTGGCAACTTCGGTTAAACCGGCTTTGAGATGGCGGCGAAAGGTGCTAAAGGGGACGTCGATCAGTTCGGCGGCTTGTTCTTGGGTGTGAGCGGGTTGAATATAGGTGTGGTAGAGGGTTCGATACAACTTTAAGTGGCGAGGCGAGCTTTTGAGAGTTTCAGCGGTCTTGATGACCAAATTTTGCAGATAAGCCATCTTTTCCGTGTCGGAAGCGCCGGGATCGTGAGCTTTCAGCACCAAATGCGAGCGCAGCAGCGGATTATCGCTCATGGTATCGCCGGATGACAGGCGGCGAAAGACATCACGCACCGCTTGGCTAAATTCCGAGCGGCTGAGCACAATTAAGGCCTCATGGGGCGGCGGCGGCGGGGTTTTTTGGAAAAACAAGCTGTTTTCGCGGCCGGCCAGCAGATCGAGCCATTGCAGCGGGGGCATTACGCGCCAATCGTGGCCAAACACGCCATAAGTGCGGTTATCGATGGCAAAATCGACATCCGGCAGGCGAGTCAGGTCGGCATAAGCGCATAAGGGCGTCCAGAACTGCGGATTGGCGCAGGGAAAGAAAGTATAGGCCAATCCGGGCGTGGTTAGGTAGTGACGGACCATATTGACCCCAATCAGGGCGACGACCGGCGAAAAATTTTGGTGGGTGTCGGCGGACAGCCAAAAACGAAACATCGTGGCTTTTTCGCCGGGCCGCAGGAGCGTTTGGGTCTGTAAATAGCGCCAGGCGTTGTGCGCGGCCGGGTCGGCCGCGATTAAATCGGCGTCAGCCGTTAAGTCGAGCGTAAACAAAAATCCAAGCGGCGCGAACTCGAATTCCTCGCTGGGGCTGCGCATGACTAAAATTTGGTGCGGTTGGCGCTCAAACCAAGCTTCGGCCAAGCCAGCCGACCGGTCGCCTTCGTGGCGACGAACCATTTCGACTAATTGGGGTCGATCCGGCGCGTTAGCGGCATCAACTAAAACCGACATTTGGCTGGCAGCGTCAAAAAAGGGCCGAACGATAGGATTTTGACGATGTAGGAAGATATAATCGGCGATAATTTGCTGTTGCTCTTGACTATTGGCCTGTTGAAGCCGGGCGGTGTAATAATTACGCGCTCGCGACAGCAATGTGGCATAACGTTCGGGATTACGCCATTGTAAATCGGTGGATAAGGTTTTACCGACCAAATCATGCAGAAAAACACCCTGCGATCCGACTTCCACAAACGATAAGCCGCGCAACCAGTCAAAAATAGCGTAACAATCGTCGATTTCCAGCATCGCCGCCAAAAGTGGCTCGGTTATGATGTGGACTTGAGCGCACGCTTCCAAAGCCAGGCGATGAGCGGGGCCAGGAATGTCTTGGATGAGGCGATCGAGCAGCGTTTTAATCATATCGGGGGCTTTGTCCGGGGTAAAGGAAAATAAATCGCCTTGTTGGATAAATTGATCGGCGATGAGGGATAAGGCCAACGGATGACCGTGCGTTACGTGAAGAATCGGCCGATGCTGGCCGGAAGGGATGCCGCGAGCCGTCAAAAAGGTCTCGCTTTCCTGGGCGCTAAAGTTACGCAGCGATAATTCGTGAATTAAGGCGCGCCAGCCGGCATCGCTGCGCCAACGGGGCGATAATTTATCCCGGCCGGCCAGCACCACCAACGTATCGGCCGGTAACTGCGGCAAATAGTTCTGGCGCAGCCAATTATCCAATGGCAGGACTTTTTCATAGGAGTCGATCAGGATAACCTGCCGATTTGCCGGCGACGCGGTCGAAAGGGAGGGGATAGCGCGGTCTACGGCTCCGGCAAAGGCATCCGGCGCGGGTGAGACATCGCGCAGATCAAGATAAGCCCAAGGCAGCTCGAGATTGGCGCAAATGTAGCCAAACTCGTGTAAAAGCGAGGTCTTACCAATCCCGCCGGGCCCATATACATAGATCAGCGCCAGGGGCAGCTCGGCCGCCGTAATGACGGTCTCAAATAGCGCCAGTTCGGGCTGTCGTCCGACAAACTGCCGATGACGCGCCTGATTGAGTCGATCCAGCAGAGGTGTTGGCATTTTTTCGCCTTTTGTATTAATCGTGAATCGGTAAGGGGTCGTTCGCTCGAATAATTCAGTAAATGATTATAGCCAGCGCCCCAACGAAGATCAAAGCGTTTGGCTGAGTTCGATATTTCAGTCAAATTTTCTAATTTTTAAATTCTCATTTCTGTCTGTATAATAGTAGTTTCGTTTAATGATCAATTTCATCCAAATGAATAACCAGGTAAAGGAGTAAACGCGATGGATGAGTTAAACGGCCGACTTACCGAGCTGGTCAACCAGATCGGTTCAAACATGGTGCGTCTTTGACGTCGCCGGGAAAGAAAAACAGGCTAAAGCGTTAGAGCAGGAGTCGCAAGCGCCGGATTTTTGGAATGATCAGCGCCAGGCCCAGGAAAAGATGCAGCAGCTTTCAACTCTGCGCGATCAAGTGACCACCTGGCAAAATTTAAGCCGCCG
This sequence comes from Anaerolineales bacterium, assembly GCA_020634935.1. Lineage (GTDB taxonomy): Bacteria > Chloroflexota > Anaerolineae > 4572-78 > J111 > JAGRBY01. Next base: position 102,081 of record JACKAT010000005.1, read on the forward strand.
GGCGCAAGATGCGCTGACGCTGGTCGAAATGGCGGCGGAAGAGGAAGATGTTTCCTTATTAGAAGAGTTAAAAACCGAAACCGAGGCCATTGAAAAGCAGCTCGACAAATTAGAGTTTCAATTAGCCTTTTCCGGCAACCACGACCGAGATGACGGGCTATTATCGATCCACGCCGGGGCCGGCGGCACCGAAAGCCAAGATTGGGCCGAAATGCTGATGCGGATGTATCTGCGCTGGGCCGAGGCTAACGGTTACAAAGCGCTCATTGTCGATGAAACCAAGGGGGAAGAAGCCGGCATCAAAAGTGTGACTCTGGAAATCAGCGGCGATTACGCTTACGGCTATCTCAAATCTGAGCGCGGGGTGCATCGCTTGGTAAGAATTTCGCCGTTCGATGCGTCTAAGAGACGTCACACCTCCTTTGCCTTAGTCGAAGTTGTCCCCGATGTGAAAACCGATATCGAGATCGAGATCAAGCCGGAAGATATTGAGATCGATGTCTATAAGTCCGGCGGAGCCGGCGGGCAGCACGTGCAAAAAAACTCGACGGCCATTCGGATCCGCCACCTCCCGACCGGGATGGTGGTCACCTGTCAAAACGAACGCAGCCAGCTCCAAAACCGCGAAATGGCTATGCGCATTCTACGGGGTCGGCTGTATGACGTGGAACTCAAAAAACAAGAAGAAGAGGAAGCTCGCCTGAAAGGACAGCACGTTGAGGCCGGTTGGGGCAACCAGATTCGCTCGTATGTGCTGCATCCCTACAAAATGGTCAAGGACCATCGCACCAATCACGAGGTCGGCAACGCTGAAGCGGTGCTGGATGGCCGGCTCGATGATTTTATCGAAGCTTACTTGCGCTACAGCATCGGCGATCAAAGCGCGGTGGGGACCTGAGAATTGCTGTAAAAAATGCTTGACATTTGTCAAAAGGTCTACTATAATTATTGCGTATAAAGTGAGACCCGTCATAAAAACGTATTTTTTAGGAATTACAATTTTACACAATCTGTGAGAGATTGCGCCTTGGATGACAAGGCGCAATTTTTTGCTGTTGTGCTGCCGACCATTGCCAGCCAACCTAACACTATAACCTCTTTATTATAATGTACTCAAACCAAGATGAAGCCATACTCAGCCGATTTGAGGAAGCGTTAAATCAAGCCGCCTTATCCTCTTCTACTATTGTCAACTATCTGGCTGATTTGCGGGCTTTCTTACGTTGGGGGCGCCGCCGGGCCAGCGGAGAATTTTCTCTGCACCGGGTGACGCAGGAGCATATCCGGCTTTATCGAGACCATTTAGTCGAAGAGTTGAAGCGGGCCACGTCAACCACCAACCGGCATTTGATGTCGCTGAGGAAGTTTTTTTCATTTGCCTGCGATATTGGATCGGTCAAACTGGATCCAACTTTGGGGGTGTCGTTAGTGGCGGATGAAGAGCCGGTCAAAGGGCGGGTTCTGGCCAATGAGGAAATCAGACAACTGCTCAACGCCGCCCAAAATGGGTCGCGGGCGGGTCTGGTTCGGCGCGATTTAGCCATTTTACAACTACTGCTGTATACCGGCCTGCGGGTGGGCGAAATTGTCGATTTACAAAAAGATGATCTGGTATTTGATGACCCTGGGGTCCACTTACGCGTTTGTCCAAACCAGGATGAAAGTCAAACCCGGCATTTACCGCTGCCCACAGAAGTACGCCAGGCGTTGATCCAATACCTACACGTGCGACCGCAGAGTTCAACCACCAACTGCCTTTTTCTCAGCCAGGAGGGTCGCCCCATTTCAAGCCGAACCGTCCAGCGGGTTGTTAGTGACTGCGCCCGATCGGCCGGTTTAAAGGGCGTATCGGCTCAAACGATGCGCCGCACCTTTGCCATCAATTTATTGGCGAAAACTGGAGATCTCGCTTTGGTTTCCAAGCGATTGGGACACCAGAGCCCAAGCATTACAGAGCAGTATCTAGCGGTGTGCGAACACCAGCAAGTAACCTTATAATCACTTTTATGGTATCAAACTCATCGGGAGGGTTCTTATTGTGGAAGTAAAAGATTTCCGCGCACTACGGGTTAGCTTAGCATCACCGGATGAAATTAGAAGTTGGTCTTACGGGGAAGTCACTAAGCCGGAAACGATTAACTACCGCCGTTTGCGACCTGAAAAAGACGGCCTTTTCTGTGAGGCTATTTTTGGGCCAACCAAAGATTGGCAGTGTGCCTGCGGTAAGTATAAACAAGTACGCTACAAAGGTATTGTCTGCGAGAAGTGTGGCGTACTGGTGACTCGCTCCTCGGTTCGACGGGAACGGATGGGGCATATCGAGCTGGCCGCTCCGGTAGCCCATATTTGGTACACGCGGCGGGTGCCGTCTTATCTGGGGTTGCTGCTCGATATTTCGCGGCGCAACCTTGACCGAGTGCTCTACTTTGCCCAATATATCATTGTTCGCGTCGATGAGCAGGCGCGGGCGCGGGCGCTCAAACGTCTGGACGATGAAATTGCTCGGGCCGAAAAACGGTTGGAAGAGGAACGGCAAACCAAAGTCGACGCGATCCGCGGCCTCTCGGATGAGAGCATCGCTATGCTCAGAACTGAAGAGCAGACGTTAATGAAGGAGATCGAGGAAGAGCAGAACAAGCAGATCGAAGCGGTGATGAAGGAAGCGCAGGCCATTCAAAGCCAGATCGAAGCGCAAATGGGTAAAACGGTGACTCAGCCGATCATCTTCCAGGCCGCCAGCGAAACGGTCGCCTCTAAAGGCGAGTCCTTAAGCGCCAATCACCTGCATGCCTTGAGCACCTTTGTCGAAAATCGACTCAATGAAATCAAGGCCGAAAGCGAAGATGAGCTGACCCGCAAGCGCAGCCAAATCGAGGGTCGAGTCCAATCGCTGCGTTATCAGGCCGATCAGGAAATCGAGACGCAAACCAGCGGCAATACCCAAGAGATGGGCGATCTGATCGAACGCATTCAGGATCAGCGCCAGGAACTGTTGGGGCTGACATCGATGCAGTTCTTGAACGAGGCCCAATTCCGCGATCTTGAAGATCGCTGGGGGCCTGCTTTTGAAGCCAGCATGGGCGCCGAAGCGCTTTACGAAATTTGTAAAGATCTGGACATGGACAAGATGGCCAAGGAACTGCGGACCCAAATTCGCAGCACCCGCTCCAAGCAGCTCAAGAAGAAAGCCATCAAGCGCCTGCGCGTGGTGGAAAGTTTGCGCAAGAGCAACAACCGCCCCGAATGGATGATCTTAACCGTGCTGCCAGTGATTCCGCCCGACCTGCGGCCGATGGTCCAGCTCGACGGCGGGCGCTTCGCTACCTCCGACCTGAACGACTTGTATCGCCGGGTGATCAACCGCAACAACCGTCTCAAGCGGTTGCTCGATTTGGGCGCGCCCGATGTGATCGTGCGCAACGAAAAACGGATGCTGCAAGAAGCGGTTGACTCGCTCATCGACAACAGCCGCCGGGGTAAAGCCGTTTCGTCGCGGGGCCGCCGCCAGTTGAAGAGCTTGAGCGATATGCTCAAAGGGAAGCAGGGCCGTTTCCGCCGCAACCTGCTCGGGAAACGGGTTGATTATTCGGGCCGTTCGGTTATTGTGACCGGGCCTGATCTGGAACTCCATCAGTGCGGTTTGCCGAAAACGATGGCGCTGGAACTGTTCCGGCCCTTTGTTATTCAAAAATTAGTGGAATATAACTACGCCAACAACGTCAAAGGGGCCAAGCGCATTGTAGAGCAGCGCCGGCCTGAAGTGTGGGAGGTTTTGGAAGAAGTCATTCAAACCCGCCCCATTCTGCTCAACCGGGCGCCGACGCTGCACCGTTTGGGTATTCAAGCCTTTGAGCCGATTTTGGTCGAAGGCAGCGCCTTGCAGCTTCACCCGCTGGTCTGTTCCGCCTTCAACGCCGACTTCGACGGCGACCAGATGGCGGTGCACGTCCCGCTGTCGCAAAAAGCTGTTAAGGAAGCCCGCGAGTTGATGTTGTCGTCGAGAAACCTGCTGCTGCCGTCGAACGGCGAGCCGGTAGTTGCCCCAACCAAAGATATGGTGCTGGGCGTGTTCTACCTGACCATGATGGACGACAATCCCCACAAAGGGGACGGCAAAGTTTTCACCGACATTGATGAAGTGGAACTGGCCTATAGCCTGGGGAAAGTAGACCTACATGCTAAAATCAAACTGCTGCACTATACCAGCCGGTCGAGAAGTACAGTTCCGATCGAAACAACGGTGGGGCGGGTATTGTTCAATCAAATCCTGCCGGAAAAATTACGCTTTGTGAATGAAGTGCTCGATAAAGGGGCGCTCAAGAATCTGGTCGGGCGCTGTTACGATAACTTAGGCATGGATATCACGGCCGACACCGCTAACAAGCTGAAATCAATCGGCTTCAAGTATGCGACGCGGTCCGGGATTACGATTTCGGTGTCTGACATCACCGTGCCGGCGGCCAAGCGAGACATTTTGGAGCGCGTCACCCAACAGGTGTCTAAAACCGAGCAGCAATATCGCCGGGGGTTGATCACTGAAGACGAACGCTATCTCAAAACAGTGCAACTCTGGACCGACGCCACCGATGAAGTGACCGAAGCGGTACGCCAGTCAATTGACCCGCAAAGCCCGATCAAAACGATGGCCGACTCCGGAGCGACCAAAGGGGGCTTCCAGCCCATCCGCCAGTTAGCCGGGATGCGGGGTCTGATGGCTGACCCCAGCGGCCGGATTATTCCGCTGCCGATTCGCTCCAACTTCCGGGAAGGGCTGACGGCTCTGGAATACTTTATCTCGACCCACGGAGCGCGTAAAGGTCTGGCTGACACCGCGCTGCGAACCGCCGATGCCGGGTATTTGACTCGCCGCCTGGTTGATGTATCGCAAGATGTCATTATCAACGCTCACGACTGCGACACCAATACCGGTATAACCGTTGGTGAAGATAAGGGCGCAGTGTTGGGCGAAAGCTTCAGAGATCGGGCTGTGGGCCGGGTGACACTAGACGATGTTATCGATCCACAAACGGGTGAAATACTGCTGGAACGAGATGACCTCATCGACAAAAATGCGTTTGACGATATCGAGAAAGCCGGCGTTAAAGAACTTCGCCTGCGAACACCCTTGCACTGCGATCTGGAGCAGGGGATTTGCGCTCTCTGTTACGGCAGCGACATGGGGCAGGGCGGCCTGGTTAAAATTGGAGCCGCAGTGGGTATTGTGGCCGCGCAGTCCATCGGTGAGCCGGGTACGCAGTTGACGCTGCGAACCTTCCACACCGGGGGGGTGGCCGGTGTATCTGACATCACCCACGGTTTGCCCCGCATCCAGGAACTGTTTGAAGCGCGTAACCCCAAAGGGGAAGCGATCATCTCTGACCTGGATGGCCGGGTAGAACTGGTCAATCGGGATGACGGCAGCCGGATGCTCAAGATTATCGCCTCGGAAATGCGCCGCGAGGATTACGACATTCCGGAGAGCTGGACTATTCTGGTGGAAGATGGTGATGAAATTGCCACCAAAGGCAAGTTAGCCAAACACGGCGATCAAGAAATTGCTGTGGAAAACGGTGGTAAGGTTCAACGCGACGGTAACAAGGTTACGATCCGCTGGGAATTTGTGGAAGAAGAAGAGTACGATATCGAGTCGGCGGCTCGCTTGCGAGTGAGTGACGGTGACCGGGTGGTGGTTGGCGAGCAGTTAACCGAAGGGTCGCTTAACCCCAACCGTATTCTACAGGTATTAGGCCGAGAAGCCGCGCAGCTCTATCTGCTAGAAGAGGTCCAAAAAGTGTATCGATCGCAGGGGGTGCCGATCCACGACAAGCACATCGAGATCATCGTGCGCCAGATGACCAACAAAGTTCGACTGGTGACCAATGGTGACAGCGACTACCTGCCGGGTGAACTGCTGGATTACCAGAAGTTCCAGGTTATGAACCAGAAACTGATGGAGCTAGGCAAGCGACCCGCAGCCGGACGCCCCATCTTGCTGGGGATTACGAAAGCCGCGCTCAACACCGAAAGCTTCCTGTCGGCTTCGTCCTTCCAGCATACCATCAATGTGCTGGCCCAAGCTGCCATTGAAGGTAAGCGAGATGACCTATTTGGCTTAAAAGAGAATGTCATTCTTGGGAAGTTGATCCCGGCCGGAACGGGGTACCACCATTACCATACGATCGAAGACGAAACTAATGGTAGCCATGATGAGGATGAATTTGCGCTCCTTACCGCCGAATTGGATGAGGTTGAGGTCGGCGGCTTAACGGGTGAAAACGGGGCGGGAGAAGTCAGCAACATCACCCCCGACGAGTTCACGTCTGTCTAAAGTAACTGGTAACGTCTCAAATTCGGGGTAATGTAGGACAAACTTAAGTTTGCCCTACAAAAACCCTGCGTTTTGAGACGTTACTTATCATCGGCCAAAATTTCACGTGAAAGGGGGTGATTTACATGAGCGTATCACTAAAATCAGGAGAAAGCCAAGAGTCTCTACTCAAGCGCTTCCGCAAAGAGATCATTAAGGCTCGCATTTTGAGCACTTATCGCAAAAAGCGATGGTTTGTTTCCAAAGGTGAACAACGCCGCATTGCCAAACAACGTGCCATTCGTAAGGCCCGACGCAAGATGATGCGTCGGAATAATTACTAGATTTTACTATGTATGAAAAAAGAGGGCGAGCTATTCGCCCTCTTTTTTTGTATAACCTCTTTTGAAAGGCCTAATTATTATCTAGCCCTCACACTTTCATTGAGCAATATTAAAAATAAAATTCTAACCATTTTCCAATGTAACTCTAACACCATTTAAATTTATTTAAAGTAATCTTATGGATGGTAATATTAAAAATATTTCATTAAAATTTAATGAAATCATCTTTAATTGTCCTTTTTTGACCCATTTCTCAGGCCACTCTCCCATCGATATCTACATGAAATCTTATATATAAACTACGCCTGTTAGTGACAACGATGCACTTTAATAATGCCCCATTAACACAGGTGGAAATAGTACCGCAGTGTGAGTAATCGCTTTAGTACAGCGTAAATTAAGTTTTTGGGGGTATTGTCATGGCGAGGAGGAACGACGAAACCATCTCCGCGTTCGGAGGAGGGGATTGCTTCGCTTCGCTCGCCATGACAAAAGCTTAATCACTTAATTTACAGTGTATTTAGTTATTTCTTTTAATGACATCACTTAAGCGATTACTTTGAGCTGTAGCGTACTTAACCCAAGTTGCCACCTTGCCCGGAATAGACCTTTAGGGTTTTCAAAATGGCCTTATCCCGACCAGAATTTGGCTATTTAACGCCATTTCGGGTCAAAATCATGGTCGAAACCCTAAAGGTCTGGAAGGGTAACAACTTGAGTTACTTATGAGTAGTCTTTTTACCTATCTATCATCAATATAGGTAGTGATTATAAAGTTCTAAATTTGATACATCCAACCTGCTAGATAATACGTCCAATATAAAGGGGTTGGTCCGTTATTTAGAGCATCCGTCATTCATATAAGTTTGATTACAACTAAATAGGAGGTGAATCAAAGAAAATCGATTTATTTCAATCTAAAAAGAGCTGGCTTAATCAGCCAGCTCCAAGGGCGCTAGACCAAATACTTTTAGAGTATATTTAGGATCAGTAAATATGCTCTACTTATAGCCGGCAAGTTCTCTAAACCAGGGGCCTTGGTATGTGACCTAGCAATAAACATTCTAGTTACTTGCAACCCGCCTGTCAAGAGTGAAAAATTGACTAAACCATCTGCGAAACTAATTTTAATAGTATTTTTGTCCCAGATGAGAATTTTTGAGGTTAAAGCAGCCTCAATAACTCCACTCGTTCACTCAAAACTCCTTTTCCCATTCTGCTAGCTATTACCTGTGAGTTTCTACTACAGTTTATAGAGTAGAAAGCCCAAAGCTATGTAATATCATTGACTAACGTAACTGGATGGTCAATTAGTGATATGCATTGTTAGCTGGTACATAAACGAAAAACCGTCTCAACAAAAGGTAAACCTGGCAATGTAGCTCGGCTTATTGCCGTTATTAGTTCTGTACCAAATTCTGACATGCCTCCCCTTTATAGGCGACATATCTTAAATTATTAAGCTGGCTAGCGCCGTTCTGTATATTACACAACTATGTTTTCCAAAAGAGGAGCCTTAAGGATGTCAGAACAATTAAATTACATTGCTACCAGCGCAGTGGACACAACTCCATTTGTCTGGCCGTCATTCGTTTACCCTAAGGTGAGCGTTGTAATTCCGGCGCTTAATGAGGAGAAAAATTTACTCCATGTGTTGCCAAGAATTCCGCTTTGGGTGAATGAAGTTCTGTTGGTGGACGGTTATTCAACGGATAATACCATTCAAGTAGCTAAGCGTTTAAGACCCGACATTTGTATCGTCTATCAAAAAAGACGAGGTAAAGGCGCCGCCTTACGAAGCGGTTTTGAGGCTGCCACGGGCGATATTATCATCATGCTAGACGCCGACGGTTCGATGGACCCGGCTGAAATCCCCTTATTTGTCGGCGCGTTGCTGGGTGGCGCTGATTTTGCCAAAGGGTCTCGTTTTCTCCAAGGAGGAGGTACGAGCGATATGGAGTGGTTCCGTCGCTTGGGAAATTGGGGCTTGACGATGCTGGTCCGGCTAGTTTTTGGAGGTCATTATTCAGACTTGTGCTATGGCTACAACGCTTTTTGGAAGCGGGTTTTGCCCTCTCTTAACTTGGACGCCGATGGGTTTGAAATTGAGACGCTGATGAATGTGCGGGCCTTGCTGGTTGGCCTTAAGATTGCCGAGCTACCCAGCTTTGAAGCCGAGCGTATTCACGGTACGAGTAACCTCAGAACCATTCCCGACGGCTGGCGCGTGCTAAAAACAATTGTCAAGGAGCGATTCACAAGCTATTCCCCTGCTGTTGAGGAGTCCCTACCTGAACGCAAAACCCCGTTGGAACTCCTGGAATTTGAGATTTGTACTGAATGTGGTGGGCCGGTGACCCCAGCCATTCATAAACAGGTGGCATAATGAAAAAGGCTACATCTAATATCTCGGTGATAATCTGCGCTTACACCGAACATCGCTGGGTAGAATTACTAGCAGCCGTAGAGTCAGTTCAAAGCCAAACTGTTTCTCCCCAGGAAATCATTGTCGTTATTGACCATAATCCGCTCTTGTTGGAGCAGGTACGGACTGCTTTACCCGATGTAATCAGTATCCATAATCATGAAGACCAGGGTTTATCCGGCGCACGGAATAGTGGTCTGGCGGTGGCCCGGGGAGAGATTATTGCGTTCCTTGATGAGGATGCCACTGCCGCGCCCGATTGGCTGGCAAAAATAGTCTCTTGTTATGCCGACTCGGCTGTTGCCGGGGTGGGGGGAGCCATTGAACCTCTCTGGATAGGGGGCCAGCCCAAATGGTTTCCGGAAGAATTCAACTGGGTTGTAGGCTGCACCTATCGCGGCATGCCGCAGACCATTGCCCCGGTGCGTAATTTAATTGGCTGCAATATGTCGTTGCGACACGAAATATTTCAGGCTGTCGGTGGGTTTCGAAATGGGATCGGCCGCATCGGGACACGACCGGTGGGTTGTGAGGAGACAGAATTATGCATTCGGACCCGACAACTTCACCCTCAGAGCGAGTTACTCTACATGCCCGAAGCCCGCGTCGAGCACCGCGTCCCGCCCAATCGAGCGAATTTGAAGTATTTCCTGTCGCGATGTTATGCGGAAGGTCTTTCAAAAGCCTTAGTGGCCCGATTTGTAGGAACCAAAGACGGTTTGGCTTCGGAGCGAACCTACACTTTAAAAGTTTTACCCGAGGGGGTCGTGAGGGGTTTGACCGATTTCTCAACCAAGCTTGACTTATCGGGATTGGGGCGGGCTGGGGCTATTATAGCCGGGCTAAGTTTTGCCACGGCCGGTTATCTGGCCGGGAGAGGCTATGATGGATACACCTTCTTACAGCAACAGATGGCTGATAAACTGCAAATAAATAAGAAAAGTGCGTTGGACGGAAATGCCCTAAAAGCTGACCCTGAAGCACAAGATTTTTGTCCGGCTCAACTGCTGGAGATTGAGCTAACCCAACCGTTAGCGCACATCCCGACCTTTAACCCTAAAACCGAGCAAAATTATCGGCGAGCAGTAGCTCTAGTGCGGTTACACCACCGGCCTGTGGGCGTTACCGGACTCAAACTGGACCCTGACGGCCTCACAGCCCAGGATTGTGCCCGTCAAATTTGGGAACAAATGGAGCCTCAGATCAATGCCCACCTCCGGCAAGATGGGCTTTCGCCGGTGACGGAGTTAAGGTCAGCCGGTCTAGCCTCCGCTAACAGCATCCCCGTTTGTTCCCATCAGTACAATGAATTCTTAAAAAAAGCGCCTTTTGTCAGCGTCATAATCGCTACGCACAATCGAACGGAGAGTCTGGCAGCGTGTTTAGATTCGTTACTGGGGGTAGATTATCCGCATTATGAAATTATTGTCGTCGATAATGCCCCTAGTAACGATGAGACTGCTAACTTCATCCGCCGCACATTTGGCGAGTCGACTCTGGTTCGCTATGTCCGAGAGGATCGTCCTGGTCTGGCTGTAGCTCATAACTGCGGACTGAAACAAGCCAAAGGGACAATTGTTGCTTTTACTGATGACGATGTGCTGGTTGATAAATACTGGTTAACAGAAATAGTCAAAGGCTTTTTTGTAGCCGACAATGTCGGCTGCGTAACCGGAATGATTTTTCCGGCCGAAATGGAAACACCGGCCCAAATGTGGATCGAACAGTATGGCGGCTTTAATAAAGGTTTTGAGCGACAACTGTTTGATCTGCATCATCACCGACCAGGCAATCTGCTTTATCCCTATACCGCCGGCATGTTTGGCTCCGGAGCCAACATGGCCTTCAAAACTGCTGTGTTACAGGAGATGGGGGGATTCGATCCGGCGCTTGGCGCCGGCAGCAAAGGGGTTGGAGGCGATGATTTGGCCGCTTTTTTTGACGTGGTTAGTCGAGGCTATACTCTTGTGTACGAACCAGCGGCCATTGTTCATCATTGGGATCGGCGCGACTATGCCGGCCTTCGCAAACAAGCGTATGGTTACGGAGTCGGTCTCATGGCTTTTCTAACTAAAACAGTGGTCGATAAACCAAGCCGCGCACTAGAGATCTTAATCCGACTGCCCTCGGGCCTAAAATACATTTTTAGCGCCCAATCACCTAAGAACCAAAAAAAGCAGGCCAGCTATCCGAAAGAATTAACCAAAATTGAACGGCAGGGGATGCTCTTCGGGCCAATTGCTTATTTACGCAGCCGGTGGCAAGTACGTAAACTCGACCGCCATTTTGGCTTACTCGAGGAGGTTACGCCTCACCCGCCTGCCTCTACCTCATTAATTGATAGAGTATTCTGATGAAACCCATACCCATTCTTCTATACCATAGTATTGCCGACCAAGTCGCGCCCCCATTCAAAAAATGGGCCGTAGCACCGGCGGCTTTTGCGAGCCATCTTGACTACCTAAAAAGTCACCACTATAGGCCGATGACGGTATCGCAACTGGTAGATAGTACGGAAAATAACTCTGCCTCACTGCCGGAGCGACCAGTTGTCATAACCTTTGATGATGGCTTTGCTGATTTCTACACCGGCGCTTTTCCCGCTTTAAGACAGTATGACTTTACAGCAACATTGTACATAACTACGGGCTACATCGGCCAGACCAGCCGCTGGTTGAGCCGAGAAGGTGAGGGTGAGCGCCCGATGCTTACCTGGGATCAAATTCGCGAGTTACACACTAACGGCATTGAGTGCGGCGCTCATACTCACCACCACCCCCAACTCGACACGTTAACCACGACGGCAGCTCACGATGAGATAGTACCCTCTAAGTTAATGCTTGAGCATTATCTAAGACAACCGGTTACTACATTTGCTTATCCACATGGCTATTACAGCCCGGCTGTGCGGCGGATAGTGCAGGAGGCTGGTTTCTCGTCGGCCTGTGCAGTCAAGCACGCTATGAGCTATAAGGGTGATGACCGGTTTGCCCTGGCCCGTATCATTGTTGCTGCGGATACGAATACCGATGCGTTTGCTCGCTTGTTGGCTGGCCAGGACCTACCGGTAGCTCTAAAAAGAGAACGAATACAGACGAAGGGTTGGCGATGGATACGACGGTCAGCCAAGTTAATAAATCAAAGGCGATTAACACCTTAACCCCCATTTCTCTATAAAGAATGGTGACTCTAGATGACAATTACAACTCAATTTATTAAAAATATTGACCACTTAACCAACTCTCTCTTAAAAGTTACAACGCCAGCTCCTCGAGAAGTCTGGCAAGGTGTGTTAGAGCGAGATAAAGAAGGGTTGGTGACGCAAACCCCGGCTTGGATTGACTGTATCTGTGCCAGCGGTCCTTATGAGGACGCGTCTCGACTGTATGAATTTAAGGGGGGACGTCAATTAATTCTCCCTATGGTCAGACGAAAAGGGGTACCCGGTTTTCTAAATACTGAAGCATCCATGCCGTATGCCTGGGGGATGGGCGGCCTGGTTGGAGCCCAACCCATTCAAACTGAAGAGGTGGCTAACGTTATCGCCGACCTGAGCAGCCGTTCGGTTCTGCGAACGCTCATTCGCCCCAATCCTCGCCACGGGCCGGTTTGGGCGGCAGCAGCCCAAATGCGAGACATTATTACGATACCTCGATCAGCGCATGTACTTGACTTGGAAGGCGGATTTGATCACGTTTGGAACCAGTGTTTCCACAGTACAACCCGGAGAAACGTACGCAAGGCAAACCGATCCGACTTGGTTGTGGAGTCTGACACGACCGGCAAACTCGTATCTGACTTCTATAACCTTTTTCAAAAATCACTTGACCGTTGGGCAAATCAACAAAATGAGCCTCTTTTATTAGCCCGCTGGCGAGGTCAGCGGCGTGATCCCATCCACAAATTTCAACGTATGGCCGAAGTACTTGGCGAGGCCTGTCGAATTTGGGTTGCTCGGATTAGCGATCAGCCAGTAGCGGCCATTCTGGTGTTACAGGGAACAAATGCCCACTACACACGGGGAGCTATGAACAAAGAGTTAGCCGGTCCGACGCGTGCGAACGATTTACTCCATCAGCTTGCCATTCAGGAAGCTTGTCGGGCCGGATGCCGATACTACCATATGGGCGAATCGGGCGAATCGGACTCACTAGCCAATTTCAAGGAGAAATTCGGGGCCAGGCCCTATAATTATGCTGAGTACCGTTTGGAACGACTACCTGTCACCAATGCAGATCATAAAATACGAACTTTGGTAAAACAATTAATCGGATTTAAGGACATCTAATTAACGATTTGTGGGTTCCTGGTTACAGGTTCAGCCAGCGTCAACCAAAATAGAAAGGGGTTACTCATCAACATTTTACTTTGGAGGATATCAAATGCGCAGGTCAATAATCATTGCCATCTTATTTATCTTTGCGCCGTGTTCATTGGTTTACCCGTTGGCCGAGGACCAAACCAATAATACGGCAGCGGCAAAAAGTACAACCCTGCCCCCCCAGGTTATTCCCGTGGGACAAAGCGGGGCTTGGAACTTACTTTTTGCCGATGAATTCAACGGAACTACGCTTGACACCGGGAAGTGGGTAACCTGTTATTGGTGGGATAATGACGGGTGCAACATTGCCAGCAACAACGAATTGCAATGGTACCAGCCTGACGACGTCATTGTAAACAACGGAACTCTAGAACTACGGGCACAACAACGTTCCATTGATGCCGCCGATGGAAACAGCTACAACTATACCTCGGGCATGGTAACAACCGGGAGGAATATCTCTGATATTTCGGCGCCTGCAAAATTTACGTTTGCATTTGGCTATGCCGAAATTAGAGCCAAGGTCCCCAAAGGTCAGGGGCTATGGCCGGCTTTCTGGTTACTTCCGATCGACCACAACTCGAAGCCGGAAATAGATGTGATGGAAATCTTGGGCCACGAAACAGATACGATACACTTTAACTTTCACTATTTGAATAGTGAGGGGGTCTATGAGAATCAAAACAGGGACTGGATTGGTCCCGATTTCTCTGATGGATGGCACACTTATGGTGTAGACTGGCAGCCGGACAAAATAGTTTGGTATGTTGACGGAATTGAACATTTTCGGTATACGGAAACCGCTTATATACCGAATGGCCCTATGTATTTACTCGCTAATTTGGCCGTAGGCGGAGATTGGCCTGGAGACCCAGATGGGTCAACGCCATTTCCCAGTTATTATGAGATCGATTATATGAGAGTTTGGCAGCGATCAAATCAGGTGTATTTGTTGCCGATAGCCGACACGTACACTGATAGCGACTCGCCATCAACCAATTATGGCGAAGATAAAACGATTCAAGCCGATCATGAGCCAATCAAAACGACTTATTTAAAGTTTGATACCACGGGGTTAGATGGAATGCGCGTTGCATCTATCCAACTACGAGTCAAATCTATTCTTGAATCAGGGGCCGGTTCTCCAGACACCCAGTATGTAAAATTAGTTAACGACTCAAAGTGGCAAGAGGATAATGTTACATTTAATAATGCACCCACGGTGTCATCTACAACCGTGGGCGCCATCTCCAACACATTGCCAAATACGGCCTACACTATTCCATTGGATAGCTCCTTATTAAAACCTAAAATTGGTACTATTTTTTCACTTGCGATAGAAGGTACGGGAACAGACGGGCTTTATCTCTCCTCAAAAGAGAATGAGTTTGATAAACCCTATCTTGTCATAACCTTACTTTCCTCTACCGTCATGTTTCTTCCCATAATTATAAAATGATGGCTAAAAGGTATTAATTTATGTCCACATCGCCTCGTAGTCTGGCAATTTTTTCAATAACGCGCTTAATTGAGCACCTTCGTACTCCTCTTTACCGTAATGGGTACGCTCTGGTATTTAGTTCTGTGGCTACATCGGGGCTGGGTGTGGTGTACTGGATGCTGGCAGCCCGCAGTTACACAACTGAAGCCATTGGCCTAAATTCTGCTTTGATGTCAGCCATGATATTTTTAGCCAATCTATCACAGCTCAACTTAATGAATGCTCTAAATCGATTCATACCCAGCGCCGGGCGAGCCACAAGCCGCCTAATCATAAACGCCTATCTAATCAGCAGCGTTGTAGCTGTAATATCTAGTCTGGTATTTATCTGGGGTATTGACATTTGGTCGCCAACGCTGAGCTCTCTTAAGGCCAATCCGGTTTATATTTTATGGTTCGTTTTGGCCACGGTGACTTGGTGTATTTTTGTCTTACAGGATAGCGCCTTAACCGGGTTACGCCAGGCGACATGGGTACCCATTGAGAATCTATTTTTTGCAATTGCTAAGATTCTGCTGCTTATTGCTTTTGCTGCCGCGCTGCCTCTCTACGGGATCTTTGCTTCTTGGACTATTCCGGTGCTCATATTGTTGGCCCCGATCAACCTCTTGATTTTTCGATATTTAGTCCCCCGCCACATACAAACCCACGGCGATAAAGCAGAATCGATTGTTTTGACTCAACTCACTCAATATGTCGCCGGTGATTATTTCAGTTCGCTTGTTTGGATGGCCACCACCAACCTACTGCCGATAATGGTGCTTGAGCTAGCCGGAGCTACAGCCAACGCCTATTTTTTCTTAGCTTATACAATTGCTTATTCACTCTATTTGGTAAGCCGTAATATGGGCATGTCGCTCATTGTCGAGGCCGCAGCAGACCAGGCCAAACTTAATGAATACAGTTACCGAACGCTGATCCAAACAAGCCGATTGATGGCGCCGATAGTAGCGGTTTTAGTTATCGGCGCGCCTTATCTGTTGCAGTTGTTTGGCAAAGATTACTCAATCGAGGCCACAAGCTTACTTAGGCTGTTATGCCTATCGGCGCTGCCTAACATCGTTACAGCGCTATTTATCAGCATAGCCCGAGTGCAACGCCGCATGATGACTCTGGTTATCGTATTATCCTTATTATCAGCGCTAACTATTGGTCTTAGTTATACGCTACTCCAAATCTACGGTATCGTCGGCGTGGGCTGGGCCTGGTTACTCAGCCAAAGCGTCATTGCGATTGCCTTACTGGCAACCGACCTGCGATCCATCTGGATTACTCATTTGGATTTAAGGTTCTTACGACCTGTTTTAACCTTACTACGCCAGTTGCGCGAGTATCCCGCCAATCGACGCCAGATAAGAATAACCAATGAGTTAATTCCTGAAATTTTGCCTCATATCGAAACCTTCTCAGATGACAAATCCACCCCAACAATTTGGCAATTGCAGCGCTTTTTATGTACCATTAACGATGTGACGGTAGTTACCCTTGGCCCGGCTAATCAACCGGCCAGGGCCATACTTAAATTGCCTCAGAGTAATTTTGGAAGCAAAAGTTTAGAACAACAACGAAAGATTCTTCTAGAACTACAAACCGACTCTCGGCTAGACGGCTGGACGGCCTTGATGCCCAAGGTATTAGCCGCCGGTACAGTTTCTAACGTCTCCTATTATATCGAACAACTAATGCCCGGCTACAACGCTCGCGATTTGTTGATCGATACAGTTAGTCAGGACCAAATCCGATCCAGTGCGGTTACAGCAATCAGCCAACTCCACCACCGAACGGCCACTACGATCAAAGTAGAAGCCGACATGACTCAGCGCTGGGTGAATGCTCCAATTAACATCATCCTTGGCAGTTTATCTGCCAGTGTCGATCACACCCTATTTAACCGTTTGGCTATTGAACTACAAACTGCGCTGTTAAGCCATACGTTGACCGTTAGTTGGATTCACGGAGATTTCGTCCCTGAAAATATTTTGACAACCAAGGATGGTAGAGCAGTATTAGGAATCGTTGATTGGGAATTGGCCCAGCCGGACAGCTTGCCCCAAATTGATCTAGGAACATTGTTTTTGTCTATACGAATGTGGACTCACCAGCGTGAAATAGGAGAGATTGTTCGAGACTTGCTTCAGGGAAAAGACGAGTGGACACCAGCCGAACAATCCTTATTAGACATAACTCAGGAAATGTTACCCGGTAGGAGTCTCAGCACCCGAGAATTGGTCTTACTCTGTTGGCTGCGGCATATTGCCGCCAATCTGGCAAAATCGACCCATTATGCCACTCACCGGCTGTGGATAGCTAAGAATGTTTTAACCGTCATACAGTGTCTCAAATTATGACTAGATCTGGCACACAGATGACAACTTCAACTTAGGATTATTTGTGTGGAATGGCTACCTCTACCCAATAAAACGAATAAAACCACCCCTATTGTATTACTACCCAAACCAACCAGTACTCCTCTAAAACCTGATACCTGGCAAAAATCTAACATCACAAAAAATTGGCTCTTCAAATTCGGGCCCCTCTTAGTGCTGGGATTGGTGGTATTAGTATGGGGTCTTTCGCTCCCAGCCATTAATCCCCGTCACATGGATGATTTAGGACTGCTTCGAATATTCCCGCTTTCAATATATGCGGCACTGGCCGTGTTGCTGATCAGTTTTGGTTTTATGGTCTACCGGCTCGAAACCCATCCGTCCATTTTAATGCTGTATGTTATCGTCCTAATTTTCATCATTCATGGAACCCCGACTCTGGTCTATGGAACGTTACGTTATTCCTGGGCTTGGAAGCATATCGGCATTATTGATTACATTGAGCGTTTCGGTACAGTCGATCCGAATATTAATGTTTTGAATGCCTATCACAACTGGCCGGGTTTTTTTACTTTGAACGCCTTTATTACCCAAGCAGCCGGACTTGAGGACCCCCTGCGTATTGCCATGTGGGCTCCCGTGTTTTTCAATCTGATTGATCTGGGGGCTTTGTTACTGATATTTACGTCCTTCACTAAGGATAAAACCTTAATCTGGTTGGCTATATTTATTTATTATTTAACCAGTTGGGTAGGGCAAGATTACTACTCTCCTCAAGCTCTCAACTATTTTTTACACTTGGTGATATTAGGCGTGGCGTTGCGGTGGGCCAGATTAGCTGTCCCGCCATCGCCTCGGAAGCTTAAACGATGGTTTCGGTTTAACTGGGTCGCCATTGTGATTTACAAATTCCTCCGCCGGTCAAATCGAGGACAGCTTCTAACAACGGACTCACCTCCTTTAAATCGACTCACCATCGTAACCATCGTTATTTTGCTGGGAGGGACGATTGCCTCCAGTCATCAAATTACCCCATTTATGACCATAATGGCATTGGCAGCATTAGTCATTTTTCAGCGCATCAAGGAACGGTCGCTGCCTATTATCATGATTGTCTTGACCTTTGGCTGGCTTATGTTTGGCGCCACCGCCTTTATGAGACACGAAGTCACGGAGATAATCACATCTTTTGGGCAGATAACCGAAAACGTCGACTCCAACTTGCGCGATACTTCCGAGGCCAGCCCCGGCCAGCAGTTGGTTTCAAAAATGGGTCGAGGCTTGACGCTCCTAACCTGGGGGCTTGCCTTCTTAGGGGGGGGCCGCCGTTTTCGGTGGGGATATTGGGATTTATCCATCGCATTGCTGGCGGTGGCGCCATTTATGATCTTGGCGGGAAATTCTTACGGAGGAGAAGCCATTTTCAGGGTCTATCTTTTCTCATTACCTTTTATGGCATTTTTTGTCGCCGCCTTACTGCGCCCTCATCCCAGGCTATCAGCCTCATTTCTCACTTTTATGATCACTATTTTAATTTGTGGGACCTTACTTACCGGTTTTTTGTTCGCTTATTTTGGAAAAGAACAACAATATTACTTCACACCTCAAGAGGTTGAAGCCGGAGCATTTCTTCAGAATATTGCCAAACCCAATTCATTGTTGATTGAAGGCTCACGAAACTATCCCTCACGATTTCACAATTATGAATATTTTACCTACGTAGCTATTTCCCGAGAACCTGATGACTCCCTCATGAATGTCGTTAACCAGCCTATTAAAACGCTTTCACGATGGATGGATAACCCCGACTACACTGCGGCTTATCTCATTATTACCAGAAGCCAGAAAATGGAAGTTGACTCTCTGGGTGAGATGCCGTTAGGTTCGCTTGATAAGATAGAGCAAGCCTTAACTCGATCACCCCAATTCCAGGTTATCTTTGAAAATCAAGATGCAAAAATTTTTACGTTGGCCGATCAAATTGACAACATAAAACCATGATCCTTGCAAAAAAATGGCCCTTAATCATCATTGTATCGGCCGTTTTGGTCGGATTTATGGCGTATACAAATATCGAGTCCCCCATTCGCTCCATATTAACTATTGGGTTCATTTTAATTTGCCCTGGCATGGCCTTGGTCCAGTTTATGCGGCTTAAAGAGCCCATCATAGAGTTAACCCTAGCCATTGCCCTCAGTATTGGCATCAGTACTGTCCTTTCGGAGGTCATGGCGCTGGGTAAGATATGGACGCCCGAAATTGGACTCGCCGCCTTAATTATTCTGAGCATAGGTGGAGCGATAGTCCAAATAGTTCAGATGAACAATCAACAAACTTTAGTAAATGAAAGTAAAATTCATTCTGACAAATAATCCCGCAACCGTTCGTTTAGCAAATAATTTGCATCCAACCTAATTCTATGCTTTCATGTAGGTTGAAAGTGCGCTAATTTAGCAAACCAACTGTGTTTATCCCCATTATATTTCACAACAAGCAAAAGGAGCCACACAAATGAGTAACATGACGCTGGACGAGTTGTGTGTCAACACTATTCGAACCCTGGCTATTGATGGGGTTCAAAAAGCAAACTCAGGTCACCCCGGCATGCCAATGGGCATGGCTGATGCGGCCTATGTGCTGTGGACACAATTTCTTCGGCACAATCCTAAAAACCCCGACTGGTTCAACCGCGACAGATTTATCCTGTCAGCAGGGCACGGCTCGATGCTGCTGTATAGCCTGCTGCATCTAACCGGTTACGACTTGCCGTTAGACCAACTCAAACAATTTCGCCAATGGAACAGCCTGACGCCCGGCCACCCTGAGCATGGCCTGACCCCCGGCGTAGAAACAACCACCGGCCCATTGGGGCAAGGGTTTGCCAACGGCGTGGGCATGGCCATAGCCGAAGCTTTCATGGCAGCAACCTTTAACCGGAAGGGCCATCAGATTGTCGATCACTACATCTACGCCATTGTGAGCGATGGTGATCTGATGGAAGGCATCTCACATGAAGCCGCGTCGATGGCCGGCCATATGAAGCTGGGCAAAATTATCTATCTTTATGATGACAATCACATTAGTATCGATGGCAGTACCGACCTGGCTTTTACCGAAGATCGCATGAAGCGGTTTGAAGCCTACCACTGGCATACCCAACAGATCGACGGGCATGATCGGGCAGCCGTGGCCGAAGCCATCAAAGCCGCTCAGGCCGTTACCGATAAACCTTCGATTATCGCCTGCCGGACGACCATCGGCTTTGGCAGCCCTCATAAGGCCAATACCGGCGAAGTCCATGGCTCGCCGCTTGGGGAAGAGGAAGTCAAACTGACCAAAGCTGTCTACGGCTGGGACTTTGAGGAAACATTTTACATTCCCGCTGAAGCTCTAGCCCACTTCCGAAAAGCGGTCGATACCGGGTCTGAATGGGAAGCTGAATGGAAAAAAGCCCTGCAAGCCTACGAAGGGGCGCTGCCCCAAGAGGCCCAAACCTTCCGCGAAGCGATGTCTGGGGAACTGCCTGAGGGGTGGGATGACGACCTGCCTGTTTTCCCGGCGGATGCCAAGGGGATGGCTACTCGCGCCGCTTCCGGTAAGACGCTCAACGCTATCGTCTCGGCGCTGCCGACCCTCATCGGTGGATCGGCCGATTTGGCCCCCAGCAACAACACCATGCTCAAAGGGTACGACGCCTTTGACTCGAGCCATAATGCCGGGCGCAACTTCCATTTTGGGGTTCGTGAGCATGCCATGGTCGGCGTGCTCAACGGGATGGCGCTGCATGGCGGGGTGATCCCCTACGGCGGCACCTTCCTCATTTTCTCTGACTACTGCCGGCCCTCTATTCGATTGGCGGCCCTATCTCATATTCCCATCACCTTGATCTTTACCCATGATAGTATTGGCCTGGGCGAAGACGGCCCCACCCACCAGCCGGTCGAGCATCTGGCCGCTTTGCGAGCCATGCCGAACTTAACAATCATTCGCCCGGCCGATGCCAACGAGACGGCCCAAGCCTGGAAAGTCGCCCTGGAAAAACGCGATGGGCCGGTGGCGCTCATTCTAACCCGCCAGAATTTGCCGGTTTACGATCGCAGTCGAATGGGAGACGCGGCCAATCTTAGCAAAGGCGCTTATGTGCTATTAGACACCGACCGTATCTATCCGGATGTGCTGCTGATTGCAACCGGCTCTGAAGTCCAATTTGCCGTTGAAGCGCACGCCAAATTAGCCGAGCAAGGCATCGGTGCGCACGTGATTAGCATGCCTAGTTGGGAGCTATTCGAAGAGCAGCCGGATGAATACAAAGAATTTGTGCTGCCGTCATCGGTGAAAGCCCGCGTTGCCATCGAGGCGGGCGTCTCGATGGGGTGGCAAAAGTATGTCGGTCCTCAGGGGACAATCATTGGTTTGGATCGCTTCGGCGCTTCGGCTCCCTACAAAGAGATTTACGAGCATCTTGGCTTTACCACCGATAATGTCGTACTTCGGGCGCTGGAAACCATCGATAAATCAAAAAAATAGACGGGGGGCAGGGTCACAGGATAGCAGGGTGACAGGGGGCGCAGGGTGACAAAGTTGCATTTATGATCGGCATCTTTGTACCTCTGCTCTCTTGTCACTCTGCAAGGTGCATTTCTAGCAATTTTGTAACCCTGCTACCTTGCTACCTTGTAACCGTGTAACGTTGCAACTCGATAAAACATGAACATAGAAACGCTCAAAAAACAAGCTGCCGAAAAAGCGGTGGAACAAGTTCAAAGCGGAATGGTTTTGGGTTTGGGGACAGGCTCAACTACTCGCTACGCGGTTATAAAAATTGGGGAGTTGTGGCAGGCCGGAGATTTAACGGATATCGTCGCCCTGCCGACTTCGGTACAGACAGCGGAATTAGCGCAGACTTATGGCATTCCGTTGACCAGCCTCGATCAGCAGCCTAAACTCGATTTGGCTATCGATGGGGCGGATGAGGTCGATCCGCAGTTAAATTTGATCAAAGGACACGGCGGGGCGTTACTACGCGAAAAAATGGTCGAATCGGCAGCAGCCCGTTTCATTGTAGTGGTTGACACCAGTAAAATAGTGACCAAGTTAGGCACGCGCTATGCCTTACCCATTGAGGTGGTTAAGTTTGGTTGGAAAGCCCAAATTCAATGGCTTGAGAGTTTCGGCTACCACCCTGAAATTCGCGGAGGCGAACAGGATCCCTTTGTCACTGATAACGGCAATTACATCATTCACTGCGACTTTCCCGACGGCATCGCTGATCCGGCCGGCCTGGCCGATCAATTAATCAATCGAGTCGGCGTGGTCGAACACGGTTTATTTCTCAATATGGCCAGCGAAGTTATCGTCGCCGGGGAAAATGGTCTAAGTTTTTTAAAACGAGGCTAAGGTAAAAAATTAGCCCAACCCTAAAACTCTCAGCCAGCGCTGTAATAAGCTTTCCGATCGAGGCGGTGATTCGACCTTCTTTGTTGGGCGAGTCTCCTGTGGATAAAATGAATGAGTAATAGCCTTGACTACCCCAGGCTGATCGAGCCGCATATAGACCATCCCCCGCTCAAACACCTGAGCCCGGTAACTAATCCCCTTATACTGAAGCGGAAACTCCGCCGATAAATATTGGCCCAGACCTTTGGTTTGGGCATATTGATATAATACGCTGGTGCGATTGACCGGTATCACATACTCGCTTGAGGCTAACAGCAATGCCGCTGGCAGGTTTTCGGCATTGTTTATCCTTTCGGCGGGATCGACTGCGTATGGTCCGGCGATCGACTGCGGGCCAGGCAGGGGTTCCAGTTCCAAGGGAGACGCCGGCTCGGGGGGTGGAGGCGCGGCAGCAGCGGCGATGAGGGACGCAGCCAGAGCAGGTTTTGGTTGGCCCGGTATTTTCTGGAAAACCAGAAAGAAGGCCGTTCGATCCCACGGCGCCCCCGGCTCACCTAGCCCAACGTTGATTAATTTATCAGAGGGTAAATTATCCTGACTCATGCTAACTGTGTAGGTACCTAGTTTGCCGGTCATCATGTAGTTGCCCAGATAATGATCGATACTTCCCTTAGTTGGCGCTTTGTCAATGGCGTCGCCCCGATCAGCCTGAAATATGGCCCCTTCAATAGGTTGGCCCGCCTCATTTAAGGCTTTGAGATAGATATAGCCCCTGTTTTGGGCCTCATTTTTGTCAGCCCAGCGCACCTGGATTAAACGCCAATGTGCCTGAGTGGCATCGGTCACGGGCATAAGTTTGACCGGAGGAGTCAATTTATCCAGCCGAGCATCAAATTTACGCTCCGGCAGGTCAGGCCGAGGCTCCGGAACAGGCTCTGGTTGAGGCGTGGGTGTTGGCGTTGGCGTGGGGGTGGGGGTGGGGGTTGGCTCCGGTTTAGGGGTGGGAGTAGGTTCGGGCGTAGGCACCGGTTCGGGTTCAGGGGTAGGTGTTCCACCGGGATGACCAGCCACTTTTTGAAAGGTCAAGAAGAAGGAGGTACGTACATAACTGCGAGGCGAGATTTCATTGCCCAACCCTACATTGATCAATCGATCCGACGGCAGTTTGTCTTGAGCCATACTCACTTTGTAAGTTCCCAACAGGCCGGTCATCATAATATTGCCCCAATAGTTATCAATTGGGCCTTTGGTTTGGGCCTTGTCGATGGCGTTGCCCCGGTCGGCCTGAAAGGTGACATTTTCCAGCGGGCGGCCGTTTTCATCAAGCGCTTTGGCGTAAATGTAGGCCCGACCTTGAGCTTCTCGGTCATCAGCCCACCGAGCAGCAACGAGACGCCAGTGAGGTTGAGCAGGATTAGCCACCGGTTCGAGTAAGACTTGCGGCTCCAGATATTTGAACCGATCATCAAAATCGCGCCCGGTTAAATCGGGGCCGGTGTAGAAATTGCGCATACCTGGAGGAACCGGACCATCCTGGCGGACCTGGCCTGGCCTGGTCGACAGTTTGGTCACAACCGGCAAAACTCCATAGAGGCCAAACTGTTTGTCGAAATGGTGGGTAAACCAGGGGCCTTGATTTTCAAAGCCCTCGCTGAAAACACCCATACGCCTGACGGCCATGAGCCAGGGCATACAGGCAAAGTAGTAATCGGGGCCTTGTTCTTCCATATAGCGAAACATATCATCGGTGAGCCGGCTAGTCCATTCCGGGGTGGGTTTGGGGTAGCGGGGATCATCACCAAAAGTGGTTCCGGCCCGCTGTCCAACGTTGTAGCCGCCTTCGGTGGTAAAAATAGGAATCGAATGGCCAACGGCCTCGTTGATCATAGCATCGAAATACTCAAAAGCGCGAAAACCGGTTGAATCAGCCATGATACTGGCGTTGGGATTAACCAGACGCTGGCGGTGCTGATTAACCGTCTTGTAATCCATTTCCCAGGCCCACAGACCGCCGCGATCTTCCCAGGCTTCAAGAGTAAGGGACACGCCCTGTGTATTAATAGCATCATTGGGGTAGTCGAGAGGACGGCCCAGGCAGTAATTATGAATGGCCAGGCAGCAGTTGCCATCAAGCAGATCACGCCGGCCTCGCTCGACGATCATTTTGAACGGGTTACCTTGTCCACCAGGGCCAAAAGCCGGAAACAGCAAATAACCGCCGGCATGGCGGATCATATCGGCTTCGATAATAAAATTATCAACAACGATGTCTAACCAGTTGGCAGGGCGTTTCCGATCTTTCCACTCCAAAGCCAGATCCGGCTCATTATTGGTTTCAAAGTAAACGGCGCCCATACTGGCGTAACGTTTGGTCGTTTCGATCTCACGGGTGGTAATGCGCCCGGGGTTCGGCTGTTCGCGGTAGTAGCGGACCACCGGCATAATTTTGATATCGATCAGGCGTTTGACCAGCCCCATCGCCGAGCCGCCGCCATCATCCAGCAGTTTAACCCATTTAATGTTCATAGCCTGGAGCTGTTCTTTCCAAAAGCTCCAATTGTCTTGTCCCCAGGTATACTGGCTGGGGCTCCAATGAACACCGCGGCCGTTATCATGTGGCGGGCGGGGAAAATGATCAAGCATGGCAGATTCCTCTCTCTACTTTATTTCAACAGATTCGACGGAAAGCGTTTTGAATAAACCATTAGCAGGTAGATTTGGCTATTTCCAGTCAGGCACTATGTTTGCACTTTTTTAGAAACCCGGTTTTTGAGGCCGAATTGATAACCTTTTGAGGCCAAAAGCGCCTCCTTTTAACGTTAAAAACCAGGTTTCTGACCATAATACTTTAAAGTGCAAAGGTAGTGAGTCAGGATTATAACATAACTTTAACATGGATTAAAGTCACGAGATTGTTTGTGGCTCAACGAAATTGTTTATCATCGCAGGAGGTATTGAAATATGACCGAACCGGTATTATCGATTTTCACTATTTTGGTTGGCATCGTTTTACTTGTGGCCGGCCGCCAATTGTTTTGGTTGGTTATAGGGGCCATAGGGTTTTTGATCGGGTTATCGCTGGCACTAGATTATTTGGCCATTGATTCGCCCCTTATATTAGGGTTAATTGCCCTTGTCGCCGGGGTTGTGGGGGCAATTGGGGCTATTTTTCTACAGCAGGTGGCGGTAGTGATTGGGGGATTTTTAATGGGCAGTTACCTATCGCTATGGCTAATCGAGTTGTTCAACCTAAATTTGATCCCAGGGGAATGGATTGCGTTCGTTGTCGGTGGGGTTATTGGCGCGATCATTGTCTCAGTTTTATTTGAATATGCTCTCATTGGCTTGTCGTCGTTGGTCGGGGCGACGATGATTTCACAGTCGGTCAATCTATCGCCTCCGATCACCACTTTAATCTTGGTTATCCTGTTTGTTGTTGGTCTGGTTGTGCAGCTAAGTGGGTTGATACCAGGCGCCGGTCGCCCGCGCTCGTCTGGCCGATCTAAATAATGAACGTCCATCACGAGCGGTTAACCGTGATCAACGATCAGGGCAAGCGGTTCAAGCGGCGATACCGGCCTGTATAATAAATTAGCGGATCAGTCGGAGAGTTCTGACGATAGAGATCGACGACCAGGCCGGTGATAATCCAGTGATCGCCGCCATCTAAGAATTTGTCAATTTTACAGGCCAACGCGCCAATTGAGTCGCGCAGTCGCCCTCCGCCAACCCAAGGCTCAAAACTGAAAGGGGGCGGGTCCGCACCTTCCGGCCAGATACCGGCAAAGAAGTTGGAAAGCTGTTCCTGATCTTCATTAAGGATATTAATGGCGAAGCCTTTCGCTTTTTGGAGGATGCTGGCCATCATCGCATCTTTTTGGACGCAGACCAGCACTAAAAGCGGATCGAGTGACAATGATGTGATAGCGTTAGCGGTCATGCCATGGGTTTCATCTTCCAAATCCGACGTAACCACGGTAACTCCGGTAGCGAAAAGCCCCATCACCTCGCGGAACCTGCGACTGTTGACATTGGCTACTGTATTCTTATTTGACATGCTTCTCCCTGATGATATATGGTTATCGAGACCGCTTCATTGTAACACAGGAGTCAAATTTAGGCTGATGGCATAAGCCGCTCTTTGAAGTAAAAGAAAGATTATATTGCTACCGGCCTGCTTTTGCTGGATAGCGGCGGCTATGCTACTCTTTAAGCATGAGGTATGCCATCTTTTCCGATGTTCACAACCATACGGCAGCCCTGGCGGCGGTATTGCGGCATGCCCAGCAACAAGGGGTGGACGGCTATTATTGTTTGGGCGATGTCGGCATCGATGAGTGTGTGGAGTTGACCCGATCGGTTAACGCCGCCGCCGTCTTTGGCAACTGGGAGGTAACGAATTGGCAGCGGCTGTCACCGAAAAATCGAGGATGGGCTTTGAGTCTGCCGCCTCAACGAAAAATGGCGCGTTTCTGGCTGACGCATGCCGCCCCTTTCTGGCCAGAGGCGCTAACCTCGCTCAACGATGTGATTGCTAGCCGTCATGAACTCGCTTTTGATCGGTTGTTTCCTTACCTGCATAGAGAGACTGAAGATTTGTGGGACAGCATCGCAACGCTAACGGAAGCCGGGATTCCTCTTATGTTTCACGGTCATACCCATCGCCAGCTTATTTGGCGCTTCACGGCTAATAACCAACTTCAAAATTCAATTCAATCCAGAATTACAATCGAGACCGGTGATACGCTCATTATTGGCGTGGGGAGCGTGGGCCAACCATTAGATGGCCCGAGTTCCTACGTTATCTATGATGATGAGGTTCAGGAGGTTGAACTGGTAAGGGTTACAGGCAATTTCTAAGCCAACAGATAGACATGAAATAAGCATTCGACCTTTAACTATCACCTATGAGCTTTCTTCTCCCTTCAGCAAACTTCTAAACCTAGAGCCGATTAGGCCCATCCAAAAGTCATTTATCCATATAAAAAACTGGCAGATGAAAGCTCATAGCTGAACGCTTACCCCTAAACTATTGATAATTTGCGGTATAGATTGGAATTCACCTAAAGGTTAACCTTATCGACGGCCAATATGGATTTGCGGCTTTTCGGCCGGCGGCTCGGCCGGTGGTTCACTGGCACTTTCCATGGCGGACAGGTCAACCCCTTGCAATTTGGCCATAGTCAAGTTCCCGATCATATCCAGAGCCTGGGCTAACTCCTTTTGACCTCGTCGCTGAGCTTCTTCAATATTGGCGCTAAGAATGAAGAAAAACGCCTCGTCTATTTGATCCAATTTTTCGTCAATGACCTGATCGGGTCGGTTTGATTGCAATATTTCCTTAAGCAAGTTGGCTGATTTTTCCAGAGCCGCCCGGCTTTGCTCTTCATGATTGGCCTTGATTTCTAAGATTTTGGCGCGAAGCTCGCGTAAAGCTGTGCCGGTCTTGGTGTCGCCGCTTTTGGTGGCTTGATCGATCTTGTCGGTTAGCTTTTGAAAGAAACTGTAATCAAGCAGGCCATGACCGGCCGCGACCAAAGCCTCGATCTCGCTATCGTTTGCTGCGGCCTGGAGCTTCTCTAGGAGTTCATCCTGACTTTCCAAAACCATTAATCCGATTTTTTGATCAATTTCGGCTACCGCTTTTTTGCCTTGGGTACTCCATCGAGCCAAAACCGTTCGCAGGGCGTAAAGGGCTTGAGCTTGCTCCTGATCGCCGCCCATGTGAGCGGCTTGCATATAAGCGGTTAGGGTTTCAAAAAATGGGTAATCCAGTTGGGCATCGTGGGTTTTGACCAATTCCTTAAGCGTGGCTTCATCAGGGGCTTGCATAAACGTTTGAATAAGCTTGGCTTGAGCAGATTGCTGCTCTAACATCTCTTCGGTTATGCCATCGGCCTCTAATATGGCTTTAGCCATACTTTCCAGTGAGAGAAACTGTTTGGGATTAAGCAGATAGAACTTTATTTGGTCGGCTGGCAGACTGTTAACCAGATTGTTGGTTAGATCACCTATCATCTTTTCTTGAATGGTTTTATCCAAACTCAACCCACCTGGAGCCAGTACTAAAGCCAACTCTTTTTCCAAATCGTAATATAAAATTGGCATATCCGGCCGATTAATAGCCCCACATTGCGGACACTGCGAGATATTAAGGCGTCCTTGCAAAAAGGCCGCTTTTATCGCCGGGTCTTGACCGTTAATGAGGTTATTGAACGGAGCTGTGTATTGAGTCCTACAATTTGAGCAAATTACGGGCGTAACTTGTTGAACGGGCATAACTTACGCAACCTTTCTCAGATGACTTAATTAAGAACGTATCTTACTAGGTGACTCATGAAATGTCAAAGACTAGAAAAAAAACCGCCACAAGGTCTTTCTTGCGGCGGAAAATTAACATTATCTACTATCTTCTCTTTTGTTAATCACGGAAGAAGGTTTCAAAATCTTCGTGATCTTCTTCGGACGGCAGTGTCTCTAAAAAGCTGATCCGGTGCCAGGGAAATAAAACCCGGGTGGCTTCGCGATCGATGTAAATGACCGGCTTGCCATCTCTGGCCCGTACATTGGTAAAGACCACGTAATTTGATAGCGGGTCCGGCATCTCTTCCATATCACCCAGAATAGCATCTCCACCTTGAACGTGAATGATGACCGTAATTGACACTGTGCATCTCCTTACATATCATAAATTACTAGAACATTTCCACTTCAATCAGCAACTTACCTAGCTGCAATTGATCACCATGACGAAGGACCTCGGGCAGGTAAGGGGCCAGCCGTTTGCTGTTGATAAATGTACCGTTAATGCTACCTAAATCCTCAACCACCACGGTGCCCTCCCGTTTGAGAATACGAGCGTGCCGTCGGGAAACACCTTTTTCCAGCCCGTTATCGTTGGTTAAATCCACTTCCGGAAACACATCGCTGGCCGGGTCTAGCCGGCCCATATGAATAGCTTTGTTTAAGGTGGCCTCGACCTCTCGGCCCGACTCGATTATTTTGAGGCGAATGGATAAAGGCCCTGTTCCTTTGATAAGATGACCGGCATCGCCATCCTCTTCATCTTCGCCCAC
Organism: Anaerolineales bacterium; assembly: GCA_020634935.1. Lineage (GTDB taxonomy): Bacteria > Chloroflexota > Anaerolineae > 4572-78 > J111 > JAGRBY01. Next base: position 131,779 of record JACKAT010000005.1, read on the forward strand.
CCATCCAATCTCATCCGTTCCTAACGGGTCCGTACCTCGGCGATCATCTTCTAGAAGATAAGTTCCACATTCACTACAAAAAAGCGTATTTGCTACGTGAGTGGTTCCACAAAATGGACACTTAATCACGGTTTATCTCCTTCGGTAATATCGATAGGCTACGCGTGCCATACTTTATTTTCTTACGACCTTCAGCGGATAAGTCCCCTGTCCGGGCCAGCCGACCGGCTTCGAGAAGCGCCGCTCTGGCCAAATCGGTTTCACCTAAATTAAGGAGGCGAGTGGCCATCGTTTCTAAACGCTGGGTAGCTGCACTAATATGCCCTTTTTCTAAATCATCCATCGCTTTCTCTTGCATTTTGAAGATGGCTAATTTACCCAGGGCGGTAATAATCGAAGCCGGAATTTCCACATTATTTTGCTGGCTCTCGACAAAGGTCCCCATAATGTCAACCCATTCCCAATTACGCCGGTTATTTTGGCCTGGTACGTCGCTATCGACAGTAATACGCAGCAGCCGCTTTTCACCAGGAGTAGCATGCGCGTGGATTCTAAATTCCATTAATAGGGTTTTGCCATGCCCCGTACCTAACGGGCCTAAAATAGCCTTTTCAGTTCGGTTATCCAAGCGATGGATGTGCGGTGTGATCTGAAATAATTCTTTAAGGGTGATGCCTTCGCCCGGGTTAATACTCAACGTCAGCTCACGGGCTACAACGCTGCTGAGATTGCGAATTGTATCTTTGAAAACATCGACAATTTTACGCGGCGAGTCGATATAAACCGATGTGCCACCGGAAGAGGCCGCCATTTGGTCCAACAGGTTTTCATTCCAATCCGAACCAACGCCCATAGTGGTTAAGCTGATCTGATTAAGCCCGCTCCACTCCGCTTTTTTGAGGCAATCTTCTTCATCGCCGTAGGTTTGACCATCGGTCAAAAGAATCAAATGGTTTACAGACGATTTGGTCCGATTCTTTTCCAACTCAGTTAGCCCAGCCTGAAGCCCTTGGAACATCTCGGTTCCCCCGCTGGGCTGAATAGTACTGACAATGGATTTAGCCATTGCCCTGTCAACCTTACGCTGGCTAGGCAAGATTACCTCGGCTCGGTCACTGAAGATCACCACACTGAGCGCATCTTCATCGTTGAGCCGATCGACAATTTGACGGGTGCCTTCTTTGACCTGCTGTAAGCGCATGCCCTGCATCGATGTACTGCGATCCAGCACCAGGCACAAATTCAGCGGCAGCCGGGAAATAGGCAAGTCGCTCGCCGGGGTGACATCCATTAACACGTAAAAAGCCTGTTCTTCCACATTGGTTAATAGATAGCTGTGACTAACTTTAGCTCGCAGCGAAATAGAAGACGATTTATCCAGCCCTTCTGCTTCTCGCAGCCGATCATAGGTGCGCCGCTGGTCAGGGTCGCTGAGAACTTCATAAGCTTCTTGAATTTCTTTGAAAGTCTCACCCGCCTCAGGGTCGGTATTGATATCGGGATGGTACTTGCGCACCAAAATCCGATATGAACGTCTTATTTCATTCTCGGTAGCAGTAGCCTCTACCTCAAGAATAGCGTAATAATTTTTGCTGGCTTGCATTTGACTACTTTCGATAAGGCTTTTTTATGTAAAAAACAGTCGGGTCCAGTTAGCTATTTTGCTGCTCAACGCCTACCGAAACCACAATTGCGGTAATATTATCTCGGCCGCCATTATCGTTGGCCTTAGCTACTAATTGTTCGCAGGCTTGCTGGGGGCTATCAGTCGTCATTAAAATATGCTGGATATCATCGTGTTGAATCATGCCCCATAGGCCATCGGTACACATTAACAAAGACGCGCCGGCCGGTAGATGTTGCACATAAGTATCAACATCGGACTCGACCAGATCACTCTGTCCAATGGCCTTGTATAAGACATTTTGAGCCTGCTCTATTTCTTCAGGTGTCGATTGGCCTATTTCTTTGAGGCGGCTGGCCAGAGAGTGATCTTTGGTGATCTGTTTTAACGCCCGATCTTTGAAAAGGTATACCCGCGTATCGCCAATGTGAGCAACATACGCATTATTACCCATCACCAAGGTCATGGTCAGGGTGGTGCCACCCTCAGGCACGTCGCGTTGTACGGCTGAATTGGCCGTTGCCACCGCTGACATCAGAATTTCATTAAGAGACCGACTCTCGCTATTTTGTTGGCCGAGCAACTCAGGGAGGTAGATATCATTTAATATTGTACCGGCGCAAGTTTGAGCAGCCAGCGCGCTGGCCAGTTCACCTTTCTGATGTCCTCCCATTCCATCAGCAACAATGAACAATCCAAACGCTTCCTGACTGTATTCATGCCCCAGATAAGTCTGTAGGGCATATAATGAATCTTCGTTTCGCTTACGTTGGCGACCGACATGCGAGAAATGACCAACGTGAAGCCCAGGGGGTAATTGACTCAACAAAATTAAACTTTCAGAGACAATAGTTTTTTGTTCACTTAATTTGCCATTATTAGCAACTGGCGGTTGAGATGTAGCCTGGGCAACCTTAACTTTTGGTTGAGAAAAAAGTCGTCGAAGTAAGTTCAAGAGCGTAGTTCCCGATTTTAGTTAACTGTGAAAATAAGGCAATCTTGGGTCTGCTAAAAATACAGTCTGGTTAAGCCGGTAAAGCATAAACATAATGATCAGTGGACCCAATATAGACTATGCCATCCACCACCAAAGGCGATGAGGGTACCGGCCCCCCCGTTTTAAATCGCCAGCGCAACTTTCGGTCTTTGCGATTAACGCTGATCAATTCACCTTTTTCTTTCGATACCGTGCCAAAGTAAATCGCATCGTCCGTTACGGCCGGAGTTGAAACAATAGGCGCGTCGGCATTGAACTTCCACTGAACCCGGCCCGTTTTTACATCGAGTACATACAGTTGTTTATCGGCGGAGCCAACATAGACCGCATCATCAATAACCACCGGGCTGGAGATAACTTGCTGGGCTGTTCGATGGCGCCAAACTACATAGCCGGATTTTGCCTCAAGACCGTAAATATGCCAATCAGAAGAGCCAACAATGACTAAATCTTCAAATAAGGTCGGGCTGGACGTTATGCCTCGATTGGCTCTAAATTTCCAACGGGCAGCCCCCGATGACAGATCAACCGCATACACATGGCCATCTTCAGAACCAAAATAGATTAACTCATCGCCCAAGGCCGGGGTTGAGCGAATAGGGCCGATAGCTTCGAAGCGCCAAATCACCCGCCCGGTTTGGGCATTAACGGCGTAGAGTTTGTGATCATCAGAGCCGAAGAAGGCATGGTCAAATTCCACCACCGCCGACGAGCGCACCCGGCCTTGGGTTGGACACGTCCATTTAAGGCGGCCGGTATCGGTTAGGGCATAAACAATGCGATCTTCAGAGCCGAATATAACGGTATTTTTATAAACAACCGGTTTAGTAGCAATCCCGCCTTCGGTCGCATATTTCCACTTAAACTCACCATTCTTCAAATCAAGGGCGTAAACATTGTTATCATACACAGGAATATAGAGTTTTTCTTTATCAGCCTGAACCGATCCCCTCACTTCATCTTCGCATTTGAACTTCCAAATCGGCAAAATCGAGTCGTTCAACTCTTCTTCTTCGCCGGCGAAGGGCGCTGTCTGCTGGGGCGGATAAGGATAAGGAGGTGGCGGGTACTGCGGCGGATATTGAGGTGGATACTGCGGCGGGTACTGGTACCCCGGCGGATAGGTACCCTGGGGTGGATAAGGCTGCGTAGGGTACGGCTGGGGCGGGGTAGGAGTAGGATCCGTTAATAAGGTAGTGGAGGTCGTATGAGGCAAAACTTGGGTCCCAACGCTAGGGCTCGCCGGCGATGTACCTTCTTGTAACATCTTTAAGGCTTCAGTCAACGCCTCTTTGAACTCCTTAGCCGATTGGAAACGTTTTTGCGGGTCATACTCCAGGGCTTTCATGATCACGATGTTGGTGCCTTTTGACAGGGCCGGATTAAGCAAAATAGGCGGTTCCTCATGAAATGTAAATGGCGGTTCCAGACGGGGATCACGTTTGGTCAATAGATGGTGCATGGTAGCGCCTAAAGCATAGACATCGCCCCTGGGATCGGCTACGCCTTTATACTGTTCCGGCGGCGAATAGCCTTCAGTACCGATCATGGTCCCTTTTTGGCCCGACTCAAACGCTTTGGCAATTCCAAAGTCAATGAGGGCAATTTTGTTTTGATCACGCAGCATGATATTTGAGGGTTTGAGGTCTCTAAAAACAATGGCTGGGTCGCGTCCATGCAAGTAAATCAGCACATCACAGACCTGGATAGCCCACTGCAATACCGTCTCTTCTTTAAGCATGCCCTGAGTGTTTTCAAGGACTTCCTCTAAGTCGCTGCCTTTGACATATTCCATAGCCAAATAGCTGCGAACCCCTTCGGTAAAAAAGTCGTAGATTTGGGGAATACCGGGGTGATTGAGCTGGACCAAAATATTGGCTTCACGCATGAAACTTTGGACAGCCAAACGGCGAATATGAGGATCGGGGGTGGTGCTAATCATCTCCTTGAGAGCACACAATCTGGTTACACCACTGAAGCGCAAATCTTGAGTCAGGTAAACAGCACCCATACCACCAACGCCAAGCACCTTAATTACTTCGTATCGATTTTGAAGTACAGCGCCTTTTGGAAGAATGTTCTCGTCGTATTTGTCACCACCGCCAGAGCCTCCGGAACTAAAATCTTCCAGTCGTTGCGTGTCAATTGCCACTATATTCTCCTAACCCATAAATCTAATTTTTTAATTATATCTATCTAAGCATTGAAATGCAATCATTTTCTCAAATTTCCAATTATACAGCCATTACGCCGCTAGCCATAGAAAACCCAATGACTGTCACCTTATGAAGGATGTATAGCCTATTATTACCGAAATTATACTATATCCTTTCCTTGAACGTCAACCGGATTTAGAAACAAATATTCTATTAATCCTCAAATAATGAAATTAAAAAACTAGAGACCTATTGTCTCAAAGCATATTAATGGTATAATCTAACAAGATATCTGTGACGATACTTGACTTACACCTAGTGGAGTTCTTTATTCATGACTAAAATCCTCTGTGTTGATGATGAACCGACCCAACTGATGCTCTTGCGCCTCGCTTTGTCACGCGCTGGTTACGATGTATTAGAAGCAAATAATGGACAGCAAGGTGTTGATATGGCCGCAGAACACCAACCGGCTCTGGTCATTATGGATTTAATGATGCCTGGAATGGATGGCGCTACTGCCATTAGTCATATTAAAAATAATCAAACGACCCAACACATTCCTGTACTGGTTTTGTCGGCTTATATTAAAGGCGATCAAGCTAAACGGGCGCTCGATGCCGGGGCCGAAGAACTTATTTCAAAGAGTTTGATTCTGACCGATTTGATTGATAAAGTAAAAACTCATACCAATTCAAACTCTTAAGCATCTTAATTTTATTATCTAAGTTTTCCCAGACCTGTATTTGACCCATTGAGGGAAAAAATCAGCGCACAGGTAGGGGTTGCCCCGTGTCTTACAACAATAGGAATGAAGAATAAATAATTTGAGCAATCTGGCCGGAGATTGGAGATTAGGGATAGGGAGATTGGTTTTAGAAATCTCCTAATCGCCTTATCTCCATCTTCAGTATTGTTGAAGTTATATAATTGCCATTCCTTAGAAACAAAAGGTCTTGAGCATCAAAGCTCACTTTATCGAGTGAGACCAAGCCAGCTTCGTCGCTCTCACCCATTTTCACACCCGATGTCATCTCGATATCGCATCATCGGTTCAAAAGAGCCCCTTCTTTTTTTAATCTCCCACATTTTATATTAATATTAGCAACGGAGCGACAGCAGCGCTGAAAAAGAAAGAGAGGCCCCTCTTCTATGAGTCCTAAAACTATCGATGATGCTATGGTTAATACCACCACTCCCCTGGAGAAAGATAAGCCGGAGAGTTACGATCTGGATAACCCCGACCTTTTCATCAACCGCGAGTTGAGCTTGCTTGAGTTCAATTCGCGGGTGCTGGAAGAAGCCCAAGATGAGCGCAAGCCGATCCTGGAGCGAGCCAAATTTCTGGCCATCTACAGCTCTAATACCGATGAGTTTTTCATGGTTCGGGTGGCGGGTTTGATGCAGCAAGTCGCGGCTCAAGTTAGAGAGGTTCCCGCTGACGGATTGACCCCAACCGAGCAACTGCGGGATATTCGCAAAAAAGTGCGAGCTAACTTGATTATCTTAAACCACTGTTTTGACGATATCAAAACCAAGTTGGCGGCGGTTGGGATTCATTTACATCATTATGATGAGCTAACCAAAGATCAAGCCGAAGGCATCGATGAATATTTCAATAACGAAATCTTCCCTGTCCTGACGCCGCTGGCTTTTGACCCTGGCCGCCCCTTCCCCCATATTTCCAGCCTAAGCCTCAATCTGGCCGTAATGGTGCGCGATCCAGACACCAATGTGGAACATTTCGCCCGTATTAAAGTTCCTAACACCCTGCCTCGTTTAATACCGGTTGCCCGCATTAACGATGATACCCGTCGCACTTACCGCTTTATTTGGCTAGAGGATTTGATCGCCCATAACCTTTCCCAGCTTTTCCCTGGTTATGAGATCAGGCAGACCGCCGGCTTTCGCATTACCCGTAACGCCGATCTGGAAATTGAAGCCGACGAGGCTAGCGACCTGTTGGAGGCCATCGAAGCCACAGTTCGGCGGCGGCGGTTTGGGTTTGTGGTTAGATTGACCGTGGCTAAAAATATGTCCGCCCCCATTCGCGAGCTTCTTAGCCAAAATTTGGACATTGAAGAAGAAGGCATGTTTGAATGTAAAGCGCCTTTAGGTTTGAGTGGTCTAATGAGCCTCATGGCGCTCGACCGGCCCGATCTCAAAGACCCGCCCTACATGCCCGTAATTCACCCCCGCTTTCGGCAAATCGACACCCGACAAGAAATTTTCGATGTAATCAAACAAGGCGATGTCTTACTACACCATCCCTATGACTCATTTATTCCCGTGGTTGATTTTCTGCGGGCGGCGGCGCGCGATCCGCAGGTCATCGCTATCAAACAAACTCTTTACCGGGCCGGTAAAAACTCACCCGTTGTCGATGCGCTGATGGAGGCCCGCGAAAACGGCAAACAGGTCTCAGCTCTGGTTGAACTGAAAGCCCGCTTTGACGAAGAGAGTAACATCGGCTGGGCCAAAACGTTAGAGCGTGAAGGGGTACATGTTATTTACGGCTTCATGAGCCTCAAAACTCACAGCAAAATTTGCCTGGTTGTCCGCCGCGAAGCTGATAACATCCGGCGTTATGTTCACCTGTCTACAGGCAACTACAATGCGGTTACCGCCAACATCTATACCGATTTAGGGCTGTTTACCAGCAAGCCCGAATTTGGGGCCGACGCCTCTGATCTATTCAATCTGCTGACCGGCTACTCCAAAAAGACCGACTACAAAAAGCTGCTGGTGGCGCCGATCACCTTACGCTCCCGGTTTGCCGAGTTGATTGAACGAGAAATCAACTGGGCCCAAAAAGGTCGGGAGGCCAAATTAACCTTTAAAATGAACGCCCTGATCGATCCGGCGTTTATAAAACAACTCTATCGAGCCTCGCAAGCTGGAGTAAAAATAGACCTGTTTGTACGCGGGGTATGTGGTTTACGGCCGGGCATTCCCAACCTGAGTGATAATATTAATGTCGTCAGCCTCGTGGGCCGCTTCCTGGAACATACACGCATCTACTGTTTCCACAACGGCGGTAAGCCCGATATCTACCTGGGTTCGGCTGATTTGATGCCGCGCAATCTAGATCGCCGGATAGAAACGCTATTCCCCATCGAGGACCCGGAGCTTAAGCAGCAGTTGATCGAAATCCTCAGCATCGTCGCCTCAGACGAAGCTAACGCCCGTATCTTGCGGGCAGACGGCAGCTATGTGAGAGTCGCTTCGGCAACTGAGGACACCAACCGTTTTAACAGTCAAGAAGAGTTCATGAACAGAGCAAAAAATCGTTTAAGTTAATCTAATAAAGGAAGAGATAAAAACCATGTTACTAGTTGGCGACATTGGTGGTACCAAAACGGATCTGGCCTTATTCCCCTTAGAAAACGAACTCTTGGATCAGGATGAACCCCAGGCCGAACTTCAGGTCACATTCAAAAGCGGTAAATATGACAGCCTAGAAGACATTATTCACGAGTTTATCACGAATAATAAAGTTACGCCGACCAAAGCGGTTTTTGGGGTGGCTGGGCCGGTTCACAATGGCGAGTCAAAAATCACTAACTTACCCTGGCATATTTCGGAAAAGACACTAGTTGACACATTTCACTTTCAAAGCGCAAAACTGCTCAACGATCTGGAGGCTATTGCCCATTCCGTGCCTTATTTAACTTCGCGCCATTTGGAGCCGCTCAACGGCGAACTGGGCGAGCGCGTTATGGGCCACAACAAAGCCGTTATCGCGCCGGGTACAGGCTTAGGAGAAGCCGTGCTGATATACGTTAACAACCACTATCACATTGTGGCTTCGGAAGGCGGCCATGCCGATTTCGCGCCTAAATCGTTGTTTGAGATTGAGTTTCTCAAGTATCTGCTCGGTAAGTTCAATCACGTCAGCTACGAACGTGTCTGTTCCGGGGCATTGGGGATTCCCAATATTTACGGCTATCTTAACGACAGCCATTATGCGACTGAGGCGCCCCAAATCGCGGCTGCCCTTAAAGATGCCGCCGATCCAACGCCGATTATCGTTCAGGCGGCTCTCGATGAAGAAAGCGACTTGTGTATCCAAACCCTTAACGCCTTTATCTCTATCCTCGGCTCCGAGGCCGGCAATCTGGCTCTCAAAGTGATGGCAACCGGCGGCATTTATCTGGGGGGTGGCATTCCTCCGCGCATCTTGTCCAAACTCAAAGATGGCACGTTTATGGCCGCCTTTATCAAAAAAGGCCGTTTCTCCGATACTCTAGCCCACATTCCCGTCTATGTTATTTTGCACAAAAAGCCGGCTCTATTGGGAGCGGCTTACTACGGACTAAAACAGCTCTAATTCCCGGAGATTTTGATGACCGATCCAGTAATTGATCTTTCGCCCGTTCGCAACCAATTCCCCGCCTTGCAAGAAACCGATCAGCAGGGCCGTCCCTATATTTTTTTCGACGGTCCCGGTGGGACGCAAGTGCCACACACCGTCATTGAAGCGATGGCTGACTACCTGGTCAAAGCCAATGCCAACAAAGGCGGCTATTTCATCACCAGTTACCGCAATGACCAAATTATCACCGACGCCCGCGCTGCTATGGCCGATTTTATAAACGCCCCTTCACCCCAAGAGATTGTATTTGGCGCCAACATGACGACTCTGACCTACAGCTTGAGCCGAGCCATCGCTCGCTTGCTGAAACCGGGCGACGAAATCATTGTGACCCAGTTGGATCACGACGCCAACGTCTCGCCCTGGCTGGCCCTGGCAGAGCAAGATATCACCGTCAAAATGGTCGATTTTGATGTTGAAGATTGTCGTCTTGATTTGCAGCATCTGGCTTCGCTGCTAACCGATCAAACCAAGCTGGTCGCGGTCGGCTACGCTTCGAACGCGGTAGGGACGATTAACCCCATTCCGCGCATCGCCGCGATGGCGCACAATGTTGGCGCCTGGCTGTGGGTCGATGCTGTCCATTACGCCCCACACGGGCCGATCAATGTGCAGCGGCTGGGCTGCGATTTTCTAGTCTGCTCGGCTTACAAATTTTTTGGACCTCACGTGGGGGTTTTATGGGGCAAGTCCGCTCTGCTGGAGCAACTGCCGGCCTACCAGGTTCGACCGGCTAACCCTAAAGTCCCTTACCGATTTGAAACCGGCACGCTTAACCAAGAAGGATTGGCCGGCGTCACCGCCGCCATCGATTATCTGGCCGAGGTGGGTCGGGTCTATGGGGCCAGCTTTGACGGCAGCTTGGCCGTAGAGGGCCGCCGCAAAGAACTAAAGCAGGCCATGCAGGCGATTGCCACATACGAACGGCGGCTTTTTACCAGCCTAATCGCCGGCCTGGAAAGCCTACCCGGCATTACAGTTTACGGTATCACCGATCCGGCCGAGTTCGATGAACGCTGTCCTACCGTCGCTTTTACCCGCGAGGGGTTCACCCCGGCCCAAATCGCCACTTATTTGGGTGAGCGCGGCATTTTTGTGTGGGATGGCAACTATTACGCCATTAATGTCACGGAACGGCTTGGGGTTGAAGCGTCGGGCGGCATGGTGCGCGTTGGTCTGGCCCATTATAACACTCAAGAGGAAGTCGATCGTTTTCTGAGTGCTCTCAAGGAAATGGCTTGACGGGAGTACCATGTGACCAAAATCCCGTTTACTTTCTTTGAAGCTGCCTATACAATAAAATCGAACTGTGAATTTTGTTGCAAATCGCCGCTTCTATTACAATTTTGAGGCACTTGGCGGTATTCACACACCAACTAATTTAATCGAACATTTAATCTTCACTCTGCCGTCAACCGCAGAGTGATTTAGTTGTAAGCATTCTAATGGCTGAACGCTTACATTTTCAGGCCTCCCATCAAGGAGAAAGACAATGTATGGAGAAATTGCTCTCTTCAGTGGAAACGGCAATCGCGAGCTAGCTGAAGAAATCAGTGCTGCCCTGGCTGTGCCGCTATGCCCGGCCGATGTCTTCAAATTTTCCAATCAAAATATCTTTTGCCGCCTCAAAACCAGCGTCCGAGGTAAGGATGTGTTTATTATCCAGCCGATTGCCTTCTCTTTTGACGAAGATGGGCAGATGTTGACGGTTAATGATAATCTCATGGAACTGTTGATTATGATCGACACAGTCAAGCGGGACTCGGCGGGACGGATTACGGCGGTAGTGCCTTACTACGGTTACGGGCGCACCGACAAAAAAGACCAGCCTCGGGTGCCGATTACCGCCCGTCTTGTGGCCGATCTAGTTTCCACGGCCGGAGCCAACCGCTTCCTGACGGTTGACTTGCACGCCGGCCAAATTCAAGGCTTTTTCAACATCCCTGTCGATGAGATTACCGCCTTTTACATCCTCAGCGATTATATCCGCCAAAAGAACATTCCTAACGCGGTGGTTGTAGCCGGCGATATCGGGGCTACCAAACGCTCGCGCAACTTTGCCCAGGCGCTCGACCTGCCGCTGACGGTTATCGAAAAACGGCGTATTCAGCAAGAAGATGGCAGCAAAGCTGAAGTGCTCAATATTATTGGCGATGTCAAGGGCAAAAACTGCATCATCTTCGATGACGAAATCGACACCGCCGGCACGATGACCAAAGCCATGGCTTTTCTAAAAAAAGAAGGCGCAGCCGATATTTACGCCTGCGTCACCCACGCTGTTTTTTCCGGCCCGGCCATCCGTCGTCTCCAGGAGTCTCCGGTTAAAGAGGTGGTGGCCACCAACACTGTTGCTATTCCCCCGCATAAACGCTTCGCCAAATTTACCCAACTATCGGTTGCCCCCATCATCGCCGAGGTTATTCGTCGGATCCACCTGGGTATCTCGGTGGGGGAGTTGTTCAACGAGTAACATCGTACGATACAAAGAGCTGACCTAGCCCGTCCACCCCGTGGGGATCGAAATAAAGGGTATTGAGCTTCATACCAACCGCCTCTTCAAATAGTTCCCCCTCAACGATGCTTGAAAATGGCTGGCCAGCCAGCAGCCGGCTGGCATGAGTCAGGTAGAGCCGGTCGAGTACTCCACCGGCCAGGAGGAGATGCATGATTTGGGGTCCGGCCGCGGAGTAGACCGTTGTATAACCCAACTCCGTCATCTTAGCGACCATCAGATCGCCCTGCACGCTGGTTTCCCCCACCACCACAACCTGCCCGGCCTTGGCCTCGATCTCCCTCACTCGCTCCGGATCAGGACTGCCTGTGGTGAAAACGACCACTTTCCGACCACCGGCGGTCAGCACATCGGGAATAGGAAACTGCAAGCTGCCGCTGATAATGGCGATGTCGGGCTGCGGTCGCAAACCTTGGGCCAATCGCCACGCCTTGAGGTCGGCGAATTTGGGGTTGTCCACCTGTAATATCTCTTGGGCCCGGCCGTCGGCCCAATCGCGCAGATAGCGTCCACTGCTGATAATGAGATCGGCCTGAGCCGCCAACTCCTGAAAGAGCCGCCAATCTCGATCATTGGCCGTGGTTTTGGGGACGGTCATCCCGCCTTTAGTGGAATGCGGAATGGCGATCCGCCCGTCTAAACTGGCCACAAAATTGCCGTATACAAATGCCCGGCCCGATGAGTGGCTGTACTGTCGTAGGTGGTGAGCCAGATAGGTCTCTTGGAGCGGGCGTTCCTCCGCAGGCGATGGATAAAATTGGGTGATATGGTCTTTTTCGTTCATGGGGAATTCTTTTCCTTAGATCATTTAACTAAAAGTTAACTTCACCTCCAGCATCATACCAATATTATGTCCAAACTACAAAAGCATCTGGACATCGCCGCCAGCCGGCTAATCATCATTTGGTGTTGCCAACCTCTGATTAACAGTTCCCCGTATCGTTTTAAGCCCGGTTGAGTTCTTCTTGGGGATTGATTTGGTACGAACGGGATAGAAGTTGGGTCAAAAGCAGTACGAAATGATCATTGTAGATCATATCCTTGGGAAGGCAAGCATTGGCCCCGGCTTGCAGGGCCTGGGCATAATAGGTTTCCGACTCATAGGTGGTCAGGACCAAAAGTGGAATATGAGAAACGGCTTTTCTGAGGCAGAGATAGCATCTAAGCTATACGCTCCGAGAAACTATATAAAATTGAAGCGACAGAGTTTATGTTGACCTTCTCGCGAAGGCCAAAGTAAGCTCTGTCGCTCCTTGAAAAATGTAATCAATCAATTCTTGCCCCACGCAGACGCAAGCTGTTACCGACCACCGTTACCGAACTAAAGGCCATCGCAAACGCGGCGGCGATGGGATGCAGTTCGCGCAAGTAAATGGGCAAACCGGGGAAGAAGGTTAACACGCCGGCCGCCACCGGAATGAGAATAACATTGTAAGCAAAGGCCCAAAACAAGTTTTGCTTGATTGTACGCATGGTGACGTGACTCAGCCCAATGGCTTTCGGCACGCCCCGCAGGTCGCCGCTGATCAGCGTGATGCCGGCGGCTTCCATCGCCACATCGGCCCCCGTGCCAATGGCGATGCCGACATCGGCCTGGGCCAATGCCGGGGCATCGTTGATGCCATCGCCGACCATCGCCACGATTAACCCTTCTTCTTGCAGCTTGGCGACGTTAGCCGCTTTATCGCCCGGCAGCACTTCGGCCAGCACCCGATCGACGCCAACTTCGGCGGCGATGGCCTCGGCCGTGGCCCGGTTATCGCCGGTCATCATCACCACCTGCAAGCCCATCTTCTTGAGTTTGGCAATGGCTTCCTTCGATCCGTCTTTAATCGTGTCGGCAATCCCGATAATCGCACTAGCTTGACCGTCGATAGCCACCCACATCGCGGTTTTGGCTTCGTTTTGTAACTGTTCGACCTTGGGACCGAGCCCATTGAGGTTGACCCCTTCACGCTCCATCAAGCGCTGATTACCCAACAGAACACGGTGTCCGTCTATCTCGGCCGTCACGCCGTGACCGGCAATCGCTTCGAAGTTAGCTGGCTCGCTCAAGGTCACCCCTTCGGCCTGTGCCGCTCGAACCACAGCCTCACCCAGCGGATGCTCCGATCCCCGCTCGACGGAGGCGGCCAGGCGGAGAATTGAGAATTGAGAATTGAGAATTGAGAATGAAGAATCAGGTTGGGAGGTGAGAGATGGGTAGTTGGTAATGGGTTCATTACCGCCTTCTGAGATCTGACGACTAACTACCGGCTTCCGACTGCTGACCTCCGATGCTTCATCGCTGACAATGATATCGGTGACGGCTGGTTCGCCTTTGGTAATGGTGCCGGTTTTGTCCAAAACGACAGCCTGAAGCGCATGCGACCGTTCGAGGGCAGTGCTATTCTTGAACAGGATACCCTGCCCGGCCCCTTTCCCCATACCGACCACAATCGCGGTTGGGGTGGCTAGGCCCAATGCACAGGGGCAGGCAATGACCAGCACGGCCACCAACCGCACCAGCGCCGGGGTGAAGCCCGCGCCGCCCACCAACCAGGCAATGAAGGTGAGCACAGCGATGCTGATTACTGCCGGGACAAATATGGCCGCGACTTTATCCGCCAGGGCCTGAATTGGCGCTTTGGAGCCTTGCGCGGCTTCGACCAGCCGCACAATTTGGGCCAAAGCCGTATCGCGCCCCACTTTAGTCGCTTCGATCTTGAGCAAGCCCTGCTTGTTGAGCGTTGCGCCGATGACCTCATCGCCCACTTTTTTATCGACCGGCAAACTTTCGCCCGTCAACAGCGACTCATCGACCGAGGAATAACCATTCACCACGACACCATCGACCGGCACCTTTTCGCCGGGTCGAATGATAACCGTATCGCCCACCTCGACCTGATCGACCGGAATATCGACTTCCATGCCGTTGCGCACCACTCGCGCGGTTTTGGCTTGCAAGCCCATCAATGCTTTGATGGCCTCGCTGGTTTTGCCTTTGGCCTGAACCTCCAGCAGCTTGCCGACTTTGATCAACGTGATAATCGCCGCCGAGGTTTCGAAATAAACATGCCCGCCCAGCAGCCCGACCGTGACGATAATCGAGTAGATGTACGCCACCGACGACCCCAACGCCACCAGCACGTCCATATTAGCCGATTTGTTGCGCAGGCTTTTGTACGCGCCGACGTAATAATCCCAGCCGGTGTAAAATTGCACCGGCGTGGCCAGCAGCAGGAACAGATAATTGACCCAACCGGCGTGAGCCCAGTGACCCACCAGCCCAAAATCACGGGCCATGCTCATCAGAAACAGCGGCAGTGTAAAGATCACCCCAACCCACAATTTGCGGGTCTGATCCCTGATCTCGCGCTGGCGGGCCTCTTTTTCCGCATCGACCAGCGCCTCGTCGGAGTCGGCGGCCACTACGCCATAGCCTGCCCTTTCAATGGCAGCAACCATATCAGCGCGAGTCACTGCGCCGGGGATATATTTGACCGTGGCCTTTTCGGTGGCGAAATTGACATTCGCTTCCAGAATGCCCGGCACTTTTTTGTTCAGCGTCCGCTCGACCGTATTGACACAATTGGCGCAGGTCATGCCGGTAATCGGCAGTTCGATGCTGGCCACCGGCACTTCATAACCGGCTCGGTCAATGCGGTCGATGATAACTTGCGGCGTCGCCTTGGCCGGATCGTAGCTAATCGAGACTTTCTCGGTGCTAAAATTGACCGCCGCCTCGTCGACGCCCTCTACTTTTTTTACGTTTCTCTCAACCGTCGCCACACAGTTGGCACAGGTCATACCCAGGACAGGCATGGTGATCTGTTGTTGTGCCATTGTGACATCTCCTTATAAAAGGCGTAATTGGTGATTGGTAATTGGAGATTCTTTTAGGCAGTTCAATTACCATTTCCTAATTACCCGTTAATCCTTTACAACCGTCAAAATCACATCCTCTAGCGCCTCAACCGGCTGTGGTCCAATGAAGCGTTGAACCTCTCGTCCCTGGCGGTCAAAAACCAGCGTGGTCGGATGGCCGGGAATGTGATAATCGCGCATGATAGCCGGGCCGTCGCCTTCATTCGCATTGACGCGATTGAAAACGAGCCGCCCGCGATAAGTTTGCTCTAACCCATCCACGATGGGTGTCATCTCCGCTCAAGGGGGTCAGCCTTCGGTGTATAGGTAAACCAGGGTCGGTTTACCATCCACCGCCAGCGGCGGAATCGCTTCAGCGCCGCACCCTGTCAAGAACAGGATGAAAGCGAATAATAAACCGAATTGGATAATTGATTTCATCATCGAAAAAGGTGTACCCCCGCCGACCCCATTATCTGGCGACAATAGCGGTCGGCGGTCAGCTAGCGGCAGTCGTTTTAATTTTCCGGTGGATAGTTGATCTCTTCCAACAGTGCTTTGATGCCTTCCCAACTTTGGGGCGGCTCATCCCACTCGACCGTAACCATCTTCGTGTCTTGTGAGGCCGAAACCATTTTGACGCCCTCCAGGTCACCGACTTCATTTTCAATGGTGCGAACGCAGTGACCGCAGGAAATACCGGGTACTTTGAATGTTTTGGTTTGCATAATGTGTCTATCCTCTCTAACTATTACACGATTTATTTTCAAAAGGTGACTGTCGAGGCTGACAGTCACCTTTTTTGAAGACATCGATCTTTTTCTATGGGCCTAAAAACATCTATTTCTTGGCGTTAAAAACGCCCATAATCTCGTCGATGACCCGCTCCCGCTCAAATGGGTCATCGCCGCGAATGGCCGTCGTGACGCAGGTGTGCAAATGTCGATCCAGCACCATCGCACTCGCTTTTTGCAGCGCGGCTTGAATGGCGCTGATTTGGTTGACAATATCGATACAGTAAGCGCCGTCCTCCACCATTTTGGTTACGCCGCGCACATGTCCTTCAATACTTTTAAGCCGATTTACGATATTCTTTGTTTCTTCATCCATAATGACGCCTTTGTACTGGTTCTCTTACCCCACCCCCCTGGGGGTGGGGTATTTGTATATTAGCACTATTTATAATCGATGTCAAGAATCAAAAAGTCGAGATCCTTGCCGGATAAAGAAATCATTGGCAAAACTCTCGACCTGTACAAACCGATGCAATTGAACAATAAACCTAAAGTAAGTAGGCGTAATTGTTTTCGCGATGTCTTAACCCGGACAGTTACTACGAACTAAAGCGCAATTGTACTCCCTAATGTCCTCTTAATTCAGACAATCTAGTTCTTCTTGGAGGGGTATCTCATTTTCTAGCCATAATGAAATGGGATTTGAAGGGTATGCTGGTGTATCCGTTCATTGTATACTGACGTAACTGCTCCAAAACTTCCCGAATGATCGTTTGCTGCACCATCTCGTCGGCTCGATTGAAGCCCGCCGCCATCGGCGTGGCGCTGATGTGGCGCGGAATAAACTCGGTCAGGTGGGGCAGCGGTAAATCCAGCCGCCTAACCGTCATCTCGATCTGCTTAAAGCCGGCGGCCTCAATCAGCCCGTAGATTTCGTCGGTATCGGATAAAGCAAAAGCCGATTGCAAGCCCGCCGCCGTCTCCGGGCCAATGTGCCGGGCGATGGTCTCGACCAGCGTATAAAAGTAGGGACTCTCGCCCATAGCGCACCATAGGCTCACAGCCATCCGCCCGCTCGATTTAACCACGCGGCGCATTTCGGCCAATCCGGCTGCTTTTTTCGGTAAAAATTGCAGTGTTTGGGCGCACAGAACGACATCGACACCATTGTCATCAAACGGCAGTTGGGTGATATTCGCTTCACGCCAGGCAATCGGCGCGCCATGCACCGCCGGCAGCGACTGGGCCACAGCCAGCATACTGGTATTGATATCCACGCCCATCACCCGCCCCGATCGGCCGATCATCTGGGCCGCATAGCGAGCCGCGGCTCCGGTCCCGCAGCCAACATCCACCACGTGCTCGCCGGCTTGTAATACGGCGAAATCGACCAACGCTTCAGCAAAAGGGCCAAGAATGGCCGGGGTTAAAATGGTTTGGTAGCGTTCCGCGGCTTCCTGGGCTAACTGCCATTGAGTTGAAGTTGTCATGGGGTTATCTCCTTTTTTTGATTATATCTATATCAGTAATTAGGAACCTCTACCGGTGGGCGAAGGCGAAGGCGAAGAAAACACATTCTTAGGAGCAAAGCAATGGCTGTATCAAGGAACACGGCCGATCAGGGCATCGATCAACGACCGACGAGTTTTGCCACGACCGATCAGGGCATCGATCAACGACCGACGAGTTTTGCCACGACCGATCAGGACGTCGATCAAGGGCCGACGAGTTTTGCCACGACCGATCAGGACGTCGATCAAGGGCCGACGAGTTTTGCCACGACCGATCAGGACGTCGATCAGTCGCCGACGAGTTTTGCGGCGACCATTTCTAACGTTTTACCCTTTTTCGAACCGTTTCCTGAACTTCTCGCCGAGTTTCATCAGCTTAGGAATGAGAATCAAATAACTTACCCATTCTGATGGCGCGACCTATTGCCTAGTATATAACATCGCGAAGCCACAGCCAAAAATAGAACACGATTAGGCAGATCGTGCGGATTAACACGGATAAAAGAATTATGAGTTACACAGTTCAAAAGGTGACAGTCACTTGGGTGTGATAAATCGACCTGTTTGGGCTAAACGGAGGTTCATTTTCGGCCAAAAGTGACTGTCACCTTGCTTGTTACACCCAACTGCGTAAATCCTAAGAATATCTAAATCAGTGAAGATCCGTAGATCCGTGTCCCATAATTTTCGCCGGTGACGCAAATTTACCGCACCAACGACGTAGTGCGTAACACATAGCACACAAATGATACGCACTACGCACTACAGGTATTTTTAGTATCACCTAACCGCTGTCACAATATGAGCCGGAGAACTGAAGGCCACGGAACCATCAGCGGTCACGAAGGGCTGCAGCACCTTCTCCGCCTCGGTGAGCAGTTGGTGGAACTGTTCGTCATCGATCATATCGGCCAGCGTCCAACCTTTGACATCGGTGGTGACCCAGGCTTCGATGGAGGCGAAACGAGCCGTGCCTTCGATGGTAGTGATTTGGGCATTGGGGATACCCGCCTCGGTGAAAAGCGATTGCAACAGTGCGGTGTCGCCCAGGTTAAAAGGCGAACGCAGGGCATTGGCCGCTTCGTCGCCGAACAGTCGCTTTAGCATCGCGGTGACGGTGGCATAAGCCGGTGTATTATCCAGCGAGTCCCACACGGCCACAGCTAATCGGCCGCCCGGTCGCAGCACCCGAACCATTTCGCTCAACGCGGCCCGCCGATCCTCAAAAAACATCAGGGCAAATTGGCTGACCACGACGTCGAAAGAATCATCCTCAAACGGAAGCGCTTCGGCGGGACCGTGCCGCCACTCAATATGAGGCGCTTTTTTCCGCGCGACGGCCAGCATCCCTTCATTAATATCCAGTCCCACAACCTCGCCTTCCGGCCCGACCCGTTCGGCGGCGGCGCGGGCCAGCACCCCCGTCCCACACGCCACGTCGAGGACTCGCTGCCCCGGCTGAATGTGGGCGGCCTCGGCCACCCGGCTGCCCCATTCGCCAAAGAGCGCCGGCACGAAGAAGGCTTCATAGACCTCAGCCGCACTGGTATTGACCTGACCCCGGTCGCTGTCGCTCATGGGTTTAGCCTCTATCTGCGCGGCAAAAGTCTGGATGACGATCTTTCCATCCCGGATTAGCAAAGTGTCGGTGGCCAAGGGGATTTTGAGCCGGGGCGACTCCCCCGACCAGACCACATAGGCCACCTCTTCATCGATAATCTGCTGGGCGATTTCAACGTCAGACCCCGGCGGAAAATCGGCCAGCAGTTGTTTGAATAGCCCCCGGATCTCCGCTTTGCCACGAAGGAGTCCTTCCGGTGTAAGAAAGATGGCCTCCTCGGCATAGTCAGCCATCAGGGCGTCCACATCGCCTTGGGAAAAGGCGTAGATGTGGCTGTTCAATACTTCTTCGGTTGGGTTTTTGGTTAGGGTTAACATCTAACATCATCTCCTTGAGTATGATTGGTAATCATAGTAACCATCTCAAAATAAGTTTTTGATCACAGGGAGATTAAGAGATTAGAGATTAGGAGATTGGATATGAAGCGATATCGCCAATCTCCTAATCTCCCAATCTCCTTGAATGAGGGAATGATTTCTCGACAGTGACTACGATTACGACTTGAGCTTTGAGACTAGCATAACAGCCCAGCCGGTCAGATGTCACCCGTCAAAGGATGGGGATGGGGGATGGGTTATCCTCTTTTGTATTTACAGTGTTTCGGGTAATCGCTCCAGGCGGCTCACCCATTCGTTGAAATGGGGACAACCGGCCCGTAGGGCATTCAAACCAATGGCCGCAGCTGCAGGCGCACCCACCCGCACTTTGAGGCGCTCGTATAAGGGGACGTATTTGATAATCCGTTTGCTGGGGGCGGTGGCATCGCCTTCGTTGATTTCTTCTGGGGCCAGCCCATCAACTTCGCGTTGTAATTTGGCAAATACCTTTTCCGTTTTGGCAATCCGGCGGGCTAACTGGGAGAGATCGCAGTAGAGCAATGCCTCAAATTCATGGAGTTGAATGTAGGGCAAAAAGCGGGGGTCTCCCATTTCCGCTTCAAGCGCGGCCTCAAGCATAGCAATACGTTGTTGAGCTGTATTTTGCTTTTTGGCTTCGGCCCAGCCTGGAAAGTCAGAAGGCAGGGCATACAAATCGACCATCGTCGTAAAGCGAGCCTCCGGTTGTCTATCCTGGCGCATCAGGCGGATTAAATCATCCCGAAGTTTGGCGAAATTAAAGATGCCACCCCGACTGCCCAATTTCCGCTGGGTAACGACTACGCGGGGCCGTAGATCGACTTCGAACTGGATAAGATGAGGTTGCAAAACTGCTTCAGCAAATCTTCGTTCCGTTTGCCCCTCTACGGTTAAATAAAGCCGTACCCATGACATCAGGGTTGGCCTCCCAATTCATTCTTCTCCCAAAGCTGTCCTAAGGTGTATTCTGATAGCCACGCTTGAAGTTGATCTGAATCCTGCCGTTCCAGCACAGATTCACCATTGCGATGGTTAACCACAATAACTTGTTCTGGGGTTAACTCGTCTAGCAGTAGCGAAGATTGGGTAGAAACTATCAACTGGGCGCGTTCGGCGGCCTCATAGAGCAAGCTAGTTAGTAGTTTTATGGCAAACGGGTGTAAACCCAACTCAGGCTCATCAATAATAATTGTAGAGGCCGGATTGGGCTGGAGGAGTAGCGTGGCTAGACAAATAAAACGCAGGGTTCCATCAGAAAGTTGGTGGGGATAATAAACCAGATCGGAGTAACGATCCTTCCAAAGCAACTGGGTCTGCCCCGGCGTGACTTCCCTGAGGTCGAATATACCAAAGAAGGGCGCAACCTGTCGGACCACTTCCTCTATTTGAGAATAATGGTCTGGCTCAGTTTTGGCCATATGCAGCAAAAATGGGGCCAGATTAGCAGCATTCGTGTGTAATACCTCGTAATCAATGATATTACTTAACCCCATCACTGGGGCCGAAGGTGAGGTGTCGTGAAAATGATAAACTCGCCAATCTCGGATGGTATCTACAACCCATTGCTCACTAGAACTACGAGACCTATTTTGCGCCAGTTTGCTTTCAAGATGTCCGCTGCCCTGATCATTTTCAGTCCGGCCATAGTATGGCCCCTTAAAAGGAGCAGACTCCTGAGCAAAAAACAGCGAGCGGTCATCGGCGGCCCGCAGGGTGAATTTATATTCGTTCAAACCAAACTTTAGATGTGCCTTGAATTCCGGAGTGGTTTTGACGCCACGAAATAAGAACGCATCGGCCCGACCGCGTGCACTGATATAATTTTGTAGACCCTTATTAGGGTCCATAATATGGCCCAATAGCTCAAAAAAGCGAATAAAGTTAGTTTTTCCCGAACCATTAGCACCAATCAAAACATTTAAATCGGGTCTCAACCGAAAGTCTTGAAGTTCCCGGATTGATTTATAGCCGAAAAGCGTTATTTCTTCTAGGGGGCGATTTGTGGTCATGACTATTTCAACCTAATTCGGATAGTTGGCAACAACATGGACCTACCTCGCAGGTATAATTGAGCATAACTTCCTTTATTGTAGCGCATTTTCTGTATACATTACAATTTTTACGGAGAAGTGGAATTTATTTTCTTTCAATATTTTTCTGGTTGGACGTATTCAGAAAATTAATTTTAATGCCCGCGCCTTGGCCGCCGCCTCGGTCCGATTCTTGACCTGAAGCTTGCTGTAAATCTGGCTGGCGTACCACTTGACCGATCCCAACGCCAGCACCAACTCCGCACCAATCTCGCGGTTGGAGCGACCGGCGGCCATCAGTTGTAATACTTCCAACTCTCGGTCGGTGAGCGGGTCGAGCGGGGGGTGATCGGGCGAGGTCAAAGGAGAAGAGGGGGCGGCTTTCTCTGGGGGAGAAGAAGGATTTGCTATCGAGGCTAATGCCTGGTGTACAAAAGCCACCATCGCATCAAGGTCACGCGCTTGGCCGCGCTGACGAGCGGCGGTCAGCGTCTCCCCAGCGACATCGGCTTCGGCCTGTTTGCGCATCTGGGCCGCGCGATCTTTCGTCTCCTGATCGCTGGCGGCGTGATGGCCGATGAAGGCCAGCAGTTCCAGCACGTGTTCCGATTGTCCTACCTTGAGGAATAGCTCACTGATGCTGATGAACATCGCGCCGATGAGGGGGAGAAATTGCATGTCGTGGGCGATGGTCAAGGCGCGCTGAAAATTATCGGCGGCGGTCAGATAGTCTTTCATCGCGCAAGCCGCTTGTCCCAGGCCGTTCAGCGCCGTGGCCAACCCACCGCGATCATTGCTTTCCTGATAAATCGCCCGACTCTGTTGATATCGTCCTTGCGCCTCCGAAAATTCTCCCTGCCGGATGGCCACTTCACCCAGGTGATTGAGGGCCGCTGCCATGCCCACCGGATCGTCAAATGCCGCTCTAATCTGATAGCTCGCCTCGAAATGCTGTTTCGCTTCGGCGTAATTGCCCAGAGCGCGGGCCACATTGCCCCATTCATTGAGGCAAAAAGCCAAAAACCATCGATTCCCGGCTTGTTTAGCCACCGCGCAGGCTTGTCTGGCGTGCTGCTGAGCGGCTGCGTAGTCGCCTTGGGCCAACCTCGCGCTGGTCAGGACATAATGGGCAAAGGCCAGGTTCTGCCCGTCGTTTCGCGCTTCATGAACTTGTCGAGCCGTCTGCCCCAGCCTGATCGCTTCATCAAAATCCCCCCGAATCGTCGCCAAAATGGACAGCGGCGGCAGCGGATCCGCCCCTGAATAAGGCATTGGGGCGGCGTCTAATCGAGCAAATAACGCCCGGCTCTGGGTCAACGCCGCCTGAGCGGCCTCGAAATGGCCCAGCGGAATATTGAACCAACCGACTCTGACCAGCACATTAGCCAGCGCCAGTTCTGTTGATCTGGTCGGTGGTTGTCCCGCCAGACATGCTCTGGCTTGATCGAAGGTGTTGGCCGCTTCCAAATAGCGGCTTTGGTAGTAACAAAAGACGGTAAAGGTTTGGGTTAGCTTTTGGATTTCAGCGACACGAGCGTGGGTAATCGCCCATTGCCAGGCTGCTCGTACATTCTCTAATTCGGCTTCGATTTCAAGCAGGACGCCGCGCTGATCGCCCCCTTCTATCGCTGTGGTGCGCTGGTAAAGAAACTCGGCGTAATAAGCACAGTGAGCCTGATGGGTTTGGGTCACATCCTCGACCTGGGCCTCCAGACGGGTCTGGGCAGACTGTCGTAGCAGTTCGTGAATTTGATAGCGGTCGTTGGCCTCCTGTCGCAACAGGGACTTATCGACCAAGGCGACTAACGTGGCCAACGTCGCCCCGGCGACCGGCGCCGCCGCTGTCCGCTGAAACCCGCCCCGAAAGACGGATAGTCGTTTGAAAACGTGTTGCTCATTTTCATTGAGTAATTGCCAGGAGGTATCGAAGGCGGCGGCCATACTGCGGTGCCGGTCGGAGACATTCCGTAGCGGCGTGCTGAGAAAGTCGAGGCTGCGCTGTACCTCGGCGGCGATAGCCGAGCAGCTCAGCGTCTTGGTCCACGAAGCGGCCAGCTCAACGGCGAGGGGCGTGCCTTCGACCAGCCGGCAAATTTGTAGGATGGTATCGCGCTCATCATTTGCCGCAAAATCGGGCTGCACCTGTCTGGCCCGGGCGATAAAGAGCTGCATCGCATCATCGGCATCGGAGCCATCCGGTTGATCGGTTGTAGGGACGGATAGGCCGCGAACAGGGTAAAGCCACTCTTCCCGTAGGTTGAGTGTCTCGCGCGAGGTCACCAATAGCTTGATATGTGGGGCTGCGGCCAATAGTTTAATAACAATAGCCGGGCCGCCCTGATCGACCAGTTGCTCGAAGTTGTCTAACAGTAGGAGCAGCGTTTTATCGCTCAGGTAGTTGAGTACCTGGGCCAGCGGCTCCTGCTGCCCGCTTAGCGAAAAGTTGATGGCTTCGGCTACCGCCGAAACCAGGTAGTCGCCGGTATAGATACCTTGGAGCGGCGCAAAGTAAACACCGTGGCTAAAAGGCGAGGTTACGGCCGTTGCCGCTTCAATCGCCAGGCGAGTTTTGCCGATCCCGCCCGGCCCCACCACCGTCAGCAAGCGACAGTCCGGATTGGTCAGCCGTTCTCGCAGGCGGGTGATTTCCGTGCGCCGGCCAATAAAAGAGGTTGGTTGGCGAGGCAGGTTATGCCGTTGCGCTTGTGGCTGCTGGGCCATAGTTCATCCATGACGTCTAAATACACTTTCTATGCAGCCAATTATAAGGATTTAGATGGGGTTGCCAAAAAGGAGGGCAAATGCAATTAGGGGATGCTGCTTGGGCCAGACCTTATAGGTTTCCGTATAGCGTTTACGATAACGTACTTTTCCGGTTGGAACGAGCGCCAAAGCATAGGTAACGCTCGGAAACCTATAAGGTCTTGTGTTGACATCAGTTTAGAGAAAAACATCTAGCAGCCGCCATCCAAACAGCACGACCGCCACAAGGCCAACAAGCCAGATGGCGATGATAATGCTGCCCGCGACCCAATTCGGCGGTTTCCGCTGCGCTATGCGGTCGCGGGCTTGCAGCCGGCACTCTTCCAGCACCGGCTGCGGTATCAGCCTCAGAGCGAGCATGATGCCCAAGGGCAGCAAGATAAGATCATCGACATAGCCCAAAACCGGAATAAAATCAGGAATGAGGTCGATGGGGCTAAAGGCGTAACCGACAACACAAGTCGCCACCAATTTGGCATACCACGGCGCCTGTGGATGTCGATAGGCCAGCCATAGCGTGTACGTTTCGATTTTTATCTGCTGTACACGGTTTCGCCACACCACGAGGCGCTGTTTGTCGATCAATGGATCGCGTCTTTCAGGCCGGTAACGTAGGACGTTTGGCGGTTTATCTTGTCTGTCGTAATGTTGATAAAGCCGGCCGCTTCTACAAGGGGAACTAGCTTTTTAACGTTGTTTTGCATAAGCCTATGGCCGCCGTGCATATGAATGGCAATATCCTTGACTTTCTGCCTAAGCGAGCCGCCGGTCGATGACTCGACATCGACTACCAAAACCCGCCCGCCAGGTTTCAGAACGCGGTATATTTCGGTCAAGCCCTGACTTTTGAGATCATCGGGGAGGTGATGCATCATCAAACTGCTCAGAACAACGTCGAACTGATTGTCTGGAAACGAAAGTCTCTCGATGACATCGACCTGAAACGTTATGTTACTCCCGGCTTGAGCGGCTTTTTGCTGGGCAATGGCTATCATTTCGGGCGAAGCGTCGATGCCATAGACGCGGCCGGTTGGGCCGGCTTGTTCTTTAGCCACAAGCGCCAAGCTGCCGGTGCCGCAGCCCACATCCAGCACCGTATCGCCGGGTTTGATCTGGGCCAGAGCTACCGTCGTCTGCCGGAAAGCACGCTCATCGCCCAGCAGCAGCGGTACGACCCAGTCATACAGCGAAGCCCAACGGATCAGCCGCCCTTTGGTCTCGACGGGAGTGCGGTTATGGAACTGATGATGCGGGTGATGGGCATGAAGCCAGTCAATAATATTGAATACCATCGTCCGCGGATTGTGCGGATGGTCATTATGGCGGGTCATATGAATTTTCCTTTCCGCAAAGCTTTCGTTACAATAGATATGTTATCGAACACCATGTTCGATAACAGTGTATACGCCGTCTCGACCAAAGTCAACCATCAATCCGAGGCGGTATGTTCAGTATCGAATAAATAGGTGAGCTTTGTACGGAAACAGAGGGTAACCGATGAGTCATAATCGCGTTGATCGCCGGGTACAGCGAACCCGTCAACTGTTGCACAACGCTCTGCTAGCGCTTATTGCCGAGCAGGGGTATGAGACCATCACCGTTCAAAATATTATCGACCGGGCGAATGTGGGGCGCTCAACCTTTTACGCGCATTATCAGGATAAGGAGGATTTGTTAGTTAGTGAACTGGATGATCTCATCTACAGTCTGAGTTGGGATGTTGAAACGCTGCCCGTGACGGATGGAGAAAAAGAGAGCCACCGTTATACCTTATCGACCCTGGCTTTGTTTCGCCACACCCAAGAGCATTTCTCGCTGTATAAAGCTATGGTCGGCGGTCAAGGCATCGATGTGGTCTTTAAGACCACCCACACTCACTTTTGTCGCTCGATTCAAGCGCAAATCGAACAGCTTGTGCCGGATGGCGGTACACCCTCGGTCCCGCCGGCGATAATGGCTCAATATTTGGCCGGGGCGTTGCTGACGCTGCTGACCTGGTGGCTCGATAACCATATGCCTTATCCCCCGGAACAGATGGACGCCACGTTTCAAGCGTTGGCGATGCCCGGTGTTTGGGCTGTACTGGGAATACAGCCTGATAAGTAGGACAAGTTGAGGGGTTAAAAATCAGCCGCTTAGTGATCTGAGTTCGACAATACTGGGCTATTTTACCTGTAAATCGAGCGATGTTCTAAGCATCCCCACCGACGCTTAATTGAATATCTACCGTTTGTTAAGAACTGGACAGTTGACCGGTGCTTTTTAATAAATTCTCTTGTATGCTACTTCACAATCATATTGCTCTGTTATCCAGCCAGAGAGGGGGGATGAAAGGCAGCACGCTTTGAGCAGTACCATTTGCTGTTGACAAAGCGAACAAAATATGGCATAAATTCTCACACAATACAACATTAGCAACAGTCGGGCCGCTGTTGCGCCGCTCTAACAAGCGGTTGGGCAGATTTTGTCCGGGGTCGCACCAGGTACAGTAGGTGCGAGGTTAAAAACGATGGTTTGGGTTGCCCCCATGCCACCAGTAAAATACACCTTATGCCGTACAGGCAACCACGGGATTCTTAGGAAAGTGCCACCAGTTGGTGCTTTTTTTATTTCCTCATGCTTCATCCTTATCTCCGGGTAAATCTTGCCCCGTAGGCTCATTTTTACTTAACCAAGATTTTTACCATTCAAAGAGGAATAAAACTATGCACGGAATGACTGTTTTTGAAACCTATGCCGTTTTTGGTGTATTAGCCGTAGCCATTGCTGGCCTCATTTATGCGTTTGTTTTGCGCCGGCAGGTGCTAAAAGCGGATACCGGCACCGAGCGGATGCGGGAAGTGTGGGGGTTCATCAAAGCCGGAGCGAATGCCTACCTGGGCCGACAATTTCGCACGCTCTTCGTCCTGATTATTGGGCTGACCTTTGTCTTGGCGGCCAGTGTACTGATTATTCCGCCCTCGCGTGAGGCCACCGTCATGTTTGGCGACCAGGCCTTAATCTGGGTGGCTGTCGGCCGGGCCGTCGCCTTTCTAATGGGATCGATGTTTTCGTATTCCGTGGGTTTTGTCGGCATGAACGCGGCTGTGGAGGGGAATGTGCGTGTGGCCGCCGCCGCCCGGCAGGGTTATAATCCAGCGTTACAAATTGCCTATCGCTCCGGAACGATCACCGGCATGCTAACCGTGGGCTTCGGCCTGCTGGGCGGTACGCTGATATTTCTGGTATTTGGCATCGCCGCGCCGGATGCCCTATTGGGCTTTGGCTTTGGCGGCTCGCTGATCGCCCTGTTTATGCGGGTCGGTGGGGGCATCTACACTAAGGCCGCTGACGTGGGCGCGGACCTCGTGGGCAAGATCGAAACCGGTATTCCGGAAGACGATCCCCGCAACGCGGCGGTCATTGCCGATCTGGTGGGTGACAATGTGGGCGACTGCGCCGGGATGGCCGCCGACGTGTTTGAAAGTTTCGAGGTCACTTTGGTTTCCGCCTTGATTTTAGGGCTGGTTTTGGGCGATGTCGCGCGGGGAACGCTGGGCGACGGCCAATATGATCTGCGTTTTGTGATCTTTCCGCTGATCCTGCGGGCCATCGGCGTCATCGCGTCGATGATCGGCAACACTGTGGTTCGCACCGACGAACAGCGCCGCGACGCGATGGGCGCGATGAATCGCGGCTTTTATCTGGCCGCCGGCATCTCCGTCATCGGTTTTGCCGCTACGACCGTCTTTTACATGACCGACCCCAGCACCGGCCGGCCGGATTGGCGGCCCTTCCTGGCGACGCTAACCGGCATCATTCTGGCCATTGTACTGGATAAAACCACCGAATACTTTACCTCGACCCATTACCACCCGGTGCAGGAAACCAGCCGGGCATCGCAAACCGGCTCGGCCACCAATATTCTGTCCGGCCTGGCTCTGGGCATGGAGTCGAGTGTCTGGGCGATCATCGTCATCGCGCTTGCCGTTTTAAGCTCTATCTTCATTTACGCCAGCGAAGCCCCCGCCATTCAACTGACCGCCATTCTCTACGGTGTGTCGCTAACCGGCATCGGCATGCTGAGTTTAACCGGCAATACCATCTCGATGGACTCGTTTGGCCCGATTTCCGACAACGCCAACGGCATTGGTGAGATGTCGGGCTTGAGCCGGGAAGCCCGAGCGGTGATGGACGACCTAGATGCGGTCGGCAATACCACTAAAGCGGTCACGAAAGGCATCGCTATCGGTTCGGCCGTTATTGCGGCGGTGGCGCTGTTCGGCTCGTATCTGACCGACGTGGGCAAGGTGCAAGTCCAGACCGGCCAGCCGGTGCTAACCGGCATCAACGTCTCCGCGCCGACTGTCTTTGTCGGGCTGCTGATCGGTGGGGCCGTGCCGTTCCTGTTTTCGGCGTTGACCATTCGCGCCGTCCAGCGGGCCGCGTCCCAGATTGTCGATGAGGTCCGGCGACAGTTCAAAATTCCGGGGCTGATGGAAGGCAAAGTCCTGCCGGACTACGCCCGCGCCGTTACCATCTCGACCACGGCGGCCCAGAAGGAACTGATTAGCCTGGGCTTGATCCCGGTGATGATCCCGATTTTGGTCGGTTTTATCCTGGGCGTCGAGGCGCTTGGCGGGTTCCTGGCAGGCATCATTCTGTCCGGCCAGCTCTTGGCGGTTTTTCAGGCCAATGCCGGCGGCGCCTGGGATAACGCCAAAAAGTTCATCGAGGAAGGCAATTATGGCGGCAAACATTCCGATCCCCATAAGGCCGCGGTCGTGGGCGATACCGTGGGCGATCCTCTCAAGGACACCGCCGGCCCCGCCCTCAACCCGATGATCAAAGTCATTAACCTGGTAGCGCTCATCATCGCCCCGATCATTGTCACCGTGCGCGTTCCCGGCCATCCGCTGGCCATGAGTTTGGTCGCGGCTATGCTGGCCTGTTTGGCGGTTTTAATCTGGGCCATCTGGCAAAGCAAACGAGATGTCGCGGCCACCGGCGCGCTGGCCCAGTAAATTTAAGGAGCGACAATGGCTCTCATCGATAAAGACCAAGGGACGCTGGTGCTACGCCGGCCGGCTGAGAAGAACCCGCCCCGAACTTGGCGAAGCTGGCTGATTGGCCGGCCGTTAGCCACCGCCGACGCGCCGCACCAGACCATCGGCAAGGCGGTGGGGTTGGCCGTGTTTGCCTCGGATGCGCTGTCGTCAACCGCTTATGCTACGCAAGAAATTTTGTTTGTGCTGGCAGTGGCCGGCGCGACGGCCTCTGGCTACGCCTTTCCTATCTCGATTGCCATTGTCGCTCTCCTGACCATTGTCACCTTTTCTTACCGCCAGACGATCAACGCCTACCCCAACGGCGGCGGCGCTTACATCGTCTCCCGCGACAATCTGGGCGAACTGCCGGCCCAAATCGCCGGCGCGGCCTTGTTGACCGATTACATTTTGACCGTATCCGTCTCGATCTCATCCGGGATAGCTCAGATTACCTCGGCCTTTATCTGGATCTATCCTTATCGGGTGGAGTTAGCCGTCTTCATGGTAATACTGATTATGCTGATCAACCTGCGCGGCGTAAAAGAGTCGGGAATGGCCTTTGCCATTCCCACCTACTTCTTTTTGTTGATGATGTTTATAACGATGGGCGTCGGCCTGTTTCGCTATCTGACCGGTAATTTGGACCTGGTCCTCGACGCGCCAGCGGTACTCGTTGAAACCACCCAGTCGGTGACGCTGTTTTTATTGCTTCACGCTTTCGCCAATGGCACCACCGCTCTGACCGGCGTCGAAGCGATCTCCAACGGCATCCCGGCCTTCCGCGAACCGCGCAGCCACAATGCCGGCGTAACCCTCATCTGGATGGCTTCGATTTTGGGATCACTGTTTCTGGGTATCACGTTCCTGGCGATTCAGATCGGTGTAACCCCATCGGAAGAGGAAACGGTCATTTCGCAGTTGGCTCGCACGGTTTTTACGGAGCGTGGCGGACTATATTTGGGCGTTATCGCGGCCACAGCCATTATCTTGATTATGGCGGCCAATACCGCCTTTGCTGATTTTCCCCGCCTGAGTGCGTTGATGGCCGGCGACGGATTTTTACCGCGCCAATTAACTTATCGAGGCAGCCGACTGGTCTACTCGCGGGGGATCATCAGCCTGGCCCTACTGGCTTCGCTGTTAATCATCGTGTTTGAGGCCAGCGTCACAGCCCTTATCCCGTTGTATGCCATTGGCGTCTTTTTATCATTTAGCCTATCGCAAGGTGGCATGGCTTACCGTTGGTACAAGATTGGTCGGCTCTGGCCGGATCAAGTGATAGAAGAGCGCGGCTCGACCCTGCGCTATGACACCCAATGGCGCTTCAAAATGGTGGTCAATGGTTTTGGCGCGATCTGCACTTTCATTGTGATGGGGATTTTTGCCGTTACCAAATTCAGCGAGGGCGCCTGGGTCGTGTTATTGATCATCCCTATTTTGGTCTTGATGTTGTCGGCCATTCATCGCCACTATCGCGACTTAGCCGGCGGGTTGTCGCTGCGCAAGTATGCGGCTCCACC
Source organism: Anaerolineales bacterium (assembly GCA_020634935.1). Lineage (GTDB taxonomy): Bacteria > Chloroflexota > Anaerolineae > 4572-78 > J111 > JAGRBY01. Next base: position 162,851 of record JACKAT010000005.1, read on the forward strand.
CCGTATCTCGCGGCACCGGGTGATTTTGCTGGTGGCCGGCGTTCATCAAGGCACGTTGGCCGCGCTGCGCTACGCCCGTCTCCTGTCTGACGATATTACCGCCGTCCACATCTCGACCAACGCCGACGAATCGGATCGCGTCTGCCAGGAGTGGGAAGGCTGGGGTAACGGCATCCGGTTGGTCGTTTTAGACTCGCCGTACCGGCTGCTTATCGAGCCGATCTTAGACTATATCAATCAAATTGACGCCCGCCGGCAGCCCAATGAGATCATCACGGTGGTGGTGCCGCAGTTTGTACCGAGCCGTTGGTGGCATAACCTGCTGCACACTCAAACGGCCTTTTTGCTGCAGGTGGCCTTGATCTTCCGGCCTGGGATCGTCATTACCAGCGTCCCTTACCTGATCGAATAGAGGGGGAATATAAGGTGAATATTATTGTCATTGGCTGCGGCCGAATGGGGGCCGAATTAGCCTATAGCCTTTTTCAACAGGGCCATAATGTGACCGTGGTCGATCATCACCCGGCGGCCTTTGATAATTTGCACCCCGACTTCCTGGGGCGCGTGGTCGAAGGCAATAGTTTATCGCAGGACATTTTGCGCCGGGCCGGCATTCATCAGGCCGATGCGCTGGCCGCCGTCACCAACTCCGACTCGCTCAATGCGGTTGTAGCCCATATCGCCCGCTCGATTTATCACATTTCCAAAATTGCTGTTCGCAACTACGACGCGCGCTGGCTGTCGCTGCATGAGGTTTTTGGTTTGCCGGTGGTCAGTTCCACCCTCTGGGCGACCCACCGGATTATGAGCATGCTAGAGGAAACTCATTTGCGCCAGGTATTCTCCTCAGACCAGGGGCAGGTCAGTTTATACGAGTTTGTTGTGCCGGATCGTTTTCGGGGCAGCCGCCTGCAAACTCTTTTTCCTCCAGAGGAGTGCGTGGTTGTGGCCGTGACGCGAGCTGGCCAGCCCCGGCCGCCGGCTCAGGTTGACTCGCTGCAAACCGGCGATGTGGTCTATGTGAGTGCGCCGCCGGTGTTAATACCCAATTTACAGCAACGTCTGGATGGGGAGGTTAATAGCCCATGTTAGTCATTATCGGCGGTGGAGGCCAGACCGGCACCCAATTGGCCACGCTATTGATAGCCCAGCACCACCAAGTCCACGTCATTGAACATCGGCGCGATGTGCTATCTCGGCTCCATCGCGAACTGCCCACCGAAGTCATTTATGAAGGCTACCCGACCGACCTGCTGATCTTGGATCAAGCCGGCGTCGAGCAAGCCCAAGTTGTGGCCGCCTGTACGATCAGCGATGCCGATAATCTGGCCATGTGCTATCTGGTTCGGACTCGCTATCAGGTTCCGCGCACCATTGCGCGGATCAACAGTCCTCGCAACGGCTGGTTGTTTGGACCCACCTTTCATGTGGATGCGGCCTTCAACCAGGCCAAAATTATGGCCAGCTTGATTGAAGAGGAAATGCCGGCCGGCGCCATGCTAACGTTGCTAAAACTCAATCGGGGCGACTTCTCTTTGGTCGAAGAAAAAATTTCGGAGAGGGCGCCGGCCATCGGGCAGACCATTCAAGAATTAAGCCTCCCTGAAAACTGTGTTATCGCCGGGATCATTCGAGATGAGCAAATGGTAGTGCCTCGGGGTCAAACCGTCTTTCAGGCCGGCGACGAAATTCTGGCCGTAGTAGACAGCGCCGGAGCGGAGCAGTTAGCCCGCTTGTTGACGACCGGAAAAATATGAATAAGTTGAAAGGCCAACCAGCGCGAGGCTAAAACGATTCATCGCGCTAAAAGAGCGAAGGACGCTGAAGCGCCCTACTCTGGCGAAATCTTAGCCTGACAGGGCTTCGCGCTCTCAGCACGGGTCTTTAGGCCCGTGCTGCGGGGAACGGCTAGTTCGTACACCGATTAATTTCTTGATCTTTATTAGCGGTCTGACGCATTTCAACGGCTAATGAATTTCAAGAAAGTAAACTACATACCGACCGGAAGCCGGTACGTGGTTTACTTAATCTTCATAAGCCGCCACTACGAACTAGGGTGTCATTTTTAGCCTCGTGTCCTAGTCGCCTGATCTAGTCCAAGACTAACCTCTCAGCCAGTGGGCAAACTCTCCAAATGCCTGATGCGTCCCCGGCTTATTGACCGTATACTACAAAAGATGAAATACGACGTCAATGAGTAGCAACGGACGCTCCTAATGAAATCACACACTGTGAGCACCTCAGCCCGCGTCAGCCCCGAACTTCTGGCCTCAATTCCCGCTTGGCCCATCCCCGAAGTCTACCACGCCTTAGATACCCAACCTCAGGGGCTGGCCCAAACCGAAGCCGAGCAGCGCCTGGCCACTTACGGCCGCAACGTAATCCGTAAAGTGAAGGGCAAACCGCTCTGGCTGAAGTTCGTAGTCAATTTCACCCACTTGATGGCCATTCTATTGTGGATCGGCGGCTTTATCGCCCTGGCGGCGCGGCTGCCGGAACTGGCCTTCGCCATCTGGCTGGTCAACCTGATCAACGGGCTGTTCAGCTTTTGGCAGGAGTATCGAGCCGAACGCGCCACCGAGGCCCTGCGCAAGCTGATGCCGGCCTACGCCCGCGTGGTGCGCGACGGCCAGGAACAACGGCTGCTGGCCGAAGAACTGGTCCCCGGCGACCAGATTGTGCTGGCCGAAGGCGATCACATTTCGGCCGATGCCCGGCTGGTGCGCGAAGCCGAACTGCGGGTCGATCAATCCACCCTGACCGGCGAGTCTCATCCGGTGCGCAAAACCAGCGAGGCTGTGCTGGGCCGCGACCTGGCCCGGATCGAACTGCCCAACCTGATCTTTGCCGGCACCAGTGTCGCGGCCGGCAGCGCCCGCGCGGTCGTGCTGGCGACCGGCATGGACAGCGAGTTCGGCAAGATTGCCGGGCTGACCCAAAGCGTCGGCCAGGACATCAGCCCCTTGCAGCGAGAAATGAGTACCGTGACCAAAATGGTTAGCATCATTGCCATTTGCAGTGGCCTGGTCTTTTTTGGGCTGTCGCTCACGCTGGCCGGCATGAGCGTGGCCGAAGGGTTTATCTTTGCCCTGGGCATGATCGTAGCCTTTGTGCCGGAAGGGTTGCTGCCGACGGTGACGCTAGCTTTGGCGATGGGCGTACAGCGTATGGCCAAACGGCACGCGCTGGTCAAACGGCTGTCGGCGGTGGAGACGCTGGGCTGTACCACCATCATCTGCACCGATAAAACCGGCACGCTGACCCAAAACGAGATGACTGTTTCGGCCTTATGGCTGGCCGGCCAGCGCTTGACGGTGACCGGCATTGGTTACGAACCGCAGGGCCAAATTCTCAGCGACGGGCAGCCGCTTCAACCCAACCAAACGGACGAGGTGCGCCGCCTGCTCATCGCGGCCAGTTTGTGCAACAACGCCCGGATTCTGCCGCCGAATGACCAGATTTCCCGCTGGACGGTGCTGGGCGATCCGACCGAAGCCGCGCTGCGGGTGGCCGCCCTCAAAGGCGGCGTCGATCCCGAAGCCGAATTAATCGATCTGCCTCGTTTGCGTGAGCTGCCGTTCGAGTCGCGCCGCAAACGCATGAGCACGATTCACCGCGCCGGCGCGGATCGGATCGCCTTTATCAAGGGCGCCCCACAAGAGATTTTGAATTTGTGCAGCCGCATCCGGCAAGCCGGCGGCGAGGCCTGTCTGACCGACGCGCTGAAATGCCAAATCACTACCGCTAATGACGCCTTCGCCCGCGCCGGGCTGCGGGTACTGGCCGTCGCCTCACGCCAACTGCCATCGGAGTTAACCGATTTATCGGTGGAGACGGTCGAACAGGAGTTGACCTTTTTGGGCTTGATGGCGATGATGGACCCGCCCCGCCCCGAAGTAACCCAGGCCGTGAACAAATGCCGCCAGGCCGGCATTCGCATCATCATGATCACCGGCGACTACGGCCTGACCGCCGAAAGTATCGCCCGCCGCATCGGCATCATTCACGATGCGGGCGACCGGCCGCGCATTATCACCGGCGTCGAGCTTGACGCGCTGGATGATCAAGCCTTACAAACCGCCTTAGCCGGCAGCGTCATCTTTGCCCGCGTCGCCCCCGAGCACAAACTGCGCGTGGTCCGTAACCTACAAGCGATGGGCCACATTGTGGCTGTCACCGGCGATGGCGTCAACGATGCCCCGGCCCTAAAAAAGGCCGATATCGGGGTGGCGATGGGCCTGACCGGCACCGATGTCTCCAAAGAGGCCGCCGACATTATTCTGACTGACGACAACTTCGCCTCGATTGTCAACGCGGTTGAAGAAGGCCGGGCTGTCTATGCGAATATCAAGAAATTTACGTCATATATTTTCACCAGCAACACCCCCGAAGCGGTGCCGTTTATCCTGTTCGCCTTCAGCCGCGCCCGGATTCCCCTGGCGCTCAACGTGATGCACATTCTGGCCGTTGACCTGTGTACCGACATGGCCCCGGCGTTGGCCTTGGGCGCGGAAAAACCCGAACCGGGCATAATGGATCGCCCGCCGCGCCCGATCAAGGAACACGTCATCACCCGCTCACTGCTAATTCGGGCCTATGCCTGGCTGGGGCCGGTGCAAGCTCTGGCGACAATGGCGGCCTTCTATTATATGTATTGGACCAGCGGCTACTGGGGCCAGTGGTTAGACCTGCCGGCCAGCGGGGAGCTTTATCGCGCGGCAACGGCGATGGCCCTGGCTGCGGTGGTTACGACCCAAATCGGCAACCTGTTCGCCCACCGCACCGAGCGCATTTCCGCCTTTAAGATTAGCTGGTTCAACAACCGCCTGATCTGGATCGGCATTGCCTCCGAACTATTTTTCATTACGCTCATCGTCTACGTGCCGTTTTTGCATGGCCTGATCGGCACGGCGTCCTTCTCGGTTGAAAACTGGCTGTTCTTATTTGCCTGGACGCCGGCCTTATTGGTGCTCGATGAAATTCGCAAGGCGCTGCTGAATTGGCGCGCGCAGCATACTATTCAGGTGACTGAAAGGTGACAGTCACTTTTTACCCCTAGGGCTAAGTGCCTGTCACCTGAACTACTGAGAGATGGAGGATCAAGATGAAATTTATTGTCATTGGCTGCGGCCGGGTGGGGTCGGGCCTGGCCCAAACCTTGGATCGACGCGGCCATACGGTCGTAGTCATCGACATCGACCTGCACGCTTTTGAACGCCTGGAGGCAGGCTTTCGGGGCCGGACCATCCACGGCGTCGGCTTTGACCGAACCGTCCTGACCGAAGCCGGCATCAAGCAGGCCGATGGATTAGCCGCCGTGACCGGCAGCGACGAGGTCAACGTGGTAACGGCCCGGCTGGCCGGCCAATTCTACAAGGTGCCTAAGGTCATCGCCCGGCTGTTCGACCCGCGCAAGGCCGACATCTATCGCCGTCTGGGATTACAAACCGTCACCCCCCTGGCCTGGGAAGTTAATCGTATTGTTGAACTGCTGTCCTACTTTCCCCTGGCCAACGAAGCCAGTATCGGGAACGGACAGGTCGATCTGGTTGACACGGAAGTGCCGCAATTGCTTATCGGCCGCACGGTCAACGACCTAACCGTGCCGGGCGAAATTCACGTGGTAGCTATCACCCGGGGCGGGCAGACATTTCTGCCGACGCGTGGCGCCCTCCTCCAGAGGGGCGATTGGCTGCATCTGGCCTTACTGGCCGCCTCCGGCGATCGACTCAAAGCGTTGTTGGGCTTAACCTAAGGAGGGAGGACATCATGAACGTAATCATTGTTGGCGGCGGTCACGTTGGCGCACATTTGGCTTCCTTGTTGTTAAGTCAGGGACATCAGCTCAAGGTGATCGAACTGCACCCTCACGACAACGCCACCGGATCGCACCACTTACCCGCCGAGATCTGGCTCTACGGCAACGGCGCCGATCCGGACATATTGGAAACCGCCGGCATCTATAAAGCCGATGTGGTGGCGGCCGTGACCGGGGCCGATGAAACCAACCTGGTTATCACCAGCCTGGCCCGGTTTGAGTTTGGCGTGCCTCGGGTGGTGGCTCGCGTCAACCATCCCGATAATGCCTGGTTATTTACCGCCCAGATGGGCGTCGATGTGGCGCTCAATCAGGCCGATTTGATGGCCCATCTCATTGCCGAACAGATGTCGCTGGGAGATATGATGACCCTGCTGAAGCTGCGCAAGGGCGAGTACGCCCTGGTCGAGGAGAAAGTCCACCCGACCAGCCTCGCCGCCAACCAGGCCATTTGCGATGTCGATTGGCCCGCCGAGTGCGTGCTATCGGCCATCATTCGGCGCGGGCAGCTCATCATTCCTCGGGGCAATGTGGTGATTAAACCGGCCGATGAAGTGCTGGCCGTCGTTCATTCGGCTCAGGTGGCGCGATTGGCGGCGCTGTTAGGTAAATCAGGTGACTAATAATTGATGGTCAGGGCTTACACAGTTCCAAAGGTGACAGTCACTAAGTGACTGTCACCTGGTTTTTTCATGGGTTCTGTCAGTTTACTTCCGCAACCAAGCCCAGGCGGTATCCAGTTCGTTTTCAGGAAAATGACGGCTTTGCCGGGCATAGAACGGTCGCGCCGACTTAGCCAGCCAGTCACTCCAACGTTGGTCGCCGACGACGGCTAACTTTTGAATGGAACCACCGTATTCCCGGCCAAACCGGGCATCATCCCACAAGGCCTGCCACTCAATCCCTTGCAGGGATTCGATTTGTAGCAGCAGATTCACCTCATCGTGCATCGCCAGCGCATCGGCCACATCCAGCGATAAGGTCCGGTAATCGGCATCGCGCAACTTGCCGTTAACGACGTAGCCTAAAGACGCACCTCGGCTGGCCGGTAGCCGTTTCAGAGCGCGGCGTAAAATGCTGTCGCCGCTAAATTGCTGCCGCAGTACCCCTTTAAAAGCGTCGCGCAGCAGCAGTTTCATTATGACCTTTTGTACTTTTAGTCCTAACTCGCTGCCGGGTACAAATGCTTTGGCAAAGTCACGCGCCTTTGTTTGCCGCGCCTCAATTTCCGGGCGCACCTGGTTTTGATAAACGCGGAAAGCGGCGGCGTAATCCTCATTTTGACGCAGCGCTTCGGCCAAGATATACGCTCCCCCCAAGGCCATAGACGCACCCTGACCGGAGATGAGAGTCATACAGCCGCAAGCATCACCGACCAGGGCGACCCGGCCATTGTGCCACTGCGTCATTTTGATTTGCGTCACCGTGTCCATAAAAATGGACTCATCCGGCGCATCGGCCAAAAGCTGCGGCGTGATCCAGCCCATACCATCAAAGGCGGTGCGTAAGCGGGGCAATCGTTCGGCACGTGGGACGTGACCCTCGTCGGGCGCTTCCCACATAAACAGCGTAATTAACTCGCCTGCCCGGTCGCTGCAATACGCTCCAACCTGGCGGCCCGGCTCGGTGTAGTTTTGCCACGCCCGACCGATGTGATAGTGGTCGGGTAGGCTGTAGCAGGCCACATAATAGCCCAGGTAATGGGCAAATTCGGATTCCGGACCAAACACGAGGCTGCGGGTGCGGGAATGAATCCCGTCGGCGCCGATGAGCAGGTCGAAGGCCTCGCGGCGGCCATCGTCAAAAGTAGCCGTAACGGTATCGGGGGTTTGAGTAATGGCGGTTAACGAGCAGCCAAAGCGCACCTCCACCTTATCGGCAATGGCTTGATACAGCGTCTCTTCCAATGTCCGGTGCATCAGGGGCAGATAACGGCCGTCCATAATTTTACGCATCAGGGCAATGTCCAGTTTGGCGATGAGGTTGCCATCTTCGTTGACATAACCCACATACTCGGCTTTGATTGGTCGCGCTTGCAGTGGTTCGATCAACCCCATGCGTTCGGCCACATCGTAGCCGCTGCCAAAAAAGTCAATACCATAGCCGTCTCGCCGCAGCCCGTTAGACTGTTCGATGACAACCGGCGTAAAACCATATTTGTCCAGCCAGTAGGCCAACGTTAGCCCGGCCAGCCCACCGCCAGAAATCAAAATTTTCATAATTTTTCTCCAATCAGGCTAAGCGCGCCCTTAGAAACGAGCGAAAGGACAGCCCGACATACCCCCCGCACAAAATCAGGGTAAGGCCTTGAGTCTGACCTCGTTTCGGGTGCTGAACGTCAGGTTCGCACCTTTCCTGAAAAAGTCGAGGCCAGAACAGCCCCTGAGCCGAAACCAACAGACCCAGCAGCCCCACGCCGGCGGCAGCGTGCATCGCCGGCCCGGTTTGTTCCATTTTCTGACCGGCGATGCCCAACGCCAGCAGGGGCGCACCCACAAAGGTTGGTATTAGGGCCGTGATGTGCCGGTGGTCTGCTTCAAAATAAGCGCCCAGTCCAACCAAGCTTAACACCGCGCCAAATACCATCGTTACTTTTGACATCATCGTTGCGACTCCTTAAGCCTATTTTTTCTCATTTTACCGGTCTTGGACTGATTCAAAAAAGGTTTCGGCCCGCGCCAATAATTCAGTGGGGGTCAGCGGGGGGGCGTTTTCCAGGGTAGCCTCCGTATTCTTGAAAGTTTTATGATGATGGTCCTTGAGATGCCGGCGGAGGCCGTACTTGGCCTGGCCCGGCCCCAAGATTAGAACGTCGTCGACAATACCCAAATGGTGAATCACATCTTCGTAGAAATGATCCAGCACCTCGCGGTGATGGCCTTGGATGTGGTAGGTTGACGAGTCTCGACCATCATGCGCGTCTACAGTGGAGCAGATTTCTGTCTGCGTCGTCAGTTGATTGTCGGTGAATACGAGTACCAGCGCTTTCCGTTGATCCAACCAAACGGCAGCCTGGCGTAACGTTTGTGAATGCATGAAAATTCCTCCATTGAGATTTACTAACCTTTGTACCCCCTCCCCTTTCCTTAGGAGGGGGTACGTCTATTTGTTTTCAGTTTAAATGAGCTTGCCGGTGATTACTGCTTTACCGGTTGATCTTTATGGGCTAACTTACCAATTTCCTGACCCAGTTTTTCGATCATTTGACCCACGTGATCGACATCTCGTTCTGTCCCGGCCACCAGCCCATCGGCTAAGGGAACGATGTCGTTGAAAAAGGCGGTGGTATCTGCCTCAATCTTTTGACCACTCAGGCTCAACGCCTCTTGCAGATGATGAACGCTCGCTTTGAGAGCATAGCTCGAGGTGTCGTTATCCTCGGCTAGCCGATCGGCGGCTTGCTGCTGGTAAGCGGCGGCCAGGTCATATTGGCTGCTGGTAAGGCCCTCCTTCAACTCGGCCAGCGAGATGTCGCCTCGCGCCACATCATTGGCCAGGGTGTCCAGGTGATCAATTGAGGTTTGCAGCGCGGCTTGGGTGGCTTCGCTCGATAGAGCCTGATCCAACTGCAGATAAGCTACACCCTTACGGATTTCGACGGCGGCCGAGACGTTATCGCCTTGAGCGTAGGCTTCAACCGCGCCACGCAAGTGGGCTGTGGTCCGGTCGACCAAGGCCAGCCGTTCAGCGACCGGCAGCGCCGCCAGACGGTGGTCGATGTTGACTTGATAGGCCTTAATAAAGGCGGGGTTTAGTTGAGCGATGTCGCTTATCTGTCCGTGTTCTACCTCATCGGCGAGTTTAACCAACTGATCGGCGGCTTCCAGGCGAGCATCGACATCGACCGGGTTAGCGTCAGGCCCCAATTCTTCACGTTGTAGAAATTGGGCTGCTTGATGCATGGCCGCAGCCGCAGCTTCGGTATTGCCGCTCAGAAATTCATCGCGGGCGGTTAGCAACTCTTGACCAAACTCATCCATAACAGGGAACCAGATATTTTCCTCGGTTATAGAGAACCAGACCTCTTTTTCAGGTAGAGGCGCGGTCTGGGCTTGCGGTTTCGACGCCGGAGTCGGGGTGACCTGCCGCTGTTGCAGTTCTTCAACAATGCTCTTGGTCTGCCTGCCGGCAATCAGATCATCGCCCAGATGGCGCAGATTTTCGATAAAGGCTGTTTCCTCCTCACTTGCTTCTCGGCCGGCGCGATGCAGCGTTTGCTCCAGGTTGGCGGCGGCGGCCTTCAGTTCGTAGCCGGCGTCTTTCATCTCGCCCAAGTCCTCGGCGCCCACCGCGGCCAACTGGTGATGAATGGCCAAGGCATAATGGGCCTGGGCAAAAGTCGCCTCCAGGTCTGCCGCCGAAGTAATCTTTTCTTGAGTCACATCATCGGCCATCTGGTTCAATTTGCCAATAACGGCTTGCAATGTGTCCTTGACTTGTCCCTGCGCCCGCGCCTCATCGATTTTTAGATAGGCCGCAGCTTGACGAATTTCAGCGGCAGCAGCCTGGTAGTCCGCTTTATCCAGGGCCTCAACGGCGCGTTGGAAATGCTGGGCCGGCTTCTCCACTACGGAGAACAAGATTTCTTCTTGAACCTGGTTCAGGCGATGGGCGACATTGACCTGATGAACCTCGGCGATGGCCTCGTCCAAGGCTTTAATTGAAGTAATCTTGCCTCCTTCCAACTCCGTAGCCAACTCCAATTGTTTCTTAGCCGCCTCCTTAAGAGCGGTTTGGTCTACTTCAGACGTTGCGGCAGACGCTTCACTATCCAGAAAGGCAGCCCCCTCGCGGATACTGGCGGCCGCGGCCGCCATATCGCCCGCTTCAAAACTGCGATGGGCGGCTTGCAAATGTTGCCCCAGTTCATCCACCACCGGGACCCAGATATCTTCCTCGGCTACCACCCATTCATCTTCATCCGCAGGCGCTTGCACCGTTTTAGCCGAGGGTTCGGCCGTGGCGGCGCCGGCTTCCTCCGTGTCGAGCTGGGCCGTATCGGTCTCTTCGACGGTTGCCGCTGTAGCTTCCATTTGCGCACCCTGCTCGATGGTGGGCGTCGCCGCGGCCGCCGGGGGTTGGGTAGAGGTTGGCTGGGTCTGGGCGGCTTCCGGCGTTTTTATCCCACCGCAAGCCGCTGTAACCAACAGGGCGATGATCAAAGCCAGAGCCAATCCCATGGGTTTATACTGAAAAGTTTTGTGACTCATGAGCATTCCTCCTTTATTGGGTCTCACTGTTTCACGATTGATTTTTAGAACTGTTTTGTTGGGTCTAGAAACTGATTTAATTAGGAGTTACGCAGTTCAAAAGGTGACAGTCACTTAGACGCGATAAGTCAACTTGTTTAGGCTAAACGGACCTTCATTTTCGACAAAAAGTGACTGTCACCTGGTTCGATTCACCCAACTGCGTAACTCCTATTAATCTCGTCAACTTGCTCTTAGTGTAGCGCAGAAGGACCATCGTTGTCTTTACGAAAAACAAAAGGTTGCCTTATGAAGAACGAAAGGCAACCTTATGACCATCTTAAGCAGGCTATTCAACTGAACTATTCAGACCATCATTCCGATATTTACGGGAGCGACAAAGCTTGCTTTGTCATTCATGGTTAGGTCAAAGTAAACTTTGGCGCTCCAGACCGTTATTTTCAAGGGGATAAGGTTTAAAAAGAGACGGTCCAATTTTTAGGGATGACTTCAATGGCTAAACGCTGGAACTAGAGGGGTGCTTGCAAAACCGTTCTAACCCGTTCGGTGAGACTGCGGATGGTGAAAGGCTTCTGTAAAAAATTAACGCCCTCATCTAAAACCCCGTGATGTACAATGACATTGTCCGTATACCCTGACATATAGAGCACTTTGAGATCAGGCCGCATAACCGCCAATGTCTCATAAAGCTGGCGTCCATTCATAGCGGGCATAATGACATCGGTCAGCAGCAGATGAATGATCGCTTCATAAGTAGCCACAAATTGGATGGCGTCAGCCGGGCTGGCGGTTTCAATGACGGTATAACCGTATGCTTCCAACGTTTCGCAGGCCAGTTTGCGCACCATCGGCTCATCTTCCACAACAAGCACGGTTTCGTCGCCATAAACCGATGTCGGCGTTGGCGCGACGGCGGCGGTTGATCGAACCGCTTCCGTGCGAGGCAAATATATTTTGAACGTGGTTCCTTTGCTCACTTCGCTGTACAACCAAATATGACCTTGATGTTGTTTGACAATGCCAAAAACCATCGCCAGTCCCAAGCCAACTCCCCGGCCTTGCGCTTTGGTGGTAAAAAACGGCTCAAAGATCTGTTTCTGAGTGTCACTATCCATCCCATGACCGGTGTCACTCAGGCATAACATCACATAATGACCGGGCTGAACCTCGGCATGGGTTTGAGCGTAGGCTTCATCGAGATAAACATTGTCCGTTTCAATGATCAGTTCACCGCCGTTTGGCATCGCATCTCGCGCATTAATACTTAAATTGAGCAAGATTTGCTCAATTTGGGAGCGATCGGCCTTGATAAGGCCAGGACCCGAAGCCAGCAACACTTGGACGGTAATGGCTTCTGAAATCAAGCGCCAGAGCATTTCCTGAAACCCCCTAATCACCTCATTGAGATCAAGCACCTTGACTTCCAGCACCTGCCGGCGGCTAAACGCCAGGAGTTGTCGGGTTAGGCTGGCCGATCGCTCGGCCGCGTTTCTGATTTTTTCCAAATCATTGTATATCTTACTATTGGCAGACAGTTGCATTTGGGCTAATTCCGTATACCCGATGATAGGCACAAGCAGGTTATTGAAATCGTGGGCGATGCCGCCGGCCAGTTGGCCGATACTCTCCAATTTTTGGGCCTGGCGCAACTGCTCCTCAAGTTTTGCCTGGGTGGCTTGGGCTTGTTTGGCTGCGGTGATGTCAATTATCGCCCCCACCGTACGAACCGGACGGCGCTTGTCCCCTTCTCCCTCGAAGAACGTTTGCGATCGAACGGATAGCCAGCGAACGGCGCCATCACGGCGCACAATCCGATACTCGATGTCAAAAAAACCAGCGCCCTCCGGATCGTGGGCCCGCAGCACCGCTTTGGTAAGACGTTCTCGATCATCGGGATGAATTTGATCGATGCCCTCAACAAAAATCCCCTCATCATCTGGATCCCAGCCCCACATCATCCGGTACTCCGGCGACATATAGACAGCATTGGCCAGGTGATCGTGATCAAATATACCGATGCCGGCCACCCGGATAGCTTGCCGCAACCGCTCCTCATTCTCACGCAGGGTCATCTCCACTGCCTTACGTTGGCTGATATCACGGGCGATAGCGCAGTTGAATTTGCGGTCGCCAAACTGGATAAAGTTGGCAATCGCTTCCACCGGAATGAGGCGGCCATCCTTGGCCCGATGGGTCGTTTCAAGCCACCGTTTACCTTTATCTTTAATAAGGTTCCAGGCTATATCCCACCAGTCCGGAGTTACCCCCGGATCGATATCGAAGAGCGTTAGATTGAGCATCTCCTCGCGGGTGTAGCCCAGCATGGCACACGCCGCTGGATTGACATCCACAATCTGGCCTTCAGGCGTTATCCAATATACCGCATCGGCCACGCTTTCCACGGTAAACCGGGTGAGCTGCAAAGTTTCTTCTATCTGTTTACGCTGGGTAATATCACGGACAAACGCATAGCTTATCTGATACTGATCGAATTCAATGGTGTTGGTGGTCACTTCCACCGGTATCAACCGTCCATCTTTGGTGCGATGCTGGGTTTCGAACGTGAGGGTTCCTAGCTGTTGAACTTGGCTTAATACCGTAATCTCATGCTCAGGAGAGATGGTGGCATCAATATCCCGCAGCGACATTTGCGTGAACTCCTCATGTGTATAGCCCAGCATGCGACAGGCCGTGTCATTAACATCGATAATACGGGCCTCCCGGTCAATCCAATAAAGCGCATCCGTCATAAGATCAGTTAGATTATGAGTCAAACGGACCGTCTCCGCTATTTGGTTGCGCTCGGCAACCTCCTGTTGGAGTTTATCCATAGCCAGTTTTATTTTTGCCGTGTAATCTTCACTGTCTGGCTCAGGGTACGCCGCCGGGAGTTCAACTTCAATTGGTTGACGTTCGATGACGGCCTGCGGCCCCATCATCTGCCAACGCAGATGCCTTTCAATTTTGGTTAAGACCTCATCAACCTGAAACGGTTTGAGAATATAGTCGAGCCCGCCAGCGGCAAACAGTTTTTCGCGATGGTGGCTGTGTGTCAGCACGTCCGAAGCCCCGGTAAAGATAACCGGAGTAGGGGCCGTACGCTCATCGGCCTTTAACCGGCGGCAGACCTGATAACTATCTATGTTATACCTATCGATATCAAGCAGAATTAACGCCGGAGGTTCAGCCCACGCTGCGGTTAAAGCGGAAGCGCCATCGGGGTAGGGACGGACCTGATAGCCTGCTTCCGTTAAAACTCCAACTAACCATTGCCGATCCGCAGGATTACCATCTACCACTATAATCGGGGCTGGCCGCCTGAACTGGTCACGATCCAACATGCGCCTCTCTCCTTAATGCTGTCCCGTTTTTCAATTTAAGATGAGCTATTTGGGTTGAAAGCCGGAGGATATACGGACTTCAAATAATGACCGTATTGAATGCAGAAATCCCATGATTACCCTATTTTAACCCAACCAGGGATAAATGGTAATTAGAGATTGAAGCAGAACTTAGGCAGTTCCCAAGGATCTATTTTTATCATTTTCGACTGTTACGAAGTTTGGAATCGACCAATCGATACGTCGATCGGTCGTTGCTGAGTTTGGAATCGACCAATCGATACGTCGATCGGTCGTTGCTGAGTTTGGAATCGACCAATCGATACGTCGATCAGTCGTTGCTGAGTTTGGAATCGACCAATCGATACGTCGATCAGTCGTTGCTGAGTTTGGAATCGACCAATCGATACGTCGATCAGTCGATGTTGAGTTTGGCTAGGTCACGCTGCCCGGGCCGGACGGCTAAATCCGGCCCTCAGTAAACCCCCAAATAAACTGTTTAATAAACTTTTGGACACTGACTCGCGTAGAGTTTACTGATACACTGGGGGTAGAGTTTGTAAGGGTTCAGCTATCAACTGAGGAGCATGGATTAGATAACGTATTCAATGGCGCGTAGAGCGTAGGGCGTAACATATAGCGCCAAAATGATACGCCCTACGCCCTAATCTTGCCCTCTTTTATTGAGAATAGGAGACTAATGATGACCATCAATTCCACGAAAAACACGATCATTCAAGTCAAAGATATCGTCAAAAAATACAAAGTTGGCGACAACGAAGTCACCATTCTCAAAAGCATCTCGTTTGATGTTCACCGGGGCGAGTTTGTGTCGATTGTCGGGCCGTCCGGCAACGGCAAATCGACCCTGCTCAATATGATCACCGGCATCGACCGGCCCAGCGCGGGCGACATCACCGTCACCGGGCGCGATGTCAACAAAATGAGTGAGAACCAACTGGCCGGCTGGCGCGGCGAAAATGTCGGCATCATCTTCCAATTCTTTCAAATGCTGCCGGCCCTGAGTTTACTGCAAAACGTTATCCTGCCGATGGATTTCGCCAACAAATACACGCCCAAAGAGCGCAAAGATCGAGCGATGTCGCTGCTGGAACTGGTCGGCCTGGCCGATCAGGCCGAAAAGCTGCCCAGCATGGTCTCCGGCGGCCAGCAGCAGCGCGCCGCCATCGCCCGCGCCCTGGCCAACGACCCGCCCCTGCTGGTCGGCGACGAACCGACCGGCAACCTCGACAGCCGCACCGCCGCCGAGGTGTTCGACCTCTTCAGCCAACTGGTCGATCAGGGCAAAACGATGATTATGGTCACTCACGACAAAGAACTGGCCCACCGCGTGCCGCGCCGCATCGAAATTGTCAATGGCCGCATCGCCAGCGATGATTATCTGCGGCCGTCGTCGAGGTCGCAGCCGATGGCCGTCGCCAATTAAGGAATGGGCAATTTACGCAGTTCAAGATTTATTGCACCCTCACCCCGTCGCTGACGCGACTCCCCTCTCTCTGAGGGAGAGGGGTTGGGGGTGAGGGGCATTTTCGAGGGGGTTACAATGTATTGCTTGTTCGTGTGTACAACAAAAAATATTTTAAGCCTCAATCCATTTATGGCGCAGCCGGTCTCGGCCCGGCCCAAACCGGCTGCGTCGAAATCGAAACCAAGACAAGCGATCAATCTGGAGCCGTTCATCCCCCTCAACGATCAGCAGTTGCTCGATTTGTACCAGGCTATCGATTTTTCGGGATGAGACTCTCTTGAGAATAGAGTTCTGGAGCGTCAAAGTTTACTTTGACCCTACCATGAATGACAAAGCAAGCTTTGTCGCTCCGTTACATATTCATTCCCGGTGTCGAACACCGATTCAATCGAACTCCTTCCCTTAGATTGATGAATTCTCAATAACCTTAAGGTGTGTCTTATGAGCGTAATCTGGAATAAAGTCTGGTCGGACTTATGGCATCACAAACTACGGACATTTCTGGCCGTTTTGAGCATCGCCGCCGGGGTGTTTGCGCTGGGCGCGATCTTCGGTATGATCGACCAGCTCATCCCCAACCTCAACCGCGTTCACCAGTCGATCAACGCGGCCCATCTAACGATGAACCTGGCCGACCGCATCGATGAGGATACGGCCACCCGGCTAAAACATATCGACGGCGTCAAGGATGTCGAGCCGATTAACGAAATCTCGGTCCGGTACCGGCTAACGGCCGATGAGGATTGGCAGCCGGCGCAACTGGTCATGCGCGACGACTATGAGCACCAAAAATTCAGCCTGCTCCAACTCAAAGCGGGCGAGTGGCCCCATCGCGACAACATCGGCGTCGATATTCGGGCGGCGCAATATCTGGGCCTGGAATTTGGCGACAAGGTCATCTTTGATTTGGACGGTACCGACCGGGCGCTGCCGGTGTCGGGCCGGATTCGCCACCACTTTATGACCTCACCCGATTTTGGCGACAACCCGCGATTTTTCGTCGATGCCCAGGCCCTCGAACGGTTTGGCATCCCCAAAGGGGAATTCAACCAACTGCTGGTGCAGGTCGAACCCTACAGCGACCAATTGGCGCGCGATATCGCCACAGAGATCAAAGATCATCTGGGCAAGGAAGGGGTCAGCGTCGCCGTGACGTTTTATAACAAACCTGACGAGCATTGGGGCAGCGACTTTTTTGTAGGTCTCAACCTGGTGCTGCAACTACTGGCCGTTGTGTCACTGTTTATGAGCGTGGTCCTGGTTTACAACACCCTGTCGGCCTTGATCACCGAACAGAAAAGCCAGATCGGGGTAATGAAGGCCATCGGTGGGCGAACCGGAACCATCGTCAAAGTGTATCTGATGGCGGTGCTGGTGTACGGGGCGTTGGCCCTGTTTATCTCGTTGCCATTGGGGGCTTATGTGGCTTTCAGCGCTGCCGGTTACTTTCTGGGCATCTTCAACATCGATCACAGCACCTTTGAATTCTCGACGCGGGCGATCATTATCCAGGCGGCGGCGGCGATCGCGGTGCCGCTGCTGGCCGCGCTCATCCCGGTATTCAACGGAGCGATGGTTACGGTACGGGCGGCCATCGCCAGCTATGGCTTAGGCGGTAACTTCGGCGCCAGCCGCCTCGACCGGGGCATTGAGCGGCTCAGCCGGCGGTTTCTGTCCGCGCCCAACGCGATAGCGCTAGCCAATATGTTTCGGCGCAAAGGACGGCTGAGCCTGACCCAACTGGTGCTGATCACGGCTGGCACACTCTTTTTAATGGTCATGACCCTGTCCAATTCGATTCAACTGACCGTCGACAACGAGTTGGCCCGGCGCGACTACCAAACCCGGCTCCAGTTTGAAGACAACCAGCGCATCGACCGTATCGTCAGAATGACCGAATCGCTGCCCGAGGTCAGCCAGGCTGAACTTCGCTTCCAGCAGCCCGCCTCGATTTTGCGGGCCGGCCAGGCCACCAAAGAAGCCGGCACGGGCGGCATGCTGATCGGCGTGCCGGACGGCAGCGATCTGATTCTACCGCGAATTGTGGCCGGTCGCTGGCTGCAAGCCGGTGATGATCGAGCGGTGGTGATGAATGAAGAGACGGCCGAAGATAACGATATCGCACTGGGGGAACAAGTGACGCTGGACCTGGGCGAGCTGGGCGACAGCAAGTGGCAGGTCGTCGGCTTTTACCGGGTGCTGTCGGTCGTCCCGGAGTCGGACGCGGTCTATGCCCCACAGGCCGCCATTTTCCGCGCTACCACCAAGCACAACGTGGGTCAGATGTTGCTCGTTCGAACGCGCCCCGCCACCCCGGCTACGGCGGCGGCGGTAACGACACATCTGAAGGATCTATTCGAGCATCGTAATTGGGAAGTGGCCGATACCCAAACCATCTATGAAGATCGCTCGTTCTTTGATAATTTCTTTGCCCAGTATTTAGGCATGCTCTTTGGTCTGGCCTTTATTATGGCCATTGTCGGAGGCATTGGCCTAACTGGCTCGCTGTCGATCAGCGTGGTGGAGCGCACCAAGGAGATCGGCGTCATGCGGGCCATCGGGGCCAAAACGCCGGTGCTAATGCTGATGTTCATTCTGGAAGGCGTACTGCAAGGGCTGGTCAGTTGGCTCGTGGCCGTGCCAGTCTCGTTTGTGGTCGGCCGCCCGCTGGCGAATGTGGTCGGCCAGGCGATGTTCAGCGTCAATCTGGATTACCAGTACGATCTGCAAGCCGTTCTGATGTGGTTGGGGCTGGTGGTGGTCATTGCCATCCTGGCCTCGATTATGCCGGCTCGCAGCGCGGTATCGATCAGCGTGCGCGAAAGTTTGGCCTATGCGTAGATGGGTTTTGGTCGCGGTTGGTGCTTATAAAGTTTGATCAGTTAGTGGCGTAGATGGGTTTTAGGTCTGGTCATAGTGAGAATTGCAATTAGCCTGGTTAACCGCCAGGCTTTTTGATGTTGGCACAGTGAAAAAGTTAAGTAAAACCTTGGCATGTTTTCTTAAATTGGTTATAGTTAAATATAAGACAAGTTAGGACTGGCTTTGCCAACGATGTAATTATCAAATAAGAGCCTTTATTATGAACAACCGTAGTCCCAATTTATCGTCTCAAGACCAAACCGCTTTCGAAAATGATGGGTTGATTGTCGTTGATGATGATATTGAACTAACCGCTGACAGCACGCAAACTGATAGCACCTGGAAAGTTCTCATCGTTGATGATGATCAGGAGGTCCACGACGTGACTAAGCTAGCCTTACGGCGGCTTGTTTTTCAAGACAAGGGTGTTGAGTTCTTGTCGGCTTACTCAACCAGCGAAGCGATCGACTTGCTCAAGACGCACACTGATATTGCCGTTATCCTGCTGGATGTGGTTATGGAGGAAAAAGATTCCGGCTTGAAAGTAACCCGATTCATTCGTGACGATCTCAAAAACCATCTCGTCCGCATCGTTCTGCGCACTGGACAACCCGGCGAAGCGCCGGAAGAGTCGGTTATTATTGACTACGGGATTAATGATTACAAAACCAAGTCGGAGTTGACTCGGCGCAAACTCTTTACAATGATTATCGCGGCGCTGCGATCTTACGGTGATCTAATCACCATTGAGCGCAACCGGCAAGAACTGGCAATTTTATACGCCGACCTGCGCGAGAGTCATCGTCAGTTGCAGCAAGCCAAGGCCAACGAGGAACAAGCCAATCGCGTCAAGTCTGATTTCTTACGAGTCATGAACCACGAACTGCGCACACCGCTCAATGGAATAATCGGGATGTCGGATATTTTGTCTGAAGAGATTTATGGTCAATTGACAGAAGGGCAAAGTCGAACTGTCTCCATCTTGAAGCGGAGCGCGAACCACTTATCTGATTTAATTAGAGATATTTTGGAATTTGCCAATATTGAAGCCGACACTCTACAGCTAAAGCTTAAATCGGTAGATGCGACCAAAGTTTGTCAAGAGGCGGTCCAGTTGGTCAAACAGGCCGCTGATAAAAAAGATGTACAGATTTCCTTCGAAGCTGAGGAGGAGATTACGCTGCAAGCCGATCCAATTCGCTTGAAACAGATATTGATTAATTTGCTCGACAATGCCATTAAATTTACCCCCTCCGGGGGCCAGATGGGGCTTAAACTTCAAACCTTAGCGCCGCAGCAGCAGGTCGAATTCATCGTCTGGGATACCGGCATCGGCTTTGACACGGCGACCCTGGAGAATTTGTTCAAGCCATTTGTTCAGGCTGACAGCTCTAATACCCGTCATCATGAAGGTCTCGGGATCGGTCTCACTCTGGCCGACCGCCTGGTCAAGATGCACCGGGGTACCATTACGGTGGAGAGTAGAAAAGGCCAGGGCAGTTGCTTTACGGTCTTGCTGCCCTGGCAAACTTAGTTGGTTGGTCAGTTGGTTGGTTGGGCCGTTCGTAGTAATGGCTTTAGCCGTTCCCTTTGGTAGTACCGCTTAAGCGCTCACGACGAACCCGATTTACTCCACTGGATAGGCGACCACAATCAGCCGGTGGGTAGCCCCTGGCCGGGCGCACGTCACCAAAGTCAAGCGTTCATCGTTAGTCGGCGCGATCCAACGGGCGTTTTCTATCCGCGTTTCAATCGATGCCCCTTTTTCTTGAAGCAGCAGCTTGTTCGTGACCATATAATGACGGCTCTGTCCTCCCGACACAACAGCAATCTCATCGCCGATGTTTACTTGATGAAGTTTTTGAAAAACCCGGGCTTTGGCGTCGCTATGCCCGGATAAAACGGTGTTACCCACCTGGCCCGGTCTGGCCGAAAGATTATGCCAGCCCACATAACTATCTAACACATTCCAGGTGAAGTAGGTGGTGCCGTTAACCACCACCGGAATAATTCCTACAGGCCGAATTTCCTGATTCAGTCCAATAGCCGGTACGGATATTTGGGTTGGAGAGCCGTCGGGTAGTTGAGGGCTATCCGCCTGTGTCAAACTAAAACACAAGAAAGCAACAATTACAGCAAGTGTGGTTGATACACAAAGACGAGTTAAAGTAGTACTAATACATTGGTTGTTCATGGTTCCCTTCCTGGTTCTGAAACAAGTTGGGACCAACCAACACTGGAAAACAACAAGCGCCCTCAAATAAAATGTCTTCCTCCCCGGAAGCCCAAAATTGAGGGCGCTTTATCTATAAAATTTAATTGAACACCATTTTAAAGAACGGTTGCCGCCGATCTTCCCCGACCTCGGCTGCAAACTCATACGATCATTCTATCGGATTTGGACGTTATTTCAATAGAGTAAAAGGTCCTATTTCTAAGGCCAAAACACCCTCACTCGATCGTTTACCGTTTGCCTATGCCGCCCGTATTCTTGATAATTACCTGGCTCAAATCCGACATTGAAGGTATAATTATAAAGCTACCCCTTTTAACAATCGGTATTTCCCATTTGTTGTGAATTTGCTCCTGCCTAATTGGCCAGCCCAGCCGAGCTTCTTCGCCATGTGAGAAATATGCTGAATTTAGAATGCAGTCCCTTAAGACCTCTGGTCAGTGTGACGATTACTTAATTTTCAAGTATTTACTCAGCAGATGAGGTGACTGGCACTTTATCGCCCTATTTGCAGCGTTGTATTACACCCAGCGCTCTCGATTTGAGCCAAAGTGCCAGTCACCTGAATAGATACAGTTTCAATAAGGAAATCAAATGAACCTACTTCAAGATTTTCATGGACCCAATGCCGGCTACATCTTAGAACTTTACGAGCGTTACCAACAAGACCCCAACTCGGTCGATCCGGAAACGCGAGCCTACTTCAAAGAGTGGACGCCCACCATTAACGGTGCGCCGGCGACCCCGACCATAGCGGCTCCGACCATTAACACCGACAAACTCGTCGGTGCGGTCAATTTGGCTCAGGCCGTCCGCGAGTATGGTCATTTGGCGGCGCAGTTAGACCCGCTCGGCACGCCGCCCCCCGGCGACTCGGCGCTGGACGAAACCTATTATGACCTCACGAAAGACGATCTGCGCCAGCTACCGGCCAGTTTAATTGGCGGGCCGGTCGCCGAGTACAGCGACAACGCCCTGCAAGCCATTGGCCGGCTGCGCCAAATCTACTCGTCAACCATCGGCTATGACTACGATCACATGCGCCAGTTTGAAGAGCGCAGTTGGCTGCGCCAGGCAGCGGAGACGAGCCGCTTCCGGCCCTCGCCGGAGCAAGATGATTATGTCGCCCTGTTACAGCGGCTGACCGAAGTCGAAATCTTCGAGCGGTTTTTGCACCGGACCTTCCCCGGCAAAACGCGCTTTTCGATTGAAGGGCTCGATATCATGGTGCCGATGCTCAACGAGATCATCGGGCGGGCCTCACACGCCAAATTCCGCACCATCCTGTTGGGCATGGCTCACCGCGGCCGCTTGAACGTGTTGACGCACGTGCAAGACAAAGATTACGCCGAAATTCTGGCCGAGTTCAAAGACCCCATCACCAGCGAAAATGCCGTAGCCAAATATATCGCCACGGGCTGGACCGGGGATGTCAAATACCACAAAGGGGTGATGCACACCCTGCGCACCGACGAGTCAGAGCCGGTGGTGGTGTCGATGGCCCCCAACCCCAGCCACCTGGAACTGGTCAATCCGGTGGTGGCCGGGATGGCCCGGGCGGCCGGCACCAAAGTAGACCATCCCGGCCCGGCCGAATTCAAGCCCGGCCTATCGCTGCCGATTCTCATTCACGGCGACGCCTCGTTCTCCGGCCAAGGCATTGTGGCCGAAACCTTCAACCTCCGCTATCTCCGCGGCTACGATGTCGGCGGGACGATCCACATCATCGCCAACAACCAGCTCGGCTTTACCGCCGAACCCGACGACTCGCGCAGCACCCTCTACGCCAGCGACGTGGCCAAAGGCTACAAAGTGCCTATCGTCCACGTCAACGCCGATGACCCGGAAGCCTGCCTGGAAGTGGCCCGTCTGGCGATTGGCTACCTGCTCGAGTTCGGCAAAGATTTTGTGATCGATCTGATCGGCTACCGCCGCTACGGCCACAATGAAGGCGACGAGCCCCGGTTTACCCAGCCGCTGATGTACAAAAAGGTGGACGAGCACCCCACCGTGCGCGAACTATGGGCCAACCGGCTGGTTGAGCAAGACTTGATTAAGGGCGACCAAGCCCAAGAAATGGTTGACCGCCATTTCAACAAACTGCAAGAGATTATGAACAAGCTCGATCCTCAGGAGAGCATCGTCGAGCCGGAGCCGGAACCCCCGCCGCCCGGCGCGGCCAAGAAAGCGCACACCGCCGTACCCATCGACCGGCTGCGAGGGCTGCACCAGTCACTGCTGGATCTGCCGGAGGGGTTCACCCTTCACCCCCGGCTGAGCCGCATTCTCAAGCCCCGCCATTCGGCTCTGGACGATTTAGCGGAAAGCAGAGTCGATTGGGCCACGGCCGAAGCGCTGGCCCTGGCCTCCATCCTGGAAGAGGGCATCGCCATCCGCATGACCGGCGAGGATGTCGAGCGCGGCACGTTCAGCCACCGGCACGCCGTGCTGCACGATGCCGAAACCGGCCGGCAGTACGCGCCGATGCAGCACCTGCCGCAAGCCGGCGCCGCTTTTGAAATCGTCAACAGCCCGCTGACGGAAAACGGGGCCGTCGGCTTTGAGTACGGCTACAACATTCAGGAGCCGGATCGCCTGGTGATCTGGGAAGCTCAATACGGCGACTTCATCGACGGCGCGCAGCCGGTTATCGATGAGTTTATCGTCTCCGGGCGGGATAAGTGGGGGCAGACGCCGTCGCTGGTGCTGCTGCTGCCGCACGGCTACGAGGGCGCCGGCCCGGACCACTCGACCGGCCGGCTGGAGCGTTTCCTGCAAATGGCCGCCGACATCAACATGCGCATCGCCAACTGCACCACCGCGGCCCAATATTTCCACTTGCTGCGCCGTCAAGCTGTGCTGCTCAAAACCGACCCGCTGCCGCTGATTATCCTGACGCCCAAGAGCCTGCTGCGCAACCCGCTGGCCGCCTCGCCGCCCCAAGATTTTGTCGAGGGCATCTGGCAGCCGGTCATCGATGATGACCGCGCCCGGCAGTCGGCCGACAAGGTCAAGCGGCTGGTGCTGTGCAGCGGCAAGATGTACGTCGATTTGATTAGCAGCGATTATCGAGCGAACAATGAGGCCGTGGCCGTGGCCCGCATCGAGCAGTTGTATCCCCTGCTGCCGGAAGCGCTGCTGCCGGTGCTGGACGGCTATCCCAACCTGGCCGAGGTGATGTGGGTTCAGGAGGAGCCGCGCAATATGGGCGCCTGGGAAGCGTTCAGGCCGCAGCTGCGTAAGCTCATCGATGGCCGCTGGCCGCTTAGCTGTATCTCTCGCCCGCGCCGCGCCAGCCCGGCCGAGGGATCATCGGCCTGGCACGCGATCAACCAGAAAGAGTTGGTTCGACTGGCGTTTGATTTAGAATAAAGCACTTTGCCAATTATATATTCAAATCAGGGGTAGAGGGTAGGGAGTAGGGATTAAGGGAAAAAATCCCCTACTCCTTACTCCTTACTCCCTACTCCCCGGTTTGAATAGACAACTGGCAACTTGAGAATGATATTGTGGAGACAAAAAAGCGATGACTGTTAAGATTGTAGTACCCGAAGCCGGCGAATCGGTGGTGGAAGCAACGGTAGCCCGCTGGCTCAAACAAGAAGGCGATTACGTTGAAGCCGGTGAAGCGCTGGTGGAGCTGGAAACCGACAAGGTCAATCTGGAGGTTGCCGCCGAGCAGTCGGGGGTGTTGACCAAGATTGAGCATGGCCAGGGTGAAGATGTTGAGGTGGGCGATGTGCTGGGGCTGATCGATGAGACGGCCTCGCCGGATGGGGCAGCGCCCAAAACGGAGGGCCAACCCAGCCAGGCTAAGGCCGATCCTCAACCGAGAGACGCTCAGCCAGCCGAGGCCCAACCCGAGCGTGCTACCCCCATCGCCAAGCGGGTGGCCGAAGAGCAGGGCGTCGATCTGGCCCAGGTGGCCGATGGCTCCAAACGCATCACCCGCCAGGATGTCGAGAGCTATCTGGAGAAAAAGCAGAGCCGGCCGGCCCCAGCGGCCGCTCCGGCCCCAGCCGCCGACAAACCGGCCCGCCAACCCGACCGCAGCCCTCAACCCGAGCCGGAACCGGCCCGCGACTCGTCTCGCCCCGAAACCCGCGAACGGATGACGCGCCGCCGCCAGACCATCGCCCAGCGTTTAGTGGAAGCCCAGCAAACCGCAGCCATGCTGACCACCTTCAACGAGATCGATATGAGCGCGGTTATGGATTTGCGTAAGCGCCGCCAAGCCGCCTTTGTGGACCGGCACGACATCAAATTGGGCTTTATGTCGTTCTTTGTCAAAGCCTCGATAGGCGCGTTGAAAGCCTTCCCGGCCATCAACGCCGAGATCAGCGGCAAGGACATTATCTACAAACATTACTACGACATCGGCATGGCCGTCGGCGCGCCGGAGGGGTTAGTCGTGCCGGTCCTGCGCGACGCCGACCGCATGTCGTTTGCCGATATCGAGCAGAAGATCAAAGCCTTCGGTCAAAAAGCCCAGAGCAACACCTTATCACTGGATGATTTGCGCGGCGGGACGTTCACCATCACCAACGGCGGCATCTTCGGCTCGCTGCTCAGCACGCCGATCCTTAACCCGCCGCAGGTGGGTATTCTGGGCCTGCACAAAATCGAAGAGCGCCCTATTGCCATCGGCGGCGAGGTGGTTATCCGGCCCATGATGTACGTCGCCCTCAGCTACGATCACCGTATCGTCGATGGTCGCGAGGCCGTCCAATTCCTGGTTCGCGTCAAAGAGTTGATGGAAGACCCGGAGGTGATGTTGTTGGAGGGGTAGGGGCAAGATCGCAAGGTGGCAGAGTCGCACGGTGGCCGGGTAGCACGGTTGCAACTCTGTTTTTTTCTTTGACAAAACCCCGCTTGGGACATATAATACAACTTTGTAAATCAAATCGCCTCGGTGGCGGAATTGGCATACGCAGCAGGTTGAGGGCCTGTGCCCGTACGGGCGTGAGAGTTCGAGTCTCTCCCGAGGCATTCGTTGAAGTCTGATAAAAAGTTACTGGCTAGGTATTGGTCCAGTAACTTTTTTTATAAAGGAGTGCGACAGAACCTCGGTACAGCAACGACAATGAAAATTCCGTAGGACAAACTTAAGTTTGTCCTACAAACTATTTTCAGAGGAGCATTCGATGTATTTCTACGGACTGATCGAATTCACCCCAGCCCACGCCAAAACTCTCCAACAGCAAGCCATCGATGATCAGCAGCCGGGGACGATTTTGGCAGATTTCAATGCTCTGCTTGATTTCATCGGCCCCAAGGGTATTTCGGCGACGGAGGGGCATTTGTTCCCCCTTAAAATACTCAAACCGCTTAACCAGCGCTTGAGCCGGCCCATCGAACTGGGCCTGAAACGCCCCCAGCAAAAATCCTATCCTCACCTCAACGGCCTGTATCTGCTGCTGCGGTCGACCGGACTGGGCCGGATTGACGCCACAGATAAGAAACCGCGCCTCATGGTGGATCGGGAGGTGCTTCAGTCGTGGGCCAACCTCAATCAGACCGAGCAATATTTCACGCTGTTAGAAACTTGGGCGCTGCGGGCCAATGCCGGCCTCATCGGCGAACACACCGGCGGCTTTTTTCGCGAATTTCAACTGCAAAACGCGCTCACTTTCTTTCACTGGTTACCACCCGAAGGCCGGCAGATTGCCGGCAACGCCGACGCGCTGGATAAATTGCGTTACACCCCAGGGATGCATAATTTAGGACTGCTGGAATTGTTCGGCCTGATTAAGGTTGAACACAATCCACCTGTTGAGGGCGACGGCTGGCAAATCGGGCGCATTGACCGCCTGTCGTTTGGCGAGGCGCTGATAACGCTGCTGGGCAATCACATCAAAGCTAATTACGATGAATTCTTTTTGGATTATGACGACACCTCGGAAATCCCCTTTGGCCTTTTGCAGCCGCTGCTGCAACCCTATTTTCCGGCATGGCAGCGCCATCTCACCTTCCCGGACCAGGCATTTCAAGCGGGCGTCTTTATCTTCAAAGTTTCTTTGGGAAAGATTTGGCGACGGATTGCCATCCCGGCGGAACTAACCCTCGATGCCCTGAGCAGCAGCATCCTGAACGCCTACCAATTCGATCACGATCATCTCGATCGCTTCACGTACATCAATCGTTTCGGCGTTGCCAAACACATCCAGCACCCCTATATGGAGGAACCGCCGCATACGGACGAGGTCAAAGTGGGCGACCTGCCGATTGAGCCGGGCACAACGATAGAATATCTGTTTGATTTTGGGGATCGCTGGGAGTTTGAGGTCACGCTGGAACGCATCGATCCAGCGGACCCGACCCTAAGCCAACCTAAGCTACTCGAACAGCACGGCCGGTCGCCGGAGCAGTATGGCTATTGGGAGTAGCGAAACGCAGGCCGTGGGCCGGAAGGCTTTACGGTCCACGGCCTCTGATCGACGACTAGAGCAGGGGATTGTCGCTGCTAGAGTCTAACACGGTTTCCGTCAGGCCGTTCTCACTTTGACTGTCAGTGGGGGCGGGTTCCTCAGTGGTAGGGGCGTTGTTACCATTTCACGGCCTCGGCGGCGACGGCCCGGCGAGTTTTGGCATCGGCCATGTTCGCTTCGCAGTTGTCGATTTCAACCAGCAGGGTGGCCAGCCGGGGGGTGTAGGGCGTTTGTTGTTTAGCGGGACAGAACCACGGCACAGCACCGGCCATGAAAATCCCGTAGGACAAACTTAAGTTTGTCCTACAAATCGATTTTCAGAGAAGCGTTCGGGGTCAAGATGACCGCTGTTTTTTATCGCAGAGAGCCATCTCGGTTCAAATCGCCCCCGTCGCTTTGCCACCAAAACCCGCTCCGGTTCAAATCGCCCCCTTATTTTTATCGCAGATAGCCATTCTCTTTCAAACCACTCCCTTATCTTTATTGCAAAAAATCTCTTGGTTTCAAAAGAGATCCGTCTTTTTGTTACCGGCAAGCACATTGCGCTTACATTAGTTCTCTTTTTGGCGTTGAGAGGTATTGGAGAACTGATATCGCTGATTTAATGTAGCATTATGCGTTCTGAGGGATAGTCAAAACTGTCGCTACTTAAGGGGATATTATTTGTTGGGGAGGTGATGCTATTGATCAACTCTAAAGTTTGTGTGATAATAGGTGTATAGTTTGATGGAGGGAGTAGGTTTGAGACTTGGGTAATTCCGGTAGATGTATCTGATTATATAGATGTAGTTTTTCATAGAATCAGATGGCTCGGCAGTTTTCTGCTGTAGTTTTAGGTACGGATTCACATTGTAATGCCAATCTCGAAAGTAATGATCATTGTGAAGACCCCGAGCTTCTAATATAAACAATTTGTAAGTGAGGAGTTTATGATGCGACTAACGAATGTGAAATATAAAGAGTTCGAAGATACCCCGCAAGAATGGATATTAGATGGTCTCTCTCTTTCAGAATCAAACCTTATTGTTGGCAAGAATGCTTCTGGAAAAAGCCGTGTCCTTAATATTATTCGCGCTCTGGCAAGACACTTAGCAGGGATTGATCCACCTCGTTTGTCCGGGAATTATGACATCGAATTTATATCAGATGGCAAAATAATTTCTTATCAACTGAAGTACGAAGAACAGCAAGTAATTGAGGAGAAATTTTCAGTCGATGGTGAAGTTCTACTCACTCGCGGCGTAGGGGGCGAAGGACTCATTTGGGCAGAAGATATAGACGGCATTGGGAAAAGAATACGCTTCCAAACCCCGACAAGTGAGATCGCAGCCGTCGCTCGGCGGGATGCTATACAGCACAAATTTTTAGAAATATTATATTCTTGGGGTTCTTCAGTACGTCATTACTACTTTGGCTCTTCTCTCGGTAAGGATATCCTGGCAATCTTTGTAGAGAAGGGAGGAGAGAAAATTGACGAATGGGATCCTAATGCTGTTGTCGCGTTGTACAATCAGGCGCAAAAGGAATTTCCTGGGGATTTTAGGCAGATATTGATGGACGATATGCAACTGTTAGACTATGTTCTAGAAGACGTGGGAGTTAGGGCTCCAGTTTCAATTCGTGTAAAGCCCGGTTTGCCAGGTGAGCCGGTTGGCCTTTATGTGAAAGAGAAAGATCTTCCAGGCATCACTGACCAGCATAGTATGTCCCAAGGTATGTTCCGCGTCTTATCGCTTCTAATCCAAGTCAACTACTCACTGATGACCGGCAAGTCAACATGTATTCTTATTGATGATATCGGGGAAGGATTAGATTTTGATCGATCTTGTAGGTTAATAGACCTTTTGCGAGATAAGACACATGCATCGAACATTCAGTTGATCTTATCTACCAACGACCGATTTGTAATGAACCGTGTTCCTCTTGAAGAGTGGTCTGTTCTGCAACGAAAAACCAATCACGTGCGGGTCATGAACTATGGCAATTCAAGAGAGGTCTTTGAAGAGTTCAAGTTCACAGGGCTAAGTAATTTTTCATTCCTTGAGATGGATTTCGCAAACGAACCGCAAGTTGAGGGGATTGCGGAGTATGAATAAGCTGGCAATATTTGTCGAAGGCTACACCGAGGTTGTATTTGTCGAGAGACTGATAGAGGAGATAGCGGGAAAAAATAGAGTATCCATTGAGCATAGAGAAATCCGTGGGGGTAGCACAACCCGGCGTAGTATAAAGATCATTAAAGCTGCGAAGCCACATCCCCGACAAGAATATTATGTCCTTCTCTTTGACTGTGGAGGAGATGAACCTGTAAAAACAAGGATACTGGAGGAACATGATAATCTTACCAAGGCAGGGTATTCAGGGCTTATTGGTATCCGTGATGTTAGACCAAGATTCACTTACGGGGATATTCCAAAACTTGAGGTAAGCTTACTGAAATACATAAAGACAAAATTAGCCCCTGTCACATTCATTCTCGCTATAATGGAGATAGAAGCTTGGTTTTTAGCTGAAACAACTCACTTTCCCAGAATTGAACCGTCTATTACTGTCACCGCGATTAGAGCTAGACTGGGGTTTGACCCTGAAAACGATGATATGGAACAGCGGCCTTATCCTTCTGATGACCTCAATTCATGTTACGCCATTGGGGGGAAAACTTATGCGAAACATCAGGTGAAGGTTACCGTTGATGCACTCGACTACGCATTTATCTACACAGAACTACGGAGTAAAATCAGTTACTTAGACCGTTTAATTTCAGTTATCGATGACTTTCTTACCTGATCGTTCGGGGCAAAGCAGGGGATCCAACATTTCTATGTACGTTTTGACTGTCGAGTCTCGTCCCTCGACCCTACCTATTACTCAAGTTACTACCTAACTGTCCAAATCGGGGAGTAGGGGGTAGGAAGTAGGGATTAAGGGGACAAAACCGTTTACTTCTTACTCCCTACTTCCCACGTGGTTAGGCCTGAAACATTGATTTTAGGATTTTCTGGGCACGGTAGCAACTTGGGTCTTGTAACCCCAATGACTTATAGCAAATTCAATTCGGTGGCGCGGAGGATGGCCTGGGAGCGACGCCGGACGCCGAGTTTGCCGAAGATGTTGTGGATGTGTTTTTTGACGGTGCCTTCGGCGATGATCAACTTGTCGGCAATCTCCTGATTGGAAAGACCGGCGGCGATGAGGTCGAGTACCTCCAGCTCGCGGTCGCTCAGCGGCTCGATCAATGGCTGGCTGGTGAGGGGGGACGGGTGGGTTTCTTTTTTGACGGGGGATGACGCCGGTATTTCCAGGCTTTTTTGATCGAAGGCGTTGAGGAGTTTATCGAGATAACCTTCGTCGGGAGCGATGCCGCGCGATTTGGCCAGGGCGAGCAGTTGGGCCATCGGCAGCCCTTCTTCGATGAAGAGGCGGACGTAGCCGCCCGACCGGCCCATCTTAAGCGCCAGCATGAGCGGCGCTAACGCCTGATCGGATTTGCCCCAGCAGTACAGCGTGAGCGCCTGGAGGATCACCACTTCGACCAGGCGGCCGTTGCGCCCTTCGGCTTTGAAGGCGGCGTGCATTTTCTCCAGCAGGCTGAACGCGTCCTCAAATCGCTTTTGCGCCAGCCAAACACGCACCACCGTGGTATGTTCGCCGGGCAACCGAATATAGTCCGCCGATTCCGTCAGCGGCAGTTCAGCGGTGCGCAGCCACTCGACGGCGGCGGGTAGATTGCCCTGGGCCAACCATAACCGCGCCCGTACCGCTTCGATCCAGGCCACAACGGGCGACTGCCGCAGATGGGCGTCGCTGATCTGATCTAAAACAGCCAGAGCGCCGTCGCCCTCACCCTGAGCCTGTAAAAGCAGCGCCTGAATGATAAAGGCCACGACGATATTGCCGCCCAAGAAATTACCGCGCCGGGTCTGCTCGAACCCCGTCTCGAAATAGCGCCGGGCCGCGTCTAACTCATTCCGCTCTCGATAAATCTCGGCCAGCCCCAGATAAGCCCAGGTGTTGAGGGAAGATAGTTTAGGTGAGTTGTAGGGCGTGGTCTTTTGGGTTGAGGCGGAGGCAATGGCCTGTTGATAGAGTTCAATAGCCTGGTCGAGATCACCGCGCTCGATGTGGAGGCCGGCTAAATTGGCCAGGGCCGACATGGCGATGACCAAGCCATTGATAGATTGGCTGACCGTGACGGCTTCCAGCAGGGTTTCGCTGGCCAGGTCCAACTGCCCGGCATCCTCATAAATACCGCCCAGCGTTAATAGCAAAATACTCCGAACGACCCGATCTGGCCGAGGCAGTTGCTCGAGAGCCTTCCGGCATAGGTCAACGGCCATCTGGAGTTCGTCCCGGCCGCGCGCCATCATGGCCCTAAGCGCCGCCACTTCCCCCAGCATACCCCGGATATCATGATTTAACTGGCTCTGATCGACCGCTTGGTAGGGAGCCAAACTTTCTTCGGCATAGCCAACATACGGCTCGATTTGATCCCAATGATTAGTGACAATCAAGGTCCAGGCTTTGCTCAAGCTGAGCCGAGGGCGCGACTGAATAAATGTCTCCGGCAGGGTATCGAGCCAGGTAACGGCCGTGTTAACCTCACCTTCGGCGACCATCTCAAAGATGGCCGATTCCATCAGGCCGGCGGCCCGCTCCATGTCACCGATGATGAGGGCGTGGCGCACCGCCTCGGGAATGTAGCCGTTGGCCGCGTACCAATCACCGGCCCGGCGGTGAAGCTCAGCCAATTGGGCGGCATCGATGGTCTGGGCTAACTGCGCTTTCAGGAAATCGGCAAAGAGGTGATGGTAGCGATACCAGCGGCGCTCACCATCGAGTGGGATCAGGAACAGGTTGGCTTGTTCCAGGTGGTGGAGATGAATTTGGGAAAGGGATTGGTAATTGGTAATTGGTAATTGGTAATCAAAGGTTGGAAGTGGGCGGTTGTTGGATTGACCATTTTCGTTGGCTGATAGGCCCATGACGGCGTCGCAGAGGGGGGCGGTGAGGCGGTCGAGGATGGCGGTGTGAAGCAGGAAGGTTTGGATGGCGGGCGGTTGTTGGGCCAGGACCTCTTCGGCCAGGTAGTCGATGACAAAGCGGTGGCTGCCGGTAAAAGCCTGGACGAAACGTTGGACATCGTCGTAGCCCTGCATTGACAGCGCGGCCAGCTGCAAGCCGGCGACCCAGCCTTCGGTGCGCGTTTCTAGAGCGGCGACATCGGCCGGGGTGAGACTCAAGCCCATAATCTGGTTGAGAAACGTGGCGATCTCGGTGGGGGTAAAACGCAGGTCGCTGTCACGGAGTTCGGTTATTTGGCTGCGCACCCGCAGGCGAGTCAGCGGCAGCGGGGGATCGGTGCGGCTGGTGATGGCCAGGTGCAGCCTTGGTGGCAGGTTTTCCAGGAGAAAAATTAGGGCTTGGTGAACCGGCTCGGCCGTAATCACGTGGTAATCGTCCAGCACTAGAATGACCCGTTTTTCGATAGCGGTCAGGGTGTTGATCAGGGTTATCAGAATGGCCTCGATATCCGGGGCTTGAGGGGTGTGCAGCAACGGTGAGATATTTTCGGCCAGGTCGGCCACGGCGGCATCGAGCGCCGTCACGACGTAACTCCAAAACCGGACCGGATCGTTATCTTGCTCATCCAGCGAGACCCAGACCATCGAGCAGCCATCGACGGACAGAGCGGCTTGCCACTCGCTCATTAGGGTGGTTTTGCCAAAACCCGGCGGCGCGGCCACCAGAGTCAGCTTACGGTGCAACCCCTGGTTAAGCTGGCGCGTCAGTCGCGGCCGGGGGACGAGCTGCGGCCGGGCCGGGGGAATATAGAGCTTGGTTTTGAGTAACGTATCAGGCACGATATATTACGCTGAAGGCTTACAAAATGATTTTAAGACGGAAAGTATTTTGGCTGATGAGGCCTAAAATGTCAATTGTGTCTCAAATTCTGCTTTTCAGGCCGTTTGATAAAGAAGGTGACAATGGCGATGAGTAATGGCAGCACCAGAAAGCTGTTCAGGGCCGGCCCGTAGCTGCCAAAATAGTCGTAGCTGAACCCCAGCGGGTATGGCCCTAACGAGGTCGCGCCGATGACGCCGATCATGGTGGCCCCTTTGATGCTGCCCAGGTGCAGCCGCCCGTAATATTTAGCCCACACCACCGAGTCGATCACCCGGAAACTGCCGCTGACCAAGCCGACCATGCCGGTAAAGATAAAGCCTTGCAGCGGTGTGGTAATCACTTGAACCAGCACCAGCGTGGCGGCCAGCAAGAACAACACCCCACTCAACAGCAGCCGGGCCGAATAGCGATCCAGCAGCCAGCCCATCCCCAAATTGCCGATGATGGAGGTGATCGCCATGATGTTAAAGGCCATAACCCCGGTTTCCCGGCCCAAGCCGCGCACTTCGAAGAGAGAGATTTGGTGAAAGACCAAGCCAGCCATAATCATCGTCATCACCGACAAGGCCGCGGCAAAAATCCAAAAAGCTCCGGTCTGGCGAGCCTCGGCCAGGGTCCAATTTTCTTCGCTGACCTGAGGCGATAGGCCGGTTAGAACGTCGGTATCGCCATCCGGGTGAAGGCCGTACTGCTCCGGTTTATCCTTGATAAAGATCCAGCCGACCGGCAGCATGATCAGCCAGATGGATAGGCCCAGCACAAACCAGGCCCCGCGCCAAGCAAACCGGTTGATCAAGAATTCAGCCAGCACGGGATAGATGAATAAACCGGCGGCCAGGCTGAGGCCGGCAATGCCCATCACCATCCCGCGCCGGCGGATAAACCACTGAGCAATGGCGTTATTAACCACCAACTGCATCGAGCCAAAGCCAAAATAGCGAACCGCCAGTAGCCCCAAAAACAAGGTAATCACCCCCTGGGTCAGGCCGATACTGGCGGTCGCCAGCCCCAAACCCAGCGTCACCACAATGATCATGCGGCTGGCTCCATAGCGATCGACCAGCCGGCCGGTGACGGGCAGCAACAGCGATCCCCCCATTGTGGCCAGACCGTAGATAAGCGATACGCTCGCCCGTGAGATGCCAAACTCGCGAATGAAGGAGTCGATAAAGACGCCGACGGTAAAAGTCTGGCTGGGGCCCATAATGATGACGCCGATGGTTCCGGCGGCCAGGATCACCCAGCCGTAGAAAAAAGGAATCGATTGAACTAGCCGGCTTGATTTGGTAGAGGTGTAGGTGCTCATAGATGTTTATCCCTAAAAAAAACGTCGGGACACTCGTTCCCGACAAAGTGATAGTTGGTTAGTTTGTTTGTTGGTTGGTTGGTTTGGTAAATGACTAGCTGGTGGATGCCAACTATCCATCCACCAAACTATCCAACTATTCATTCAACTATTCAATCCAGGCAACCGTGTTGCCGACGGTGATGTCGCCGCCGTCCAGGACTTCGCCAAAAGCGCCGCCGCCCCATTTATCCCGCATAGCGTCTTGCAGGCCGGGGAAGGCTTCGTCCATTTGCTCGCAGGGTTTGGTTTCGCCGTAGATGCGAATACGGCATGAGCCAATTTGCAATACTTTGTGGCGGCTGTCGGCCAGTTTAAGGCCGCTGACCATCAGGTTAGCCCGCCGCGCCGATGGATCGAGGTCGGCGCCTAACGCGGCCATCAGGGTTTTCCACACTTCCTGTTCGATGATGGTTACCTGGCGTTTGCCGCCTTGATTGGCATTGCCGTCTAGCCCGCGGCCGGCGGTGAGATGCGCTTGACTAACCGGGTCCATCGGTCCTCGTTTCATCCGTTTAAGCCAGATGGCTTCGAGTTTGCCGGTATTATTCATAAATTCTTCCTTTATTTATTCAATCAATCAATAGTAAGGAAAAGTATCACAATCTAGCAAAAAGTCAAGCCTATTGAAAATCAACCGGGCCTTAACTGTCACAAAAATAGGGGTTTAGGTCAGAAAGAGGTATAATTTGAGATGTTCGACCACAGATACAGTCAAAGGCCGGGGAAGCCTGCTCAACAAAACCCAATAATCTAAGCTGGTGGGGCATATCTATTTACATGTCTGAATAGAGCAGGCTGTGGTAAAATTAAAGCATACCACTTACCTGGTAGTGTATTCCGGAGTAATTCATGGCAAATCGAAATTTAAAAGTCCTTTGCGTTGATGAAAATCAGCAAACATTTTTGAGTCTGCGCAATTTACTCGACGAGATAAAAATCTGGCATACCGATCTCAACTATGCGCCTGATTACCGAACGGCCTGGGAGCAACTTTCGGCAGCCGCCTATGACATTTGTTTCTTCTCTTACACCCTGGATCGTCAGGATGGGTTAAAATTTCTCCAACATTTCACGGATAAAGAAGTGACTACTGCTCCGGTTCTGCTAGTTGACACCGCCGATCATGAATTGAACGGCGAATTTTTGGAAATTGGAGCTGTCGATTTTGTAGTCAAAGACAAACTCGACGTACCTATCCTTAAACGGGTCATTCGCTACGCTGTTCAGCATAAAGATTATCTCGAAACCCAACAAAACCAAGCCGCAGCGCGATCCAACTCATCGGGCCATGTTGTCGTCACTAACGAGTCTAACGCAGCCGGCGCCGCCAACCTGTCGCCGGAGGTGCAGAACCAGCTTTTTTTTAATCTCGATGTTTACGGCATCGAGATTCTGGACGCGCAAGGTAACATTATCGATTGTAATGAAACCTACCAACGGCTGTTGGGTTACAGCCGCCGGGAGATCATGGGCCAGCATACCACCTCTTTTGCCAGCGAAAACAGTAAAAAGCTGTTTGCTAGAAAATTTATGATGTTGCAGAAACAGGGTTATACGGAAGGCGAGCTGGAACTTATTCGAAAAGATGGCTCGAAAATCATTGTGTGGCGGCGATATCGTGCGGTCCGGCGGCCGGATAATACCTTTAGCCAAATTGTGTCTTACAGCCGCAACATTACAGAGCGTCTAAAAGCGGTACGGCAGATCAGTTTGCTGGCGAGAGCGCTGGAGCAAGGCCCGGTGGCGATGATGATTACCGACCGAAAAGGGATTATCAATTACGTTAATTTTCGTTTTACCGAACTGACCGAATACACTTATGAAGATGTCGTCGGCAAGGACATTCGCAGCTTGGAAACGGAGTGGCAGGCAAACGAGGTATTGGCCGATATGTGGGAGACGATCCAAGCGGGCGAGGAATGGCGCGGGGAATGGTATAACCTGACCAAAACCGGTGAAGTATACTGGGAGCTAGTTACGATCATCCCGATGTTCAATCCTAAAGGCCAAATTACCAACTATATCTTTGTCAAAGAGAACTTCACCGAACAAAAAGAGCTGGAAACCGATACCATGCAATCTCAGCGGCGCATGGGGGCGCTGATGACCGAGCAAATTGGCGATTTAACCACCGCTAATGAAGCGCTGCGATTTGAGGTGAGTGAGCGAAAACGAGTTGAACAGGAACTACGCCAGAGCCAAGCCCGGCTGCGGGCGCAGTTTCAGGGCATCCCCGTGCCCACGTATTCCTGGGAAAAAGTAGGCGACGAGTATATTCTGGTTGGTTATAACGAGGCCGCCAACCGGGAAAGCCAGGGTCGCATCGCCGAAATGGTTGGCCTGACGGTCGGCGAGGTATTCGGCAATCGACCGGAGGTATTGCAGGATTTTGATACCTGCGCGCGCCAAAAAGTGATTGTCAGGCGCGAGGGGCCGTACCAACTGATCACGACCGGCGAAAACAAATATTTTATCACCACTTATAATTTTGTGCCGCCTAATTTTATCATCGTCCATATCGAAGATGTCAGCCGTTACAAACAGATGGAAGCCGACTTGGCCCACTATCGCGAGCAGATTGATCAAACCACCGAGAACTCATCTGAGGTGGAGCGGCTTAAAGAGGCTCTCCATTACGAAATTGCCAAGCGAGAACAGATCGAGCGGCAGGCCCGGGAAAATGAGGAGCGCTTAAAACTGATTGCCAGCAGCATCGATGACCGGCTGCGCGAGCATTATCGCACCATACCCATTCCCACTTATTCGTGGCAGCGGATCGGCGGCGAATTTATTCTGGTCGATTTTAACGATGCCGCCGCCAAAGCGATGGGCCGTATTGTCGATTTCTTTGGCAAAACCGTCAGCGAAATCTTTGTCGACCGGCCGCAGGTGCTGGCCGATTTTCAACGCTGTTATGACGAGAAAACCACCGTTATTCGGGAGGCGCCCTACCAATTGGTTACCTCAGGTGAGATACGCTTTTTTGTGACCACTTATAATTATCTGCCGCCCAATTTGATCATTGTTCACATCCAGGACATTACCGACCAAAAAGAAATCGAAAGGCAGTTGGCTGAAGCCCAGATAGCGTTAGAACGAGAAGATCAAGCCCCAGAGCCGGCGGCCTCTGACCTGGCCGCCTTGAAAGCGGAGCTGGCTCAGCTTCACAAAAAGTTAGAGATTCAGCAGCGCGAAGAGGAAAGACTACGCCAGACAAAAAACCGTTTAAAAATGCAGTATAAGGGCATCCCCGTGCCTACCTATTCCTGGCAGCGGGCTGGCGACGATTTTGTGATGGTCGATTATAACGTTGCCGCCGAAAAAGCCAACCATGGTCGCATCGCCGATTTGATGGGGCGGCCGGCCAGCGAGGTATTCAAAGATCGGCCCCAAGTTTTGGCCGACTTTCATCGTTGTTACGCCGACCGGGTTACGGTCAAACGAGAGGGGGCCTACAAACTGATTAGCCGGGGCGAAACTCGCCACTTTATTACGACCTACAATTACATTCACCCCAACTTGGTCCAGGTTTTCATTCAGGATATTACCGAATACAAACAACTGGAACCTTCGGAGGACAGCTAACGCTTGCTGACGAACCCCAGCAGCTACCCCAGGGAAAGACGTTAAATATGAAGATAACGATGCTGGGTACTGGCACCCCCATCCTTGACCCACAGCGCCCAGCCACGACCGCTATTTTAATTGAATTTGGCTTGAAGACGTTTTTGTTCGACGCCGGGCGAGGTGTAACGGCCCAATTGCTCAAAAGTGGAGTCCATCCCACTCGGATCGACACGCTCTTCCTTACTCATCATCACTACGACCATATTTGTGATTTAGGCGAGTTTTTGATGACGGCCTGGCACAATGGACGCCAGCAGCCCATTAACATCTTCGGACCACCCGGCACAGCCAATATCGTCGCGGCCCTACTCAATCACGTTTACGCTCGTGATATTTCGTTTACCCTGTTTACCGCACCGGATACAATCGACATCAGGCACCTGGTTCGAGTGGTTGACTTGGCGCCGGGTTTAGTAGCCCTTCAGGAGCAAGAGCGCGTCTATGCCCAATATATCAATCACGGGAACAGCCTAGGACTATCCGAAGCGGAGTGGCCCTGTCTGGCCTATCGGCTCGAAGCCGACAATGCGGTGATCGGCATTGGCGGTGATACCGTGGCCTGTGCGGGCCTTACCAAAATGGCTAAAAATGCCGATGTGTTGATTCTATCTTGCTATTTAGCGTCTAAAGAGGTCGAATCGCTGGGCATGGAGGTGTTAACCGAACACGTCATCGCCTCGTCAGGAGACGTGGGCAAAATCGCGACCCAAGCTGGCGCAAAAAAGCTGATCCTCACTCACTTTCGCCCTAAATCAGCCGATTTGATGGCCGCGCTAGTAAAGGATGTCCAGCGTGATTTTTCCGGTACCATACATATTGCAACAGATGGGATGGTTATCGAAGTTTAAAGCTACACTTTTTTCAGGACGGGTGGGCAGCAACTTGGTAGGGGCCAGGTTGGAGAATTTGTCTAAGGCGATGGCCGGCCCACGGCGACAACATCGCGCTCCGGGTTGGCGCTGCGGTGGCGATTTTTAAGCCACAACAACCCGCCTGGCAAACTGCCTAAATAGGTGATAGCCTGCTTGATCAATGACAGAGCAAACGCCAGTGTTTCCGGTACACCCACTAAGCCATAAAAGTAAACATACAAAGCCGACATCGCCCCCAACCCGCCGATACTAATCGGGGCGATGAGCGTAACCGCAATAATGGGGTTAAAGAGGAAAATGTAAATCGGCGAGATTTCTCCATGTAAACCGGCTACAATCGCCACGTCTACCACGCCGGTCAGCAGCACGGTGCCAACGCCCACACAAAATGCCCAAAACAGGGCGCTGTACTGATAGCGATAGGCCTCAAAGGCGTCAGAAATGCGCTGGTAGAGCGGCTGCAACGGAGTCAGAAAGCTGATTTCAAAAATTTTACCGACCAGCTTGCGAAGTCGATGGCTGAGCAGCACGGCAAACCCGCCGGCAATGACCCCCATGCCCACGATGGAAATAATCTCAACTTGTACCAAATTTTGGATGATCGCGTTATCGCCAAGCTGACCCTGCCGGGGCAGGATGTTGACCGCGATTAAGGCCGCCACCACCGCCGTAAACATAAAGGCCGCCAACCCGATAATCCGATCCACAATCACCGAGACCGCTGCCTCGGCGCTGCGTTCGGTGTAGCGCGCCAGGCCAAACCCCCGCATGACATCGCCACCGACGTTAGCGGGCAAAAAGTTATTGAAGAAAAATCCGACAAAGGTGTAGTTGGTAACGGCCTTCAGCGGCACGGGAATACCCTGCGCCCGCAGCAGAATATACCATTTGATCGCGTTGGTAATCACCGCGACGACATATAAGGCCAATGCCAAGAATAGATACCCGTAATTGGCTGTAGTCAGTGTGTCAAATAAAACGGCTCGATCCTGGGGATCGGATAAGAAGCGGTAAAAAAGATAGGCCATCAACCCCAGGCTGATCGCTGCCTTAACCGCTGTAGTCAGCTTTTCTTTCAAAATCAATTCCTCTCTGACAAAAATCCACCGCTTATCAAAGGGCGTTATTCAACCCGCTTTGAGGGGGAATGGGGGGAGGTGATATTGATACCCTGAACATTAATCGGCCGTTTGACCTCTTTGGTAGTCCAGGCAATATCCCAAACCACGTGGGTTTTTTTGTGGATTTTGTAATCCCACCAGCCCAGCAGCCGTGAGTACCCTTCAAGCGCGGCCAGAACGCCCAAGACCCAAATCAGTTGCAGCGCCCCCCAAATTTCTTCCAAGGCCAGCTTGGCCAACCGGGGCGACCCCATACTGGAGACCTCATAACCATATTTGGCCCGGAGGTGCAAATGTCCGGCGTGGTTTCGACGGCGCTGCTTAACGAAATCACCAAGCGTTTCTGGCCCCATATTGAATACCACCGCGTCCGGCGCGTAACGCACTTGCAAACCGCGTTTGATCACCAGCGCCTCAACAAAGGCTTCATCCATAGCCACATCGGGCGGAATTTCATCGAACAGCTTGCGGAAGGCGATTAACTCGCCTAACCGGGGAATTTCCAGGCAAAGTTGGTGCTCCATTTTCAGGCGCAGGTGAGACAACAAGCCAATAATATGTTCCGGGGTGTTTACCGGCACTTTGTGCGCCCCGGTCATACCCACTGCCGGGTCGTTAAACATGCGCACCATATTTTCAATGGCATCTTCATGAGGGATGGTATCACCGCTTTCGAGGACGCAGATATTTTCTTGAGCATGTTTCAAGAAGATATTAATAGCGCTGGTCTTGCCTTCCCGCCTTTCCTGAATAAAAAGCTTCAGGCGGGGTTCATGGGTCATGTATGATTCAATGATCTCAACGGTCCGATCGGTACAACCGGAGGCGACAATGATGATCTCGGTAATTTGCACTTGATGAAGGCGCTGAGTTATTACCGCATCGATAATTTCGCTGATATTGGCCTCTTCATTATGAGCCGTAATACCGACGCTACATTTAATTATGGGTTGTAAAGTGTCAATCAAATTCCTTTTTCTCCAAATCTGATTGATTTTGAGTGGTAATGCGGCGGGCATACCACAGTGAAAAAAATGTTAGTAAACTTCCGGCAGCCATCCCAAAGGCAATATAGAAATATTGCGGCCACAAGCCGGGAATTTGGCCCAAGCCCATCAAAACGGCCGGAATAATGGTCAAAATGCCCACTGTAAACGCTAATAGGATACTCCGCATCGCCGATAGATCAGGGGCGACAATCGCGACAGCCGCAAACACCCCAACACCAACTGTAATCAAGCCCACCTGAGTCATAAACAACAGGAAACTAAAGGTGTGGTTGACCGTATCAAGCACCGATACGATTAGCAGTAGAATAGCGTAAAATAGCCCAAAAGCGATCCATGAAGACTGGCTATCTTTTGTCTTCATTCATTAACCTGATTATTAAAGATAAGCTAGCATATTAACAAAAACACGCTGTGCATTGTACCATAACCCCGCGCTGTCAGCCAAGAACCCTTTTGGTCGTGTACATCTTCATCAGAGTATCGACGGCAGCGGCGGGACTTCAGGACCACGGGAGAGGAATACTTTAACTCCTTTGGCAAACTTACTGCGCGGCAGCAATACCCGACGCTGACAGGTCAAACATACGATACCAATATCGGTTCCCAGGCGAACCACCTGCCAATCTGTGCCACCGCAGGCATGCGGCTTGCGCATCCGGACCTTATCTTCCAGACGAATATCTGTCGGATCAATCATGTTATCTCAACTTAAGGTCGGTTTCAACCCCCAGCGGCTGCGCAGCGTATTAATGACCGAGAAAAAGTGTACCCAACTGGGGCTTAAGTGGCCGTGAACCTTAGCTTGTGGCAAATTGGCTCTAAACTCCTCGGCGGTGGTAAAGGCCGGTATCTCCAGATAGGCCGCCCCGATCTCCATGCCGGTATGGGCATCGCTGCCGGCCGTTATCGGCAGGTGGTGCGCCAGCGCAAAAGCCTTAGCTTTATCATTATCGCTGCTGTGGATTGACCGGGCATTAAACCCTTCAATCGCATCGATCCGAGACACAATCGCCCCCAATAAAGCCTCTGTCCAGGGCTGGTTTCGATGCCGGTCAAACGGATGGGAGA
The DNA here is from genome assembly GCA_020634935.1 of Anaerolineales bacterium. Lineage (GTDB taxonomy): Bacteria > Chloroflexota > Anaerolineae > 4572-78 > J111 > JAGRBY01. The sequence continues at coordinate 205,182 of JACKAT010000005.1, forward strand.
CGCTAATGACCGCGCCTTGCGCCTCCAGGCGATCAAGGGTTTCCTGATGAGATAATCGAGGTGGCACCCGTTCTTTGACAAAAAAGGCCAGAATCTCCCCATGTTCGGTTAAGATTTCTTCACCGACAATCACAAAATCGGGATCGATGGCCTGCGCTGCCAGCGCCCCATCGATACTGTTGTGATCGGTAATGCAGATGCGATCCAGACCCCGCTGCTTGGCAATGCTGATTACATCTGCCGGTCGCAGCGCTCCGTCTTTAGAAACGCAAGTATGCATATGCAGGTCAATTTTAACAGTGGCTGTAGACATAGCTTTGCCAGGAGGGTAATAAGTACGTTCAGACTCGCCATCGATTGGCGATTTAAGATGACCGACTTTTGATCAGATTTGTTTGACCCAAGCCTATTCGTGAATCCAAAATTGTAAATCGAATCGCTAGAAGCGATGGCTAATTACGGATTAGCCATAACTTTCGCTAACAGGTTTTCGCGCCATCAGCCGAGCCGTTACCCCTCCCCGACATCCCCCCGGTCGATGACGATGCGTTTCATCATAACGCAGGACGTCGAAATCGGAAAATGTGTCCAGCAGTTCGCGCGGTTTCAGCCAAAAATCCCGGCGCTGACTGGCTAACGGGTTATCGGGCAGCGGCTCAACCCGCGTTTCGTACAGCAGCCACCCGCCGGGCCGTAATCGATCCTTAATTACCGGTAGAAGCGGGCGAAACAGAAAAAATGAGACCAAAACCACATCATAGACTCGAAGCGGCAGCCAGGCGAGTTCCAGATCAGCCACGACAAATTGAATCGAACCGGGCCACAAGTCCGCCTGAGCGGCTCGCTGCCGGGCCAAACGCAGCCCTTGCCAGGAAATATCCACCGCATCGACGCGCAACCCTCGCTGCGCCAGAATAAACGAATGGCGGCCGTCGCCGGCAGCGACATCCAAGACCAGCCCGGTTATGGGCAGTTCAGGCAGACAGCTAATCAAAAATGGCGTGGGTTCCGTTAAATCTTCGAGGGTACGGCCGGCGTAACGGCGATCCCATTTGTTTCGGGCTGGGAGAGACGGACCATTCATCACTATTTCCGTGCCACTATTTTCAAATTATAGGGTGATTAAGCTTAGCCCAGATTGGCAGAATTGTCGGATTTTGACAATTTTGACCGGTTAGTCCTGCATATCCGATATTCATTTGGTATCAAAGCCGGCTCTCACTAAAATATCTCTTGAAAGGAACCACTATGATTGATATCGAATACTTCAACGATCCCATTGCAATGATGGCCACCATCAATGCCATGGGGGAAATTAACCCGCGCCAGTTCGATTGGCGCGATCAACAATATACGGTTGTCAGTGTGGGGCGGCAGTGGCAAACTGACGACGGCCGGCACGTGCTGGTCGAAATTCCGAACGGGGATCGTTTTGAATTGCATCTGGACCGAACCGACCTGCGCTGGCGTTTAATCAAAGCCTGGCGAACCCTGGCTATGGTCTAACCACCGCTCATTTAGGCCGGCGGCGCGGTAAACAACAGGAGAATTAGCATCCCAAACCCACCCAGCGCTGTCACTGACAACGTGCCAAAAATGATCACGGCTAAAATATTGATCTCATCGCTGCCGGCATCATCTTGATCGTAATCCGGCTCTAGCCGGGGCGAACCGGCGAAACCGTAGCCCATACCCGCATGGAGCGCCATCGCCGAGGCATCGGTTACCGGGATGGGGTGGGTCCCGGCCAAGCGGGCTCTGGCTTCGCTTTCGCTCATAGTTGGCATCATCATAGTGATATTGGAGTGAAAACCCATATTGGGCGGCGATTGAGGATAAGGGTACGGCATCATCCCCAGCGTGCTGTTGGAATGGATCGCCGGCATAGGTTCCGACGGCGGCCGGCCCGGATCGCCATAGGACGACATCGGCATGCCCATCGTCATCTGAGAATGGGGCGGCATAGGGTACTGCGGCTGACTCGGCATGCCCATCGTTACCTGAGAATGGCCAGCCTGCGGGGGCATTTGACCATAGGGGGAGGGCATACCCTGATGGGGGGGCGGGATAACTGGCACCGGCTGTGATGGGCGAGTATCTCGATTCGGCATATTAGGGCCAAACGCGGGATTGTCCGGCTGCGGCCGGCGACGCTGACCATTTGATTTACTGCGGCCAGGATCGGGCGACGCCGTCGGCGGCTTGGGCGCCGGATGTTTGGATTTGACCGGTTTAGCCTGGTTTGATGACTTAGCTGCCTCGAGCGGCGACTTAGGCTGTTTTTTAGACTCCTCTTCTGGAACCGGTTCTTTCTGGCCATTGATCATCGATTTGACCCACTCCGGTTCAACCAACTTCTGCGTCTCCGTGTAACGCGAGGCCGGGAAAGCCTCTTTCGGAGCGGCTTCTTTTTGCACAGGCGGAGCGACCGGACTCTCATCGGGCTTGGCCGCTTCAGGCTGAGCCTCATCAACCGACACCGCTTCGACATCGATGCTCAAGATTGAAGGCGAGGCCTTAACCGGTACATTTTGGGCTTGAACCGGCGTAAACGGCAGTTCCTTGGTCACGATTTCGGGGTTAACCAGGAACGGCCGCCGTTGAGCCGCTGGGGCTGCTGGGGTGGGTTGCGGCGAGGGCGCCATCAACTGGGGCGGTGTTTGTCTGCCGGCCAGCGTGGGTTTGGCCACCTGAACCGGCTGGGAGTCGCGGGGAATCTTGACCGGACGCGAATCGGACACCACGATACCCAGGCGCTGCAAGCCTTTCCGGGCCAGCTCATTTTCCGGATCGATAGCCAGCACGTGGTACAGGCAGCGCGCTCGCTGATCATCGCTGTCAACCACGCTGCTCATCCACAGCCAGGCTTTATCATCGTTTGGATTTTGTTGAATGACCAAATTGAGCAGTTGGCGTCCCTCTTCTCGACGCCCGGCGCGAATGGCAGAAATGGCTAAGTCTAGTGATACGGCCATAGATACACCCGTTCCTCTCTAGCAGCTTCTAGATTCCAACTTGTCATAACTACTTTTCATAATATAATAAGATTATACCACAAATCAGAATGTTGACAAGGCCGTTGCCTATTATTTGGCTATACCCCCTATATCTTGAGGTTCTAGCCCTAACTTACCACAAGATATAGTTTACCATAAACTTTTGCTAAAGTGGAGTCTCGCGTGAACAGCCAACCGTTGCCGCTCGATCATATTATTCAGGGAAATTGCTTGGAGATTTTAGATCGGTTTCCGGAAAAATCCGTAGATCTGATCTTTGCCGACCCTCCTTACAACCTCCAGCTTCAGCAGGAGTTATGGCGGCCCAACATGACCAAAGTCGATGCGGTGGACGATCGGTGGGATCAGTTCGAGGATTTCGCGGCGTATGACCAATTCACCCACGCCTGGCTGCAAGCCTGCCGGCGCGTGCTGAAAGACGACGGCACCTTGTGGGTGATCGGCAGTTACCATAATATTTTTCGGGTTGGCGCCATCTTAATGGATTTAGGCTACTGGATTCTGAATGACGTAGTCTGGATTAAAACCAACCCGATGCCCAACTTCCGGGGCGTGCGCTTCACTAACGCCCAGGAAACCCTAATATGGGTGCAAAAAATCAAGGGCGCACCCTACACCTTTAATTATCGGGCTATGAAATCGCTCAACGGCGATTTGCAAATGCGCAGCGACTGGCACATCTCCCTCTGCACCGGCAAGGAGCGCCTCAAAGTCGACGGCTCCAAAGCCCACACCACCCAAAAACCGGAAGCGCTGCTCTACCGGGTCATCCTCTCCAGTTCCAACCCCGGCGACGTGGTTCTCGATCCCTTTTTCGGGACCGGCACCACCGGCGCGGTTGCCAAAAAGCTGCATCGCCGCTGGATCGGTATCGAACAGGATGAACGCTACATCGAAGTCGCCCGCCAACGGTTGGCCGCCATCGATCCCCCTTCGTATGACGAAATCGTCTACACCTTTCCCAGGAAACGCCGCCAACCGCGCATCCCCTTCGGCGCTTTGTTGCAGCAGGGTCTGGTCGAGCCGGGCCAAAAGCTGTTCTTCGGCAAACGGGTCGATATCGCCGCCACGGTCTTAGCCAACGGCCAGATCAAACACAACGGCTATACCGGTTCGATCCACCAGGTCGGTCAAGCCATCCGCCAAGCTCCCTGTAATGGTTGGGAACATTGGTACTATCTGGATGAGGCCACAGGTGAGCCGGTGGTCATCGATGAACTGCGTAAGGTAGTGCGGGCGCAGCAAGGCGAGGACGGGGTTTGAAACAGGCGCCGAATCGCTGAGGTCGCTGAAATTAGTGAACGGCGCTGAAATTTTGTATCCTGTTAGTTGACTTTAGCCTGTCGCCAGTCCACTCGGTCTCAGGTGAAGCACTGAGAGTCGGTGAAATCCCGTATAATTAAGGTTTTTAATAACAAA